>NZ_LYCK01000012.1 GCF_001679045.1 Haemophilus haemolyticus
CCGCCAGGTTACCAAATACATAAATAAAGCAGAGTAGAATAAAAGATAAGAACCCCAGTTGAAAAGCTGGGGTTTTTGTTTTCTCTATAGAATATTAATTCGAATATTTCGTATTTTAAGGTATTATATCTATCATCTAATTTTCTATTTTGTATGAATATTTTTAATGAAACCAACCTTTCTAGAATTTAGACATCTTAAAACTTTGTTAGCTTTAAAAGAGACTGGTAGTGTTTCTTTAGCAGCAAAGCGAGTATATCTAACTCAATCAGCCCTTTCTCACCAAATTAAATTAATAGAAGAACAGTTTGGTTTACCTTTGTTTGAGCGTAAAAGTAATCCACTTCGTTTTACTTCGGCAGGAGAGCGTTTAATTCGTCTTGCTAATGAGGTAATGCCAAAAGTTGTTGATGCTGAACGTGATCTTGCACGGGTTAAACATGGTGATGCGGGTCAGCTGAGAATAGCTGTGGAATGTCATACTTGTTTTGATTGGTTAATGCCAGCTATGGATGAATTTCGTCGGCATTGGGGGCTAGTTGAGTTGGATATTGTATCTGGTTTTCATACGGATCCTGTTGGTTTATTGCTGTCTCACCGAGCCGATTGGGCGATAGTATCAGAAGTAGAGCATAATGATGATGTCATTTTTAAACCGCTCTTTTCTTATGAGATGGTTGGGATTTGCTCAAAAGATCACCCTTTAGCAGAAAAAGACATTTGGGATGCGGAAGATTTTGCAGATGAAACCTGGGTTACTTATCCAGTTCCTGATGATATGTTAGATCTATTGCGTAAAGTGCTTAAACCAAAAGGCATTAATCCTACTCGCCGCACAACTGAATTGACTATTGCTATGATTCAATTAGTGGCGAGTCGTCGTGGCATTGCGACTATCCCTTATTGGGCTGCGTTGCCTTATTTGGAAAAGGGTTATGTCGTGGCAAGAAAAGTCACAAAAGAAGGTTTATATAGCAATCTATATGCGGCGATTCGCAAAGAAGATGAATCCCTTTCTTATTTAGAAGATTTTTATCAAACCGTAAAAGCCCAAAGTTTTTCAACTTTACCTGGGCTATCTGTTTTAGATTTATAGAAGTAATAAATGAATTTTTCTCAACAAAATCAGCGGTCTCACCCTATTAGTGCGGCGGCTAAAGCAGCTTTTCCTTATAGTGCGCCAATGATTGCAGGATTTTTATTTCTTGGTGTGGCGTATGGTATTTATATGAAGGCACTAGGTTTCGGATTTTTATATCCTACTTTAATGGCTTTATTTATTTATGCCGGTTCTGTTGAGTTTATTGCTGCTGGAGCACTTATCGCGCCTTTTTCTCCCATCAGTGTGTTATTAATTACCTTGATGATCAGTACTCGTCAGATTTTCTATGGCGTATCAATGTTAGAAAAATATGGCGTACACATTGGTCATAAACGTTGGTATTTAATTACCACCCTTGTAGATGAATCTTTTTCTTTAAATTATATGGCTAAAATTCCACCGCACTTAGATAAAGGTTGGTATATGTTTTTTGTAAGCTTATATTTGCATATTTATTGGGTGGTTGGCGCTGCAATTGGTAACTTATTTGGCTCTGTCTTACCTTTTGATTTAAAAGGTGTGGAATTCTCGATGACAGCTCTTTTCTTAGTCATTTTTGCAGAAAATTGGATAAAGGAAAAATCTCATGAAAGCTCTCTCTTAGGTTTAGGGATTGCATTAGCTTTTTTACTGATTGTAGGCAAAGAATATTTCTTAATTCCAACATTAATTGGTATCTGGTTAATTCTAACTATGCGTGGACCTAAATTAGACACAAAATTGGAGTCGCTAAAATGACACTTACAGAACAGATTATGACGATTGGAATTTGTGTGCTTACGGTGCAATTTACACGCTTATTGCCATTTTTTGTTTTTCCAGCTAATCGTCCTATTCCACAATATATTCGCTATCTTGGGAAAGTTTTACCTCCAGCTATGTTTGGTATGCTTGTAGTTTATTGCTATAAGAATATTGATGTTTTAACTGGTTATCATGGTATTCCTGATTTTCTTGCAGGCATAGTGGTGCTAGGGTTGCATTTTTGGAAGAAAAATATGTTTCTATCTATTGCTGTTGGTACGCTTTTCTATATGCTTTTAGTTCAACTTGTCTTTATTTAAAATAAAATCATAACTTTCATTTATCTATAATCCTCTTGAATCTAAAGTTACTTCATAGTTTATAATCAATCCAATTTCTAGAATGATAGAAATTGGAATTGTAGTCATTACAAAAGATAGACCCTTGTTTTATTAAATTTCTTTATTGTTCATTGTTCGATCATCTAGATTACTAAAAGAATTTAGCCGGTGACAAAGTGCGGGTTGAGCGAGCTAATGTTATCTAATTCCCCCAAATTGGATAAGCTTCCCAAGATTTTAGATGTGCGCACTCGTCCCGGCTTTTTATGCGCTAATGATGATAAAAATACCTTTATTCTTTGTAAGATAAAATAATTTCCTCTTGCAATCGGTTGCTTTTTTTTCTGATCTTTTCCTTGTTTTAAAAATCTTTTATTATGACGCCCGTTTTTATTTTTAATCGAAGATAATAGAATTATGGAATTGAATTTAGTTGAATTATTGGGCTATATCGCAACCTTTTTTGTTGCTGTATCATTTTTGTTTAAATCTATCGTACATCTACGCATAGTGAACAGCATTGGCGCAATTTTATTTGTTATCTATAGCGTAATTATCGCCGCCTATCCTGTGGCATTATTAAATGCATTTTTAGCCGTTGTGAATGTTTATCAACTTTGGAGATTAAGACAAGAAAAAGTCTCTAAATAAAAGAAAAGCGTTGAATTAAATTTCAACGCTTTTTTTCTGGAAAAGTGCGGTGAAATTTCACCGCATTTTGTCATTTTAATGTTCACGAGTTTTGTAAAAAACGACATCAGGATAACGTTCTTGAGCTAAATTCAGATTTACCATTGTTGGCGCAATATAGGTTAAGTTATCTCCACCATCTAAAGCTAAATTTTGCTCATTTTTGCGCTTAAATTCTTCGAATTTTTTCGCATCGGCACATTCCACCCAGCGTGCGGTTGCAACGTTCACATTTTCATAAATCGCTTCTACGTTATATTCAGTTTTTAGACGAGAAACTACCACATCAAACTGCAAGACACCCACGGCACCAACGATTAAATCGTTATTCATTAATGGGCGAAATACCTGAACAGCACCTTCTTCTGAAAGTTGTACTAAACCTTTAAGTAATTGTTTTTGTTTGAGTGGATCTCTCAAGCGAATACGGCGGAATAGTTCTGGAGCAAAGTTTGGAATCCCCGTAAATTTCAAGGTTTCACCTTGCGTAAAGGTATCGCCAATTTGGATCGTACCGTGATTATGTAAACCAATAATATCGCCAGCGTAAGCTTCTTCGGCGTGAGCTCGGTCGCCAGCCATAAAGGTGAGTGCGTCAGAAATCACTACATCTTTACCAATTCGAACATGTTTTAGTTTCATGCCTTTTTCATATTTGCCTGAAACGACGCGCATAAAGGCAACACGGTCGCGGTGTTTTGGATCCATATTAGCTTGAATTTTAAATACGAAACCACTGAATTTTTCTTCTGAACTTTCGACTGTTCTTGTATCAGCTTGACGAGATTGTGGTTTTGGCGCCCATTGTGTTAAACCATCAAGGAAATGATCCACACCGAAGTTACCTAATGCTGTTCCGAAAAATACAGGCGTAAGTTCACCTTTAATGAAGGCATCATGTTCAAATTCGTTACTTGCGCCTTGCACTAATTCCAATTCATCACGAAGTTGTTGTGCTAAATCATCGCCAACAGCAGCATCTAATTCTGGGCTATTTAAACCTTTCACAATACGAACTTCTTGAATGGTTGAGCCTTGACCAGATTGATAAAGATAGGTTTCATCTTTAGCGATATGATAAACGCCTTTAAATAATTTTCCGCAACCAATCGGCCATGTAATTGGCGCACAACGAATTTTCAGAATATTTTCTACTTCATCTAATAATTCCATCGGATCGCGAATATCGCGGTCGAGTTTGTTCATGAAGGTGATGATTGGCGTATCACGTAAGCGAGTTACTTCCATTAGTTTAATTGTACGTTCTTCAACCCCTTTTGCTGAGTCGATAACCATTAAACAGCTATCCACAGCGGTTAAAGTGCGGTAAGTATCTTCAGAGAAATCTTCGTGCCCCGGAGTATCAAGTAAGTTCACCAAGCAATCATTATAAGGAAATTGCATCACGGAAGTGGTAATCGAAATCCCACGTTGTTTTTCCATTTCCATCCAGTCGGATTTGGCATGCGCAGTCGAGCCTTTGCCTTTTACAGAACCAGCTGTTTGAATTGCATTTCCGTATAAAAGTACTTTTTCGGTGATGGTTGTTTTACCTGCATCGGGGTGGGAAATAATCGCAAAAGTGCGACGTTTATTAACTTCTTCTAATGGATAACTCATTGTTTCTTCTTCGTTCAATTAAAAATGTGGGCTATTTTCGCTGATTTTAGGTTTTTGCTCAAACGAATTTGTAAATAAAGTGCGGTTGGTTTTCTTAGAAAAATTGGTCTGCTTTGTATAAAGACAAATTTTCGCTTATACTACTCAAGTTTTTTACGCTAACAATATAGGAAAAATTATGGGTTTCTTAACAGGTAAACGCATTTTAGTAACCGGTCTTGCAAGCAATCGTTCTATCGCTTACGGGATCGCAAAATCAATGAAAGAACAAGGTGCAGAACTTGCTTTCACTTATTTAAACGATAAATTACAACCGCGCGTAGAAGAATTTGCCAAAGAATTTGGTTCTGATATCGTGCTTCCTTTAGATGTGGCAACCGATGAAAGCATCCAAAACTGCTTTGCAGAATTAAGCAAACGTTGGGACAAATTTGATGGTTTCGTACACGCTATCGCATTCGCACCAGGCGATCAATTAGATGGCGATTATGTCAATGCGGCAACACGTGAAGGTTACCGTATTGCTCACGATATTAGCGCATACAGCTTCGTTGCAATGGCACAAGCAGCTCGCCCTTACTTAAATCCAAATGCTGCATTATTAACGTTATCTTACTTAGGTGCAGAACGTGCAATTCCTAACTACAATGTTATGTGTTTAGCGAAAGCGTCTCTTGAAGCAGCAACTCGCGTGATGGCTGCTGATTTAGGTAAAGAAGGTATTCGTGTGAATGCGATCTCTGCTGGTCCAATCCGCACTTTAGCAGCATCAGGTATTAAAAACTTCAAGAAAATGCTTTCTACCTTTGAGAAAACCGCTGCATTACGTCGTACAGTTACTATCGAAGATGTGGGTAACTCAGCGGCATTTTTATGCTCTGATTTAGCATCGGGTATTACTGGTGAAATCGTTCATGTTGATGCAGGTTTCAGCATCACCGCAATGGGCGAATTAGGCGAAGAATAATTTTTCTTACATTCTTTTTTAGGCAGGCTTTTCAGTCTGCCTTTTCTCTTTTTTAAAATATAACTATGTTTCAAGATAATCCTTTACTCGCACAGCTTAAACAACAAATCCACGACAGCAAAGAGTATGTAGAAGGCGTGGTAAAAAGCACAGATAAAGCCTATGGTTTTTTAGAGTGCGATAAGAAAACCTATTTCATCGCGCCGCCTTCAATGAAAAAGGTGATGCACGGTGACAAAATCAAAGCCACTATTGAAAAGCAAGGTGATAAAGAACAAGCTGAGCCGGAATCCTTAATTGAGCCAATGTTGACACGTTTCATTGCAAAAGTGCGGTTTAATAAAGACAAGAAATTGCAAGTTTTGGTTGATCATCCAAGTATTAACCAACCCATTGGCGCACAACAAGCTAAATCCATAAAAGAAGAATTACAAGAAGGCGATTGGGTGGTTGCTAATTTAAAAACTCACCCATTACGTGATGATCGCTTTTTCTATGCCACTATTAATCAGTTTATTTGCCGAGCTGATGATGAATTTGCCCCTTGGTGGGTAACATTGGCACGTCATGAGCAATCTCGTTATCCTGTGCAAGGCGCTGAAAGTTATGAAATGTTAGATCAACAAACCCGTGAAGATCTGACCGCACTTCATTTTGTGACGATTGACTCTGAAAGCACAATGGATATGGACGATGCCTTATATATTGAGCCTATCGAACAAAATGGTGAACAAACAGGTTGGAAATTAGTTGTCGCGATTGCGGATCCAACCGCTTATATTGCATTAGATTCTCAAATTGAAAAAGATGCGAAACAGCGTTGTTTCACCAATTATTTGCCAGGCTTTAACATCCCAATGTTGCCACGCGAATTATCTGATGAATTATGTTCGTTAATCGCAAATGAAATGCGTCCAGCCCTTGTTTGTTATATCGAAACGGATCTTGAAGGCAATATCACGGCTAAACCGTATTTTGTTTCGGCTTATGTTCAATCTAAAGCGAAATTAGTCTATAACAAGATCTCAGATTATTTAGAACAAGTGCCTGATGCATGGCAGCCGGAAACACCAAAAATCGCACAGCAAATTGATTGGTTACATCAATTTACCAAAGCGCGTATTCAATGGCGTAAAACGCATTCTCTTTTATTTAAAGAGAAACCGGATTACTCCTTTATTCTCGCTGAAAATGGCAAAGTGAAAGAAATTAAAGCGGAATATCGTCGTATTGCAAATCAAATCGTGGAAGAATCCATGATTATCGCCAATATCTGTGCTGCACAATTCTTAGCTGAGCAAGCGCAAACTGGTATTTTTAATACACACTCTGGGTTTGATAAGAAATTCTTAGAAAACGCGCATAATTTCTTAATGGCAAATTTAGCTAATGAAGAAAATCAAGCCGAGCTTGCTGAGCGTTATTCGGTAGAAAATTTGGCAACCTTAAAAGGCTATTGCCAAATGCGTCATGATATTGAACCAATTGAAGGTGACTATTTAGAATTCCGTTTACGTCGTTATTTAACCTTTGCGGAATTTAAATCGGAACTTGCTCCACATTTTGGTCTTGGATTAGAAGGTTATGCAACTTGGACATCGCCTATCCGTAAATATTCCGATATGGTGAACCATCGCTTAATTAAAGCTGTGCTCACACAACAAGCTTGTGAAAAACCACAAGATGAAGTCCTTGCTCGCTTACAAGAAGCGCGTCGTCAAAATCGCTTGGTTGAGCGTGATATCGCAGACTGGTTATATTGTCGCTATCTTGCTGATAAAGTCGCAGAAAATGCTGAATTTGATGCAGAAGTGCAAGATGTGATGCGTGGTGGTTTACGGGTTCAATTATTAGAAAATGGGGCATCCATGTTCGTACCAGCTTCTACATTACATCCGAATAAAGATGAAATGCAAGTGAATGCTGATGAATTGGCACTGTATATTCAAGGGGAACGCCGTTACAAAATCGGGGATTTAGTGAAAGTAAAACTCACCGAAGTTCTAGAGGAAACTCGTAGTATTATCGGTCAGTTAATCATTTAATGACCACTTCCCTTCTAATACTACAAATACCGCTCGTTACACAACGGGCGGTATTTTTTTATAGTACAGAAATTATGGAAATGTTTTCTACGTTGATAGTATTTGTGGATAGATTAAAGATGAGCAATATCGATATAAGGTATTAATATGATATCCCCGCCTTAAAAAGCGGGGATAAAATGAATGTTTAGGCTAAATTACATTTTAGGAATTTCTACGCCCGATGAAAGCACGTCTTGAATATCAGATTTTAAGACATCTGCTTTTGGTCCATAAATCGCTTGGATACCAGAGCCTTTCACAATAAAGCCCATTGCACCTGCTTGTTTCCAACTTGCTTCATCACCCACTAACTCTGGATTATGTACGGTGATACGTAAACGTGTCATACAAGCATCAACATCTGCAATATTATTACGTCCACCAAGTAAGTTGATGATTTGAATAACTTGCGTGCTAGCATTCGCCACTTTTGGCTCATCGCTAGAAGCTTCATCTGAACCTTTTGCATCATAGTTACCGTTACGGCCTGCTGTTGCAAGATTAAATTTCTTAATCATAAAGTTCGCGATAAAGAACATAGCCACTGCAAAGAGGATAGATACCCAAATAAAGTTGATCACATCCATACCGATACCGGCTTTAATCGCCATTGGTGTACGTGTTAAGAACTCAATGTTACCGAATGAATGCACACGTAAGTCAACAATATCTGCCATGGCGAAAGCACAACCTTGTACTAACGCATAAACAATATAAAGCGGTAAGGCGACAAACATAAACATGTATTCAATTGGTTCAGTCACACCAGTTAAGAACACCGCAAGTGCAGAAGAAAGGAAAATACCTTTATAGAGTTTTTTCTTGTCTTCATCCACATTGATATACATTGCGAGAGTCAAACCCATTAAGATACCAGTTGAACCAATCATTTGTCCTACTTTGAAGCGAGCAGGTGTCACAGTTGAAAGAAGTTCGTTATATTGCGTTAAATTACCTGCATCTTTAAGGTTAATTAAGTCAGAAATCCATGCAAGCCATAGTGGGTCTTGACCAAATACTTGTTTACCTTGTTGTACACCTGTTAAGAATTCATAAGTACCACCTAATGAAGTGTAGTTCATTGGGATAGTTAACATATGGTGTAAACCAAATGGAAGTAATAGACGCTCTAAGGTACCATAAATAAATGGTGCTAAAATTGGCGCTGAGTTTTGTGAGTTAGCAATCCATTGACCGAAATGATTAATTCCTGTCTGAACTAAAGGCCAGAATAATGATAGGAAGATCGCCACTAATACAGAACGATAAATAACAACGAAAGGAACGAAGCGTTTACCATTAAAGAACGTCAGTACTTCAGGTAATTTACGGAAATTGTAGTAACGGTTAAAAGTTGTTGCACCCACAAAACCAGCGATAATACCAACGAACACCCCCATATTTAACGCAGGTTGCCCAAGCACATTCACAAAGTAATTCGCCACAGGAATTTCACCGGCCAATACTGTACTTACATGTGCATTTGGATCCGCTAGCATTTCAAGTTTCACACCGAAAAAGTTACCGGTAATTAAGTTAATTAAAATGAAAGCCAGGCCTGCTGCAAATGCCCCACCCGCACGCTCATTTGCCCAGCTACCACCAATCGCTAAAGCAAATAATAAATGAAGGTTACCAATAATCCCCCAACCAATTTGAGCGATAATGTTTCCGACAAGCACTAGCCATTTCGCATCGCTAATCAAAGGCAGTGAGTTACCAATACTCACCATTAAACCCGCGGCTGGCATCACAGCAATCACAACCATTAGGCACTTACCGAATTTTTGCCAAAATTCAAAACTGAGCATTTTTTTCATATTGATTCTCCTACAAGATGAGAGCTACTTCTACGCCAAAATGGTCGGAAACAATCGGTTTATTTTTACCATTAAAAATAACCTGACTGGATAAAACCCTTTTTGCTTGGTTTAAAAAAATATAATCTAATCGCTTTTCTTCACTATGGCTTTTCCAACCGTCAATCGCTTTCTCCACAGTGATACCACTATCCTTTTGCTCTGCCATTTCAAATGTATCGAATAAGCCTAAGGATTTAATCTGCTGGTAAGCTTGCTGATCGCTTATTGCATCAGTATTGAAATCCCCCATCAGGATTTTAAGATTCACACTTTGAGTTCGCTCTACAATATAACGAATATTATCAAGTTGGTTTTCACCATCACAATGTGGCAAATTGATATGGCAAGAATAACATTCAATTAACTGGCCTTGATATTCTACCGTCAAGCCAATGATTTTACGCGAGAGAATCGAGTCAAGACGTTGATGTTGGCTACAATAAAACGCATCAACATCATAAACGGGCAAGCGCGTTAAAAACGCAATGCCCTCATCATATTTATCGTAACCAATATGCGAATTGCTCCAAAAAAGTGAGTATTTCTGTGCAACGCGTTGATTGATTTTATTTAACAGAATGACACCATAGTTATCTTGCTTTAACGTTGGCGAAATAGCAGGAGACGACATCAATTGATTAACCTCTTGTAAGGCGATAATGTCATAGCCCTTTTCCACAATAGTCTCAGCAAGAATCTCTATTTTTTCCGCTTGGTTAGCTTCTAACCAAGCGTGTACATTCAGGGTAAGTAGTTTCATTGCTTCCCCTTAGTCCTCACAATGCCAGATGTCTGCATTATATTGAGCAATAGTGCGATCTGATGAGAAGAAGCCCGCTTTTGCGATATTGTGAACGACTTTCTCATTCCATCTATCTTGATCTTCATAATCGGCTAAGATTTGTTCTTTCGCTTCAACATAAGCATTAAAATCAATTAACGTCATAAACCAGTCTTTATTCAATAATTCGTTATAAAGACGTTCTAAACGTGTTTTATTGCCTAATTTCACCACGGCTGGATTCAGAATAAAATCGACCGCTCTTTTAATCTCTTTGTCGTTTTCATAATATTCTTTTGAAACATAACCTGCTGTTTCATAAAGTTTAATAATGCTTTCTGAATCTTTACCGAATGTATAGATATTTTCAGCACCGGCTAATTCTGCAATTTCAACATTAGCGCCGTCCATTGTGCCTAAGGTTAATGCTCCATTCAGCATAAATTTCATATTACCAGTACCGGAAGCTTCTTTAGAGGCAAGTGAAATTTGTTCTGAAATATCGGTTGCTGGAATCAGTTTTTCCGCCACGCTCACATTATAGTTTTCCACTAAATGCACGTTTAAATACTTATTCACTTTAGGATCATTATTGATTAACTCAGATAAACAAAGAATTAAATGAATAATATCCTGTGCAATCACATAAGCGGGTGCCGCTTTTCCGCCGAAAATCACCGTAATTTTACGTTTTGGTAATTTACCTGCTTTAATTTCCAAGTATTTATGAATCACATAAAGCGCATTCATTTGTTGGCGTTTATATTCATGGAAACGCTTAATTTGCGTATCAATGATTGAATTTTCATCTAAATCAATACCTTTATTTTCTTTAAGGTACGCTTTTAATGCTAATTTGTTTTCAAACTTAATTTTCGCTAATTGTTGATGAACCTTTTTATCACCTTTAAAGGCTAACAATTTCTCTAATTTCGTTGCATCATACAAATATTCATCACCAATCAATTCTTTAATGTAAGCGGCTAATGCTTGGTTAGAAAACTCTAACCAACGGCGGAAGGTAATGCCGTTTGTCTTATTATTGAATTTTTCAGGATATAACGCATAGAACGCTTTAAGCTCTGAATTTTTCAAAATCTCCGTATGTAACGCGGCCACACCATTCACAGAATTCGAAAAGTGAATATCCATATGCGCCATATGCACACGTTTTTGTTTATCGATAATTTGTACGGCAGGATCTTTATACTCGGCACGCACTAATTTATCTAATTTTTTAATGATCACCACTAAATGCGGCACCACTTCATCTAGATAATCTAACGGCCATTTTTCTAGCGCTTCAGCCAAAATCGTATGGTTAGTATAGCCCACCATATTACGTACAATTTCAACCACTTCTGCAAATTTAATCTGATGTTTTTCCGTTAATAAGCGAATTAATTCAGGAATCACCATTGAAGGGTGAGTATCATTGATTTGAACATACGCATAATCGGCTAAATCATGTAAATTACTGCCACGAGCAATCGCTTCATCAATTAATAACTGTGCCGCATTTGATACCATAAAGTATTGTTGATAAATACGCAGTAATTCCCCATTTTTATCTGAATCATCTGGATAAAGGAATAATGTTAGATTTTCTTCAATCGCAGTTTTATCAAACTCAATACCTTTTTTAATCAGTTTAGGATTCACTGATTTAATATCAAATAAATTGAGATAGTTTTTCGTGTCTTTCTTATAACCTAGAATATCAATACGATCTAGTTTAGAGGTTAACGTAAATTTCTTAAATGGCACCTCATAGCTAATATCCGTTGGAATTAACCAAGAGTTCTCTTCAATCCAATCATTAGGATCCGCATGTTGTTCATTCTTTTTGAAGACCTGTTTGAACAATCCATAATGATAGTTTAAACCTACCCCCTCAGCATTTAAGCCAAGTGTAGACATGGAATCAATAAAACAAGAAGCCAAACGACCTAAACCACCATTTCCTAAAGACGGTTCTGGCTCAATATCTTCAATATGGCTTAATGATTTACCCGCACTTTCTAATTCCGTTTTGATGTCCTGATACACACCAAGGTTAATCAAGTTATTAGAAAGTAATTTACCGATTAAAAACTCTGCTGAGATATAGTAAACCTTACGTTTACCCGTGTTTTTAGGTTTATCTGCAGAAAGTGCTTTTACGTAATTTAATAATTGAATATAAGTTTCTTTATCACTTAATTGCTCAAGCGATTTATTAGTTTCGTTTTTTACAAATGTACTAAATTTAATCATTGGGTTTTCCTGATTAGCACGTTGATATAACGTGGTCATTTTTGCTAAAAAGTCTTTTTTATCTTGTGTTAAATCTGATTGCTGCATTCTCCATTGCCAGTTTCCACCAATTGTTGAAGGAACATTCATTCTTGAACTCGCAGGCAAATCTAAAACATCTTGCATTGTGGCAATCGCTGTATTGCTGACCGTTGCAAAGAGCTGACGAATCATTGCTTGGCAAATCGACTCATCATTATGACGGTTCGTATAATCATTAATATATTGTTGCTGTTGATCGGTAAGACCGTTATACCAACCATTAGTCACATCGTTATCATGTGTACCGGTATAAACAATAGAATGCGGGATGCAATAATGCGGACTGTCTAAGCTTTTTCCACTGACATCTTCAAAGCCAAATTGCAAAATCTTCATACCTGGATAATTACAATCTGCAAGCAGTTTTCTGGCTTTATCATCAATATTACCTAAGTCTTCGGCAATAATCGGTAAATCGCCCAATTGCTCTTTAACAGCTTTGAATAAATCATAGCCTGGACCTGGCTGCCAACTACCATATTTGGCAATATCGGCTTTTCCATCCACTTGCCAATAATCGGAAAAACCTTTGAAATGGTCGATGCGAAGTACATCATAAATTTTGAAGCTTTCTTCAATACGGTGAATCCACCAAGTATAGCCTTGTTTTTTATGCTCTTCCCAATCGTAAAGCGGGTTGCCCCAAAGTTGCCCCGTTGCACTGAATTGATCGGCAGGAACCCCCGCCACAAAAAGAGGATTACGTTCTTTATCTAATTGGAAGAGTTCTGGTTTTGTCCAAACTTCTACGCTATCTGCCGCTACATAAATCGGCATATCACCGATAATCTTAATGCCCCTTTGATTCGCGTAATCTTTTAATTCGCTCCATTGTTTGAAGAAGAAATATTGCGTTACTTTAAAGTACTGAATTTGATCTGCTAACATAGTGCGATATTTTTCTAATGTTTTTGGAGCACGCGCTACCGCTTTTTTATCATCCCATTTCTGCAATGCTTGATTGCCGAAATGCTCTTTAATTGCCATAAACTCAGCAAAATCGTCTAGCCACAAGCGGTTGTTTTTCTCAAAATTCTTGAAATCTGCTTGGAATGCTTGATTCGCTAAAAAATTTTTCACGGCTGTTTCTAAAATCGGGCGGCGCGCATAGAAGACGCGTTCATAATCCACGTTAGTTGGATCTTCACCAAAATTGACCGATGCATAATCCGCTTCTTTCAACAAGCCCATTTGGGTTAATAAGTCAAAATCAATAAGGTGAGTATTGCCTGCAATCGCAGAGAAAGATTGATAAGGAGAATCACCATAACTGGTAGTGGTAAGTGGAAGAATTTGCCAATAAGTTTGTTTGGTTTCAACTAAAAAATCAACAAACTCATAAGCTGATTGCCCAAAACTACCAATACCGAATGCATTTGGTAGCGAGGTAATGTGCATGAGAACACCACTTGAACGAGTAAGCATAATATTTCCTCTAGGAAGTCATGATTTTGGCTCATTCTAACCTAAACATATTTTAACGCAATAACTTTTACGTAAAAGCTTAAAACATTTTCGTAAAAGAGTGATACTCATCACACTTTATACGTATAACATTTTGGATTTTATGATATGCTATAGCTATACCTATGGAACGAATGGTAGATAAAAGGATTAAAAATGAGTAAGTACAAGAAGGTTTATAACGATATAAAAACCCAAATTAACAGTGGTAATTTTGCGCCATTGCAAGAACTTCCTAGTGAAAATGAACTCATGCAAAGCTACGGTTTTTCCAAAGATACTATTCGAAAAGCGCTTTCTCTACTTGAAATTGATGGCTATATTCAAAAGCAACAAGGTCGAAATTCGATTGTTTTAGAACATGACTTATCTAAACCACAAATGCTTTCTGAAATTAAAACCGTCAGCGAATTAAACAGTGCCTCAACACATCAAGTGAAAACCACATTAACCAGCTTGTATATTGTGCAAGGCGAAGAAGAATTGATGGATATCTTTAATGTCAATGATCAGATCGATTTCTACCGCATTGCTCGTCTCCGTGAAATTGATGGTGAAGCGGTTGAGCATGAAGTGTCTTATTTTGATCGCCGCATCGTGCCTTTTATTAGCCGAGAAATCGCTGAACACTCTATTTATCACTATTTAGAAAACGAATTAAAATTAAGAATTAGCCACTCACAACGAAAAATTGTCTTTCGTTATGCAAATGAAGAAGAAAAAAATGCGATCGATCTTGGTGAATATGACATGGTTGTGAATGTGACGAGTACCACTTATTTGGCTGATGGTCGACCGTTTCAATATGGGAGTATTAGTTATCGACCAGATAAGATTGCGTTTACATCAACAGCAAAACGACATGTCTAGTTTTTTTGTAAATGATAAGTTGTGATTAAAAAATTCATAAAAAAGTGCGGTCATTTTGATCTGCACTCCAAAAGTTGGACTCAACAAACCAACAATTGAGGTGCAGATTTTTTTATGGGTAAACACTACACAATTGAATTTAAATTACAGGTTCTTTAACCGATTTTCAGTGATTGAAAATCGGTTTTTCTTTTTTAAAAACTTTCTTAGTTTATACCGCACTTTTTATCCAAAAATTCTGAAGTGTAATTAAGCCTAATGCACGCCAAATTATTCCGTTTACAATACCTTTTTGTGTTCTAAAAAATTGATGTATGTCAATTTTAATGGTACAAGCACTTATAATTATCTTGAGTTACGCAACCGTTTACTCTATGCTTTTGACGATTTATTTCAACCTTAGGAGTATCCAATGATTCAAGTAATCGTTGCAGCTCACGGCAAGCTTGCTGCTGAGTTGGTCAATTCTTCTGAAATGGTATTCGGTGAGGTGGAAGGACTTCACGGTGTAACATTCGTTCCAGGAGAAGGGCAAGACACCTTGGTGGAAAAGTATGAGGCTATTATTGCTGAATGCTCGCCATCAGATAGCGTGTTATTTTTGGTAGATTTATTTGGTGGTAGCCCCTATAACGCGGCGGCCCGAGTAGCGGCAAAACGTCCTCAAGATGATATTGTCACTGGTGTAAGTTTACCAATGTTATTAGAAGTATTAGATGCCAAGGATGATGCAAAATCAGCGGAAGCACTTGCTGATGTCGCCAAGGAAGTTGGGGTAATGGCAGTGAAAAGTTATCGGAAACCAGATGACGTTGCCTCTTTCGCTCAACCTGAAACTCCAAAAGAGGAAGCAAAAGAAGAACAAGAAAGCGAAGAAGATAATACTCAATACGATCCTAATGGACGTATGAGTGTCAATTTACTGCGTATTGATGATCGTTTAATTCATGGCCAAGTTGCTACTTCTTGGGCAAAAGCAGTGAAATGCGAAGCCATTTTTGCTATTAGTGATGAAGTGGCAAATGATGAATTACGTAAGGAATTGCTTCTTCAAATTGCGCCGCCACATTTGAAAGCCTATGTAATTCCTGTGGATAAAGCGATTAAGGTTTACAACAATCCAAAATATGCGAGCCGTAATATTTTAATGCTTGTGACCAAGCCTGAAGATGCAGTGCGTTTAATCGAAGGTGGTTTGCGTATTGATACCATTAACGTGGGCGGAATGACGCATAAAGAAGGAAATAAACAGCTTTCTGATGCAGTCACAGTGAATCCATCTAATGTCGCTGCATTCAAAAAATTACTTGATATGGGCGTGAAACTTTCCCTTCAAAAAGTGGCAGCGAATAAGCCTGTTGAACTTACTCGCGAAAAACTTGATTCAATTAAATTCTAGGAGCGCATTTTATGTCAACAATGGAACTCATTTTAGTCGTGCTTGTCGCGGCAATTTGCGGTATGGGGAGCGTATTAGATGAACGTCAAACCCACCGTCCACTTTTTGCTTGTACTATGATTGGCTTGGTATTAGGCGATCTTGAAACCGGTATTATCCTTGGCGGTACATTAGAAATGATCGCACTAGGTTGGATGAACGTTGGGGCAGCAATGGCGCCAGATGCGGCACTTGCTAGTGTGATCTCTGCGATTCTTGTTATTAAGGGTGGTCAATCAGTGGGGACGGCGATTGCTATCGCGGTGCCAGTTGCTGCTGCAGGTCAAGTGCTTACTATTTTCGTACGTACACTAACAATCTTCTTACAACATAAAGCGGATAAATTTGCTGAACAAGCTAATTTCCGTGGGATTGAACTTTGCCATTTTGCAGGGCTTTCTTTACAAGCATTGCGTGTTGCAATTCCTGCATTAGCGGTTGGTTTAGTCGCAGGTACTGATGCCGTAACTAGCGCATTAGATGCAATTCCTGAAGTGATTACTCGTGGCTTACAAATTGCCGGTGGATTTATCGTCGTAGTGGGTTATGCAATGGTGATTAATATGATGCGCGCGGGTGCATTAATGCCATTTTTCTTCCTTGGTTTTGTTATTGCTTCCTTTACTAATTATAACTTAGTTGGATTGGGTATTCTTGGTACTTGTTTAGCCATGCTTTATATCCAATTAAACCCGCGTTTTAACCAAGTCGCAATGCCAGTGGCAAGCAAAAGAAAACTTGCTGATAACGAATTAGAAGGTCTATAAGGAGCGTATTATGTCAGAACAAAAAGTAACTCTTACAAAGGGTGATATTTTAAGTACTTATTTCCGTTCAACGTTCCTTTTAGGATCATTTAACTTTGAACGTATGCAATCAATGGGATTCTGTGTTTCGATGATCCCAACAATCAAACGCTTATATAGCAAAAAAGAAGATCAAGCTGAGGCACTCAAACGCCATCTTGAATTTTTTAATACTCAACCTTGGGTGGGATCTGCAATTATGGGCGTGACTGCCGCAATGGAACAAGAGCGCGCGAATGGTGCAAAAGATGTGGATGATGCGGCAATTAGTGGTGTAAAAGTCGGACTTATGGGGCCATTAGCTGGTGTGGGCGATCCTATTTTCTGGGGAACTTTGCGCCCAGTTTTAGCCGCACTTGGTGCTGGAATTGCCTTAACAGGAAGCATTTTAGGTCCATTATTGTTTTTTATCTTAATCAATGTGATCCGTGCTGTTACTCGCTGGTATGGTTTCAAATATGGTTATGAAAAAGGCACAGAAATCGTTTCTGATATGGGTGGTGGACGTTTGCAAAAAATCACTCAAGGAGCTTCTATTCTTGGTCTCTTTGTCATGGGCTCGTTGGTTTCTAAATGGACAAGTATTAATGTCCCATTAGAACTTACTCGTTATAAAAACCAATTAGGTGAAGAAGTTGTTGTAACATTGCAAGGCGTATTAAATGATCTACTTCCAGGTTTATTAGCCTTATTACTGACTTTCTTATGTATGTATTTATTACGTAAAAAAGTGAATGCAATGGTGATTATCTTCGGTTTATTTGGCGTGGGGATTTTAGGTTACTGGGCTGGTATTCTTGCATAATCCTTGCGAAAGTTAATAATAAGGGCGATGATAACGCCCTTATTTTTTATGGTGAATTTGAATGAAATTATCTGAACTTATCCAAGCGCCACCCAGTGAAACTTATATTAAAAACAGCTCTCGACTGGTTTCAGGCTTATTTGTTATAGGTGGGTTGCTTTATTATCTGACAAACGGTTATGGCACTGTCATTGCATTGGCATTAGCACTAATTGTTTTAGTTGGGCAAAAAATGTTGCTTACCCAAGCAAATAAGGATTTTACTGATATGTATCAAGCACAAGCTTTATTTGAAAAAACACAAAACTATGATTATTTACGTTTTATTATGGCGCGTTCAGAGCAGATGCTAAAGGATAATAAAGTGCTTTCTGACAAAGCAAAAAATGAAATCCATAAGCTGCAGGAATTTTCTCAAGGTGAATTAGAAAAGATGGAGGAATAAAAAATGGCTACATGAAGTAGCCATTTTTATAAGCGGAAAAGTGCGGTCAGTTTTCACCGCTCTTTTATCTTATTTCTTGCCTAATTGTGGCAATACTGAATCTTTAATTGCGCTTAATAAACCTGTTTGTGCATAGATACCAAGTTTACCTCGGGTGTCAGATACATCTAAATTACGCATTGTTAATTGACCGATACGATCAATTGGATCAAATGGCGCATCTTCGACTTTTTCCATACTTAAACGCTCTGCTTCGTAGGTTAAGTTTGGTGATTCGGTATTTAAGATAGTGAAGTCGTTACCACGACGAAGCTCAAGTGTTACCGTACCCGTAATTGCTTTTGCCACCCAACGTTGTGCTGTTTCACGCAGCATTAAGGCTTGTGGATCAAACCAACGACCTTGATATAACAAACGGCCTAAACGGATACCATTAATACGATATTGTTCGATGGTATCTTCATTGTGAATACCAGTTACTAAACGTTCGTAAGCGATATGCAATAATGCCATCCCTGGCGCTTCATAAATACCACGAGATTTTGCTTCAATAATACGATTTTCGATTTGGTCAGACATCCCTAAACCATGACGGCCACCGATACGATTGGCTTCTAGAATAATATCAACTGCATTATCAAAACGTTTACCATTTAATGCGACAGGGACGCCTTCTTCAAAAGTGACGGTTACTGTTTCTGGTTTAATTTCTACATTCTCGTCCCAAAATGCTACACCCATAATTGGTTTAACAATTTTCATGCCAGTGCTTAATTGCTCTAAGTCTTTTGCTTCATGGGTTGCACCTAGCATATTGGAATCGGTCGAGTAGGCTTTTTCAACGGACATTTTGTAGTCAAAACCATGTTCGATAAGAAATTGAGACATTTCAAAGCGGCCACCAAGTTCTTCAATAAATTGCGCATCTAGCCAAGGTTTATAGATTTTTAAATTTGGGTTTGTTAATAAACCATAACGATAGAAGCGTTCGATGTCATTCCCTTTGAATGTAGAGCCATCCCCCCAAATATTTACATCGTCTTCTTTCATTGCCGCAACGAGCATAGTTCCGGTTACGGCACGACCAAGTGGAGTCGTATTGAAGTAAGGAATTCCGCCTGTAGAAATATGGAATGCACCGCATTGAATTGCAGCAATGCCTTCATGAGCAAGCTGAGCACGACAATCAATTAAGCGAGCATTTTCTGCACCATACGCCATCGCTTTTTTCGGGATTACGCTGTAATCATCTTCATCAGGTTGACCTAAATTGGCGGTGTATGCATAAGGCACCGCGCCTTTTTGACGCATCCAGAGTAATGCTGCGCTGGTGTCTAAGCCTCCAGAGAACGCGATACCGACTTTTTGCCCTTCAGGTAAATGTTGTAGAATTGTATTTGACATATCTTTTCCTTGTTTATAATTCAGATTGAATAATTAATCATTTTAATTGAATAAAAAGTCATTTAAATATAACCTCACTTTTTATGTTTGTCTAGCCTTTTATGTATTAAGACTAAAAATCTTTAGTTGTCATCATGCATAAAAATCCCCGCTGTAAATAGCAGGGATTTTGATCTCTATTTTGTTAATAAATCCAGCGCTTCCTGATATTTATCAACAGTTTTCTGAATAATATTTTCTGGTACTTTCGGTGCGGGAGCTTGTTTATTCCAGCCGCTATTTTCTAACCAATCGCGTACAAATTGTTTATCGAATGATGGAGGATTAATCCCTTCTTGATAAGTATCGACAGACCAAAAACGACTAGAATCTGGTGTTAATACTTCATCCATTAAGGTGAGCGTGCCATTTTCATCTAAACCAAATTCAAATTTTGTGTCGCAAATAATAATGCCTTTAGTCAGTGCATATTCTGCAGCAGCAGTATAAAGTGCGATAGCTTTTTCTTTTACTTGTGCGGCTAAATCAGTCCCGATGAGTTTTTCACATTCTGCATAGCTGATATTTATATCGTGATTGCCGACGGCTTCTTTACTTGATGGGGTGAAAATAGGTTCTGGTAATTTACTGGCTTCAACTAAGCCTTCAGGTAATTTTAATCCGCAGATTGTACCAGTTTGTTTGTAATCTTTTAAACCACTGCCAGTTAAATAGCCACGTACGATAGATTCAATTTTAATGGGATTCAAACGTTTACACACTACAGCGCGATCTTTGATTAAATCAGCTTCTTCTTTTGGCAACACATCATAAACACTCTCACCAGTGAAATGATTAGGCATAATGTGAGCAAGTTTGTTAAACCAAAAGTTGGAAATTTGAGTCAGGATTTCGCCTTTTCGTGGAATGGGATCATCTAAAATAACATCAAACGCAGACAAGCGGTCAGAAGCAACCATTAGCATGCGTTTATCATCGATTTCATAGAGATCACGTACTTTACCTGAATAGATTTTTTTTAGACTTAAAGTGGGGAGTTGTTGTGTCATCGTTTTGCACCTGTATGAAAGTAAAAACTGGCGCGTATTGTACCGCACTTTTAAAGCAAACGTTTGCTATTTTTTAAAGAAATAAAAAAATCCCCTGAAATTTCAGGGGAAGTGTAGTTTTTTCGCTTCAAAATATTTGCTTATTATAAGAAATATACCGCGATGAATTATTGAGCGGGTGGATTTGGGTTATCTAATACATCCCAGACGCTTTCTTGTCGAGGAGCAATTTCTGTTTCAGCTGGTGGAGTAGCTGGTGATGGAGAAGCATTTGGTGTGCCTCCACAGAAATTTTGCCCATTATTCACCCAAACTGGGATCACTCGATTGCTGTCACAATCCCAGCTACCATGTTGGGTAATACCAACCCATTTCATATTCGCTGGTTTATTTAGCTTCAATTTTTCAATATAAGTGTGGCTTAAATAATCTTTATAAATTTGTAATGCACCCGATGCACCGGTAAGTTTTGTTTCGCCATTATCATCGCGACCAAGCCAAACTGTGCTGATATTTTTTCCATCGATCCCCACAAACCAAGTATCACGCGCATCATTTGTTGTCCCTGTTTTACCAGCTAAACGTAAATCCGCATAATCATTTTGCAAGCTACGAGCTGTACCACGTTCAACAGTTTGTTGCATCGCAAATAACGTTTGGAATGCTGCTTCTTGTGGGACCACTTGTTTTGCGGTTTTATCATGTTGGTAAATGATATTTCCTTGACGATCCGCAATGGTATCGACGGTTGTGAGGTCAATCCGTCCACCTTGATTCGCAATAGTTTGATAAAGTTTAGTTACATCATAAGGTGAGATGGTATAAGCGCCGAGTAACATAGCGGGCACTTTTGGAATTTCTACATTATCCCATCCCATCGCTTTTTGTGTATCAATGACTTTACTCAAGCCGACTTTCATCCCAATATTCACAGTCGGAATATTTAAAGAACGTGCTAAGGCATCCATTAACATCACTGAACCACTATATTTTTTGTCATAGTTGCGCGGCTGCCACGGCGGACTACCTTTGACATTAATTGTAATTGGCTGATTATTAATTGGGGTATTTAAACGGAACTGTTCTGGATTCGAAAGTGCGGTCAAATAAATTGATGGTTTTACTAAAGAACCAATCTGACGTTTTGCCATTAATGCACGATTAAAGCCTGCATATTGCGTTTGCAAACCACCCACTACCGCACGAATTTCACCCACGCGGTAATCCGCAACAATCATGGCGCCTTCTAAATATGGATTTTTAGTTTTCAGTTGTAGTTGTGAAACTGTATTCACCACTGCATTTTCTGCTTGGGCTTGTTGTTTTAAATCCATTGTGGTGAAAATCCGTGCGCCAAGTAAACTGGAGATTTTATGTTCGCCTAGTTCACGACGTAAATCCGCCTGTAAAGTCTGAATAAATGACGGATATTTACGGGATATTTGTCCTTTTTGTTGAACACCTAAAGGTCGTTGGCTTAATAATTGGTAAAGTTCATCACCGATCATTTTATGTTCAAGCATGAGCTTTAAAACAACATTACGACGTTCTAAGGCATTTTGAGGATTACGCCAAGGATTATAAAGTGAAGGACCTTTGACCATCCCGACTAAAAGTGCAATTTGATCTAAGCTAATTTCACGAATCGAACGACCAAAATAGAATTGGCTGGCTAATTCAAAACCGTGAATTTGCGTATCACCATTTTGTCCGAGATAAATTTCATTAAGATAGGTTTCGAGAATACGATTTTTATCATAACGCCAATCTAACACCAATGACATCAAGGCTTCATTCGCTTTACGGGTAATCGTACGCTCGCTTGATAAAAATAAATTTTTCACAAGTTGTTGAGTGAGCGTACTCCCACCTTGTACCGTTTGCCCCGCACGGATATTGGTAATTAATGCTCGTATAATCCCCACTGGGTTTATACCATGATGATCATAAAAACGGCGATCTTCCGTTAAAATTAAGGCGTCAATCAATAAGCGCGGGTAATTTTGTAAAGGAATTGCAAGGCGATCTTCATTATCAGATTCCAACATTGCAATTAATTTTGGCGCAAGGCGAAACTCATCTATTGCTTTTACGGCAACGAGATCTTCAATTCGATTAAGTTTGTTATCGACAAAGCGTAAACGTAAAACTCGTTGTGGTTCTGGTTTATCAGGGAAAGGGAAAGCGCGGCGAAGAACCACAATGGTATCATCTTCCAATTTGAAATCACCTGGTGCGGCAACCATGGTCGTTTGGCGATATTCGTTATCTAATAAAATTTGAATTACTTCATCAAAAGCGAGATTATCTGAAATTTTCACACTTTCAATGCGGCTATACACTTCAGCAGGCAGACGCCAAATTTGCCCGTCCATTTTCGAACGGATTTGCCAATCTAAATATCCGCCATAAAATACAGTTAATACCGCACCAGTAAACGCGACTTTTAATAGAAAGCTTTTGAAAGAACTGCGTTTTTTAGGTGTTTTTTCTTCGGGATTTTTTTGAACGTTTTCGGTGGTCATAGTCGGTTAAGAGATAAAATCAACATAAGCTTCGAGGAAATGGATAAAATCTTGCGTGCCACAAAAAGCAATGCTTTCTTCATCATAATAATGAAAATCGTCTTCCAAAATTTCATCTGTCTCAATGGCGAGATTATTCGCTCGCACCATTACTTCATCAGCATCTAAAAACAAAGTATATTCTGCGCCGATTAAGATCTCTTCTTGATTTTCAGAGAGTGATTGTGCAGTAGAAAGTGCGGTCAAAATCGCCTTTGGATTTGACCGCACTTCTGTATTGAACCAGTTAGCAAGGGCAATGTGTTCCATCGAACACTTTACGGATACATTGCCTTGATAATGTGTAAATTGAAAATCCATTTTAGATACTAAAGGACGAACCGCAGCCACAAGTGCTGGTAGCATTTGGATTATTTACAGTAAAGCGTGAACCTTCTAAACCTTCTGTGTAATCGACGGTACCACCGATTAAATACTGTAAACTCATTGGGTCAATCACAAGTTGAACCCCTGATTTTTCAATCGTTAAATCGCCTTCATTCACTTTTTCATCAAAAGTAAAACCATATTGGAAACCGCTACAGCCACCACCCGTGATATACACGCGTAATTTTAAATTAGTATTTTCTTCTTCGCTGATTAAACTTTTTACTTTATTCGCTGCTGCATCAGTAAATGTCAATGGTACTGCAATGTTATCTGTCATAATTATTTCCTGCTTCCCGAAAATTTGAATTCCGTTATTATCTAATAACCATTTACTCCATTCAAGTGTAATCCAGTTTTTTCCTAGAAATCGTGCTATAATCTGGCAAAATTTTTTTCAAAAAAGGTGAAATAAAATGGCTATTCCAATTAGAACAGAAAAAGAAATTGTAAAACTACGTGAGGCCTGCAAATTGGCTTCGGATGTTCTGGTGATGATTGAACCTTACGTAAAAGCAGGTGTAACTACAGGTGAACTTGATCGAATTTGCCATGAATATATGGTGAATGAACAAAAGGTTATCCCTGCGTGTTTGAATTATCATGGTTTCCCAAAGGCTACCTGTATTTCCATTAACGAAGTTGTATGTCACGGTATTCCAAGTGACGATAAAGTGCTTAAAAATGGCGATATTGTGAATATTGATGTCACGGTGATTAAAGACGGTTATTTTGGTGATAACTCAAAAATGTATATCGTGGGGGGCGAAACGAATATTCGTAGTAAAAAATTAGTGGAAGCGGCACAAGAAGCCTTATACGTGGGATTGCGCACAGTAAAACCAGGTATTCGTTTAAATGAAATAGGTAAAGCTGTGCAAAAATATACAGAAAGCCAAACTTTCAGCGTTGTGCGTGAATATTGCGGACATGGTGTTGGTACAGAATTTCACTGCGAACCTCAAGTATTGCATTATTACGCAGATGATGGAGGGGTGATTTTAAAACCAGGCATGGTATTCACGATTGAGCCAATGATTAATGCGGGCAAAAAAGAAGTGCGCGTTATGGGTGATGGTTGGACAGTAAAAACCAAAGATCGTAGCCATTCAGCACAATACGAACATCAACTTGTTGTCACAGAAACTGGTTGTGAAGTGATGACTATCCGCGATGAAGAAATTGCAGAAGGTCGAATTTCGCGGATTATGGTGAATGTGTAATTGACATTAAATTATAGGATAAGGGCGTAGATATACGCCCTTTTTGTTTTTCTTTATAATAAAGCGACTTCGATTTAACAAAAGGCAATTAATATGCTGTTTTTTCCGACACTATCTTTTCCTTTAACGCCAAGTGCGGTCAAAATTGAGCGAGAAAATCTTAAGCAATTTGAGCTTGAGAATTTTTCTCATTATTCCATTTTTGAGCTTATTGAAAATCGCAGTGATTTTTATGATGCCTTATTGATTCAACTTTGGCAGGAAATGGGATTAAGTGAACTACAGGGGATTGCTTTAATTGCGGTGGGCGGTTATGGACGGCGTGAGATGTTTCCTTTGTCGGATCTCGATTTTTTAATTTTGGTAAAGCAAACACCTAGCCTAGAAATTGAAGAAAAGATCACCCAATTTATCCAATTTTTATGGGATTGTGGCTTTGAGGTAGGAAATAGTGTTAGAACTTTAGAACAATGCGAATCGGAAGGAAAACAAGATATTACGATTGCCACCAATTTATTAGAAGCAAGATTTCTTGCTGGAAATCGACCGCACTTTGATGCGCTAAATGAATTGGTAATACATGCTAATTTTTGGTCGAAAGAAGATTTTTTTAATGCTAAAGTGCAAGAGCAAATAGAACGTTATCAGCGTTATCACAATACAGCTTATAACCTTGAGCCAGATATTAAGTACAGCCCTGGTGGTTTGCGTGATTTGCATTTGTTGTATTGGGTGGCGTTGCGCCATTCGGGAGCGCTGACCCTTGAGGCCATTTTACAAAGTGGTTTTATTTATCCTCAAGAATATCAGCAACTACAAGAAAGTCGTGCATTTTTATTTAAAGTGCGGTTCGCTTTGCATTTGATTTTAAAACGTTACGATAATCGTCTGTTGTTTGATCGTCAAATTAAAGTCAGTGAATTGTTGGGGTTTCGAGGGGAAGGCAATCAAGCTGTGGAAAAAATGATGAAATGTTTTTTCCAAGCATTACACCGAATTTCGCTTATTAGTAATTTGCTGATTCAGCATTATCGAGAAAATGTGCTTTCATCAAATCAGGATAGCGTGATTCATCAGTTAGACGATGATTTCCAACTGATTAATCAATGCTTATGTTTGCGTAATAGCCGTGTTTTTCAAGAAAAACCAGCGCGAATTTTAGATCTATTCTTTTATTTAACGCAGTACGAACAGGCCAATATTCATTCTGATACTTTGCGCCAATTACAAATTTCCTTAGATCAATTATCACAAAAATTATGCGAAATTCCTGCAGCTCGAGAAAAATTTCTACGTTTGTTTAATCAACCTAATGCGATTAAGCGTGCGTTTATTCCGATGCACCAATATGGCGTATTAACGGCGTATCTTCCGCAATGGCAAGCCATTGAGGGCTTAATGCAATTTGATTTATTTCATATTTATACGGTGGATGAGCATACATTGCGAGTGATGTTGAAATTAGAAAGTTTTCTATCACAGGAAAGTGCGCAAGAACATCCCATTGCTCATCGAATTTTTAGCCAACTTTCTGACCGCACTTTACTTTATATTGCGGTGTTATTCCACGATATTGCAAAAGGGCGGGGCGGTGATCACGCAGAGCTTGGCGCAGAAGATGTGGCAGACTTTGCGCAATTACATGGTTTAGATCGTCGAGAAATTGATACCCTTGCTTGGCTCGTAAAATCCCATTTGCTGATGTCAATTACGGCGCAACGCCGTGATATTCATGATCCTGAAGTCGTCATGAATTTTGCGGAAGCCGTGCAAAATCAAGTTCGATTAGATTATCTGACCTGTTTAACGGTGGCGGATATTTGCGCAACTAACAGCAATTTATGGAATAGCTGGAAACGTTCGCTTTTTGCCTCTTTATATGAATTTACTGAACAGCAATTTGCACAAGGCATGAAAGAATTGCTTAATTATTCAGAAAAATCGGCAGAAAACCGAAAACTTGCACAACAAATTTTAACGCATGATTATTCAGATATTGCACCAATCTTTATTGAGCAATTATGGGCTCGTTGTCCTGAAGATTATTTTGTGCGTAATACGCCAAAACAAATCGCGTGGCATACAAGTTTGTTGGTGGATTTCGCTGAGGCATTATTAGTGAAAATTAGTAATCGCTTTTCACTTGGCGGCACGGAAGTGTTTATTTATTGCCAAGATCAACCGCACTTATTTAATAAAGTGGTGAGTACCATTGGAGCAAAAAAATTCAGTATCCATGATGCACAGATTATTACAGCACAAGATGGTTATGTTTTTGATAGCTTTATCATCACGGAACTTAACGGTGAATTAGTGGAATTTGATCGTCGCCGAGAACTAGAGCAAGCTCTAACATTAGCCCTTCAAAGTGAAAAATTACCCGCACTTTCTATTACGCCTAATCGCCAGCTTCAACATTTTACTGTACAAACCGACGTGCGTTTTTTACACGAAAACAAAAAAGAGCATACTGAAATGGAACTGGTTGCGTTAGATAAACCAGGTTTATTAGCACAAGTGAGCCAGATTTTTAGTGAGCTAAATCTCAATTTATTGAATGCGAAAATTACCACAGTGGGCGAGAAAGCAGAAGACTTTTTTATTTTGACGAACCAATTTGGACAAGCTCTGGATTCTCAACAAAGAGAAATATTACGTAACGTGCTGTATCGAAATATTGGATAGTCCTTTTTATAAAAATATATTTCTAGGTAAATTTGCCTTATGTTATCCTTTACAAAAAAATTTTAGGGTCACACTATGCTGAGTATTTTTGTTACTTTTCTTGGCGCATTTTTAACATTGATTGTGATGCGACCAGTTGCCAATTGGATTGGATTAGTTGATAAGCCAAACTATCGGAAACGTCATCAAGGCGCAATTCCGCTAATCGGTGGCGTATCGCTTTTTGTTGGAAATCTTTGCTATTACCTGATGGAATGGGATCAACTTCGATTGCCGTATCTCTATTTGTTCAGTATTTTTGTTTTATTGGCGATTGGGATTTTAGATGATCGATTTGATATCAGTCCTTTCTTAAGAGCAGGGATTCAAGCAATACTGGCGATTTTAATGATCGATCTTGGGAATGTTTATCTTGATCATCTAGGTCAAATTTTAGGGCCTTTCCAGTTAACGCTTGGTTCAATTGGTTTGATTATTACCGTCTTTGCCACTATTGCGATTATTAATGCCTTTAATATGATTGATGGTATTGATGGATTGCTCGGTGGGCTTTCTTGCGTTTCTTTTGCCGCGATTGGTTTCTTGATGTATCGAGATGGGCAAATGGATATGGCGCATTGGAGTTTTGCTTTAATCGTATCAATTTTACCTTATTTGATGCTAAATCTAGGGATTCCATTTGGACCGAAATATAAGGTGTTTATGGGGGATGCGGGGAGTACATTAATTGGTTTTACCATTATTTGGATTTTGTTATTGAGTACGCAAGGAAAAGGGCATCCGATGAATCCAGTAACCGCACTTTGGATTATTGCGATTCCTTTGATTGATATGGTTGCGATTATTTATCGCCGTGTACGTAAAGGTAAAAGCCCATTCCGCCCAGATCGTTTACATGTTCATCATTTAATGGTGAGAGCGGGTTTGACATCAAGACAAGCCTTTTTATTGATTACGTTTGTTTCTGCAGTTTGTGCAACTATCGGTATTTTAGGGGAAGTTTATTATGTGAATGAGTGGGCGATGTTTGTCGGCTTTTTCATTTTATTTTTCCTTTATGTATATTCAATTACGCGTGCATGGCGAATTACTCGTTGGGTAAGAAGAATGAAACGTCGCGCAAAACGGTTGAAGAAAGCATAAAAATAAAGGCTTGTGTTATTAAATCACAAGCCTTTATTTTTTGAGAAAATTCACCGCACTTTTAACATTTTGGTAATCTATTTTTGTAGATAGAAAAAATCCCCAACCTTTTGGTTAGGGATTGAAATTTGGAGCGGGAAACGAGGCTCGAACTCGCGACCCCGACCTTGGCAAGGTCGTGCTCTACCAACTGAGCTATTCCCGCAATAATACTTTTATAATGTGAAATTGGAGCGGGAAACGAGGCTCGAACTCGCGACCCCAACCTTGGCAAGGTTGTGCTCTACCAACTGAGCTATTCCCGCAGTTCACATCAGTGAATGAGCCCGCATTATACAAATATTTTTAGGGCTTGCAAGGGCAATTTCATAAAAAGAAATTTTTTGTTGAAGTTTTCGTCAATCTAATTTCATGAAATGTTCGCGATAATAAGCCAGCTCTTTAATCGATTCTCGAATGTCATCTAGCGCCAAATGTGTATTCTCTTTTTTAAAGCCTTCTAAAATTTCAGGTTTCCAACGTGCTGCAAGTTCTTTTAATGTGCTCACGTCTAAATGACGATAATGAAAATAATCGGCTAAATCAGGCATATATTTCACTAAGAAGCGCTTATCTTGGGCAATGCTGTTACCGCAAATTGGCGACGCACCTTTTGGAACCCATTTTTTTAAAAAGTCTAAGGTTTGTAATTCTGCTGCACGTTCGGTGAGTTTGCTGGTTTTTACGCGTTCAATTAAACCATTTTCACTATGTGTTTTTTGGCACCAATAATTCATTTTATTGAGTAATTCATCAGATTGATGAACAGCTAATACCGGGCCCTCTGCCAAAATATTCAAATTTTTATCTGTCACAATAGTCGCAATTTCAATAATACGTTCTTTTTCCGGATCTAAACCGGTCATTTCTAAATCAATCCAAATAAGATTTTGTTTATCGAATGGCATAATATCAGGTATCCTATGCAAAAATTTTTTTCATTTTACCAAAAACAAGGGAAAAAACGACCGCACTTTTATGGCTAAACGTAAATTAACTCAAAACCAAACCAGAAGAATTCAATCGAATAATGCGAAAACATTACATCGTCATAAGAAAAAAGAGATTGAATGGTCAGATGAAATGCTTGGCGAATCACAAGAAGGTGTTGTGGTCACGCGTTATTCGATTCATGCTGATGTCGAAAATGAACAAGGCGAAATTTATCGTTGTAATTTGCGTCGTGCCTTGTCGAGTTTGGTGGTAGGAGATAAAGTTGTTTGGCGTAAAGGCAATGAACAATTACAAGGTGTGAGCGGCGTGATTGAGGCTATCCATCCCCGAGAAAATGAAATTTCCCGTCCAGATTATTATGATGGTTTGAAACCCATTGCGGCGAATGTTGATCGTATTATTATTGTATCAGCAGTATTGCCAACGCTTTCCTTAAATATTATCGATCGTTATCTTGTTGTGTGTGAGATTGCGGGAATCACGCCTCTCATCGTTTTGAATAAAGTGGATTTATTGGCGCAAGAACAGCGTCAAGAAATTGAAGAACAACTTAAAATTTACCAAGATATTGGGTATGAAATTTTAATGATTTCAGCAAAGAGCGGTGAAAATATGGAAAAATTAACCGCACTTTTGGCACAAGGCACGGCGATTTTTGTTGGGCAATCTGGTGTCGGTAAATCGAGTTTAATTAATCATATTTTGCCTAGCGTAAACGCTCAAGTAGGGGATGTGAGCGAAACATCAGGGCTAGGGCAACATACGACGACATCATCGCGTCTTTATCATTTGCCACAAGGCGGTAATTTAATTGATTCGCCAGGAATTAGAGAATTTGGGCTTTGGCATTTAGATGCCGAGCAAATCACAAAAGGGTATCGAGAATTTCAATATGTTTTGGGAACCTGTAAATTCCGTGATTGTAAACATTTGAGCGATCCTGGGTGTGCGTTGCGTGAAGCCGTCGAGCAAGGAAAAATTTCGCCTGTTCGTTATGATAATTATCATCGATTAATTGAAAGTTTAAGTGAAACAAAATCACAGCGTCATTTTTCAGCAGTTTAACGATTGCGCACTATGTGTAATAAATAAACTATTTATCTTTTTTTTATGATTTAATTCAAGCTTTTTAGTGTTTATTCTTGATTATTTTGCTTTGAAAAAGGATACTAGGGCAACTTCCTAGTTTTTTATTTTTTAACCATTAATTAGTAGAGGTAGCATTATGTACTCAAAAGATGTTGAAATCACCGCGCCAAACGGTTTACACACTCGTCCAGCAGCACAATTTGTGAAAGAAGCGAAAGCATTTTCTTCTGATATCACAGTAACGTCTGCTGGTAAGAGCGCAAGTGCAAAAAGTTTGTTTAAGCTACAAACATTAGGGTTAACACAGGGAACAGTGATTACCATTTCTGCAGAAGGTGAAGATGAGCAACAGGCTGTAGACCATTTAGTTGCTTTAATTCCAACCTTAGAATAATACTGACTTAGCCATAAAATTGAGAAATTTTATGGCTATTGTTTATCTATCCTTTTTTAATTATTTCGGAAGGTATCTATGATTTCTGGCATTCTCGCATCCCCAGGTATTGCCTTTGGTAAGGCACTTGTTCTTAAAGAAGAAAAGATTGTTCTTGATACGCAAAAAATTACTGATGATCAAATTGACGAAGAAATTGCTCGATTTTATGAAGGTCGTGCATTGGCGGTGGAACAACTTAATTCAATCAGAGAGCGTGCATTAATTTCTTTAGGCGAAGAAAAAGCCGCAATCTTTGAAGGCCACTTGATGATTCTTGAGGATGAAGAATTAGAAGAAGAAATTCTTGATTATCTTCGTTCAAATAAAGTCAATGCCGCAGTTGCAGCGAGCAAAATTATTGATCAACAAGTCACAATGTTGTCGGAGATCGATGATGAATATTTGAAAGAGCGTGCGGGTGATATTCGTGATATTGGTAACCGTTTAATTAAAAATATTTTGGGCATGTACATAGTCGATCTTGGCGATATTCAAGAAGAATCAATTCTTGTCGCTTATGATCTGACTCCATCAGAAACTGCTCAACTTAATCTTGAAAAAGTATTAGGGGTTGTCACTGATATTGGTGGTAGAACCTCTCATACTTCTATTATGGCGCGTTCTTTAGAATTACCGGCGATTGTAGGCACAAATAATGTGACTGAATTAGTTAATACAGGTGATTACTTAATTTTAGATGCGATAAATAATCAAGTTTATATTAATCCAGCACAATCTCAGATTGATGAATTAAAAACACTTGAAGCTAAAATTTCTCAGGAAAAAGCAGAGTTAGCTAAATTAAAAGATCTTCCCGCAATCACATTGGATGGGCATAAGGTTGATGTTGTTGCGAATATCGGGACAATCCGTGATTGTGAAGGGGCAGATCGCAATGGCGCAGAAGGTATTGGTTTATACCGAACTGAATTCTTATTTATGGATCGTGAACAGCTTCCGACAGAAGAAGAGCAATTCATCGCCTACAAAGAAGTCGTAGAATCAATGAACGGGCGTTTAACCGTGCTTCGTACTATGGATATTGGTGGTGATAAAGAGCTTCCATATTTAGATTTACCAAAAGAAATGAATCCATTCTTGGGATGGCGTGCGATTCGCATTGCGTTAGATCGTCGTGAAATTCTAAATGCACAATTACGCGCAGTGTTGCGTGCTTCAGCATTTGGTAAATTGGCGGTGATGTTCCCGATGATTATTTCCGTAGAAGAAGTTCGAGAATTAAAAGCGGTTATTGAAACATTAAAAGCGGAGTTACGTGCAGAAGGCAAAGCTTTTGATGAGCATATCCAAGTGGGGGTAATGGTTGAAACGCCATCCGCCGCTGTAAATGCAAAATTCTTAGCAAAAGAAGTAGATTTCTTCAGTATCGGTACTAACGATTTAACTCAATATACTTTGGCTGTGGATCGAGGCAATGAGTTAATTTCACATCTTTATAATCCGATGCAGCCATCTGTGCTTGGTTTAATCAAACAAGTAATTGACGCTTCTCATGCAGAGGGCAAATGGACGGGAATGTGCGGTGAATTAGCCGGTGATGAACGTGCAACCTTATTGTTACTTGGTATGGGATTAGATGAATTTAGTATGAGTGCTATTTCCGTACCTCGAATTAAAAAATTAATCCGTAATGTGAATTTTCAAGATGCAAAAGCCCTTGCTAATGCCGCATTACAAAAACCGACCGCTTCGGAAATTGAGCAGTTAATCGAAGAATTTTTGGCGGAAAATGCATTAAATTAAACAAAATTGTTTGATTTTACGTTAAAATAACAGCCATCTATGAATTGATAGGAGATTAAAATGGGCTTATTTGACAAGTTATTCGGTTCAAAAGAAAACAAATCTGTGGAAGTTGAAATTTATGCACCTATCTCTGGTGAGATTGTAAATATTGAAGATGTTCCTGATGTAGTTTTCTCTGAAAAAATCGTGGGTGATGGTGTTGCTATTCGTCCTACCGGTAACAAAATCGTTGCGCCAGTGGATGGTGTGATTGGTAAAATTTTTGAAACCAATCATGCTTTCTCAATGGAATCAAAAGAAGGTGTAGAATTATTTGTACACTTTGGTATTGATACCGTTGAGCTAAAAGGTGAAGGCTTTACTCGTATTGCGCAAGAAGGTCAATCTGTTAAACGCGGTGACACCGTGATTGAATTTGATCTTCCTTTATTAGAATCAAAAGCAAAATCTGTGTTAACGCCAGTTGTTATTTCTAATATGGATGAAATTTCTTGCATCGTGAAAAAATCAGGTGAAGTCGTTGCTGGAGAGTCAGTGGTATTAAGCTTAACTAAATAATTTCTTTACGATAAAAAAGTCCGCCTTTGTGCGGATTTTTTATTTATGTAAATAAAACTGTGGTGTAGATAGGATTCAACGGAAAAATTAAAAATGATCTATAAACTTACAGGCTCACTCCAAAATTACGTATGGGGAGGGCATCAATATATTCCTCAATTACTGAATATTCCTGCAGAAGAAAATCAATATTATGCTGAATGGTGGTTAGGCGCACATCATTCTGCGCCTTCAAGCATTGAAGTCGATGGTAAAAATGTATTACTTACTGAATTTTTACAGAAAAATCCTACCGCACTTGGCGCACAAAGCCGAGCAAGTTTTGGTGATGAATTACCCTATTTATTAAAAATTCTTGATGTCGCCCAACCTCTTTCCATTCAACTTCATCCAACAAAAACGCAAGCTGAAATAGGCTTTGCGGAAGAAAATGCGAAAGGCATTGATTTAAAAGCATCAACACGAACTTATAAAGATAACAATCATAAACCTGAAATGATGATTGCTTTATCTGATTTCTGGTTGTTGCATGGTTTTAAAAATAAATCGGACATTATCGAAACTTTAGAGGCACGATCATCTTTAGTCCCGCTTGCAAAAAAATTGCATGAACAAGATTTACATGCTTTCTATGCCGATATTATGCAAGCAGAACAAGCTCAGCTACACCAATGGCTTTCCCCAATTCTGTTGGAAAATCAAACTGCTTATGAGGCTAATAATCTGGATTTAACTAATCCAGATTATTGGGTGCTTTATACCATTGATGCAATGAATATTTCTTTAGATAAATTAGATGCAGGTTTAATTTGTTTCTATTTGTTTAATATTGTGCACCTCAAAAAAGGCGAGGGAATTTACCAATATGCTGGCATTCCGCACGCTTATTTACGCGGGCAAAATATTGAACTGATGGCTTGTTCAGATAATGTGATTCGCGGTGGTTTAACGCCTAAATATGTGAATATTCCAGAATTGCTTAAAATTGTCGATTGTCGTGAAGTGGAGCCTAAAATTATCCCGTCAGCACCTCAAGACGCACGCATATTTACTTATGCTACGCCTGCACAAGATTTCGCTTTGCAAAATATTCAATATGAATGTGGTGAAACGCATCATTTAAAAGCACAAAGTGCGAGTATTTTATTGGTGATGAAGGGCCAGTTAAATTTACGTTCAGAAACGACCGCACTTTCTTTGAAACAAGGTGAGTCAGCTTTCATTACCGCAGGTGCTTCTTATGAAGTGGAAGGCTTAATTGAAGGCTATGCAGTAGTGGCAAAATTGCCTTAATATTATATAAAATAGGCTATAAAAGTATGGGTGGATTTGATAGACTTTTTTCATTAAATCTACCCTAATAAAGGAGAAAAATATGCTTGATGGATTCGCTATTTCTACATTAATTTTTGTGATATTAGTCGCATTAATTTTGTTTTCTACAGTGAAAACCGTACCACAAGGCTATAACTGGACAATCGAACGTTTCGGTCGTTACACAAGAACGTTAATGCCTGGGCTAAATTTAGTGGTGCCTTTTGTTGATCGTATTGGCCGTAAAATTAATATGATGGAACAAGTTTTAGACATTCCTTCCCAAGAAGTGATTTCTAAAGATAACGCCAATGTTTCTATTGACGCGGTTTGTTTTGTCCAAGTGATTGATGCCCGAAGTGCGGCTTATGAAGTAAACCATTTGGAACAAGCTATCATCAATTTAACCATGACAAATATTCGAACCGTGCTTGGCTCGATGGAGCTTGATGAAATGCTTTCCCAACGTGATTCTATTAATAGTCGATTATTGGCTATTGTGGATGAAGCGACAAATCCATGGGGGATTAAAGTAACGCGTATTGAAATTCGTGATGTTCGTCCGCCTCGTGAATTGATTGATTCTATGAATGCTCAAATGAAAGCGGAACGAAATAAACGTGCTGAAGTATTAGAGGCTGAGGGGATTCGTCAAGCTCAGATTCTTCGTGCTGAAGGTGAAAAACAAGCTAGAATTCTAAAAGCAGAAGGGGAGCGACAAGAAGCCTTTTTACAAGCTGAAGCTCGAGAACGTGCCGCGGAAGCTGAAGCAAAAGCAACGCAGATGGTATCAGAAGCAATTACCAGCGGTGATACCAAAGCGATTAACTACTTTATTGCACAAAAATACACAGAAGCATTGAAAGAAATCGGTAGTTCAGGAAACAGTAAAGTCGTGCTTATGCCATTAGAAGCTGGCAATTTAATTGGTTCTGTTGCAGGTATTGCGGAGTTATTAAAGGGCGATAAAAAATCTTAATTTAGATAAAGTGCGGTGATTTTTTTAATCGTTTATCGCCGTACTTTTGTAATAAAAAGCCCTTACAATGAATAGGAGAATCTATGGCGGATTGGTTAATAAATTGGACGCTTTGGCATTGGCTGATTTTAGGCTTTATTTTGCTTATTGGTGAAGTGCTTACACCTGGGATATTTTTGCTATGGTGGGGATTAGCGGCTTTAGTGACGGCATTTGTACAATTTCTTTTTCCAAACCTTTCCCTTGCCTCACTTGCTATTTTTTACGCGCTATTAGCTTGTATACTTTCTGTGATTTGGTGGAAATATCAACATGGTAAAGATCGTCATGATCAATCTCATTCAACATTAAATCAACGCGATCATGCTTTACTTGGTAAACAAGGCATTGTTCAGGAAGTTGGAGCGAATGGAATTGGTCGAGGCGCTTTTGGAGATACAACTTGGCGTATTCAGGGCGATAATCTCACGGTTGGTGCATTGATTGAAGTTGAACGTGTGGATGGCATTACGCTGATTGTAAAAAATCTTTCTAATTAGTTTTGGGTTTTATTTGATAAGAAAAAACAGGCATCAAGCCTGTTTTTTTATGAGATTAAAATGTTCTTCCAATATTTACCGCACTTTGGGATTAACCTAGCGTTGCTAAAATAATTTGCTCTTGATCAATGTGAATCCAAACCTGTTGCCCGATTTGCCATTGATTCGGCTGGTGGACTGTGGCACAAAATTCAATATCGTTTTCAGCAAATTGAAGGATAGCTTCTTCTTCATTTAGTGATTTGATATTTACAGGGAACTGATTAGATTGATTATCCAGTGGTTTTTCACTAATTTTTACCCACGGCGCTTTGAACATCAGCATCACTTCTTTTTCCGTAATGAGTTTCAAACGAGCCGAGCTTTTTGTGGTAATAGAAACTTGCAACGGCGTTGGTAATCCTTGCACATTCACATCCACAACACAACGAGAGTCAATGATTCTTTGTTGTGCCACTCGTCCAAAAAATTGATTGCGTGCGCTACTTTGTAAAGAAAAACGTGCGGTTGCCGTTAGCAAACTATCTAACGGAACGGATTCATCTTGTAGGATATGAAAAGCGTGTTCTTGCGTACGTTCTAATAAATCATAAAGCTGTAATAAGCGCTCGGCATAAGTGGTCAGCGCCGTACCTCCGCCATTTTTTCCACCTGTATTTCGTTCAAGCAATGGGCGAGGACTGATTTTATTCATGGCTTCTAAATGATCCCACGCACTTTTATAGCTCACTTTTGCATTTTTCGCTGCTTGATTAATCGAACCGCATTGTTGAATTTCTTTGAGTAAACGCACTCGTTTTGGATCGATAAAAAGTGCTTGTTGAAGTTTAATGGTGAGTAAAATTTCGGTGTTTTTCATTTTGGTTCTCCCCAGTGATGATTCGAGTATTCTACTGGAAAAATAGAATGAGATAAAATTTCTTCTGGAACTAATCTTAAGATTTGTTATAACGATCTTTTAAAAGCAAAATCATCCTATTGTTTAATAGGTTTTTTACTAAAAATGGGTAGTTCTTTTTTGTGTTTCACACTTTCTTTATATACTTTCATTGATATATAATAAAGTAAATAACGTTCTACCATAGGAGATGATTCATGAAAAAATTAACTAAAATTTCAACCGCACTTTTAATCGCAGGATTAGGCTTTTCTTTTGCAGCATCCGCTAAAGTGACTGTATTTGCAGCTGCTTCAATGACAGATGCTTTACAACAAGTTGCAAAAGATTACGCAAAACAAAATCCGAAAAATGAAGTGGTATTTTCTTTCGCTTCTTCTTCAACTTTAGCAAAACAAGTTGAAGAAGGCGCGCCAGCAGATATTTTTGTTTCTGCAAGCAATAAATGGATGAAATATCTTTCTGAAAAAGATTTAACCGTAAAAGAAACCGAAAAAGTTTTAGTGGGCAATGATTTAGTATTAATCGCACCAGCAAAAAGTGCGGTAAATTCTGTGGATATTGCTAAAGGTGAATGGATCAATGCATTAAAAGATAGCTATTTATCTGTTGGCGATCCTGCGCACGTACCAGCAGGTCAATATGCAGAAGAAGCATTAACCAAATTAAATTTATGGGATAAAGTGCAAGATCGTTTAGCGCGTGCTAAAGATGTTCGTGGCGCATTAGCTTTAGTTGAACGTGCAGAAGCACCTTACGGTATTGTGTACAGCACTGATGCAAAAGTTAGCCAACAAGTTAAAACTGTTGCAGTGTTCCCTGCGGATAGCCATAAACCAGTTGTTTATCCTGTTTCTATTGTAAAAGGTCATGATAATGCGGATTCTCGCGATTTCTTGAAATATTTAGAATCAGATGCTGCGAAGAAAGTGCTTGTAGGGTATGGTTTCTCTGCAAAATAAGATAGAATCTTAATAGTCATGAAGGGCGGATATTTCTGCCCTTTTGTTATTATAGAGCATCTTACCTCTCATCAATGTGGGATATTCCCATAAACAAGGGATTTAAAGAGAGGCTATTTAGATAAGGATTCATTTTGCTTACCCAATTTTTTTCATTTTTCAATCTGACTCCAATGGAAATCTCAGCGATTAATTTAAGCCTGAGTGTTGCAGTCAGTTCTATGCTTTGGAGTTTGCCGTTAGCCATTTTTGTGGCGTGGCTCTTAGCGCGTAAAAACTTCTATGGAAAATCCCTGATTACTGGCGTAATTCATTTGCCTTTAGTGTTGCCACCTGTGGTTATCGGTTATCTATTGCTTGTGGCAATGGGACGTAATGGTTTCATTGGTAAGTATTTATATCAGTGGTTTGGCTTATCTTTTGGTTTTAGTTGGAAAGGGGCGGTGCTTTCCTCTGCCGTGGTTGCTTTTCCATTGGTTGTTCGGGCGATTCGACTTTCTTTAGAAAATATTGATATTAAATTGGAGCAAGCGGCGCAAACACTCGGTGCTTCCGCTTGGCGTGTATTTTTTACAATAACCTTGCCGCTTTCTTTACCGGGGGTTTTAGCTGGGCTTGTTCTTGGTTTTGCGCGATCATTAGGGGAATTTGGCGCGACCATTACGTTTGTATCGAACATTGCAGGCGAAACTCAAACGATTCCACTTGCGATGTATTCTTTTATTCAAACACCGGGAGCAGAAGAACAAACCGCTCGCTTATGTTTATTTGCTATCATTCTTTCATTGATTTCTTTGCTATTGTCAGAGTGGTTGAGCAAGCGAATGCAGAAAAAATTAGGACAAGGACATGTTGCAGATTAATGTGAAAAAACAGCTCGGGCAACTTGCCTTGCAAGCGAATATACAAGTGCCAGATCAAGGTGTGACAGCTATTTTCGGTTTGTCTGGCTCAGGCAAAACATCGCTGATTAATCTTGTCAGTGGCTTGATACAACCAGACGAAGGATTCATCCGTTTAAATGACCGCACTTTAGTGGATATGGAAACGCAGGAATCATTGCCGACCCACTTGCGTAAAATTGGCTATGTATTCCAAGATGCGCGTTTATTTCCTCACTATACCGTGAAAGGTAATTTGCGCTATGGCATGAAAAATGTCTCGCAAGATGATTTTAACTATATTGTGGATCTTCTCGGTATTACTCATTTATTAAAGCGTTATCCGCTCACGCTTTCTGGTGGTGAGAAGCAGCGTGTCGCAATCGGTCGAGCATTGTTGGCTGAGCCTGACATTTTACTGATGGACGAACCACTTTCAGCCCTTGATGTTCCCCGCAAACGCGAGCTAATGCAATATTTGGAACGTCTTTCTAAAGAAATTAATATCCCGATTTTATATGTTACACATAGCTTGGACGAATTGTTACGTTTAGCTGATCGCGTTGTGCTGATGGAAAACGGCATTGTGAAAGCCTATGACAGCGTAGAAAAAATTTGGAATAGTGCTATTTTTGTCCCTTGGAAAGGAGAAAGCGAACAGAGTAGTGTGCTTGCCTTGCCCGTTCATTTGCATAATCCACCTTATAAAATGACCGCACTTTCGTTAGGCGAACAAGCGCTTTGGATTCATCAAGTGCCCGCGAATGTAGGCGAGCGAGTGCGAGTTTGTATTTATAGTTCAGATGTTTCTATCACATTGCAAAAGCCAGAACAAACAAGCATTCGTAATATTTTACGTGGCCAAGTTGCACAAATTGAGATACAAGATTCTCGAGTGGATCTTGCTGTATTAGTGGAAGGGCATAAGATTTGGGCAAGCATCAGTAAATGGGCCCAAAATGAACTGCGTTTTGCTGTTGGGCAAGATGTCTATGTTCAAATTAAAGCGGTGTCGGTGATGTGAATATCACGTCCTATTGACTGTTAAATGTTATTGATAACGGTGAATAATCTATATATCCACCGTTTTTCAAACTAATACGCTCCTCGGTATTCCCGAATATCCACAGTGGTATCATAAAGGCCGATTTGTTCTGGATGATGTTTCACAATACCAGTATATTCAAGACTGCTATCTTCATAGCGTTTGAATTTAAACACCGCATCGTTCATCAAACCTTTGTTAAACAAATTAAGGCTGACTAACAAATCAAAATCGGCTTGCGTTAAGCCCGTCACCTTTTTAAATAATTCGCTATCTAGTTGGCGGATCACATCTTCTAACATATATTCGCGGTAATCGGTCAAATACATAAAAATCGGAATACGGGTGGCGAACTTCATCAATTTTTCTTGAATCTGTTTACGCAAATTTTTCTCCGCTTTTTCTTCCTCCGAAATATCTTTTTTCTGTTGTGATGTTGGATTATCTCCAGCCTCTTTTTTCGCTTTTTTAACTGCTTCTGATTTATTGATGATGGTTTCTAAATCTAAATTTAACTGACGGAAGCCTTCAATATTCATCAATGCTTTCATTGCCTGATCGTTATTTTTCAGTTTTCTAAGTGTGTCATTGTCCACGTTCACCAACAACGCACTTTCCCAACGACGTGCCAAAAGTGTTGCCGTTGTGCCACTCATCGCCATATCTAAAATGCCCGATGCATCAATTGGTCGCATTGAACTTCCATCATATGCCAACACAGGCAAGAACTGAATAAACTCTGCCACTTTACGCTCAGGGTTAATGCTCTCCGTATTCAGTTGGCAGCTGTAATAGGCAAGCTGTCGCAATGCTCGGTCTGGTGCGAAATCAAACACATAGCAATTCTCTTTTAGAATACATTGTGCATTGGGATTATTCGGATCTTGTCCACGTAATACCCAAGGAGTTTGCACACGGAAAGCTGCTTGGAAATAGGTTTCAGGGCTGGTAAGGTTTCGCAACATAAAAATCCCTGCCCAAGGTGCAACGGATACACCTGTCGTTAATTTGCCACAGCTAAGCGTAATACTTTTGGTTTTAAGCGGATCTTGCATCGCCTTTTTCACGGGAATTAATGCATCAGCCCCCATGCCTGCTTCATTACCTGCCGCCACAATAATTTGATAATTGTGATAAAACGTATTTTGCGGTTGAGTTAATAAATTCCGCATTGCATAACAGCTTGCCACATTTGGTAAGAACCAAAGTGTGTGTAACAAACTGCCTAATAAATTGGCATCACTAAATGGCATTGGTGGGCGTTCTGCGCCCATTTTGAGATTATCTACCGTAGTAGAAAGTAGCTGCCCACGAATGAGATCTAACCATTTTTGCACTTCATTTTGGTATTTAAATTTCGCTTTTTCTCCTTCATCTGTAGCAGAGAAAAATACGTTTAAATCAAACTCAGCAAACTCTCCTTTTAAGGCAACTTCACGAATTTCATCGGGTAATTGGTAAGTCAGCATCACCATTTTCGGCAAGGCTAAATAAGGGTTATTTTCACCCTCCCACGCATTTTTGGCTTTTTGTTCATCGGAATACGTCCAGTTGAAAATTTGCTCTTCAATAAACTCGCCCGAATTGATGGCACGGAATGGCGTACCCGATAAATAAAGGTAATGATCTGTGGTAATTGGCAACAATTCCTCATCAAAGTAGTTGAGCGAATCAAGCTCCATTTCGAGCGCTTCGGCTTGCTGTTGCTTGGATTGCTCTTTTTCCCAATCGTTATCGGCAAAGAGATCTTTCGCCTTGTCTCGCCACGCCCCATAGTGATATTCATCAAAAATCACACAGTCCCAATTGATAGCGTGTACCCATTCATTTTTGAGCTTAATCCCACCCGCTTTGCTTTTGCCCAAATAATCTTGGAACGAACCAAAACAAACCTGCGGAAAATTCGCATTCATTTGCCAATCTTTTTCTACCGTCACGAACGCCCAATCTTGGAAATCAAGGTGATTTTGTAAATCTTCTTGCCACGCGTTTTGTACTGCAGGTTTAAACGTTAGTACTAACACTTTCTTCCACCCCATTCTTTTTGCTAATTGGTACGCTGCAAAGGTTTTCCCAAAACGCATTTTGGCATTCCAAAGAAAATGGGGAATTTTATCTTGATTAAGTGGGTCGTTTGCAAAATTTTGGAAATAATCAACCGCTTTTTCTACCGCACTTTGCTGTTCAGGTCGCATGCCGAAGTTAAAAATCGTTTGGCGTTTCTGCACTACGCCCGTTTTTACTTCCAATAATGCCGCTTGTACTGCTTTTAAATCACATTTAAACCATTCTCCATCAAGACGTTCTACGCCATGTTTCAGCAAAACCTGATGCACTTCGTGATCAGTAAAAAATGAGCCATCTTCGCGAATTGCCTCTTCGTCTAGTTCAACTCGGTAGCTTTGAGAAGGTAACGCAACAGGATATTGTTCTTTTAAGCGTTCCGTTACGGTTCTTGTGGTGTAACCAACTTTTAGGCAATCGGGATAACGGGTGTCAGCGTAGGCATAAATTCTCGGGCGACGTAGCGGTGAAAGATAGCTCATTGTTTTTCCTTTGTGATATTATAGGCATATAAAATATAAATTTTGCTCAAAAACTTCCCTCTTTAGCAAAGAGGGGCAGGGGGAGATTTGGCAGGAGTGAAAACGAAGCTCATGAGAAATTAAGATCGCAATCAAATCTCCCCTAACCCCTCTTTTCTAAAGAGGGGGATCTTGAGTGTTATTCATTTGTCATCGGGCGAACCATTGATTCAATATATTCAATTTCTGCTTGCGTTAATTGATATTTTTCATAGAGTTCTTTGTCTGTCCATGGTTTAGAGAAGTCTTGCATTGGAACAAGTTCATAGACTTTTTTAGTGGTATGTTGGGTATTTTTCTTGAGCGTAAGCATAAAATGGAAAAAACGCGTATTAATGTAACTCATTACATTTTCACAAGTTTGCTTATCTTCAAATGGTCCCATAACAAGATAAGTTTCCGTGCAAGCGGTATTGGGTTCGGCATAAATCGGTTTTACCCAATCAGTTTTACTATCTCCAGAGCCCACGGCATAAGGTGCTATAACTTTATGAGCATGAATCCATTGCTTATTAACAGGGATATCTTCTTGTTTTACATAACCAGTACCTTTATTTTGATAAAGTTTTACATTATGAGCTGATGATTTATAAGGTACAGAATTTCCTTTAAAATTTGTTGCTAACCCAAATGGTTTTCTTCCGCTAATTAAATCACTAAAACTTTTTTCTTCTTTTTCTTTTACTTTCCTTAAAATGTGAACCGCACTGTTATAACGAATTAAAAAATCTAATCCCTCTTCTTTAAGCGGTCGTTTCATTTCAGAAATTTGCGAATTTTTTTCGTGGGTCGCAATTAAGCAATCATCGTTGTGTTGTTCTTCCCAAAGGAAATAACAAACCCCTCCTTTAATTTCTACACCAGTGAAGCAATCACTTGAATTTGGAAAATCATGAATTTCTGAAATTCGTCGGTCGTTGAGCATTTGATCACGAAAATCATCTAAACCTTTCCCACCGGTAAACCATCTTGCCGGAATAATCATCGAAAGGTATTTCGGCTGTAATTTAATGGCTTGTTGCACAAATTGATCATAAATCGGTTTGGCACTGGCTTGTGCACCACCATCACTCAACTGATACGGCGGATTGCCGATAATGACATCAAATTTCACGGGTAATTTCTCATTGATATTGGCTAAATCTTGATGAATAAAGGAATAGGCGTGGTTTTCTAATTCATCACTACGGTCATAAACTTTTTCGCTTGCACCGCACTTCACGCAACGTCCATTTTCCCATTGGTGTTTTAGCGGAGAATAAAAAATATTGCCTTGCGGGTCGTTAAATCCCTCACAAACAGAAAATTTTCCATTGGCCTCACGGCTGCAATAAAGCGTGCGACGGGCAAGTAAAGCAGTGAGTTCGGTGATACCCAAGCCAAAAATTTGTTTGGTTAGAATATGGTTGATTCGGTTTTGTAAATCGGGAATTTCGTCTTTCAGTCCTTCCAATAATCGTTTGGCAATTTCTCGTAAAAACACGCCTGATTTAGTGGAAGGATCGAGAAATGTTGTTTTTGATGAACGGAATAATTCTTGCGGCAATAAATCCAACATTTGATTGGCAAGTGCAGGCGAAGTGAACACTTCATCATTTGATAAATTCGCCAAGCAAGAAAGCACGTCAGGGTTATAGTTTATCGATGAGTTTTGCATTTTGAATGTCCAGAAAATAGCAGCTTTTAAATTCTTGTTTTGAAAGTGATTGATAGGGTTGAACACGCTGATCTACTAAATTTTTGAAAGTAAAATCATGGCGTTTAATTTTCCACTTCAAGTAGCCAGAGCCCATTTCTTGTGCAGTCCAATGAGGAAACGTTAGCATTTCATATTCACCATCCTCATTAGGTTTGACATAAGTCATTGAAAGTGCATCACCGTGAACAATATTAAGTTCTAAAATATGCTTTAACACGACATAGTATTTTTCGTTTATTTCTGAATAAAGTAGTTCATATTGCTGTTGCATATAGTGAAATAAACGCATTCGACAAGCATCTACGTTATCTTCTAGGCATTCAATGCCATAAAGACAATACAGGGCACGAATAGCATAAAATTCATATTTACGTTGATGCTTTTTGTATAATTTTTCTACCTTTGCCAACTTTCTTTTCAAAATGGCAATTAAGAAATTCCCATCACCACAAGCCGGTTCTAGATAAGTTGCTTCATCTTGCAACGGTCTTTGTTCAATAAGATCTAACATCGCATTGACTTCTTGCTCACGAGTAAACACTTCCCCGTGATCCGAAACACGCTGTTTTGATTTAATTTGTTTGGTCATAACGTAATTAACGTAACTTTAAACGTAATTTAATGCGTAATTATAATAATTGTTACGTAATTTTTGATCAAGATTTTCGTAAATCAAAAAGATCTGTTTAAAGTTGCAGATATGAATGAAAAAGAAAAATTTGCAACAAATTTACGTCGGATCTTGATTGAGAAGGGCTATGAACCAAAAGCCTCGGTAATTGAGCGTGAATTTAACTTACGTCATTATGGTAAGCCGATTGGTTTGCACGCTGTCGCACGCTGGTTAAGAGGAGAGGGATTGCCTTCGCTTGCTCGCTTACAAACCTTAGCGAAATGGTTAGAAATTGATATTCAAGAATTAGTATCAGATGAAAAGGCCTATCAAGTTGCAAAATTAGAAAAGAAAAAAGAACCGAATAAGCATATTTGGGAAAGTGCGGCAAGTTATCAGGATCAGACGCTTTTTCAAATGTTCTTGAATTTGCCACAAGAGCAGAAAAAAGTGGTACGAGAGGTGATTATGGCGATGGATAAGGCGTATCGTTCGGGGAAATAATATGAATAATAACCGCACTTTTCAAAAGTGCGGTTATTTTCATGTCTATTTTATTTAACCTGATTAATCAAAAATTGTGTTAATAAAGAAACAGGGCGGCCAGTTGCGCCTTTATTTGCGCCTTGTAGCCAAGCCGTACCTGCAATGTCTAAATGTGCCCAGCGATATTTTTTCGTGAAATTAGACAAAAATGCACCAGCAGTAATTGCGCCACCCCAGCGCCCGCCAATGTTGGCAAGATCGGCGAAAGGTGATTTCAGTTGCTCTTGATATTCTTCGCTTAATGGTAAACGCCACGCTTTGTCTGTGGTTTCTGTTGCCGCTTGGAGCAGTGCATTGGCAAGCTCGTTATCTGTAGAAACTAAGCCGCTATTGTGTTGACCAAGGGCAACCACACAAGCACCTGTCAAGGTGGCAACATCAATAACGAGTTCTGGTTCAAAACGTTCAACATAAGTGAGGGCATCACAAAGGACTAAGCGACCTTCCGCATCGGTGTTGAGCACTTCTACGGTTAAACCGTTCATGGTAGTGAGAATATCGCCTGGGCGATAAGCATTGCCATCAGGCAGATTTTCACAACCTGCTAAAACACCAATAACGTTTAATGGCAAGTTCAACTGTGCAATGGCTTTCATTGTGCCGAAGACAGAAGCTGCACCACACATGTCATATTTCATTTCATCCATGTCAGCAGCAGGTTTAAGTGAAATACCGCCTGCATCAAAGGTTAATCCTTTGCCGACAAGTACAATGGGTTTGGCATTTTTATCTGGTGCATTATTGAATGTCAAAATAGACATATAAGCACGGTTTTCAGAGCCTTTTGAGACGGCAAGATAAGCATTCATTCCAAGTTTTGACATTTCTTCTTCATCCACAACTTTCAACGAAAGTGCGGTAGAATTTTCTGCTAAATTTTTTGCTTGTTCAGCAAGATAAGCAGGATTACAAATATTTGGTGGCATATTTGCGATGTCGCGTGCTGCTTTTATGCCTGAGCTAATCGCATTGGCGTGAGAAATAGCTTGTTGGGCTTGATCACAATCCGTATTGAAGATGAAAGATTCTAAAACAGAGGTTTCTGGTTTTTGAGATTTGAAATGATCAAATTGATAATTGGTGTGTTCAATCGTTTCAATGGCAAAGCGAATATTCCAATAAAGATCGCGATCTTTTAATTCAATTTCAGTTAAATAAGAAACGACTTCACGTGTGTTGGTTTCTTTTAGCGTTTTTAATACAGCTTGGATGATTTGTTTATATTGACGTTCCGTGAGTTCTCCTTTTTTGCCACAGCCAACGATTAATACGCGTTTAGCAGATAAACCTTGAAGATCTCGAAGTAAAACGGTTTGGGATAATTTGCCTGTTAGCTCACCTGATTTCACTAAGTCGTTTAAATAGCCTTGGGTTAATTGATCGATTTCATGGAAACTTTTTGAAAATTCATTGTTCTCATATACGCCTAAAACAATGCAATCACCAGCTTGAGAAAGTGCGGTGTTTTTTGCTTGATATTTCATTTGATGTCCTTAAATTTCTGTTTAATTCAGCGAAAATAAGGTATCATACGCGACCGATTTTATCCAGTTTTCCCCCGTTTTAGATTTAGAAAAATAAACGAAATAAGATGATTTTAATTCGATATTTAACGAAAGAAGTATTTAAGAGCCAAGTCGCCATTTTGTTCATTTTATTGCTGATATTTTTCTCTCAGCAGTTAGTGCGCGTACTGGGATCTGCGGCTAATGGTAAAGTGCCGGCTGACTTGGTATTTTCCTTGCTAGGGCTAGGCATGCCTGCTATGGCGCAATTAATGTTGCCATTATGTTTGTTTATTGCGATTTTACTCACTTTTGGGCGTCTTTATGCGGAAAGTGAAATAACGGTGATGCGTGCTTGTGGTGTCGGACAGCGTGTTTTAGTGCGTGTGGCGTTAATGCTTTCATTGATTACTGCGGGACTTGCTGCTTATAACGTCTTGTGGCTTTCGCCTTGGTCAATTCAAAAACAAGCGGCAATCGTAGAAGATGCCAAAGCGAATCCAACAATGGGGGCACTTTCTTCTGGTCAGTTTATGTCAACAAATAACAACAATTTTGTTTTATTTATTGATAGTATCAAAGGAAATCAAATTAATGACGTGTATTTGTTCCAAACTGCGCCAAAAGGACAAACGAAACCATCCGTCGTAACTGCTGAAAAAGGCGAATTAAAAGCGCTGCCAAATGGCGATCAAATTCTGAATTTACAAAATACGCAACGAGTTGAAGGCACGTCTCTTTTTCCTGATTTCCGCATTACGCATTTTGATGAATATCAAGCCTATTTAGGGCATCAGGAAACAGAAAATACGAATGATGAAGTCGCGGAATTAACATTGTCTCAACTTATCGGTTTAGATTCTCCTTCTGCGAAATCTGAATTGCATTGGCGTATTACATTAATCCTTGCGGTTCCACTCATGGCGTTAATTGCTGTGCCGTTAAGTCGTGTAAATCCTCGACAAGGTAGATTTGCCAAAATTTTACCCGCACTTTTACTCTATTTAATTTATTTTTTATTACAAAGTTCCTTTAAATCTGCGGGGGCAGCAGGAAAATTAGATGCTGCTATTTTTATGCCTCTTGTTAATATTGGCTTTTTGTTGCTTGGTATCGTGTTAAACGGTTGGGATAGCGCTGCGATGTATAAATTCCGTCATTTATTCAGTAGAAAAGGATAAGCAAATGATGAATACCCTCGATCGTTATATTGGAAAAAGTATTCTCGGCTCAATTTTTGCCACTTTGCTTACATTGGTTGGACTCTCTGCCATTATCAAATTTGTAGAACAATTTCGTAGCGTAGGTAAAGGCACTTATGATATTTGGCAAGCGGTGGCTTTTACTGGCTTAACCATTCCAAAAGACATTGAAACTTTCTTTCCTATGGCTGCATTGCTTGGTGCGCTAATGGCTTTGGGCAACCTTGCGAGTCGAAGCGAACTCGTTGTTATGCAAGCTGCTGGATTTTCTCGTTTTAAAATTGGTATGGCAGTGATGAAAACTGCATTACCGTTAGTTTTATTAACCATGGTGATTGGTGAGTGGGGAATTCCGCAAACAGAACAGTTCGCACGTGATATGCGTGCTCGAGCGCTTTCTGGTGGTTCAATGCTTTCCATGAAAAATGGCGTTTGGGCAAAAGATGGTAATAATTTTGTGTTTGTTAGACGTGTTACCGATGACGCAAAATTAAACGATATTTATATTTATACTTTTGATCAGCATCGTAATTTGACGGAGTTGAAACATGCTAACCAAGCAAGTTATTCGGAAGATGAAAGTAAATGGACTTTACGTCAAGTAAACCATTCTATGATTACCAAAGATGAAATCACGACAAGTAATCGCTTATCGGAAAAATGGGAAACAAATTTAACGCCAGATAAATTAGGCGCTGTTTCTTTACGTCCTACATCACTGTCTATTTCAGGTTTGTATAATTACATTTCATTTTTACGTGAAACAGGTCAAGATGTGAGTCGTTTTGAACTCACATTCTGGCGAAAAATTTTCCAACCTGTATCTGTTGGCGTAATGATGTTATTGGCATTATCTTTTATTTTTGGATCACTACGCAGTGTGACGGCGGGGGCAAGAATTGTAACGGGCATCTGTTTTGGCTTTTTGTTCTATGTAGTAAATGAAATTTTCGGGCAAATGAGCGTTGTTTATAACATGCCTGCTGTTTTCGGTGCGCTAATGCCAAGTTTGCTATTTATCGTGATGATTTGGTGGTTGCTGAGTCGGAAACGGGATTAATCCAGATTGTTCAAATAATTGCGTGTTCAGAAATGGCACGCAATATTTTTATGTGTTGTTTTCAAATGGAAGAAGTTAAAAAATCAATGAAAATTGGCTTAGTGTTAGAGGGTGGAGCGATGCGAGGCATGTACACCGCGGGAGTACTAGATACCTTCTTAGATAAAGATTTTTGGGTTGATGGTATCATTTCTGTTTCTGCAGGTGCATTGTTTGGTGTTAATTATCCTTCTAGGCAAAAAGGGCGGGCAATTCGTTATAACAAGAAATTTATATCAGATAAGCGTTATATCAGTTTTAAAAGTTTGGTGAGCACTGGAAATATCGTGAATAAAGACTTTGCTTTTTATGAAGTACCTTTCAAATATGATGTGTTTGATAATAAAACGTTTAAAGAATCAGATATCGATTTTTATGTAGCTGTGACTAATTTACAAACCGCTCAAGCGGAATATGTCAAATTAACAGATCCTTTGGCGCAAATGGAAGTGTTGCGTGCCACTTCCGCTATGCCTTATGTTTCTAGGCCAGTTGAGATAGACGGCATTCCTTATTTGGATGGTGCCATTGCGGATTCTATTCCTGTCGAACAAATACAGAAGCTAGGATACGATAAAATCATTGTTATTCTTACCCGCACTTTAGATTATCGAAAATCTAAGTCAATGACTTCTTGGATTGCTAAATGGTTTTATCGACGTTATCCACATTTTGCAGATGCCGTAAATCAGCGTTATGCCATGTATAATCGACAAGTTGAAAATGTGATTAAGCTAGCAGAAAAAGGCGATATTTTTGTTATTCGACCTTCTGTTGATTTGAAGATTAAGCGTATTGAAAAAGATCCCAATAAATTGCAGGCAATGTATGAACTTGGTGTGAAAGATATGCAATTACAGTGGAAAAATTTATTGGATTATTTAAATCGATAATAAAAATGGATTAAACCTTTTACCGTTTAATCCATTTTTATTTATTGTGGTAACGCGCCGCTTCCCCAAGTTTGTACTTCTTCTGGGCGTTTTATCTGGAGCAAGAAACGTTTGTTTGGCTGCGCCTGTGGTTGAATTTCTTTTTCTGATGGTGTAGAGAAAGAAATACCACCTTTTAGCAACTGTTGAACACTTCCCGTATTAAATACCGCACCTTTCCAGCCTAAGGTAAAGTCATAGCCTGATGCAATCCAAAATTCTGTATTTTGTCGAACAAGATGGCTATATTTCGTCATGATTGCGATATGCACTAAGACGCGATCACCAAGACTGTTAAGCTCAAATTTTTTCACTGTACCCACTTCTACGCCTCGATAAAGAATTGGTGATCCTTCACTTAAATTCATTGCATCGCGTGTTTCTAAAATAAATGGCGTACCATTACTAAATTTATTACGTTGTGGAGCTGTTTGAGATAAATTAAATTGCGTTTTTGGTTTACCATTCCCAATTTCAATATCGATATAAGGTTGTAATAAGCTATCAAGGTTATCTACTCCACCTGCTGAAATTTGTGGTGAGATAATCGTAAAGTTAGAACCTTCTTTTGCAATCATATTCATATAATTAGGGTTGATTAATGCTTTTGCAGTGATGCGTTTAGATTTTTCATCAAGCTGAATACTGTCAATTTGCCCCACATCTAGACCCAAATAGCGCAGACTCATCCCTTTGCTAAGATTGGTTGCATCATCTGCCGTTAAGGTGATGGCAAGCCCGATGGATTTTGCATAACTTTCATTTGCGTAAAGTGTTCGATTATTGCCCGAACCACTATTATCAAAGCTAATCGCACCTTTTAATGAACGCGCAAGTGGCGTAGCTTGAATGCTAATTCCTTTCGGTGTGATATCAATTTTCGCCGCACTTTCTACCCAAAATCGGCTTTTATCGGTCAACAAATGTTGATAGGCAGGATAAATATAAACCTCCACATCAAAGCTATTAGTTTTAGGTTTAATATTTAAAATCTTTCCCACCTCAAATTGACGATATAGTACGAGAGAACCTTTATCAATGCTTGGTAACGTTTGGGTGTGTAAGGTTATCGTTGGCGTAAGAATATTTCCTATGATGCCATGTTCAGCGTTGCTGATATTTTGATAAAGCGGATAGCTATCTTTAGCTTTTCCCTGACCTTGTTTCGTTAGTACTCGTACGCCACCTTGTAACCATTTTTCTGGTGTCGCGGATTCAAAACGCAATCCGTCTAATCCAACGCTGATATCAAAGTTGGTTGCTGCGACAAATTGTGTGTTTTCGTGAATTAAATTGCGATATTCAGATGCAATTGCTGCCTTAAATTGCACACCATTTATATCCACTTTTTGTGAAACAATTTGTCCGATTGGCATGTTGTTATAAAACACATTTTGACCTTCACTTACACCATAATTTTCTGGTGCGGTGAGTGTTAAAACTAATGTATTAGGTGCATTGAGTAATAACTCATTTTCTTTAATGACATCAAATTGATGCTTAGTTTCACCATCTCCAGCAATGACATCAAAATATTCGCCACGAAAGAATTTTTTTGGATCTGCTAAATTACCAAGATCCGTTTTTTTATTGCGAAGTACAATTTTGCTATTCGCTTTAAATAAAGAGGCTTGGTTTGGATCTATCAATAAACTGCCTTCTAAAATTTCATCGTTATTTTCAACCGCACTTATTTTAGAAAGAATCCCGATAGGATTATCTTGAGAATAAACCTCGGTCTGTCCTGCAACGAGACCAGCAGATGCAGGTATATTTACGTTGACTTCAATGCCACGTTTTGCGGCTTTTAAATTGGTATAGAGCGTGAAATGACTATTTTCATCTGCTTTTGGGCTATCAGCTGGAGAGTCAAAAGAAACAGCACCTTGTACAACCGCATTTAAACTTTCTACATTTAGATTTAAGCCTGATGGGCTAATGTTAGCGTTAATGCCACTGATGTTCCAAAAACGTGAATCTTTTTTCACAAACTGTGCATAGGCTTTATCAATCACCACATCTATTTGCACTTTATTGTCTTTATTAATGCGGTAATCGTAAATTTTTCCTACAGGTAGTTTTTTAAAATAGACGGATGCACCGATGGAAATTGAGCCTAAGTCATCAGAAATTAAGTGAATCAATAAATCTCCAGGCGAAACTTGGGCAATGGGGCCTTGTTCTTCCGCAATAAATTCGTCTTCGTGATCGCCATCACCCGGTTGAAGAGTGATGTAATTGCCTGATACGAGAGAATCTAAACCTGAAATTCCTGCAAGTGAAACATTTGGTTGAACAAGCCAGAATTTTGTATTTTCACGTAAAATACTTGACGCTTCAGGATTGATATTGGCAACAACTTCCACTTTTTGCATGTTATCTGTGAAATTTACTTTTTTCACCACACCAATTTGCAAACCTTGGTAGCGAACTTGTGTTTTATCCGCAACGATACCAGAGCCATTGGTAAAGGTAATCGTGATGCTTGTGCCACGTTCCTTAACAATTTGGAAGAATAAAATTGCCCCAATACATAATGCAATAAAGGGAAGTAACCAAAATGGAGAAATACGACGAGTTTTTCGTACTGCCGCTGTAATTTCTGTATGTTGATCTTTCATTGAAGAACTATTTTTCTCTGTCATAAATTTTCCAAATTAATCGACTATCAAATTGTGAGGTTGAAATCATGCTGCAAAATACGGCAGCGCCGAAGTAAAATGCGCCAGGACCAACGGTAAAATTAATAATTTCACCCCTAGTTACTAGTGACATCATTAAGGCTAATACAAATAAATCTAGCATCGACCAGCGCCCAACGAAATGCACAATATGCAATAAACGTATTTGCCATTTTATAGAATGTTGCCATTTAAAATGAACACAACTTAGTAAGTAAAGTAAGATTGCCGCTTTACTGATTGGGACAAAAATACTCGCAAAGAATACCACGAAAGCAACAAAATAACTGCCCATGTTAACAAAAGAAATTACACCAGATATTAATGTATCTTCAGAGAGTGCTCCTGTTAAATAAATGCCTGATATGGGTAATAAATTTGCTGGGAAAAGCATAATAATCCCTGCAATTAAACTTGCCCAAGTGCGTTGTAACTTAATATTATCTGAAATATGAACAGGCGATAAACAGCGCGGACATCGTGGGTTGTTCTTTTTATCGTAATGAATACCGTTTTTTGAAAATGTATAGTTACAAGCATTACATAATTCAATGTTGTTTGCATCATAAGCGGGTTCATTTTCGGGATAAAACTCTTTCCATAATGCTTTAAGGTTTAATTTGATAAAAAGTAAGGTTGTCAAAAGTGCGGTGAAAATAAAGGGAATTAAATAAACATTAATTTCCAGTGTTGCATATTCACGCACCTTGAACATCGTCACGCCTAGCGCAACTAAATAAACATCAAACATAACCCAAGGTTTTATATAACCTAAAAAAAGCAAAACACTACGTGGTTTAATATGCAAAATTTTTGCAATCCAGAGCATGATGACTAAAATTGCAAAGGTAATTGGCATCACAACGGCACAGATAAACACCATAAAGGCAGTGTATTCATAGCCTGCCACTGACATTTTCCAAATACCTTCCCAAATAGATGCATCAATTTTTACACCTAACAAATGAAGACTTAATAGGGGATAACCCAAGGCAAATGGCATCAAAATAAGGATCGATAAAGCAACCATAGCACAACGATGAACAGACCAACGCCCACCTGTCGCTAAATGGTGATGACAACGTGGACATTCAGCTTGTTCATCTTTATTTAATATTAAAGGTGTTTCTACGCTAACATCACATTCTTCGCATTTTATAATTTGAAATGATTTTTGTGTGAGGTTTGATTCTTGCACGAAAGATTATCTTTTATTCGGTTGTTAAAAACGGGTCATTTTAGCCTTGTTTAAGTATATATGGGAAGTGTTCTTGACTATTTTTGTGCAAAATTTATTCACAATGTTTTGATTCATTGTAAATTTTGTAAAAAGTGCGATAAACTAGGTCGGTTTATATTTACCCTAGGATAACTAACATGACTGATTCTCAATCTGGCGTTCAGACCACTGATGCGCAAGTAAATTCACAAAAACTAACCAATACAAAAGATATTATTGCGTATTTGGCTGAAAAATTCCCACTTTGCTTTATTTTAGAAGGCGAAGCAAAACCATTAAAAATTGGTCTGTTCCAAGATTTAGCGGAAGCATTACAAGATGATGAGCGTGTAAGCAAAACTCAGTTGCGTCAGGCTCTTCGTCAATACACATCAAATTGGCGTTATTTACATGGCTGTCGCGAAGGCGCAGTGCGCGTAGATTTACAAGGTAATCCAGCCGGCGTGTTAGAAGCTGAACATGTAGCCCATGCAGCTCAACAGCTTGCAGATGCTAAAGCGCGTGTTGCCGAAAAACGTAAAGCTGAGGCTGTAGCGAAAAAAGCACAACAAAAACAACGCCCACGTAAACCTGCAAATAAAAATGCTAAACATTTCAATAAGCCCTCATTAAGTGCGGTTGATTTTTCACAAATTTCTGTTGGTTCTGTGGTGAAAGTGAAAGCTGGTGATCATGCGAAAAAAGCAACAGTAGTGGAAGTGCTAAAAGACTCAGCACGTGTTGAACTTGAAAACGGTTTGGTTATGAGCGTAGCTGCAGATCGTTTATTTGCATAATGATTTAATTCTACTCGGGAAAGGTTATGAGATCTAATATTTCAAAAAATGTGATTACTAGCGCATTGTTATCGGTATTGTTAATCGGCTCTGTGCCTGCTTTGGCTGTGCAGCCTAAATTAAAACTGAGCGATATCACTATTCCAACAGCAAGCGAAGAGAATCAGTTGGCGACTAAGCGTGCAACGACTCGATTAACCCAATCGCATTATCGAAAGATCTCATTGGATGATGCTTTTTCTGAGAAGATTTTTGATCGTTATATCAAAAATATTGATTTTAGCCATAACACCTTTTTGCAATCTGATGTAGATGAACTTCGTCAAAAATATGGCGCTAAGTTGGATGACCAGTTAAATCAAGGTGATCTTTCTGCTGCTTTTGATATTTATGATGTAATGATGAAGCGTCGTTATGAACGTTATGCTTATGCGTTGTCTTTATTAGATAAAGAGCCTAATTTGAATGGCCAGGATCAAATTGAAATTGATCGTGAAAAAGCAGCATTTCCGAAAACCGAAGAGGAAGCTAACAAACTTTGGGAAGAGCGAGTAAAAAATGACGTTATTAATCTTAAATTAAAAGATAAAAAATGGTCAGAAATTAAAACAAAACTCACCAAACGTTATAATTTGGCAATTCGCCGTTTAACTCAAACGAAGGCTGATGATATTCTTCAAACTTATTTGAATGCATTTGCTCGTGAAATTGACCCTCATACCAGCTATCTTGCACCAAGAACCGCGAAAAGTTTTAACGAAAGTATGAATCTTTCTCTTGAGGGGATTGGGGCAACGTTACAATCAGAAGATGATGAAACAAGTATTAAATCACTTGTTCCTGGCGCACCTGCGGAGAAAAGTAAAAAATTACATCCTGGAGATAAAATTATTGGTGTGGGCCAATCAACAGGTGAAATTGAAGATATCGTTGGCTGGCGTTTAGAAGATATCGTTGAGAAAATCAAAGGTAAAAAAGGCACAAAAGTGCGGTTAGAAATTGAGCCGTCTAAAGGTGGAAAATCCCGTATTATTACTTTAGTGCGCGATAAAGTGCGCATTGAAGATCAAGCCGCAAAATTAACCATGGATAAAGCCGATGGTAAAAATATTGCGGTAATCAAGGTGCCAAGTTTCTATATTGGTTTAACTGATGATGTTAAAAAATTATTGGTTAAAGCAGAAAAACAAAAAGCCGATGCGTTAATTATTGATTTGCGTGAGAACGGTGGTGGTGCATTAACAGAAGCGGTTGCTTTAAGTGGTTTGTTTATTACGAATGGTCCTGTTGTGCAAGTACGTGATGCCTATCAACGAATTCGTGTACATGAAGACGATGATGCCGAGCAACAATATAAAGGCCCTTTGTTGGTCATGATTAACCGTTACAGTGCTTCTGCATCAGAAATTTTTGCAGCGGCAATGCAGGATTACAACCGCGGTATTGTTATTGGACAAAATACTTATGGTAAAGGTACCGTTCAGCAAAGTCGCCCTTTGAATTTTGTGTATGATTTGGATCAGACGCCGTTAGGTTTATTGCAATATACCATCCAAAAATTCTATCGAATTAATGGTGGATCAACTCAGTTAAAAGGTGTGGCGGCAGATATTAATTTCCCTGAAATTATCGATGCGAAAGAGTACGGCGAAGATAAAGAAGATAATGCATTGCCGTGGGATAAAATTCCATCTGCAACTTATAAAGAAGTTGGCAATGCGCGTAAAGATGTTGATGTATTAAATCAAAAACATCTTGATCGTATTGCTAAAGATCCTGAGTTTATCGCATTAAACGAAGATTTAAAAATTCGTAATGAGCGCCGTGATCGTAAATTCTTATCGTTGAATTATCAAACGCGTAAAGCTGAAAACGATAAAGATGATGCAAGACGTTTAAAAGATATTAATGATCGTTTTAAACGAGAAGGTAAAAAAGCATTAAATGATATTGATGATTTACCGAAAGATTATGAAGCGCCAGATTTCTTCTTAAAAGAAGCAGAAAAAATGGCTGCGGATTTTGTTATGTTGAATTCAAGTGAGCAAGATGTTGGCAAAGAAATTCAAAAATCAACAGAGACAATAGAAGAGAAAAAATAAAATTATTTTAACCGCACTTTATTTTAGAATTAAATAAAGTGCGGTTGTTTTAGGGAATATTTAAGGAATGGCTATGTTTAAAAGCTCTGCAAGGCTATCAGTATTTGCGTTGTCATTGTCAATGATGACATCAGGATGCGCTTTAGCAGATTTTGTAAAGAATGGACAATCGGCGCAACTTCATGGCGTTGATGTTTCGCATTTATCTCCAGAAGAAAAACAAAAGCTTGAAGAGGAAATTAAATTAGATCAAGCCCGCTTAGCACAGGAAAAGCAAGCGATTTTAGAAATGTCGCTAACCCATGAAATAGGCGAGCATGCTTTACAGTTTAAGCCTTTGTTAGCTCGTTTATATGCAGAACGTAAATATGCACCATTATGGAAAGATAATGTTGCGGCTCGTCAATTATTACAGGGGTATGCAGCCATGGTGGCTAGCGGTATTTCTAAACGTTCAGCAAAATCCTTAGAATCCTTTGAATTGATCGAGCAACAAGGCGGGTTAGCTTATGATGTTTTATTGAGCGATATATTGCTAGATTATTTGTATTATACTCAAAATGTAGGTGCGCAAGCTCAACGTTGGTTATATTCATCTAGCGCTTATCAAGTTCAACAACCTGCAGATGAACATATTCAACGTTGGTTAAGTGCGGTAGAAAATGGTCAACTTTTAGGTTTTGTACAAAGTTTATCGGGTGATAATCACTTATATCATCAAACTGTTAAAGAGCTGTCATCAATGGTATCTGCCTCAGGATTATCAGAAGTTGGCAAAAAACTTGCTATTAATGCGCAACGTTTACGGGTTATTCCTGATTTTCATAACGGTATTTTCGTGAATATTCCAAGTTATAAATTGCAGTATTATCGCGATGGTAATTTGACTTTGGAATCCCGTGTTATTGTTGGTAAGGATGAACGCCGTACGCCTGTGATGTATAGTAAATTAAGTAGTGTTGTTGTTAATCCACCTTGGAATGCGCCCACTCGCTTAATTAATGAAGATTTATTGCCAAAAATGAAAGCAGATCCAAGTTATATTGCAGCTCATAATTATTCTATTTTGGATAGTGCTGGCAATGTGATTGATCCTTACTCGATAAATTGGGCGTCTATTGGTAATAAATTCCCTTATCGAGTTCGACAAGCCGCTGGCGATAGTGCACTGGGGAATTATAAATTTAATATGCCAAGCTCAGATGCCATTTATTTGCATGATACGCCAAATCATGGGCTGTTTAGCCGTAAAGATCGCGCATTAAGTTCTGGTTGCGTACGTGTGGAAAAATCCGATCAACTTGCTAGTATCTTATTGAAAGAAGCAGGGTGGTCAGATGAACGTAAAAAGAATGTTTTAGAAAGTAAAAAAACGGTTTCTGCCCCAATTCGTTCAGAAAACCCCGTATTTATATACTATGTGACATCTTGGGTTGAGAATGGAAAGATTCAGGCATTGCCAGATATTTATAAATATGATGGATTGATGAATTTCAGTGGAATTAATTGGAATGTCGTCAAAAAATATCTCTAATAATCCATCAAAAAATAGAAAGGAGAGATGATGAACAAGGTTGATAAACAGAAACGTAAATGGCTGTCGCTCGGTGGCATTGTTTTAGGCGCATCAGTTTTACCAAATTCTGTATTAGCAATGGTTTCAACACCTAAGCCTCGAATTTTGACGTTCCGTAATATTAATACGGGAGAGCGATTAAGTGGAGAGTTTTATGCTCAAAAAGGTTTCGCAAGTACCACATTAAAAAAATTAGACCATTTTATGCGCGATAAACGAACAAACCAAGTTTGTAAAATGGATCCAAATCTGTTCCACAAGTTTTATAACATTCAAAGCAATTTGGGGTTAAGCAATGCTGAAATTGAAGTTATTTGTGGGTATCGTTCTGCCGCAACGAATGCAATGCGCCATCGTCAAAGTAGCGGAGTAGCAAGTAATAGTTATCATATTAAAGGTAAGGCTATTGATTTTCGTATTGCAGGTGTGCCTTTGGCTAAAGTAAAAGTTGCTGCAGAAAACCTGAGTAATGGTGGGGTAGGATATTATCCAACAAGTAATTTTATTCATGTGGATACTGGCCCTGTTAGGACCTGGAAAGGGGTATAAAATAAATTTAAAATTGACCGCACTTTTGTGCGGTTTTTTCATTAGAAAATATTATGCTATTTGACAGTCATCTTCATTTAGATCAACTCTCTGATGAGAATATCCAGAAAACACTTAGGGATTCAAAGATTACAGGTATGCTTGCGGTAAGTACGAATCTAAAAAGTGCTAAAAAGCTATTGAATTTAAAACAGGCTTATCCCGAGAAACTTTATATTGCAGCTGGTTTTCATCCTGAACAGTCTTTGCTCAATTTAGAAGAGCGAGAAGAATTATTTCAATGGATTGATGAACATCATTCATCGATTTCTGCGATTGGTGAGGTGGGGTTGCCACATTATTCTAAACGTGAAAATTCAAATTTGGATTACACACCTTATATTGAATTACTAGAACGATTTATTCTGATAGCGAAAAAATGGGATTTGCCGTTAAATTTACATATTGTGCATAATGATGTGGATATTGCCCTTGAATTATTACAGAAACATAATATCCAACGAGCTCATTTTCATTGGTTTAAGACAGATGAAAAATCTTTTCAGAAATTTTTATCTACACCATATTTTGCTAGCTTAACACCTGATATTTTATGGAATCCTAAAACACAGTATGTTGCTCAACATTTGTCGTTAAACCGTTTGATGATTGAAACGGATAGTCCTTGGCCACATGAAGGATTTGAAAGTGCGGTCATTTCTGAGCAATTATCTGCAGTAGTAAAGAAAGTGGCTGAATTAAAATCTTTGCCGTTAGATTATGTTCAAGAGCAAATGCTTTTGAACACTCAACAATTTTATCGATTATAAGGAGCAAACATGAATATCGAAATTATCCCAGTCACCGCATTTCAACAAAATTGTTCTTTGATTTGGGATGACGAGAAAAATGCAGCAATTATTGACCCAGGTGGCGAAGCCGAACGCCTAATTCAACGTATTGAAGAACTGGATTTAAATCTCAAAGTGATTTTACTTACCCATGGTCATTTAGATCATGTTGGCGCAGCCATGCAATTAAAACAACATTTTAGCGTTGAAATTTGGGGCTCTCATGAAGAAGATAAATTTTTATTTGAGAGTTTGCCAGAACAAGCCCAACGCTTTGGTTTACCAAATATTGAAGCCTTTTTACCTGATCGTTGGTTTAATCAAGAAGGTGAAATCTTAAAATTAGATGGCTTTAATTTCGAGATTTTACATTTACCAGGGCACACACCAGGGCATATTGGTTTTATTGAACATGAGAAAAAGGTGGCATTTACAGGCGATGTATTATTTCAAGGCGGAATTGGTCGTACCGATTTCCCTCGTGGCGATTATGAAACATTGATTTCTTCAATTCGAACAAAACTATTACCGTTGAATGATGATCTGATTATTATTGCTGGGCATGGGCCTTATACAACTATTGGCCGAGAAAAACAGACAAACCCATTTTTAAATCGTTAAAAGTGCGGTGAATTTTTTATGGTATTTTGAACTAATTGTCAGATGGCTAGTCTTAAGCATGCCTCTGGCAAATTTTATAATAGGAGTTTATATGAAATCTTTAAAATCTCTTTTAAGTGTTACCGCACTTACCCTTGCTATTTCAGGTTCTGCATTAGCAAATGAAAATCCATTGGCTACATTAAAAGATGTGGCGAAAGATAATGTTAAAACAACCGTGTCAGAAAATGTGAAATCAGTAAAAGATTCTGCGTCAGCTGCGAAAGGAAATGTTTTAGAAAAAGTTTCTTCAACAAAAGAAAAAGCGACTGAAGGCGTTTCTTCTGTGAAAGAAAAAATGGCTGCAGCGAAAGAAAAAGTTGATTCAGTAAAAGATAAAGCAAAATCATTAAAAGATTCTTCATCAGAAGATAGTCACAAAGCTTTAAAATACAAAGCTGCGGAGAAAGTGAAAGAAACGAAAGAAAAAGCAGCAGAAAAAATGAATAGTGAAAAAGATAAAGTTAAGTCTGTTGCTGATTCCGCGAAGATCGATATTAATAAAGCGGATGCTAAAACATTGCAACAACTTTCTGGTATCGGTGAGAAAAAAGCACAGGCAATCATCGACTATCGTAACAAGGTTGGCAAAATTAAAGACATTGCAGAATTGTCAAAAATTGATGGTTTAGGTTCAACCACTATTGAAAAAATAGCACCATTCTTAACTTTCTAAGTATTTAGTTAAAGTTTTGGCTAGTTAGCTAACAACAACCTTTTACATTATGAGGCGGGAATTACCCGCCTTTTTTCTATCTATCATAAGTATATTCTTCTTTATCCCCAAGTATCTTTTTTGTTATAGAGTTATTCGAATTATTGGTTTTTTAAGAATATTGAATAAGAAAATTTTGTTATATTCATTTAACTAAACCAAGTCATTAATTAAACATTTGAGCCAGATCACAAATCTGTAACAATTTCTGATAAGAGGCTTATTTCCTTTTCAATCCTATGTATAATGCATAAAAAATGGAGCGAAAACTATCGTTCCAAATAATCATAATAAAGAGGTAATTATGCAGCAAAACAAGGCATTTGATGATTGGTTAGCCAGCACAGCATTAGGCGGTGCAAATCAATCTTATATAGAAGAACTTTATGAAAGCTATTTGAGCGATCCGCAGTCGGTGGAGGAAAGTTGGCGAGCCACTTTTGATTCTTTACCAAAAATGACCGCACTTGAACAGCCCCATACACCAGTGCGAGATTATTTTCGTCGTTTGGCGCGAGAAAATCATAATGAAGCGGTGACAGTGATAGATCCTGCTGCTGGTGCAAAATTGGTGAAAGTTCTACAATTTATCAATGCCTATCGTTTTCGAGGCCATTTAGAGGCTAATCTAGATCCCCTCAATTATTATCGTTGGAAAGTATCTTCCGTCCCTGAATTAGATTATCGTCATCACGGTTTTACTGAACAAGATCTCAACGAAACCTTCAATATTAATCATTACGTTTACAAACGCGATACCATTAAGCTTGGTGAGTTAGCTCAAATGTTGAAAGAGACATATTGTGGCTCAATTGGCTTAGAGTTTATGCATGTGCAAGATATGGCGCAGAAAACTTGGCTCCAGAGCAAGATGGAAAGTGTGTTAGAGAAACCACTTTTTACATCTGAAGAACGTGTTAATTTTCTTCGTGAACTTACCGCTGCGGACGGTTTAGAACGTTATCTCGGTGCAAAATTCCCAGGGGCGAAACGCTTTTCCTTAGAAGGAAGTGATGCGTTTATTCCATTGATGAAAGAAATTATCCGTCATGCTAGTCGCCAAGGCGTAAATGATGTGGTAATGGGAATGGCACACCGTGGACGTTTGAATATGCTTGTGAATGTATTAGGTAAAAAGCCAGAGGATTTATTTGATGAATTTGCGGGTAAACATTCGAGTGAACGTACGGGAGATGTGAAATATCATCAAGGTTTTTCTTCTGATTTCGCAGTGGATGATAAGCGAGTTCACTTAACGTTGGCATTCAATCCATCTCATTTGGAAATTGTAAGCCCAGTAGTGGTGGGTTCTGTACGTTCAAGACAGACTCGCATTAATGATACAACGCGTAGTCAAGTTTTAGCGATTACAGTTCATGGTGATTCCGCTGTAGCAGGGCAAGGCGTTGTTCAAGAAACATTGAATATGTCAAATGCTCGTGGTTACAGTGTGGGGGGTACCATTCGTATCGTGATTAATAACCAAATTGGTTTTACGACATCTAACCCGAATGACACGCGTTCCACAGAGTATTGCACCGATATTGCGAAAATGATTCAAGCGCCGATTATTCACGTTAATGGTGATGATCCTGAAGCGGTTGCTTTTGCTGCCCGTATGGCGGTGGAATATCGTAATTTATTCAAACGAGATATTTTTATTGATTTGATTTCTTACCGTCGTCATGGTCATAACGAAGCTGATGAACCATTAGCTACTCAGCCAATGATGTATAGCATCATCAAAAAGCATCCTACACCTCGTAAAGTTTATGCAGATCGCTTAGTTGCAGAAGGCGTGATGACTGAAGAACAAGTCACCGAGATGGCAAATGATTATCGCGATGCGCTAGATAATGGTGATCGAGTCGTATCAGAATGGCGAGAAATGGATACGGCAAAAATGGATTGGTTGCAATATCTCAACTATGATTGGACTGCTCCGTATGAAAGCAAATTTTCACAGGAACGTTTTTTAACGCTTGCTAAACGTGTATGTGAATATCCAGAAAGTTTACGTGCTCATCCTCGTGTAGAAAAAATTTATAATGATCGTAAAGCAATGTATCAAGGCGAGAAATTGCTCGACTGGGGTATGGCTGAAACCATGGCTTATGCAACCTTACTTGATGAAGGTGTTAATGTCCGTTTATCAGGTGAAGATGCGGGGCGTGGAACATTTTTCCATCGCCATGCCGTTGTGCATAATCAAAATGATGGTACGGGGTATGTACCATTAACACATTTGCATGCTAACCAAGGTCGTTTTGAAGTATGGGATTCGGTACTATCTGAAGAATCTGTTCTTGCTTTTGAATATGGCTATGCAACAACAGATCCAAAAACGTTAACCATTTGGGAAGCGCAATTTGGTGATTTTGCTAATGGTGCACAAATTGTTATCGACCAATTTATTAGCTCCGGAGAACAAAAATGGGGCAGAATGTGTGGTTTAGTTATGCTATTGCCTCATGGCTATGAGGGACAAGGTCCAGAACATTCTTCTGCTCGTCTTGAACGTTATTTGCAACTTTGTGCTGAACAAAATATGCAAGTCTGCGTGCCATCAACGCCAGCACAGGTGTATCACATGTTGCGCCGTCAGTCGTTACGTAAAATGCGCCGTCCATTGATTGCCATTTCTCCAAAATCTTTGTTACGCCATCCATTGGCTGTATCCAATTTAGATGAGTTGATTAATGGTGCCTTCCAAACGGTAATTGGAGAAATTGACGAGCTTGATCCTAAAGATGTAAAACGTGTGGTCATGTGTTCAGGTAAAGTTTATTACGATTTACTTGAACAACGTCGTGCGAATAATCAGAAAGATGTGGCGATTATTCGTATTGAGCAGCTTTATCCATTCCCACATGAGGATGTGAAGAAAGCGCTTGAGCCTTATGCACATGTCACGGATTATATATGGTGCCAAGAAGAACCTCTTAATCAAGGGGCTTGGTATTGCAGCAAACATAATTTTGAATCAGCAATTCCAGAATCCGTTAAACTCAAATATGCAGGGCGTCCGGCTTCAGCTTCGCCTGCTGTGGGTTATATGTCGCTTCACACTAAACAACAAAAACAATTAGTGGAAGATGCGTTAACCCTATAAAGTGCGGTTGAAAATTAAGATATTTTTATAAATGTATAGATGCACTTATTGCATCATGGATAAAAAGTAAAAGAGTAATTCAGTGCAATAAGTTGCACTTTAAGTTAAGAGATAAGGAAAAATAAAATGACCATTGAAATTCTTGTTCCAGACCTACCTGAATCAGTTGCAGATGCAACCGTTGCTACTTGGCATAAAAAAGTAGGTGATACTGTTAAACGTGATGAAGTTATTGTAGAAATTGAAACGGATAAAGTCGTGCTAGAAGTGCCCGCACTTTCTGATGGAGTACTAGCAGAAGTTGTTCAAGCTGAGGGCGAAACTGTGGTGAGTAAACAGCTGCTAGGCAAAATTTCTACGGCTCAAGAAGGGGATGTCAGTGCAGCGACGTTAAAAGTAACGAATGAACCCACACCATCTGATCGCCAACATGCTGCGATTGAAAATAGTCATAATCACAATGCGGATCAGGGCCCTGCGATTCGACGTTTATTAGCAGAACATGATTTACAAGCAGATCAAATTCAAGGTTCGGGCGTGGGCGGTCGTTTAACACGTGAAGATATTGAACGTGAAATAGCAAAACGACAAGCATTGCAAGAGAAACAAGAAGCTGCCACTGAGCAAAATACAATTAGTACGGTAGCTTATAGTGCACGTTCTGAAAAACGTGTGCCAATGACCCGTTTGCGTAAACGTATTGCTGAACGTTTACTGGAGGCCAAAAACAGTACAGCAATGCTTACCACTTTCAATGAAGTGGATATGCAGCCGATAATGACTCTGCGTAAAACCTACGGCGAAAAATTTGAAAAACAGCATGGTGTGCGTTTAGGTTTTATGTCTTTTTATATTAAAGCGGTTGTGGAAGCATTAAAACGTTATCCTGAAGTTAATGCTTCTATTGATGGGGATGATGTTGTTTACCACAACTATTTTGATATTAGTATTGCGGTTTCGACCCCTCGTGGATTAGTCACACCAGTGCTTCGTGATTGCGATAAGCTCAGTATGGCAGAGATCGAAAAACAAATTAAAGCATTAGCCGAAAAAGGTCGTGATGGCAAATTGACTGTAGAAGATCTCACTGGCGGCAATTTTACCATTACAAATGGCGGCGTGTTTGGTTCTCTTATGTCCACTCCAATTATCAATCCACCACAAAGTGCGATTTTAGGGATGCACGCAATTAAAGAACGCCCGATTGCGCTTAATGGTCAAGTTGTGATTCGTCCAATGATGTATCTTGCCTTATCTTACGACCATCGTTTAGTTGATGGCCGTGAATCTGTTGGTTTCTTGGTAACGATTAAAGAATTATTGGAAGATCCAACAAGATTATTATTGGAAATTTAAGAAATAAAAGGCTTTCTGCGTTATAAAGCCTTTTAAAATGAACAAAAAATTAACCGCACTTTAAATATTTAAAAAGAATATTCCAAAGTGCGGTTATTTTCTTATGTGTTTTTAATTAGAGATCGAAATCCCCAAAATCATTCGTATCAACTTTTGAGTCAATTTGACCAACAAGGTAAGAACTTACTTCCACTTCTTGTGGCGCTACTTGTACGTTGTCAGAAACAAGCCATGCGTTAATCCATGGAATTGGGTTAGAACGCGCACCAAATGGTAATGGAAGACCAACAGCCTGCATACGGATATTGGTGATATATTCCACGTATTGCACTAAAATATCTTTGTTCAAACCGATCATAGAACCGTCTTTAAACAAATAATCCGCCCAGTCTTTTTCTTGTTCTGCAGCCGCTAAGAATAAATCGTAGGCTTCTTGTTTACATTCTTCTGCAATTTCTGCCATTTCTGGGTCATCTTGACCTGCAGCCATAATATTTAAAATATGTTGCGTGCCAGTTAAGTGTAACGCTTCATCACGAGCGATAAATTTAATAATTTTCGCATTACCTTCCATTAATTGACGTTCAGCAAAAGCAAACGAGCATGCGAAAGACACATAGAAACGAATGGCTTCAAGCGCGTTTACGCTCATTAGGCAAAGGTAAAGTTGTTTTTTCAAATTACGCAATGTCACAACACATTCTTTACCATCTACCGTGTAAGTACCTTCGCCGTATAGGCTGTAAAGTTGGCTGTCGCGGATTAAATCGTCGTAATAAGAAGAAATATCACGTGCACGCTTGATGATTTCTTCGTTAGTTACGATGTCATCAAATACGATAGATGGATCATTCACAATGTTACGAATAATGTGCGTGTAAGAACGAGAGTGGATGGTTTCAGAGAATGTCCAGGTTTCAATCCAAGTTTCTAATTCCGGAATCGACACTAAAGGCAACAATGCCACGTTCGGGCTACGGCCTTGAATAGAATCTAATAAGGTTTGATATTTTAAGTTACTGATGAAAATGTGTTTTTCATGTTCAGGTAACGCGGCATAGTCGATACGGTCTTGTGACACATCCACTTCTTCTGGACGCCAGAAGAAAGAAAGTTGTTTTTCAATGAGCTTTTCAAAAGTCTCATATTTTTGTTGATCGTAACGCGCAACGTTAACGTTTTGACCAAAGAACATAGGTTCTTTTAATTGGTCGTTTTTGTTTTGTGAGAAAGTGGTGTATGCCATTTTATTGTCCTATATCTTTGATATTTCGAGATCCTGTAGTTTCTTTGCCGATTGAATCATATCTAAAATAATGTTTTTGGGGGCCATATGTGAAAGTTGGTCTAAAATTATTTCTGTTGGCATATCTTGTTTAACAAGATCAGAAACAATTAATCTAACCGATCTAGGATGTAAATAATTTCTTTCATTATCAATGTTTCTATTAACTAAGCTTTTTTCTAGTTGTAATTCAAGTTCTCTAATTTTTCGAATTGTTAATCTACTATGTTCTAATATTTCATCTAACACATCTTCATTTGGTCTGTTAGGTTCAATAGTACTTGGTTTTTCCTTAATTATAGCGTTACATTTTTCCTGAAATTGCTCCCAATATGTTTCAAATGCTCTATTAAGTATAGATATATCTAAAGTATGTTCTCCTAATGTATTATTAATTGTTTTAAATAGTTCTAGCATACTACTTTTATCTTTAATAATAGTGTGATTGAATTGCGCTAATGGATCCTTAATATCTTTAGCTTCAAGATCAATTAATAACGTACATACTCGAGCATTTGATAACCCTTTAGTCAATGCTCCAGCCTCAAATAAAATCCATGGATTTGATACATTTTCTGGAGTTAAGCAAACAATTCCAACGGTTGTATCTTTTAGTTGATTTGATATTTCATTAAACCAAAAGGAGCCTTTTTCAACATCCTTAGTTGAAATCCAAGGTTTAGCAGCTTGTATTACGCAACATAACCATTCATTAAAAAGTTCAGCAATTGCTTTACTTCTTTTCCCAGACCAACTTAAAAAAACCTTCATTATTTTCTCCTTTAATTAAATCTTACACGCACCACCAACACAGCCATCATCTAAATCTTCTTGGCTGTCTTCAGCACCATCGCGGGTATTTTGGTAGTAAAGGGTTTTTAAGCCGTATTTGTAAGCCGTTAATAAGTCTTTTAACAACACTTTCATTGGTACTTTACCATCTTCAAAACGTTTTGGATCGTAGTTGGTATTGGCGGAGATCGCTTGGTCTACGAATTTTTGCATAATACCGACTAAGTGTAAGTAACCATCATTGCTTGGGATATCCCAAAGTAATTCGTAGTTGTCGCTTAAGTTTTCGTACTCAGGTACAACTTGTTTTAGGATGCCATCTTTTGAGGCTTTAATACTTACATGACCACGTGGCGGCTCAATACCATTGGTCGCATTTGAAATTTGCGATGAGGTTTCTGACGGCATTAAGGCGGTTAAGGTTGAGTTACGTAAACCAAATTCTTGAATATCTTTACGTAAACTTTCCCAATCATAATGTAATGGCTCTTGTGTTAAGGCATCTAAATCTTTCTTATAGGTATCAATAGGTAAAATGCCTTTTGCATAAGTGGTTTCATTGAAGTATTCGCAAGCACCTTGCTCTTTTGCTAAGTTCATAGAGGCTTTCAATAAATAATATTGAATGGCTTCAAAAGTGCGGTGAGTTAAATCGTTAGCTGAACCATCAGAATAACGAACACCATTTTTAGCAAGGTAATAAGCATAGTTAATGACACCGATACCTAATGCACGACGAGCAAGTGAACTACGTTTTGCCGCCACAACAGGGTAATCTTGATAATCTAATAATGCATCAAGTGAACGCACAGCAAGGTCAGCAAGTTCTTCCAATTCATCTAAGTTTTCAATTTTACCTAAGTTAAATGCAGAAAGCGTACAAAGTGCGATTTCTCCATTTTCATCATTAATGTGCTCAAGCGGCTTCGTAGGTAACGCGATTTCTAAACATAGGTTAGATTGGCGAACCGGTGCCACTTGTGGATCAAATGGAGAATGAGTATTACAGTGGTCTACGTTTTGAATGTAGATACGGCCTGTTGATGCACGTTCTTGCATTAATAAAGAGAAAATCTCAACGGCTTTGACGGTGCGTTTACGGATAGTTGGATCTTGTTCGTATTTTACGTACAGTTCTTCAAATTTGTCTTGATCTGCAAAGAATGCTTCATAAAGACCAGGTACATCTGATGGACTAAATAAAGTAATCTCACCACCTTTAATTAGGCGTTGATACATTAATTTGTTTAATTGGACGCCATAATCCATATGACGAACGCGGTTGTCTTCTACACCACGGTTATTTTTTAACACAAGCAAGCTTTCTGCTTCTAAGTGCCAAATAGGGTAATAAAGTGTTGCTGCACCGCCACGAACGCCACCCTGTGAGCAAGATTTCACTGCAGTTTGGAAATATTTATAGAATGGAATACAACCTGTATGGAATGCTTCACCGCCACGAATCTCACTACCTAATGCACGAATTGCACCTGCATTAATACCAATCCCTGCGCGTTGTGAAACATATTTCACAATAGCTGATGCGGTTGCATTGATTGAGTCTAAGCTATCATCACATTCAATTAATACGCAAGAGCTGAACTGACGAGTAGGTGTGCGCACACCCGCCATAATTGGCGTTGGTAAGGAAATTTTGAAGGTAGATGTTGCATCGTAGAAACGTTTTACATAATCCAAACGCGTTTCTTTTGGATATTTAGAGAATAAACTAGCGGCAACCAGTAAATAGAGGAATTGTGCTGATTCGTAGATTTCTCCCGTCACACGGTTTTGAACTAAATACTTACCTTCAAGTTGTTTCACGGCAGCATAAGAGAACGTCATATCACGCCAATGGTCGATGAATCCGTCCATTGTGTCCCATTCTTCACGAGTATAATCATCCAATAACGCATGATCGTATTTACCCATGCGTACTAATTTTTTGACATGATCGTATAAACGAGGGGGATCAAAATGACCGTAGGCTTTTTTACGTAAATGGAAAATCGCTAAGCGAGCAGCTAAAAATTGATAATCAGGCGTATCTTTGCTGATTAAATCTGCGGCTGCTTTAATAATGGTTTCGTGAATGTCTGAAGTACGAATGCCTTCGTAAAATTGAATGTGTGAGCGAAGCTCAACTTGGGAAACAGACACATTGTCTAGACCTTCTGCTGCCCATGTAATAACACGGTGGATTTTATCAAGATTGATTTGTTCCTGCGTGCCATCACGCTTGGTTACCATTAAGCTTTTATTCATTGTACGACCCTTGTTATTATGCAATGTTAAACACAAGATATAGTGTTTGTAATAAAATCACGCACAAGGTAATGTGTTTTTTGCTTGAGATCAAGCAATAAATTTTTTACTTGAATTATTGACAATAGGTAACTTATTTAAAAATAAACGGTTTTTTCGAAGAGCAAAAAAATCAAATTTTTTACTTGTAAAAATGAGAAAAGTGCGGTTGAAATTCGTTGAATTTTTACCGCACTTTGAAGATTAGTTGAGATACTTGAAAACTTTAATTACTTTTTTCACGCCACTGATTTTGCTCGCAATGTCTGCGGCCGCATCAGCTTGGGCATGAGTCACTGTACCGAGTAGGAAAACTTCTCCATTTTCACTAATAACTTTAACATCGGTTGCTTTAACTCGACCATCGACTAACATTTTTGATTTGACTTGAGTAGTAATCCAACTGTCTTTGCTGATTTGTGCAAAAGAGATTTTCGGGCCAACAGTCAGCTCGTTATAAATGTCATTGACACCTTCAACACCTTTTGCAAGATCTGCGGCAGTGTCTTTTACACCACTATTAGGCACTTGACCGATTAAAAGTACTCGACCATTGTAAGACACGGCATTTACACGACCTTCAGTTTTAATTTGAGCATCTTTTTCAACGGTATTTTCTACTTTGAATTCGAGTGTTTCGTCATCTACTTGTGTACCAGCAGTTCGAGGATCGGTACCTACTTTAGCTGCTGCAGCGCCACCACCAAGAGCAGCAACAATACAGCCTTGTAAAAAGAATGTTGTGCTAAGCACGATAGCCAGTTTTTTTAACGGGGATAATGTCATAATTAACTCCTTTTGAGATTAAATTACTGCTAGTTTGAAATTGATTTATTTTGCTGTCAAGCACTTGGGAACAATGTATGGTCAACTAATTCACAAAGGGCATTGATAACAAAAAGATGGTTTTCTAGGACGCGACTTTCTTTTGTCGCTGGAATTGATATTTCTAAATCGCTATCTGCTAAAATTCCTTGAATTGCATCGTTATTAGAGCCAGTGAGTGCAATGACATTAACTTCTTTATTTACTGCATGAGAAATAATGTTTAGCACGATTTTCTCTGTTCCTAAAGGCGAAAAAGCGATAAGTAAGTCGCCTGGTTTGGCAACGGCATTAAATTGGTGACAATACAATTCTTCAGGCGAGTGTTCAAAAACCAGAGAAGAACCCACCGCACTTTCTAAACTTAAGAGCACAGAGGGAAAACTCGGTCTTGCTAAATCATATCGATTAAGCAAGTTAGATACGAGAAACTGTGCATTGGCATAAGAACGCGAGACACCACAGGCGATCACTTTATTGCCACCTAGCAAACATTGCATCACCATTTGGGTGGCGTTAGCAATATTTTCTGAAAGCATGCTAGACGCAGCAATTTGAATTTGAATACTTTCGCTATAAATATCTTTTACTTTTTGTAACATCATAAAAAGCCATTAATCGAGAAAATTAGGAATCCATTGAATATCTTGGGGCGTTTTGCCAAAGGCGATTAAATCAAAACGACAATCGGCGTCTTCTAAACTCATATTTTGTTTCATTAGCCATAAATTTGCAGCATCCAACCATTTTTGTTGTTTTTGCCAATCTACGCTTTCTATTGCCGAGCCAAAGGCATGATTAGAACGTTGGCGAACTTCAACAAAAACGATGGTTTCTTTGTCACTCATAATAAGATCAAGTTCACCACATTTGAAATTTTGATTAGCAGAAATAAATTTTAAGCCTTTTGATTCTAAAAAAAGGCGAGCTTGATGCTCAAAGCTCGCCCCTTGTTGACGTTTTAAAGAAAACATTAGTTTGCGACCGGTACAACTGCACCATTTTGATATTGATACCAAGTCATATCGCGTTCAACATTACAATTTGTACCCGCACTTAAAATACCGGTTAAACCACTCAAGCGATAGCCTGGAACTTGGCGCAATTCATTAAATTGATTGATGAGTAACCAAGCATCCGCACCCATTGCGTATAAACGCATTAATTGATATTCACCGCCAGTTGTTTTGGCTAGTTTTTGATATTGTGGTGAATTGGTTTCTTTAAAAAATGGAATATCACTAAATTGAACACCATTCATTTGAGCGACAAATTCAGGATTGCTGCTTGCTGTATTGGAGCTTGAGCGTGAGCTTGCATAAATACGTACATTTGGTGCACTATTCGTTAAATAGCCTTTCATTTCAACTAATTCATCTGGATTAGCGACCACATAAAGTGCGGTTGAATTTGAACCATTTTCTTGAAGGAAATAAGTAACATCCGCAGGTAAATTATAGTAACGAATATTCGCATCGGTGCCCGCTAATTGTTGCCAACGTACATTAAAGGCATTACCAACTCGTTGTCCTAAATCATTTTGCGGCATTGCAACCAGTGGACTACGAATTCCATCATTCCACATTTTATTTGCAGCGGATTCTGCTTCATCTTCTGGTGAAAGTCCATAATAGCAAAGTTGCCCAATTGCACGAGAATTTGGTGTCGCATTTAACGCAAGCACATCCATACCTTGAATTTGTGCTGGATCCGCTAAAATCACATCAAGATTTTGTTTTAGTAATGGACCCACTAACGTTTTAATACCTGCTTGTTTTGCTTGAGCAATGATATCTTGTACAGAATTCATTGAGGTATCAAATACTTGCACTGGAATGGTTGAGTTACCTTTCGCGTCGTTGAAACCCGATTGAATGGTTGTACCAAGAATTTGTCCATCTCCACTTAATGGCAATAGTAAACCAATTTGTGACACATTCGTTTGTTGGAAATTAAGCAATGTAAGCAATTCTTTTGGGAACAAGGTTGCGGCTGCATGATTTGGGTAAGCATTTTTCCAACTTTGCAATGCTTGGCTTAATTGAACTGGTTGACGAATATAATCATTGTAGGTTTTGATTAACGTTAACCAACCGCCTAAAGCTGCGTTGCCTTCATCTGAAGCATTATTGATTACACCAGTATTTGCTGAACGTAACAATGCCCAAGTTTTATCAACGTTATCTTGACGACGTTGTACATCTGTTAAATTCTCATCAATTTTTACCCGCGCTTTTACGGCCTCAATGATATCTTTACGGTTTTCAGCAATAATAGCCAAGGTTTCGTAATAACGAGATTTTTGTGAAGGGCTCAATTTATTTAAATCCAATGCACGTAATTGATTTTGCGCGACGTCATTAGCATTTTTTGCAGCAGAAATTCTCGCTTCAATTAATGCACGATCTAATTTTTGCGCATCATTTAATTCACCTAATTCACTTAATAAAGCTTCTGATTGTTCAACTTTATTTTCACTGATTAACACGCGAGCCGCGAGCAATTTATAGGTTTGTTGATCTTCAAGTTCTTGTGCTTGTCCTAATTTATTCATATAAAATTCAGAACTTGCATTCGCATCTTGTTGTAAAGTTTGCGTAAAACTGCTGCTAAGTAGATTTGAACAGCCAGCTAAGGCCATTGACAATAAAATTGGCATTAAACGTTTTTTAAAACGTCCGCCTTGTAATAGAATAGACATTCTTGCTCCATCATGAACAGACAATAGTTGTGGCAGATCTTACTTATCTCATAACTTAAAAGCAAACAAAAATGACTGATTTAACCGGAATTTTATACATTGTTGCCACGCCGATTGGCAATTTACAGGATATCACCCAGCGTGCTTTAGATACTTTTACACAAGTGGATTTAATTGCAGCAGAAGATACCCGTCATAGTGGCCTTTTATTAAGCCATTATGGTATCAAAAAGCCCTTTTTTGCTTTGCATGATCACAATGAACAAGAAAAAGCCCATATTTTGGTGGGAAAACTCAAGCAAGGTAGCAATATTGCTTTGATTTCTGATGCGGGGACGCCATTAATTAGTGATCCTGGTTTTCATTTAGTACGCCAATGCCGTGAAGCTGGCATTCGCGTTGTTCCTTTGCCTGGAGCATGTGCGGCAATTACCGCACTTTGCGCATCGGGGATTGCTTCTGATAGATTTTGTTTTGAAGGCTTTTTACCTGCGAAAAGTAAAGCTCGCAAAGATAAATTAGAAAATATCGCAGAAGAAGACCGCACTTTAATTTTTTATGAATCCACTCACCGTATTTTAGATACATTAGAAGATATGCAATCGGTGTTAGGGGAAGAACGATATATTGTGTTAGCCCGTGAAATTACTAAAACTTGGGAAACGATTACGGGTAATACGATTAAAAATTTACGAGAATGGCTTTTAGAAGACCCCAATCGTACAAAAGGCGAGATGGTTTTGATTGTGGAAGGCAAACCAAAGTCTGACAATAACGATGAAATCTCCCCACAAGCGGTGAAGGCGCTTGAATTAATTGCAGAGGAATTACCGCTAAAAAAATCGGCGGCTATTGTTGCTGAGTTGTATGGTTATAAGAAGAATGCTTTGTATCAATTTGGATTAGCGCATTTGGAAAAGTAACCTCAAAATCAACCGCGCTTTATTCATCCGATTTTAATCTGTGCTGTTGCACTAAACGGACACAAGCTCTTACAAGATATTTACTTTTAGACTGGAAAAAATATGTTAAACCAAGTTTCAAATACATTACTGACACCAAGTAATCTTTCAACTAAAGCATTGCTCAATATTTTCGACATGATGTCGCACCGTAATATTGACTATGCTGATTTGTATTTTCAACTTAGCCAAGATGAAAGTTGGGTATTGGAAGATGGCATTATAAAAGAAGGCGGTTTTCATATTGATCGTGGTGTTGGCGTGCGGGCAGTTTCTGGTGAGAAAACAGGCTTTGCTTATTCTGATCAAATTAATCTTGCTTCTTTGCAGCAATGTGCGGGGGCGGTAAAGGGAATTGCGCAGGTCAAACAGGGGAATTTGATTTCGCCATCCGCTTTTAATGTTGTAAATCCTATTGCTCGTTATGCAGCGATTAATCCTTTGGAAAGTTTGACTAAAGAGAAAAAAATTGAGCTATTACATTTAGTTGATCGTACAGCACGCGCGGAAGACCATCGCGTAACCCGCGTATCAGCAAGTCTTAGTTCCGTTTATGAGGAAATATTAGTCATGGCGACGGATGGTACGTTAGCTGCAGATATTCGTCCTTTAGTTCGCTTATCTATTTCTGTGTTAGTAGAGGAAAATGGCAAACGTGAACGAGGCAGCTGTGGTTCTGGTGGGCGTTTCGGTTTAGATTGGTTCTTTGAAGTGATTGATGGCGATATTAGAGCGGTACGATTTGCTAAAGAAGCGGTTCGTCAAGCTTTAGTAAACCTTAGTGCAGTTGCAGCACCTGCAGGATTAATGCCAGTTGTATTAGGTGCTGGTTGGCCAGGTGTGTTGTTACATGAGGCTGTTGGGCATGGTTTAGAAGGTGATTTTAACCGTAAAGAAAGTTCACTTTTTACAGGCAAGATTGGTGAACAAGTGACTTCGCCGTTATGTACGATTGTGGATGATGGCACGATTGAAAATCGTCGAGGTTCATTAACTATTGATGATGAAGGTGTACCAAGTCAATGCAATGTACTCATCAAAGATGGGATCTTGCAAGGTTATATGCAAGATAAAATGAATGCCCGTTTGATGGGCGTGGCGCCAACGGGGAATGGACGACGTGAGTCTTATGCTCATTTACCAATGCCTAGAATGACCAACACCTATATGCTTGCCGGCCAAAGTCAGTTTGATGATTTGATTGCTTCTGTAGAACAGGGCATTTATGCACCGCACTTTGGTGGCGGGCAAGTGGATATTACGTCTGGTAAATTTGTATTTTCTACTTCAGAAGCTTATTTAATTGAAAAAGGAAAAATCACGAAACCTGTGAAGGGCGCAACTTTAATTGGCAGCGGTATTGAGGTGATGCAAAAAATTTCTATGGTTGCGGATAAATCCGAACTTGATTTAGGTATCGGAGTTTGTGGTAAAGAAGGGCAAAGTGTGCCGGTTGGTGTTGGACAGCCCGCACTAAAAATTGATGAAATTACCGTGGGTGGTACAAATTAAACCAAAATTGCGCAAAAGATCACAAAAATCTCATTAAAATTGGATTTTTACTGGCAATTTTATTCAAATTTTGATAGTCTCGGGCAGAATTGTATTTTTATATCTTTTAATTATTTTAAATTATGTTGAAAAGAATTTTAGTTATTATCGGTTTAGCAACGCTTGCAACCGCTTGTTCTAATGGCCCTCGAACGGCAAATCACCAAGTTATTTCAGAAAGTGATGATGCTCAATTAACCGGTTTGATTAGTAATTTAGAAAAAGGTAATCGTTCAGGGATTTTCCACAAAGTGAGAACAAACCGTTCATCTGCATTGATGGGAGATAAGGCTTTAGCAGGTGTTTATAATGAATGGGTAGGCACTCGTTATCGTATGGGCGGTACAACTAAACGTGGTATTGATTGTTCTGCATTTATGCAAACAACTTTTTCTGAAGCATTTGGTATTGAATTGCCGCGTTCTACGGCTGAGCAGCGTTATTTAGGTAAACAAATTAGTAAATCAGAGTTGAAAAAAGGCGATTTAGTTTTCTTCCGTAAAAATAACCATGTTGGTGTTTATATTGGTAACAACCAATTTATGCACGCAAGTACAGGGCAAGGTGTGATGATCAGCTCCCTTGATGAAGAATACTGGGCTAGAACTTACACTCAATCGCGTCGTATCATGTAATGAAAAAGAAAACCGAACATTAAGTTCGGTTTTTTGATCAGTTTATTGATAAAAATCCCCTCTTTTAGTTGAGGGGATTTTTATTATTCTTTAAATTCTTCCATCATTTCTTGCGCTTTTTTCACCATATCTTGTGAACCAACAAATAATGGAACTCGTTCATGAAGTGCGGTTGGTTCGATATCTAAAATTCGGCGATAACCATCTGTTGCGATACCACCAGCTTGCTCCGCTAAAAATGCAATTGGATTGCCTTCATATAATAAACGGAGTTTTCCATTTGGATAGTTGGTTGCACTTGGGTAAATATAAATGCCACCTTTTAATAAGTTGCGGTGGAAGTCTGCTACAAGTGAACCAATATAGCGAGAGGCGTAAGGACGATGAGTCGCTTTATCTTCTTCTTGGCAATATTTAATATATTTTTTCACACCTTGTGGGAATTTGAGGTATTGCCCTTCATTGATGGAATAAATACGGCCAGTTTTTGGCATTTGCATATTTTCGTGTGACAGACAGAATGTTCCGATTGATGGATCATAAGTAAAACCGTTAACCCCATTACCAGTGGTATATACCAACATAGTTGATGAACCGTAAACAATATAACCCGCGGCAACTTGTTTATTCCCTGGTTGTAAGAAATCTTCTAAGGTGACAGGTGTACCAATTGGAGATACGCGACGGTAAATAGAGAAAATTGTACCGACGGATACGTTTACATCAATATTTGAAGAACCATCAAGGGGATCGGTTAAAATAATGTATTTTGCATTGCGTCCACGTTCCGTATCAAATGCGATAAAACTTTCTTCTTCTTCAGATGCAAAACCAGCCACTTCTTCACGTGCCATTAATGCTGCTTTCATCGTGTTATGGGCGAATAAATCAAGCTTCATTTGACTTTCGCCTTGTACGTTTTCAACACCAGATTGGCCGAGAATATTTGTTAAGCCTGCTTTATTAATATCTCGGTGAATAATTTTCGCTAAAAGACGAATTGACGACAAAATACCACTCAATTCCCCTTTTGCATTTGGGTATTCTGCTTGGCGTTCAACGATAAATTCACTCAATGTTTTCATAATTTTCCTTTTAGTTTTTCATAATACGTTGATTAATTATAGGGAATTTGGAGTGTGAACTCTAATGATAGATTACCAGAATGAGATCTTTATCACAAAAATTTCATATTAATTGTTGTAATTTTTAGAAGCTATCACTTATTTGTTAATTAATTCTGGAGCGATTTTGTGAATTTGCGCTCCAAATAAACTTGAGCTACCATAACCGCACTTTATTAAGCCAAAAGGTAAAAAATGAAAATCGCATTAGGCATTGAGTATAACGGGCAAAATTATTATGGTTGGCAGAGACAAGAAAAAGTCCGCAGTGTACAAGAAGAATTAGAAAAGGCGCTTTCTTGTATTGCGAATGAAAAAATTGACATATTTTGTGCTGGCAGAACGGATTCTGGTGTGAGTGGAACGGGGCAGGTTGTTCATTTTGAAACCAATGCGGTTCGCCCAGAGAAGGCTTGGGCTTTTGGTACTAATGCTCATCTACCTGATGACATTGCAGTGAGTTGGGCAAAACAAGTCGATGATGAATTCCATGCAAGATTTTCTGCAACAGCACGCCGTTACCGCTATATTCTTTATTGTAATAAATTACGCTCTGCGATTTTAGCGGGAGGAATGACTCATTGTCATTTAGATTTAGATGCCGAAAAAATGCATCAGGCAGGGCAATGTTTATTAGGGGAGCATGATTTTTCCTCTTTCCGCGCTGCACAATGCCAGTCTCATACGCCTTGGCGTAATGTGCATCATTTGAATGTGTCTCGTATCGGAAAATATATTATTGTTGATATTCAAGCGAATGCTTTTGTGCATCATATGGTGCGTAATATTGTGGGAAGTTTGATTGAGGTCGGTGCTGGAAATCAGCCGATTGAATGGATGCAATGGCTACTTGAGCAGAAAAATCGTCAGCTTGCCGCACCAACAGCAAAACCTGATGGATTGTATTTGGTGGATGTGATTTATCCGCAAAAGTTTGATATTCCTAAGCGCCCAATTGGTCCTTTATTTTTAGAGGATGGTTTATTAAATCGCACTTTGAAATAAAGCGTAATTTCATGTTTTAAATCACCATATCTGAAAATATTCTTCATAAAAAAAGACCGCACTTTAAAAGTGCGGTCGATCTTAAGTGAATTTTATATTAATTTTGATATTCCATAGTTCACTAAAAATCCACCAATCACTAGCCATAAATAAATCAGTATCCCTAAAATCAGAGGTTTTAGTCCTGCTTTCTTTATTGCGCTTGATTGCGTAGTTAAGCCGAGCGCAGCCATCGCTGAAATTAATAAGAAAGAATCGATTTCAACTAATAATTTCACGAGTTCTTTTGGTAATAAATCAAAAGAATTAAAAATGGCAACGCCAATAAAAAGTACAGCAAACCAAGGAATTGTAATTTTTTGCGATGTATTTTCTGATACCCTATTATTACGTGTTAATAACCAAGAAAGCATTAATAAAAATGGTGCGAGCATCATCACTCGGATCATTTTGGTAATGACAGCGGTATTCGCCACGATAGGATCAATATTTCCCCCAATCGCATAAACTTGAGCCACTTCATGCACGCTAGAGCCAACATAAATGCCGAATTGATGAGCGTTAATTAAATCTTGTGACCAGGTGTAGAAAAATGGATAAGTAAAAATAGAAATCGTCCCGAAAATGACTACTACGGCAATCGCCACTGAAACTTTATGAGATTCTGCTTTGGTAACAGGCTCTGTCGCCATAACCGCTGCCGCACCACAAATACTACATCCAGCCCCAGTCAGATAAATCAATTGTTTATCCATTTTTAGATAACGAATGCCCAAAAGTGCGGTAAAAAAGAACGTTGAAATTAGCATGATTGCATCCGTGACGACAGCATTTAAGCCAACATCGGCGATATCGCCAAAGGTGAGTCGAAAACCATACAGAACAATGCCAGTGCGAAGAAGAGGTCCTTTCGCAAATAATACACCTTTTTCCACTTGTGCAGAAAATTGAGGATAAATGGTATTGCCGATTGCCATTCCCAGCAAGATGGCAATAATTAAGGAACTGATATGATAGTGATGAGAAAAGTCGGTACTTCCTAAGTATCTGGCAAGTACAGCGATAATCGCGATAAATATAAGTCCGAAATAAAAGGGACGAGTGTTCATTTTTTCTTTCCTTAGTTAGTATGAGTTTCCTTCACCCAGGCACTTTCATCCAAAATTTTTCCAAAATAACTTTCCACTAAACGGCCAGTTACATCTGTTTGAGGATCGGTAAATAGCGTTTTAGGCGTACCGCTCTTTATCATTTTCCCTTTATCCATCACGATGACCGTGTCTGCAATATGTTTAATCACGCCGAGGTCTTGCCCTACATAAATGTAAGAGATGCCCAAACGTTGCTGCAGATCAAGGGTTAAATTTAGTAATTGAATGCGCACCGAGGCATCTAAATTACCAAGTGCATCATCTATAATAATTATTTCAGGTTCTAAAATCAGCGCGCGAGCCAAAGCAACACGCTGTTTTTGGCTGATAGAAAGATTTTTGATTTTTAGATTTGTGTAATCGGGGTAAAGTCCTACAAGTAACAGTGTTTCAAAGATTTTTTGATTGCGACGTTCTTCATCCCAATCTGTTGCTAAACGTAGCGGCGCATCTAATGCCTCACCGATATTTAAGCGAGGATTAAACGCTGAATTCGCATCTTGGAACACCATTCGAATATGTTGCGCGCGGTATTGAAAATCCTCGAATTGCAATTCATGATCGTTAAATAAAATTCTGCCAGAAGTGGGCTGTGTAATGCCCGCGATCATTTTTACTAACGTTGATTTCCCAGAACCATTTTTGCCGATAATCGCCAAAGTTTGTTGACGTTCAAGAAAAAAACTCACATTTTCTACAGCATTAAAGTCACTTGTGCCAAATAAATGCTTGCGGCCTTTAAAGGTTTTCGTTAAATCTTCTACTTGTAATAACGGCATTATTCATTTCCTTTGCTTGCAAGGGTTAATGGTGTACTCGTTGCTTTTTCTTTGAAGGTTTTCTCGCGTAAATTAATTGGGTAATGGCAAGAAAATTCATGTTGTTTTATTTTGAATCGAGTTGGTTTTTCAATACATTTTTTCTGTGCAAAAGGACAACGAGGACCAAGACGGCAACCAATAGGCATTTGTTCTAAAATTGGCACGGTACCTTCTAAGGTGCTTAGTTTGGTTTTAAATCCCAAAGGCTGCGTAAAATCAGGCACGGCATTAATCAATGCTTGTGTGTAAGGATGATGAGGACTTTCAAGCAACATTTGCGTTGGCCCTGATTCCGTATTTTGCCCGCAATAGAGTACAGAAATCTGATCGCACCATTCACTAATACTTCTGATGTCATTGCTAGTCAATAAAACGGTTGTGCCTTGGTTTTGGTTCATACTAGAAAGTAGTCGAAATACCTGTAATGCTGTTGTTGCTTCTAATGCATTAGTCGGTTCATCGGCAATGAGCAAGCGAGGCTGATTTGCCACTGCGATAGCAATCATGACTTTTTGTCCTTCGCCTTCCGTTAATTCATTAGGATAGCTTGCCATGATGTCTTTGTGCTCTTTTATCCCTACACGATGTAATAATTCAATGGCACGGCGTTTTTTCCAACCAAACCATTGCCACCATTTTCCTTTAAATGTCCAATTCGGGATATTTTGGATTAATTGTTTACCAATTTTCCGACTTGGATCAAGACAAGAAAGGGGATCTTGGAAAATCATGGATATTTCTTTGCCGACTAGTTTTCGACGTTTATTGGGACTGAGTTTTAGTAACTCTACATCATGAAAGCGAAAGCGATCAGCGGTAATAATCCAGTTTTCTTTGATGGCATTACAAATTACTTTAGCGATTAAACTTTTACCAGAACCCGATTCGCCAACAAGCCCACAGATTTCTCCTTCATTGACCGATAAGTTTACGCCGTCCACAATCTTAACGAGGCCGTTTGAGGTTTGTATTTCGATATTTAGGTTACGGATGTCTAGTAGTGCCATAAATTATTCGTAATATTGGTTGATAGCTTTAGTTAAGCCATTGCTAAAAATAATGCTTAATAAAATGGTAAAAATAATTGCAAAGCCTGGGAGTAATACCGTCCAAGGTGCAAGATAGAGGAGTTCTAAAGAATCTCGAATCATTGCGCCCCATTCTGGGGTTGGTCGTTGTGCGCCAAGAGAAATAAAACTCAAGGCGCTAATATCCAATATAGCGACAATAAATGCGCGTGCAATTTCTTGAACATAGATTACGGTGATATTAGGTAAAATGGTACTTTTTAATAATTCCCAGTTAGAAATGCCCTCAAGTTTTAACATGAGGACGTAATCTTTTTTCAATTCTTGTTGAATGGCTCGATAAATTGCATGGATGAAATACGGCAATATCGCTAAGAGTGTTGCGAACATTGCATTCAATAAACTCGGTTCCATCAGAGTGGAAATCACGATGGCAATGAGCAAAATAGGGAGCGATAAAAAGGCATCGAAAATATGACCAACAAAACGCGCTTTTAAGCCCTTCAACATACCCGCAACAATGCCAAGCGTTCCACCAATTAAGGCAACAGCAAGTACGACTAGCAACGATGATCCAATCGTGTAACTTGTGCCCATAATTAATCGGCTTAGCACATCACGGCCTAAATCATCAGTACCAAAGAAAAAGGCGATTTGGCCTTTTTCTACCCAAGATGGCGGCATTAATTCTTGCCCGACAAACTGCATATTATGAGCATAAGGCGCGATCCAACCGCTGAAAAGTGCGGTTAGAATTAACAACGTTAATAAATAAAAGCTGAACAACGCAACGGTATTTTTGCGAAATAGCAGCCAGATTTGGAATATTGAAGTATTTTCTCGAAATTCTTCAGGTTCTTTATCTTGCATACCAACCTTTCTTTTTAAATGGATCGAGCACGAAAGTAAGTGCTTTAATGAATGTGTCGATCAAAATAATGCAAACGCCAATGACAACTACACCCGCAGAAATACTATTGTAATCTTGTTGCGTTACGGCATCGATCAGCCATCGACCAATTCCAGGCCAACCTAAAGCGGTTTCTACCAACATACATTGAGTTAATACTAGGGTGAACACGCGCGGTACTTGTGGAACAAGCAGAGGAAACGTATTACGGAATACATATTGATGGAGAATTTTCCATTTTGACCAACCCCGTGTTGTGGCAACTTTGGCAAAATTTTGGTTCAAAACATATTCTGCTCGTTGTTGAATAATTCGGATAATTTCCATTGTTGGCAAAATGCAAAGCACCAGTGTCGGTAAGGCTAAATGTTGCAAAACATTTTGTACAATTTTGGTGCGATAAGGCACATCCATAAACCAAACATCAATGACTGGGAAACCAGTAATCGGTTTTATTTCATAGAGTAAATTGTATTGCCCAATAGAAGCGATTTCCCAATGATTCACCGCTGCCATATAAAGTAAAATCGGCGCGAGCCAAAATATCGGGATCGACAAACCAACATAAGATAAGCTTTTTAAACTTTTTGCAAAAATATGCTGAGAATTTACCGCACTTATAATGCCAAGCGGTACGCCGAGAATGAACGCTAATAAAAGTGCGGTAAAACAGAGCTCTAATGTGGGTGGAAGCACCGTTAAAATTAAATCTATGAGCGATTTTCCACCGTTATAAGTAATGCCAAAATCACCATGTAATAAGGTGCTTAAATAATTAAAATAACTGGTGTAAATATTGTGAGTGACGAGATCTGCATTAAGCGGATCTCGCAATAAAATCACGAAACTTAGCAAAGATAACACGAGTAAGAGCAAGGTTACCCAAAGGGTATGGCGAATAATAGACCACAACATTAGGGGTTCTCCTTGTGTAAGCGTAAGTCAGAAAAGTTAAGACTACCAAAAGGTGTCATTTCCACGCCTTTTACTATGCTATTTGCCACCAAAATGCGTTTTACATTCGCGATAGGGACAATTGGCAATTCATGTAGAATCAGTTCTTGAGCATCATTATAAGCACGCGCCCGTTCAGATAAATTAGAGGTGGCAATCGCGAGATCCATTAAATTATTAAATTCTTCGTTACACCAGTTAGATAAATTTGTGATTTCATTTTGCGTATTACAGCTCAAAATAGGGCGCATAAATCCATCAGGATCAAGATTTCCTGCTAACCATCCCGTTAAAATTAAATCGTAATTTTCTGATTTATTACGAAGTTGCTCACTCAAAAATGTGCGTGTTACTGTCCGCACTTTCACTTTCACGCCGACTTGATCCAAATCAGATTTAATCATTTCCGCCATTTTAAAAGGTGCGGGATTATACATTTGTTCTTCATTAATCACCCATAAATTGAGCGAAAGATGTTTATTTTCTAATTTTTTCTTCGCGACTTTTGGACTGTAATCAAAGTCAAATTCTGGCGTGTTTACGCTAGAAGCCCAAGATATTTCAGGAATAATGTTATTTGCCACTGTCGCAGTATTGTGATAGATGTTGTGAATAATACGTGCGCGGTTCAAACTTTGTGAGATAGCTTCTCGAATGGTGCGATCCTGCATCAATGGTTTTTCAAAATTGAAAGCAAGATATGCCAAATTCATTCCGTCAGTGGATTGCATATAGTAGTGCTTATCGTTGCTCTTTAATAAGCCAATTTGGCTTACTTCAGGATAAGAGGCTATTTGACATTCATTATTGAAAAATTTGACGAGTCGCCCGTTTCTATCAGTAGATAAATCTACGATAATATTTTCAATTTTTGCTTCTTTTTTCCAATAGTTTTCGTTACGTACTAAGCGAACATATTGGTTATACACATAATCCTTTACTTGATAAGGCCCTGTGCCTACTGGGTGAGTATCTAATTGAGTGAGATTATCGTCAGCGCTTAATTGATAGGCATATTCTTGTGAAAAAATAATGGCATATTGGCTGGCAAGATGCGACAAGATGGAGGAGTCAGGCTCAAACAATTCAATTTTCACTTGGTAAGGTGAAAGTGCGGTCACTGATTTAATTTTTTCATTAAGCTTAATGCTATCAAAATAAGGAAAGCGAACTTTTCTTGCTTGCTCATGAAACACTTTATATTGTGGATTTTTATAGGTAATTGCCGTTTCTGCTAAGGTTGGCAAGTAAGTATCATGACCCAATACACGATTGATTGAAAATACCACATCTTCCGCATTAAAATCACGAGTGGGGGTAAACCAAGGCGTATGATGAAATTTCACCCCACGGCGTAAATTAATTAAAATTTCTTTGTTATCTGGTGAAATTGAATAGGATTGAGCAAGCACAGGCGTAACGTTCGCACTATGATTTTTTATTTCAAAAAGTTTGTTATAAATTTGCTCTGTGACGACATTCATACTGGTGCCTGCATCCGCAGTTTGTGGATTAAAAGAAAATCCAGAGGCATTAGTACAATAAGTTAATCCGTTTTCTGTTAGGTGTTCTGGTACGCGCGGAGCCGCTTGAAGTTGGGAATTCAAGCCAATACCAAATAGAAAACAGAAAAACGTAAGATTTTTGCGTAACATAACAAATGCATTGTGATAAATTATGTGCCAAATTGTAAGGCATATTAGTAAAAATGGCTAGGATATTGAATGTTTAATAAGGTTCAAAACGAAATCAATCAAATTATTAATCGTGGTTTTGACCGCACTTTGCGTTTAGCGGTAACAGGGTTAAGTCGGAGTGGTAAAACAGCGTTTATTACAAGTTTAATCAATCAACTTCTCTCCATTAATCAAAATTCATCACAGCATTTGCCACTATTTGAAGCAGCTAGAAATGGTGCGATCTTGGCGGTAAAACGAGTATCTCAACAAGATCTCAGCGTGCCACGTTTTGATTATGAAAGTAATTTAAATGATTTGTCACAAAATCCGCCTCAATGGTTTCAGTCTACTCGTGGCGTGAGTGAAACGCGTTTAGCAATTCGTTTTCAACGTCAATCTGGCTTGCTACGCCATTTGAAAGAACGTGGCACGCTTTATCTGGATATTTTTGATTATCCTGGTGAATGGCTGCTCGATTTGCCGTTGTTAAATCTAGATTTTCAACAATGGTCGCAAGAGCAAATCAAGGTCACAACTGGCGTTCGTGAAGAATTGGCGCAGAATTGGTTTTCCATGTTGCAGGATTTGGATTTAAGTGCGGTCGCAAATGAAGATGTTTTAGCCAAGATAGCGAAAAGTTATACGGATTATTTACACCAATGTAAGTCGCAAGGCATGCAATTTATTCAGCCTGGGCGATTTGTATTACCGAGTGATTTAGAGGGGGCGCCAGCATTGCAATTTTTCCCATTGATTCATCTTTCGGAAGAACAGTGGAAAACCTTGAAAAAAACAGCTAAATCGAATAGTTATTTTGCCGTGCTGACAACACGTTATAATTATTATCGCAATAAAATTGTGAAAGGTTTTTACGAAAATTATTTTTCTACCTTTGATCGTCAAGTTATTTTGGCGGATTGTTTAACGCCTTTAAATCACAGTCAGCAAGCCTTTTTAGATATGCAAATGGGCTTAAATCAGTTATTTAATAATTTCCATTATGGCAGCAGAAATTTTCTTCATCGTTTATTTTCTCCACGAATTGATCGATTAATGTTTGTTGCGACGAAGGCGGATCATATTACTCGTGATCAAATTCCTAATTTAGTGAGTTTAATGCGCCAAATTGTGCAAGAGGGCGGTCGCCATGTGGAATTTGAAGGAATCGATACGGAATATACCGCCATTGCTGCTGTTCGTACCACAAAGCAAGTGATTGTGAATCAGCAAGGAAAAGAAATTAAAGCAATTCAAGGGATTCGTTCTATTGATAAACAACCGATTACGCTTTATCCGGGAACGGTGCCAAGTAAATTACCAAGATCAGAATTCTGGCAAAAACAACCGCACTTTGATTTTGATAGTTTTGAACCTCAGCCTTTGGAACAAGGCGAAACGATTCCTCATTTGAGAATGGATGCGGTTTTACAATTTTTATTAAGTGACCGATTTGAATAAAAAAGTGCGGAAAATTTTCCGCACTTTTTTCATCTTTCTAGCCCGTATTGCGCATCCCAGCCGCGATACCTGTGATAGTAATCATCAATGCTTGTTCCACATCGGGATTGACTTGCTCTGGATTTTCACGGAAACGGTGAAGCAATTCCACTTGCAGTAGATTGAGTGGATCCGTGTAGATATTACGTAATGCGATTGAATCTGCAATCCAAGGTAAATCAGACATCAATTCACTTTGGTGAGAAAGTGAAAGCACAGTTTGAATATCATCTTCAAGTTGCTTACGTAAATTTTCGCCTAAATACCAAAGTTCTTTTTTCACTAATCGTTGATCATATTGTTGGGAAAGCCAGGTATCTGATTTACTAAAGACCATTTCCAACATACCGATTCGCGTTGAAAAGAACGGCCAGTTTTCGCACATTTCATGAATAATATCGCCTTTGCCTTGTTCAATAATCTGACGGATAGAGGCTCCGGCGCCCAACCAGGCGGGTAGCATTAAGCGATTTTGCATCCAGGCAAAAATCCAAGGAATCGCGCGTAAACTTTCCACGCCGCCATTTGGATTGCGTTTTGCAGGGCGAGAGCCTAGCGGCAATTTTGATAATTCCTGTTCTGGCGTCGCACTGCGGAAATAAGGCACGAAATCTTTATCACCACGAACTACACCGCGATAAATATCGCAAGAAATAGAGGAAAGCTCGTCCATTATAGTGCGCCATTCTGGTTTCGGTTCTGGTGGTGGTAAAAGATTTGCTTCTAAAATGGCGCTGGCGTAGAGATCAAAGGTTTCTACTGCTACAGCTGGTAAACCCAGTTTGAAGCGAATCATTTCGCCTTGCTCTGTTACACGTAAACCATTTTTTAGTGAACGAGGCGGTTGAGAAAGTAATGCCGCATGTGCTGGCGCACCGCCACGACCAATGGTGCCACCACGTCCGTGGAATAAGGTGAGTTCAATGCCAAGTTTTTCTGTTAAATTCACTAAGGCTTCTTGTGCACGATATTGCGCCCAAGAAGCAGCCATCATTCCAGCATCTTTTGCTGAATCCGAATAGCCAATCATTACCATTTGACGATTATTGATCACGCCACGATACCAACCCACATTGAAAAGTTGAGTCATGACTTTTTCGGCTGCATCTAAATCGTCTAAGGTTTCAAATAGTGGCACAACAGGAATGTGATATGGCACCCCCGCTTCTTTTAAGAGTAAATGAACGGCTAAAACATCAGAGGCACTGCGTGCCATCGAAATAACATAACACGCAATGACACCTTGTTTTTGTTGAGCAATGACTTTACAAGTATCTAAAATTTCTTTGGTTTCAGGTGATGGCGTCCAGTTTTGCGGAATTAATGGACGGCGAGAGCTTAATTCGCGAATTAAGAAAGCCTGTTTATCGTCTTCTGTCCATTGAGAGTAATCACCTAAACCAATATAGCGCGTGATTTCAGCAATGGCATCGGTATGACGTGTGCTTTCTTGGCGAATATCCATTTGAGAAAGTGTCATGCCAAAACAGCTAATACGGTGCAAAATATTCAACAATGAACCATTTGCAATAATGCGCATACCGCATTGAATTAAAGATTGATAACAATCGTAAAGCGGTTCCCAAAGTTGATTATCTTCTAAAATAATCTCACTTTCGGATACGCGCGGTGTGCGATCTGATAGGTGATCATCAAAATAAGCTAATGTTGCCGTAAGCTGATTGCGTAAATTTTTCACCACGAAACGATAGGGTTCTAAATGTTTACCGTATTTAGCACGAAATTCATCACTACATTTCACCATTGAAAGTTCATCGGCTAATTTGCTGATGTCTTGTAAGAATAAATCCGCTGCTTTCCAACGGGCAAAATAAAGTACTTTTTTGGTGATTTGTGCGGTGACAAATGGGTTTCCATCACGGTCGCCGCCCATCCAAGAGGAAATTCGTACGGGTTTTAATCCTACTGGCAAATCGTAACCTAAAAATTCACGGGCGGTTTCGTTTAGTTGACGTAAAAATTCTGGAACAGCTTGCCACAAACTGTTTTCCAACATCGCAAAGCCCCATTTGGCTTCATCAAATGGCGTTGGGCGAACAGTACGAATTTCGTTGGTATGCCATGCTTCAGCGATTAAGCGAAGTAATAGACGCTCAATAATATTGCGTTCTTTTTCCGTTAAATCATGATGTTCTAGCTTGCTTAAACATTTATTGATTTCAATGTGTTTATGAATGAGTGAACGACGTGTTGTTTCTGTTGGATGTGCCGTAAGAACAAGCTCAATTAATAATTTTTCGACTGTTTTATGCACGTCTTCCACTGAGGCATTTTGTTCTTTTAATCGTTTGAAAAGTTCGCTTAAGGATTGAGAAGAACTTTGTGCTAGAGAATGTTCACGAGAAATCGTTTGATATTGTTCAGCTATGTTAGTGAGGTTTAAAAATTGGCTGAAAGCACGTGCGACAGGAATAATATTTTCATTAGAAATACTACCGAGCGTGTCGAGCAATTCTTGTCTTGCTTTATCATCACCCGCACGAGAATTACGAGACAGTTTACGAATATTTTCGATTAATTCGAGAATATCGGCACCTTGGGCATCGTTGATGGTTTCTCCGAGAAAACGCCCTAACATACTAATGTTATTGCGCAGAGTGGTGTACTCTTGTGTCATAGGAACTCCTAAAAGTAAAAAATAAAATTCGCAAGTTGACGATAGATATAGCTAAAAACGGAAGATAGGGCAAATGCTATTCATAGAAACCTTGAAGATAATCAAGAAAAGCTAAAAAATAGATAAAAAAGAACCGCACTTTTTATAGATTGTTTAAAAAGTGCGGTTTGTTTTTAATAAATTTTATAAAATTGATTTAACGGATTTTCGAATAATAAGCTCAGGGCCAATGTCAATACGGCTATATTGCTGAACGCCTTGATCTTTTTGGCTAATACGCTCTAACAAGATATTCACTGCCTGTCTGCCTAATCGTAGCTTCGATTGGTGAATGGTGGTTAATGGTGGCGCATAGAAACGTGAAGCATGAATATCATCATAGCCGATAATGGACATATCATCTGGCACGCGTAACCCTTTTTCTGTCAGTGCAGAAATTGCACCAAGCGCCATCACATCGTTACAACAGAATAGGGCGGTCGGTAATTCCTCTTGAGCCAGTAAGCGATTCATACATTCATAACCGTCTTCAGGTTCAAATGCACCTTCGAAAATCCAAGGTTTATGCACTTCAAGATTCGCATCAGCCATAGCTTTTAAAAAGCCTTCATAACGAGTTTTTGCAGTGGTTTTATTGAGTTCACCGCAGATAATCCCGATTTTTTTATGACCGCACTCAATGAGGTGTTTGGTTGCTAAATATCCACCATCAAAACTATGATCATCAATTACATCGGTATTAGCATTTGGGCCCCAATCCATCACAACCATTGGAATACTGGAAAAGGACGAAAGCAAATCCAATGAATCTTGCGTATATTCAGAACACATCACAAGCAAACCATCTACCCGTTTTTTCGCCAACATTTCCAAATGGTTTTTGACTTTTTCAGGTTCATTTTGTGTATTACATAAGAACAACGAATAACCTTGTCGATAGCAATGTTCTTCAACAGAATGAATAATCTCCGCAAAATACGGTGCTTCACTGGTCGTCACAATCATCCCAATGGATTTCGTGGTATTGACTTTTAAACTGCGCGCCACGGCACTGGGTGAATAATTAAGTTGCTTAATTGCTGATAACACCGCTTCTTCCGTATCTTTTGCAACGAAGCGGGTTTTATTAATAACATGAGATACGGTTGTGGTGGACACGCCAGCCATTTTTGCGACATCTTTAATTGTTGCCATATTTCGATCCCCAAAAAATTTTGCCTATTATAAAGGTTTGTAAAAAATTTCGTTACTTTTATTGAAATTTTTTTGTAAAAGAGATGATTTTCTTAAAACAATCTTGTTACAATGTGGCATCATTTTTAGTGAGGAGAAAAACATGAGTGATTTTGGTTATGCAATGATTGCAGTTGTATTGAGTATGTCAGTCGTTTGTGGTTTAGCGCTTTCAATTTTTTAATCAATTATGTTTTAGGATCACCGCAGTTTGTTTTAATACAAAGTGCGGTGATTTTTTTAGGTGTTTTGCGCCGCAAGCGAAAATATGATAAAACAGATTCCATCTTATTCACATAAAACATAGGAAATACAATGTCAAACTTACAAGCAATTATTGAAGCTGCATTTGAGAAACGTGCAGAAATTACACCAAAAACCGTTGATGCAGAAACGCGCGCGGCAATTGAAGAAGTGATCGAAGGATTAGATTCTGGTAAATACCGTGTTGCAGAAAAAATTGATGGCGAATGGGTAACACATCAATGGTTAAAAAAAGCGGTTTTACTTTCATTCCGTATTAATGACAACCAAATCATTGACGGCGCAGAAACAAAATATTACGACAAAGTAGCATTAAAATTTGCAGATTACACCGAAGAACGTTTTGCTCAAGAAGGTTTCCGTGTTGTGCCTTCTGCAACGGTGCGTAAAGGTGCATACATTTCTAAAAACTGTGTATTAATGCCATCTTATGTAAACATTGGTGCTTACGTTGGCGAAGGCTCCATGGTAGATACTTGGGCAACGGTAGGTTCATGTGCACAAATCGGTAAAAATGTTCACTTATCTGGTGGTGTAGGCATTGGCGGCGTATTAGAACCATTACAAGCTAACCCAACCATTATCGGCGATAACTGCTTTATTGGTGCACGTTCAGAAGTGGTCGAAGGCGTTATCGTAGAAGATGGCTGTGTTATTTCAATGGGCGTGTTTATCGGTCAATCAACTAAAATTTATGATCGTGAAACCGGCGAAATTCACTACGGCCGTGTACCAGCTGGTTCTGTAGTGGTATCAGGTAGCCTTCCATCAAAATGTGGAAAATATAGCTTATACTGCGCAGTTATCGTAAAAAAAGTGGATGCAAAAACTTTAGGTAAAGTTGGTATCAACGAATTATTACGTTCTATCGAAGAATAATAAAAAACTTTATAAAAAAAGACCGCACTTTAATCATCTGCCCTGAAAAGTTAGCTTAAATACTAACTGATTAAGGGCAGATTTTTTATTTTCCTAGGTAATTATTTTTCACAATATATTAGGATATAGCATGCAAACGTTTACATATGTAAATATATGTAAATTTGGGGCTAAATTGCTTGACTTATATTTTGTCGCTGTTAGTATGCGCGGCGTATTTTTCAGGTAATAGGGCGGTTTATGATAAATAGATCGCTCTTAATTTTATCACCTTTTAACTTTTTAATAGGAGAGATATTTATGAATCAAATTTTCCGTGTAATCTGGAACCACGCAACACAATCTTGGGTTGCCGTTTCTGAATTAACTAAAGCACATAAAAAACAAAGTCGTAACTCACTGAAAGCGGTATTAGGTGGGGCATTAGTATTGTGTAGCATTAATACTGCAGAAGCAGGTGTTGCTATTGGGAGTACTTCTAATAATACAATAGATCAAGGTACTGCTTTGGCTAGTGGCAGTGGTGTTGCGATTGGTAAGAATGCTAATGCAAGTAAAGAAAATAACAATATTGCTATTGGTGATGATACTAATGCTAATGGAGCATATAACATTGTCATCGGTAAAAATGCCGTAGCAGGTTCTGATGGTAGAGGTAATGAGAGAAGGGTTGGTCAATCTGTAGCGATTGGTGGCGGAAATAAGCCATGGGAAGGAGCTAAAGCCTTTGGAGACCAATCTGTTGCGTTAGGTTCTAATACAATGGCATATGGTAACTCTTCTATTGCTATTGGTAATGATGATGTAGATAGAGCGGTAGCAGCATCTACAACATATACAAATGCTGATGGAAATACAGTAACAGGTACTGTTGGTGAAGCCTATACAAACCTTACAGGTAAAAACTTACGTAATGATGGGGGACCTTATAAAGATACTAAAGCTGGTGAAGCAGCTGTGGCTATCGGTGTAAAAGCGCAAGCTGGAAATATTTCTGTGGCACTTGGTACAGGTGCGAGTGCGGAGAAAGTGAATGCGGTTGCAGTGGGTTCTGGCGCGACAGCGACATTTGATAACTCTGTAGCACTGGGTGGCGGTTCTACAACAGATAAACCTGGTACTAAACAAACCTCTACAACGGTTAATGGGCATACATACAATTGGAGCGGTGGTTCTACAACGGGTAAAGGTGACGTAGTATCTATTGGTAAAGCAGGTTATGAACGTCAGTTAAAGAACGTAGCTGCTGGTGAAGTGTCTGAAACTTCCACTGATGGTATCAACGGTTCTCAGTTATACGGCATTTTGAATAACATGACGATAGATCCAACATTCTTATATGCCGGTGACGATGCTGATAAAGGCGAAGTAACAGGTGCAAATGCGGATGCAAAAAAAGCGGATGCAACAACGAAAAAAATCGTTGTTAGAAGCATGAAAGATGGTCGTTTGAACTTGTTAGGTGGTGCAGATAAAACTAAATTATCTGACGATAACATCGGTGTGAATTATGAAAATGGCAACACCTTAAAAGTTAAACTAGCGAAAGACTTAAAAGGATTAGATAGCACTAACGTAGGCGGTATTGTCACTAATGCTGATGGCATTAACATGAATAACAAACCGATTACGAATTTAGCTGAGGGAACGAAACCAACTGATGCAGTTAATAAATCACAGTTAGATAAAGTCGCAACAAATAATATTAAACTTGGCGGTGATTCAGGAACTACTGATGCTCAGCAGCTAGATAAAACTGGTGGTTTACAGTTTAATGTGAAAGGTACAAATGGCTTGACTACAACAGCCAGCGGTACGGATGTAACCGTTAAATTGGATGATACCACTAAAGCTAAAATTGATAATGCGGCGGATAAAGATTTAAGCAATATCACTCCTGCTGGTGAAACCAAAATAAAAAATCTAGTGACTTGGAAGGCGAAAGGCACTTCAACGGAAGAAGACGTAAGTGATAGTGAAAAAGCGAATGATACCGATGGTACAACAGTAGGGGCGGACGGTACATTAACCTTAAATGCAGGTAAAAACTTGCGCTTAAAACACAATACTACAACCAATACCTTCACTTATGCGTTAAGTAAAACGTTAACGGATATTACCAGCATTGGTGGTAACGGAACCACTATGACTTTTAATCCTGAGGGTGTAGATTTTGGTGGTAAAAAAATCACCAATATTGCCCCAGGCACAGATGATAAAGATGCCGTGAATAAATCACAATTAGATGCGGCTGTAAATGGTATGGCGGCGAAACCATTGTCATTTTCCGGTGATAATAAAGAAGCTGGAAAATTTGACCGCACTTTGGGTACTGAGGTTAAAGTTGTTGGTGGTGAAACAGAGGCATCTAAATTATCCGATAACAACATTGGTGTGATTGGGGATAAAACTGATACTTTAACGGTTAAATTGGCGAAGTCGTTAAAAGGCTTGAGTAGTGTTGAAGTAAAAGATGATGCTGGCAACACCACGAATATTACTCCAAATGGGATCACTATTTCACAACCAGAGAAAGATGGTAAGAAACCTGACAATGTATCTTTGACAAAAGACGGTTTAAATAACGGTGGTCAAAATATCACTAATGTAGCGGGCAACTTGCCAGGTGCGAAAAAAGATACAACTGCACCAACTACAGCTTCTGAAGGTCCGTCTGCAACAGATTTGCCAAATATCACAAATAATGCAGCCACTGTCGGTGATGTGTTGAATGCCGGTTGGAATTTACAAAATAATGGTGACGCGAAGGATTTTGTAAAACCATATGACACTGTAAACTTTATTGATGGTGAAGGTACAACAGCTGAAGTAGAAACTACAGATGGAAAAGTGTCCAATGTTACATACCATGTAAACGTTGGTGCTGGATTAAAAGTAGATGATGACAATAATGTTACGGTAGATACAGGAGACATTACAAACAACAATGGGGCTCCAACTGTAGCAGATGCTGATAAAGGTAAAGTGGCAACTGTAGATACAGTGGCGAAAGCTATTAATAATTCCTACTGGATTGCATCCGCGACAAAAGGCAATGACAAAATTGGCACAGACGATAACGTTAAGCCTGGCACTACTGTAACTTTCGATGCTGGTAAAAACATTGAAATTGATCACAGCACTGCAAATAAATTTACTTTCAAAACAGTAGATAATCCAGAATTTAAAACTCTTGATTTAAATGATGGCGCTGGAAATAAAGTTAACTTAGCTCCAACAGCGGATGGCCTAAAATTAGGTAAAGGTGATAAGAATGAGCCTGTTAATATTACGAATGTGACCTCCGGTTTGCAAAAATATGGAAATGCGAAACCAGATACTAAAGATTTGGTTAATTTAGACACTCCAAATGTATCTGATAACACAGCTGCTACAGTAGGTGATTTACGTAACATGGGTTGGGTTGTTGGCACACCAGAAAACAAATATGTTGATACTGTGAAAAATGCTAATAAAGTAGATTTCAAGGCTGGAGCTGGAGTTTCTGTAACGGGTAAAACTAATGATAAAGGTATTCGTGAAATTACGATAGCAGTTAAAGAGGGTGAAGTTGTAAAAGACGGTGATCTTACTGCAATCGTCAATGGTGAAAGTACCCCAGTAACTAAAGTGGGAGACAAGTACTATAAAACCTCTGATATCAATCCTAAAACAGGTAAACCTGTCGATGATAAGGTATCAGCAGTAACACCAGATAAAGGCACGACACCAATTGCTAATGCAGGTGACGGCTATGTAACAGGTAATAAAGTTGCAACAGCGATTCAAAAATCTGGTTTTGTTGTTGGTAAGCAAACAGAAACATTATCGGATGCAGACTTTAAAAATGAAGATGAAAAAGTGAATCCTAATGATGAACTTCGTTTTGCAGACGGTAAAAATACAAAAGTTAAGTTGGCAACGAAAGTCGCTGTTGATAAGGAAGGCAATAATGTTACGACTACAACAGTGAAATTTGATGTTGATACAGGCACGGTTACAAGTAATAAAGATGGTTCTGTTTCAGGTCCAGTTACGCCTGAAATGCAGAAAGCCTTAGATGATGCTAAAAAAGCATTAGCGGATGCAACCACGCCTGAAGCGAAGAAGGCTGCTCAAGATAAGGTTGATGCTGCACAGGCTAATATTGATAATGTTGGCAACCCAATTGCAACAGTTCAAAATATTGCGGATGCAATCAATAAATCAGGCTTTACTTTAAAAACTTCAGAAAATGGTGGTAAGAAACTTTCTGGCGATGATGAAATTATCAATCCAGGTAAGAAAGTTGATCTTGCAGCAGGCAAAAATATGACTGTGAAACAAGACGCTGAAGGTAAAGTCACTTATGCAACAGCAGATGAAGTAAACTTTAGTAGCGTTCAATTTGGTGATAATGGTCCAAAGATTAATGCTGCAGGTGATAACATCAATATTGGTGATAAAGACGGTAATCCAACAAAAATTACGGGTGTTAAAGCAGGTGATATTTCGCCAACAAGTACAGATGCGGTAAATGGTGCTCAAATTTATGCATTAAGTCGTGGTAATGTACCAAATGTGGAAAACATCACAGTAACAAACCCTGATGGTTCGAAAACAACTTATAAAGATATTGTTGTTGATGAGAATGGTACACCAATCTTAAAAACCTATAATGTACAAGGTCAGAAAGAAATTATCACTAACTCAGTGGTTGAGGCTGTTCATAATATGAATGAACAAGGTATCAAGTTCTTCCACTCTAATGATGGTGTAAATCGTCCTAAAGTGGAAACTGCAAATAGTTTTGACTCAAGTGCAAGCGGTAAATTTGCGACAGCAATTGGTAAAAGCTCTGTTGCCCATGGTGATAATGCTGTTGCAATGGGGAATGGCTCTAAAGTATTAGGTAATGACTCTATTGCAATCGGTACAGGCAATATTGTTGAGGCTAATAACTCAGGTGCCTTTGGTGACCCTAACGTAATTAAAGCTGATGCAACGGGAAGCTATGCATTTGGTAACAATAACGTGATTACGACAAAAAATACATTTGTATTAGGTAATGATGTTAATAATGCGGGCAACTCCACTTCGAGAGAAGGCACCGTTGAAAACTCTGTATATTTAGGTAATAAATCAACAGCAACAGCTGGAGATGGAAGCCGTACAGCAAGTTTATATAACATTAAACAAGATGGTACGAAAGGAACAAGTACTACTGCTGGCTCTGTAGGTACGGTAACCACAGCAACTGTAGGTAATATGACTTACGGTGGTTTCCAAGGAGCGAAAGCAAATGGTGTTGTTTCAGTTGGTGCAGCAGGAGATGAACGTCGTATCCAAAACGTAGCGGCGGGTGAAATTTCATCAACTTCTACCGATGCAATCAACGGCAGCCAGTTGTATGCCGTGGCTAAAGGTGTAGGTAATCGTATTAATAACTTACAAGGTCAGGTTAACAAATTAGGCGACCGTATGAATGCGGGCATGGCGACTTCTGCAGCGATGGCAAACTTGTTACAACCGCATAAACCGGGTCAATCTGTGGCAACAGCAGGTGTTGGTCAACACAAAAACCAATCTGCCGTAGCAGTAGGTTACTCTCGTATTTCTGATAACGGTAAATACGGCGTTCGCTTCTCAATGGGTGCTAACACTCAAGGTGAAGTGACAGGTGGTGCAGCAGTAGGATACTTCTGGTAATCTAGTCGCACTTTATAGTGAATAAATTAAAGGGCTAAGTTCTGTAAATAGGACTTAGCCCTTTTAGTTTAATATGAAAACAAGATAAAAAAAGACCGCACTTTTAAAGTGCGGTCGAAAACCTAAAAGAAATTAAGCTGCGAATGGATCACGTAAAATCATGGTTTCTACACGATCAGGACCTGTTGAAAGAATATCAATTGGTACCCCAGTTACTTCTTCAATACGTTTAATATAGTTAATGCAGTTTTGTGGTAATTTATTTACATCTGTGATACGGAAGGTATTTTCTTTCCAACCTGGTAATGTTTCATAAATTGGTTCTACGCCTTCCCAATCTTTTGCGGCTAATGGTGCATATTCAACGATTTCACCATTTGGCATTTTGTATGCAACACAGATTTTAACTTCATCAAAACCATCTAATACGTCCAGTTTAGTCATGCAGAAGCCAGAAATAGAGTTGAGTTGGATTGCACGGCGAATGGCGACGGCATCGAACCAACCACAACGACGTGGACGGCCTGTTACTGCACCAAATTCGTTACCTTTACGCGCAATTTCAGCTCCTACATCATCAAATAATTCTGTTGTGAATGGGCCACCACCTACACGAGTACAGTAAGCTTTGATGATACCAAGTACATAGTCTAAGTTACGCGGGCCAAAACCAGAACCAGTTGCAACACCCCCAGCCGTTGTGTTTGAGCTGGTTACATACGGATAAGTACCGTGGTCGATATCCAACATGGTACCTTGCGCACCTTCAAATAAAATGTGCTCACCATTTTTGCGTGCTGTATCAAGAATTGTAGTGATGTCTGCCACCATACCAGTGATTACATCGGCAATTGCCATTACATCATCTAAGGTTTTTTGATAATCGACAGGTTCAACTTTGTAGTAGTTCACCAATTGGAAATTATAGTATTCAAGGATGTTTTTGAGTTTTTCGGCAAAGGCTTCCTTATCAAATAAATCGCCTACGCGTAAACCACGACGAGCCACTTTATCTTCATAAGCTGGGCCAATACCACGACCAGTTGTACCGATAGCTTTTTTGCCGAGTGCTGCTTCACGGGCGTGATCCATAGCCACATGATAAGGCAAGATTAAAGGACAAGCTTCAGAAATTAACAAACGTTCACGAACTTTAATACCACGGCTTTCAAGTTCGCCCATTTCTTTCATTAATGCTTCAGGTGAAACCACAACGCCATTACCAATTAAGCAAGTTACGTTTGGATGTAACATACCAGATGGAATTAAACGTAATACGGTTTTTTCTCCATTGATGATAAGTGTATGGCCTGCGTTGTGACCGCCTTGGTAACGAACTACGTATTTTACGCGATCCGTTAGAAGATCGACGATTTTCCCTTTACCTTCATCGCCCCATTGAGCGCCTAAGATAACAACACTTTTTCCCATAATTTCCGCCTTTTATTCGGTTAAATTAGTCAAATGAACAGCCGTTTACTTTACTCTTTTTCGGCTTTAATCTCAATGATATAAAAGAAAAAGTGCGGTGATTTTTCACCGCACTTTAGGCTTTTTACTTTATTCAAATAAAGATTTGTGTAATGAACGAACGACTTCGTCAGCATGTTCACTTTGCACGAGCATACAAATATTGTTGGTGCTTGCGCCATAACTAATCATGCGAATGTTGTAAGATTGAAGAGTATCAAAAATACGTTTTGCTACACCAGAAGCAATATGTAAGTCATTGCCGATTAATGCGACTAATGACACGCCAGTATCTACTTTTACTGAACAATATTGACGAAGTTCATCTAATAATTCGGTTGAAAGTAATTCCGCTCCTGAAGATGCTGAACCAGTTTTATCTAATGTTAATGCAACGCTCACTTCTGATGTGGTGATTGTATCCACCGAAATTTTGTGTTTAGCCAAAATGTTAAATACATTCGCTAAGAAACCTTGTGCATGCAGCATACTTAAGCTCGAAAGAGTGAGTAAAGTTTGATCTCTGCGTAGTGCGATAGCACGGAAAGTTGGACGAGGTTGAGGATCGCGAGTAACCCAAGTTCCGCCCGCTTCTGGGGCTTTACTTGAACCCACATAAACCGGGATATTGCTGCGTACTGCAGGGAGTAATGTGGCTGGATGTAGCACTTTTGCGCCAAAGGTTGCCATTTCAGCGGCTTCTGCAAAACTCATGGTATCAATTCGTTGTGCAGTAGGAACAATGCGTGGATCGGTTGTGTAAATACCCGCAACATCAGTCCAAATTAAAACGTCTTTTGCATTTAATACTTCGGCTAACAAGGCGGCAGAGTAGTCACTACCGCCACGGCCTAATGTGGTTGTTTTACCACTTGGTTCACGCCCGATAAAACCTTGAGTAATGACTAATTCACCTCGGTCGATTAATGGTTTTAAAATGCTATCGCTGTTTGATTGAGTTTGTTCATCATTCGGTGCAGCTTTACCAAAATGGTTATTGGTTGCAACAATTGTACGTACATCAACCCAAGTGCCCGATGTGTTTTGTTCACGTAAAATCTCAATAAAGATTTGAGTTGACATCATTTCACCGTGGCTGATGAGTTCATCGGTTAATGCGGGAGAGGTTGCAAGACTAGCTGCTTCAGAAAGTGCGGTAATATTTTCAAGATATTTTTCAATAATTGGACGAACACGGCTGTCGTCTTTTAATTCATTCAAAATATTCTCTTGAATTTGACGGATTTCACCGATTAATTTTTCACGTTCCGTAGCCTCTACACCATTTGCTAACGCGACTAATAAATTCGTCACACCAGCTGATGCAGAAAGCACAACTACGCGTGTATTTGGATCAGCGATGACAATTTTTGCACAAGCTGTCATTGCCGCATGGTTGGCTACAGATGTTCCGCCAAATTTGGCGACTGAGAGATGGGACATAAGATACTCCATTGATGTTGTGTGTTTTTTTATATAATTAGCTATACAAATAACGAGTTAGCTTTTTATTGTCAAATAGATTTTGGTTTAAAATTTAGAGAGTGTTTGTTTTTTGAACATAACTATATTTAGATATGATCTTTGTCATAAATCTGATTATGACAAGAGAGAAAAATTAAAGCGTCAAACTAAATAATCTCGTTGGTAATTCAGACTATAAATGCGTAAAAAATAATTGATGTGTTTTATTAATAATCAAATGAAAGGGAAAATCCAAATATTTTAAAAAAAGTATTTGACGAGTATCACCAAAATCAGCATAATACGCCCCGCAAAGCCGATATGGTTAGGCAAATTAAGGTAATGGCTACATAGCTCAGTTGGTTAGAGCACAACACTCATAATGTTGGGGTCGCAAGTTCGAATCTCGCTGTAGCCACCAAATTTGCGGGACTGGCGAAATTGGTAGACGCACCAGATTTAGGTTCTGGCGCCGAGAGGTGTGTGGGTTCAAGTCCCTCGTCCCGCACCATTTATCGCTTTGTAAGTCAAATAGTAGTTGGGGTATCGCCAAGCGGTAAGGCACCGGGTTTTGATCTCGGCATCCCTAGGTTCGAATCCTAGTACCCCAGCCATACTATCAAATAAATCTTCTTTATATCTAATCAAAGATTTATCTGTTGGGGTATCGCCAAGCGGTAAGGCACCGGGTTTTGATCTCGGCATCCCTAGGTTCGAATCCTAGTACCCCAGCCATATTTTTTAAATTCTCATAGTTCTAACAAAAGCTAGTTTTTTGTCTTATCTAAGGTTGTTTTGCGATCCAGATCTCAAATACATTTATTTGTAATATAAAGTAATATTCTATTAATGCTATCTTGTTTTCCTGTTCATTTAGGAGAACAATATGGAATTTTCTTTGCAATACATCATTATTTTCATTTTTGTTATTTTATTTGTAATTGGCTTATTTTCATCTAAATCAAGATCAACTCGTCGTAATGCAAAGAATAGTCGTCTTTATCTTTCGACAGAAAACAAAATTAATATTGTGAATAAAAATGATCATCTTGATGTCGTTATATTGAGTAAGTATAAAAGAAAAACCTTGATGAATGAGAGTGAATATCAACTTTTTCTTCGTTTAGAAAAGTTGTTATCTAAAGGTTATCAAGAGTTCGGTTTATTTACTCAGGTTTCAATGGGAGAGTTTTTAGAATCAATAGATAAAGAGCCCCATTTTGCGATAAATAGTAAACGAGTAGATTTTTTGATTGTGGATAAGAAAGGCTATGCCGTAATAGTAATTGAATATCAAGGGCAGGGACATTATCAGGATAATGCGGCGAAGCGTGATGCAGTGAAACGGGAGGCTTGTCGAAAGGCTGGAGTGATTTTTTTAGAATTTCAGCCAAACTATGGAAAAGCAGAATTAGAATTTGTTGTTGAAAATTTAAAACGTTATTTGATAAAAAATTAAAGTTTAGGTATTTATTGAAAAATAATTAAAATATTCAGAATAAAAAAGCTAAGATTGATATCTTAGCTTTTTTACTTTGTTCAAATTTATGAATTACGCACGTTTGAAGTCAATGTGAACCAATTTTGGTTTGAATGGGTGACGTTGCATCGCTTGTACTTTAACTGCAACTTCTTTACCACCGATCACTAAAGTGATCACTTCAGAATAGAAAGATTCATGTGCTTGCGCGTTGTTTAATTCATCATGGTTTAAGATGATTGAAACTGGCTCTTCGCTGCCACCATAAACGATTGCAGGGATTTGACCATTGTGACGCAGGCGGCGGCTCGCACCCTTACCTTGCGCTGTACGAACTTCAGCGTTAAATTTAAATGCCATTTTAATGTTCTCTTTAAATTAATGTTAAAAGAAAGAAAATTGCAGGCGACCCAGCAATTTTCCAAATATTATTCTCAAAGACAAGCACTGGCCACGCTTTGAGACGGCAAATTATAGAATATCCCTCTCTTCAAAGCAAACTTTTTCTAGGTTTTTTACCCTGAAAAGATTAGAATGCTTAGCAGTTTTTTACGATATTTATAAAAAAATAAAGTAGGAAGATTATGGAATTTCTGATTGGATTTTTTACTGATTACGGCTATTGGGCTGTTCTTTTTGTTTTAATTATTTGTGGATTTGGTGTGCCGATTCCTGAAGATATTACCTTGGTTTCTGGTGGCGTCATTGCGGGGCTTTATCCAGAAAGCGTTAATTCACATTTGATGTTGCTAGTCAGTATGATTGGTGTACTTGCGGGTGATTCTAGTATGTATTGGCTTGGTCGTATTTATGGCACAAAAATTTTACGTTTTCGTCCAATGCGTAAAATCGTGACGTTACAACGTTTAAGAATGGTGCGTGAAAAATTCAGCCAATATGGCAACCGTGTGTTATTTGTCGCACGTTTTTTACCCGGTTTGCGTGCCCCAATTTATATGGTCTCAGGCATTACTCGCCGTGTAAGTTACGCACGTTTTGTCTTAATTGATTTCTGTGCTGCCATTATTTCTGTGCCAATTTGGGTTTATTTAGGCGAACTTGGTGCAAAAAATTTAGACTGGTTACATGCTCAAATCCAAAAAGGTCAAATAGTGATTTATGTGCTTATCGCTTTACTTGCCCTATTCCTTTTCTGGAAATGGAAAAAATCGAAAAAATAAACGAAGTCATCAACCAAAAGAGCGGTTAAAAAATTCTGTGTTTTTTTAACCGCTCTTCTTATTTCAATAGGCTATAAATTTCTTGCTTTCAGATAATTTTCCACTGTATCCACAATGGCTTGTGTTTGAGGATCGATTTCGATATTCACAATATCGCCCACTTTACGTTGCCCCATTAAGGTTCGTTGCAAAGTTTCAGGGATTAAATTCACACAGAATTGCGTGCCTTTTACTTCGCCAATAGTCAGACTGATGCCATCTACCGCAACAAATCCTTTCGTTAAAATATATTTCATTAGATCTGCGCTTGGCAGCTCAAACCAAATTTGTCGGTTATTTTCACTAGCGATAATATCTGAAATTTTTGCGGTGCAATAAATATGACCAGATAATAAATGTCCGCCAATTTCCGTTCCCATTTGCATAGCACGTTCGATATTCACATGATCGCCTACTTTCAATAAGCCTAGATTCGTAATTCTTAAGGTTTCTTGCATGAGATCAAAGCTAACTAGATCACCGTTGACTTCAGTCACGGTTAAACATACACCATTATTTGCCACCGATGCGCCAATTTCTAGGTCTTTACGCATTTCAGGTGGTAATTTTACCACTTGTGTTCTAAAATTAGCCTTTTCTGTAATTGAATGAATAGGCGCAGTGCCTTGTACAATTCCGGTAAACATATTTTCTCCTTTTCTAAAAATTTTTCTTAGTATATCAAATTTATGAATTTTCGTCTTTTATCCCAATATCACGCTGATATTAAAAAATTAATTAAAATCTCTTTACCCATTTTGTTAGCGCAAATCGCACAAAACTCAATGGGATTAGCGGATACCATTATGGCTGGTCGAGTGAGTTCCACTGATATGGCTGCCATTTCTGTTGGCGCATCTATTTGGATGCCATTAGTGCTTTTCGGTCAAGGCTTATTATTAGCGCTGCCTCCGACCATTTCTTATTTAAACGGTTCAGGCCAACGCCATCGCATTGCCCATCAAGTTCGCCAAGGCATTTGGCTTGTGTTAGGCGTGAGTATTCCTTTAGGTTTGCTGATTTATTTCTGTGAAATTCCGCTGCAATATATGCAAATGGAAAGCAAAATGTCAGATTTAGCACGCGATTATTTACACGCCATGTTGTGGGGATTACCTGCTTATTTAATGCTGATTAATTTTCGTTGTTTAAATGATGGGATTGCCAAAACCAAGCCTGCAATGGTCATTACCTTCTTAGGTTTACTGCTGAATATTCCGCTTAATTACATTTTTATTTATGGAAAATTTGGTATGCCTGCTTTTGGTGCGGTGGGCTGTGGTATTGCGACAGCCATTGTGAACTGGGCAATGTGCTTAATGATGATGTTCTATTCCTACACGAATGCTCAAGAACGTTCGCTAAAAGTATTTAGCCAATTAATTGAAATGCCGAATCCCAAAACGCTTAAAAAACTACTTCGTTTAGGCTTACCCATTGCTATTGCACTTTGTTGTGAAGTGGCATTATTTGCCCTCACTTCGTTAATGCTTTCTCCGCTGGGTGCAACTATTGTTGCGAGCCATCAAATTACATTGAATACTAGCTCTTTCATTTTTATGTTCCCCCTGTCAATTGGTATGGCAACAACGATTTTAGTCGGACAAGCATTAGGCACTGGCTCACCACAAAATGCGAAAAAAATGGGCTATGCCGCATTATTATTAGGGCTAACGGTGACAATCATTACCGCATTAATTACGATTTTCTTCCGTTATGAAATTGCCTCTATTTTCGTAACCGATGAAATTGTCATCGACATGGCGGCAAATTTATTATTATTTGCCGCACTTTATCAATTCTCAGATACTATTCAAATGGTGGTTGGCGGCATTTTACGGGGCTATAAAGATACCAAAGTCATTTTATATATTACCCTTTTCTCTTATTGGGTAATTGGGGTGCCACTTGGTTATACGCTCGGTCGTACAGATTGGCTTGTGCCGCACATTGATGCGAAAGGTTTCTGGATTGCCTTTGTGGTCTCACTCACTTTCGCGGCAATCTTACTTTCTTTGAGAATGAAAAAAATGCAAGCCATGAGCGATAACGCCATTTTACAACGTTTAGAAAAACTCAAATAAGGAACTTTATGCAACTTCCAGCTTTACAATCGGCAAAATTAATTCGTCGTTACAAACGCTTTCTTGCGGATATTGAACTGCCAACTGGTGATATTATGACAATCCATTGCGCAAATACAGGTGCGATGACTGGCTGCGGTGAAAAAGGTGACACAATTTGGTATTCACATTCTGATAGCCAAACCCGCAAATATCCCCATTCTTGGGAACTCACACAACTTGCAAATGGACAACTTTGCTGTATCAATACGCATCGTTCTAATCAGCTTGTCTTTGAAGCACTGCAAAATAAGCACATCAAAGAATTGGCAATGTATGATGAAATTTATCCTGAAGTGAAATACGGCGAAGAAAATAGCCGAATTGACTTCTTACTAAAAGGTGAAGGCTTACCCGATTGTTATGTGGAAGTGAAATCCATCACCTTAGTGAAAGGAAATTTAGGAATGTTCCCCGATGCAGTGACTACGCGTGGGCAAAAACATGTCCGTGAATTACTCGCAATGAAAAAACAAGGTCATCGCGCAGTGGTACTATTTGCTGGGTTACATAATGGTTTTGATCGTTGCAAAATCGCAGAATATATCGATCCTGAATATGATCGCTTATTAAAAGAAGCAATAGAACAAGGCGTTGAAGCCTATGCTTATGCGGGACAATTTGAAATTTCTAATGGAATTCCTACCGCACTTTCCTTAACAGAATCGGTGCCTTATATAAAATAATATTTTTTGAGAATTATTTTCATTTAGTTGTTGACAAAGTTATTGATAACAATTATCATCTAACCATTCCAACAACAATATTAGATAATCACTCCAACATTCCCGCCTATTTCCCCACAAATAGGCGTTTTTTTTATTCACAAATCTCCAAGAATCCCTATAATAAAACCTTTCAAAAAACATAATTAGGAAATAATAATGACTGACATTAATACCGTTCTCGCGGAACTAAAGCGCGGTACTGATGAAATCCTTTCAGAAGCGGATTTAATCGAAAAACTGAAAGAAAATCGCCCATTAAAAGTAAAGCTAGGCGCCGATCCAACCGCACCAGATATTCATTTAGGGCATACCGTTGTATTAAACAAACTGCGTCAATTTCAACAACTCGGTCATGAAGTCTATTTCTTAATTGGTGATTTCACTGGAATGGTGGGCGATCCATCGGGTAAAAATGCCACGCGACCTCCACTCAGCCGAGAAGATGTATTGCGCAATGCTGAAACCTATAAAGAGCAAATTTATAAAATTCTCGATCCACAAAAAACCAAAATCGTCTTCAACTCTGAATGGTTAAGTAAACTTGGTACAGAAGGTATGATTCGTCTTGCAAGCAACTACACCGTTGCGCGTATGCTTGAACGTGACGACTTCAAAAAACGCTTTGGAAATAACCAACCTATCGCAATCCACGAATTTATTTACCCATTATTACAAGGCTATGATTCCGTTGCATTAGATGCAGATGTAGAACTAGGTGGTACAGACCAAAAATTCAACTTACTTGTTGGTCGTGAATTACAAAAATCAGCAGGCAAAAAACCACAGGTTGCGATTACCCTCCCATTACTCGTTGGCTTAGACGGCGAGAAAAAAATGTCCAAATCACTTGGTAACTATATCGGTGTAACGGAAGCACCAAGCGATATGTTCGGTAAAGTGATGTCAATTTCTGATGAACTCATGTGGGATTGGTATAACCTTCTTTCATTCCGTCCATTAAGCGAAATTGCACAATTAAAATCGGAAGTAGAAAACGGCAAAAATCCACGTGATGTAAAAATCTTACTGGCAAAAGAATTAATTACACGTTTCCACAATGAAGAGGCTGCAAATGCAGCAGAACAGGAATTTATTAATCGTTTCCAAAAAGGCGCAATACCTGATGAAATGCCTGAATTTACGTTTTCTGGTGAAATTGGTTTAGCCACCTTATTAAAAGAAGCGGGTCTTGTGCCTTCGACTTCAGAAGCAATTCGCTCTGCTCAACAAGGCGGTGTAAAAATCAATGGTGAAAAAGTCGATAACGTAAAAGACAATGCACCGAAAGGTACAAATGTTTACCAAGTGGGTAAACGAAAATTTGCGCGTGTAACGGTTGAATAAAGTAGATACAGCTAAATAAAGTAAATAAAAAAATACCGCACTTAGATAAACAATCAAAGTGCGGTATTTTTTATTGAAATTTTAATTTAGTTAAACATCGCAGAAATAGACTCTTCGTTGCTAATGCGACGAATGGCTTCTGCTAGCATAGAAGAAAGCGTAAGCACGCGAACTTTACCGATAGCTTTCATTTCTTCTGATAATGGAATGGTGTCAGTAACAACAATCTCATCGATGGCATCGCTGGCTAAGTTTTTGGCTGCAGCGCCAGAGAAAACTGCGTGAGTTGCATAAGCAAAAACACGTTTTGCACCACGTTCTTTTAATGCTTCTGCCGCTTTACAAAGCGTACCGCCAGTATCAATCATATCATCTACTAAAATACAATCACGATCTGCAACATCACCGATAATATGCATCACTTGTGCTACGTTTGCACGAGGGCGACGTTTGTCAATAATGGCCATATCTGTATCATTTAATAATTTCGCTACAGCACGAGCACGTACAACGCCGCCAATATCTGGAGAAACAACAATAGGGTTGTCAAGATCAGATTTTTTCAAAATATCGTGAATTAAAACCGGAGAACCAAACACGTTGTCCACTGGAACATCAAAGAAACCTTGAATTTGTTCTGCGTGTAGGTCGCAAGTTAATACGCGGTCAATACCAACAGTTGAAAGTAAATCTGCCACAACTTTAGCGGTAATTGGCACACGAGCAGAACGAACACGACGATCTTGGCGAGCATAGCCGAAATAAGGAATCACGGCAGTAATACGACCAGCAGATGCTCGACGTAATGCATCTACCATCACAATCAATTCCATCAAGTTATCATTGGTTGGTGCACAAGTTGATTGGATGATAAATACATCCGCACCACGCACATTTTCATTGATTTGAACTTGGATTTCACCATCGCTGAAACGTGCGACCGTCGCATCGCCTAGTGAAATATATAAACGTTCAGAAATACGTTTTGCAAGTTCAGGTGTTGCATTACCCGCGAAGAGTTTAATGTCAGGCATTTTATAAAACCTCAGGTTTAGATTGTCGATGAGTGTAAGTTGATGATAGCTGCTTCAACATTGCGTGCAAGGGAGAAACATTGAGTCCTTTCGCAACAAAGCCAAAAAATGTTTCTGGTTTTTGTCTAAATACCGCTTGTGCTTCTGCTTCATTATCAAATTCAGCAAAAACACATGCTCCCGTTCCTGTTAATCTTGCCGGCGCATATTGTAGCAACCAGTTTAGCGCTTTTTCAACGTTTGAATAATGATTTATCACAACTTTTTCGCAATCGTTTACATAAGATTCACTCAAAAGTTGTTCTAGGGATTTTTTCGGTGTATTACGTGGTAAATTTGGATCTTGAAATATCACAGCCGTCGATATTGAATCATCGGGTTTTAATACAACAAACCATTTTTCGGCAGGCTCACAATAAGTGATTTTTTCCCCGACACCTTCAGCAAAAGCAGCGTGCCCATGTACAAATATTGGTACATCAGCGCCTAGTGTTAATCCTAATTTTGCCAGTTCATCAATGGATAAATTGGCTTGCCATAAATAATTTAACGCGACTAATGCGGTTGCTGCATTGGATGAACCACCACCGACACCGCCTCCCATTGGAAGAATTTTATCTAAATGAATATTTGCACCCAATTGAATATTGGCTTTTTCTTGTAAAAGTTTTGCAGCCCGATAAATTAGATTATCTTCCGTTTTTAGATTTGGAATTTCTGGGGTTAAAACAATTTGATTATCTTCTTCACGGATACTAATTTCTAACCAATCGCCAAAATCTAAAAATTGGAAAAGTGTTTGTAATTCATGATAGCTGTTCGGCAATTTTCCGTTGATATAAAGAAATAAATTCAGTTTGGCTGGGCTAGGGAAACGCAATGGCTTCCCATTTGATTGTGTTGTATTTTGAGAAAGTGCGGTAGAAAATTGATGTGATTTCATTAATGTATTCATTAGTAAATCCACTCATCCACGCGAATTTTTAGAGTTTGTTTCGTGCTGTCATTTTTTAGCAGAATATTTTCAGGCATCGAATTATTTGAGTGATAAGTGAGATAATCTGCCGTCCATTGAGAACCATCCACATGATAAGTAAATGCGCCAAGTAAATGGTTGGTACCGACTTGATAATCCGCATTCATTGCCGGTTGGCCTTTCAACCAATAAGCTAAATGTTCTAATGGCACATCCATTCCAATGATCTCTTGTAATAGTAGTTTCGCATTGGCTGCAGATTGTTGATTACCGTTGTTATCGGAAATTGTCATCCCACTTTGATGCATTTGAATCAACAGGGTAGATTTACTGATCAAAGAATAGAGTTTAAGCGTATAAGATTTCGGATTTTGGTATTGCCATTCAAAGCGGCTAGAAAAACGTTCTGTAGGACTGATATAACCAATTTGTCCTTTAGCTTGATAGGATTGAATTTTTTGAATCTTTTGTAAATGCTGTTGCCATGTGGCGTCGGTTTTATCGATATATTGCACGTTAACTGGACGTTCAGCATCCATCGTACAGGCTGTAAGTATGCTGGTTACAAAAAGTGCGGTGAGAAATTTAAACGTTTTCATATTATTCATCAAGTTAATAAGCTCGCGTATTTTAAGGATTTAGTTTAATTGAGTAAAGTTACTTTTATTTGTTAATTTTTTGGGTAATTAACTTTTGTTTGTTTAACCGCTAAGATTCTTCGTTTCGTCAATTCATTTCTGATTTCTTGTTTCTCAAATCCATCTGCAATAACTTGCTGTACATCTACTTCATTTGCCGCATGTAATAATTGATTGATGTAATCTATTTGTGGATAGTCTTTATTTTCAAAGCCTGTTCTACCTCGAGTATCAGCAAGACATATTTGTAGAAATTCTTGAAAGCGTTGTGGTTTTCTCCACACATCAAAACGATTAAACAGCGTTATGACGGTTTCAGCTCGAAGCTCAAAGGATTTGTGAATATGCGTGTGAAATTCACAAGTCAGTTCTGCAAGTTCTTGAAAATAACTAGGGACCTTCAAGCGTTTGCACAATGATCTAGTCGGTTTTATGCCAGCTTGTTCATGCCCATAATGATGAGGAAGAATATTTTGAGGTGTAAGAGCCTTGCCAAGATCATGACAAATTGCGGCAAAACGGACCGCACTTTTATTTAGGATAGGGTTATTTTCAGTCAAATTAACCGCTTGTTTTAATACCAGCATGGTATGAATAAAACTATCCACTTCTGGATGATGTTTTACTGGATTTGGTACGCCATAAAGGGCATCGATTTCAGGAAATAAAACTCTTAATGCACCTGTTTTATGTAAGGTTTCAAAATAAATTTCAGGATTTTTTTCGTTTAAGGCTTTTTCTGTTTCTAGCCAAACGCGTTCCGCTGTGAGATGTTGTAATTCTCCCGATTGGGCAAGTTCCGCCATTAGGGATAGCGTTTCCGAGGCAATTTTAAAACCGAGTGAATGATAACGGGCTGCAAAGCGTGCTACGCGTAATACTCGTAAAGGGTCTTCTGAAAAAGCAGGAGAAATATGGCGTAAAATTCGATTTTCTAAATCTTGTTTTCCGCCATAAGGATCAATAATTTCACCGTCTTCACTTTGAGCCATCGCGTTAATAGTGAGATCTCGTCGAATTAAATCTTGTTCTAATGTAATTGTTGGGGAGAAATCACAAATAAAGCCAGTGTAACCTACGCTAGATTTACGTTCTGTTCGGGCAAGCGCATATTCTTCTTTTGTTTTAGGATTGAGAAAAACCGGAAAATCTTTGCCTACTTGTTGATAACCGAGGGAGAGTAGCGTAGCAGGGTCTGCGCCTACCACAATCCAATCACGATCTTTTACCGGTAAACCTAATAATTGATCGCGAACAGCTCCACCAACCAAATAAACTTTCATTCGTGATTATGCCCAGCCATCACGACGGCGACGTTTTGGTAATACATAAGGAATAAGCAAGCCGAAGAGTAAGCCTACGCCCAATACTGAACCGCCATAAATAAACCATTGAATCGCAATTTCTCGTTTACCTGCATCAAGCATCGCTTCTAAATCACGATTTTTATTTTTGGTCATTTCAAGTTCACGTTTCAATTGTGAATTTTGTTCTAAAAGATCCGCACTTTGTTGCTCGGCTTGTTTGGTTCGACGTTGCATTTCTACGGTACGTTGTTGCCAATCGCCATCTAAACGACTAAGTTTTAAGGTTAATTCTTGAACTTGAGCTTTTAATTTTGGATTTTCTTCTTTACTACTTGGCGTGCTGCTTAAGTCTGAATTTAAAATCCAAGCTTCACGATTTTTATTGTCTCGAATTAGCGTGTATTTTCCTTGTCGATCTAATATATTCACCGCTTCACCCGCTTGAATTGAACCTGCAATTTTAAATTGTTCACCGGCACCGCGGCGTAAAAACGTACTGAGATTTTCAGTAACATATTGCGTTTCTGCATGAGCAGTTGCAATACCTGTACCAAGTAAAGCGCAAGATAAAAGTGTATTGTAGATTTTTTTCATGCTTTCTCCTTAAAAATAAAAACAACAAAAGTGCGGCTGAATAAACCGCACTTTTTGTTGCAATAAATTAATTAAACACCGCACGCAGTAAATAGAAGATAATAATTGCGAAGAATGCGCCGGCTGGTAAAGTGATTATCCAAGAACTAATGATGTTTCGGATAACCGTTAAATTAAGTGCCGCAATACCGCGAGCAAAACCGATACCTAAAATTGCTCCAACAAGTGTTTGTGTTGTTGAGATCGGCAAGCCTGTACCTGATGCAACTACAACGGTCATCGCAGTAGCAAATTGAGCGGCAAAGCCACGGCTTGGGGTTAAATCTGTGATCCCAGATCCAACAGTCGCCATTACTTTTTGCCCCATAGTAATTAAGCCCACAGCAATACCTAATGCACCTAATGGTAAAATCCACCAAGTTAAGGCTCCGCCTGAAACAATTTTACCGCCTTGTTCAACGATAGACACAACTGCTGAAAGTGGACCAATTGCATTGGCTACATCATTTGAACCATGAGCAAAAGCCATCGCACAGGCTGTTAATAACATTAAAATGCTAAATACTTTTTCTACCGCACCAAAAGTCCCTTTGCTTGCAGATTGGGTGAATGTTTTGCTTTTAAAATAGAAGTGGAAAAACAGCATGCCTACAAGGCTAATGATAAGAGAAATGACCAAAGTTTCTTTATTGGAAAGATTTAAACCAACATGTTTTAAACCTTTTGTCATGGTTACGATACACAGAACAAATACGGTTATCCCCATGTAGTAAGGACCATATTTTTGTGCATTTTTTAGTGGATGTTCGGTATCAAAAATAAGTTTTTGCGTACTTGCAAAGATTGCATAGGCGAGAATACCTGCAATGACAGGCGTGATGAACCAGCTACCAACGATGCTACCAATATTTGACCAATCTACTGCGCCAGGGCCAATTGTAATGCACGCAAACCCAATAATTGCACCTATGATAGTGTGAGTACCTGAAACCGGCCAGCCCATTTTCGTTGCGATAAATAACCAAGCGCCAGATGCAAATAAAGCAGAAAGCATACCCAGTGCCAAAATATCGGGCGTATCCACAAATTGCATTGGATCGATTACGCCACTTTTAATGGTTTCTGTTACTTCACCACCGGCTAGATATGCGCCAGCAGATTCAAAAATTAACGCGATAATAATTGCTTGTTTGGCTGTTACAGTACCAGATCCTACAGATGTACCCATTGAGTTTGAAACATCATTGGCTCCGATACCGAAAGCCATAAAAAAGCCGAAGGCTGCTGTAATCCACACCAACCACGAACCATATTGACTAATAACTTCCATAGTTAATTTCCTATGTTTTGTTGATTATGAACGCGCCAGCATTAATTCAATGCGTGAGCCAACACGTTGTGCTTGGTCAGCTAGCACGCCAACCCATTCAATAATTTTATATAAGAACATCACATCAATTGGGTTATAACGGCTTTCGATGGTGTAAAGCATTTTACGCAATTTGATCTGCATTTGGTCAGTGTCGTCTTCAATGGCATCGAGTTCTTGAATCATATCGTTAACTAATTTTAGTTCACGGCCTTTAAAACCGGTTTCTAAAAGTTGATCCATTTCTTCGATTACTCGATGTGCTTGGTGAATCGCATCTAAACTACGTTTTATGTAATGTAAGAATTCTTCCTGCATTTCTTCAGGAATACCAAATTGACGACCAATCATACGGCCTGCAATATCTTTAGCAAAATTTGCTAACTTATCTTGTTGCGTGACTAATTCTAAGAGATCAGTACGATCGATAGGTAAGAATAAACCACGTGGCAATTTCAAACGAATCTCACGTTTCAAGCTATCGGCTTCACGTTCACGCTGAGAGATTTCTAAGCGTTTTTCTTCCGCTTTTTCCCAATCCTTTGAGAAGGTGGTTTCAAAAAAAGGAATTAAAAGATCGCTACATTCAGTGACTTTTTCCGAATGCTTTTGTAATGGTTTTAAAGGCGAATGGGCAAATAATCCGAGAATATTATTCATTGCCATAAGTGATTTACTCCATAAGGGGTTAAAAATTCGTGCGCATATTACCCGATTTTTATTAATAATTAAATGTATTTTAGGAGGGCATCCCTTTCCTGAAAAGGAAAAGACGAATTTTTCATCTTTTCAATGTATCATTAATATTTCTTACAACGCGATGAGCCGTATTTACTACCACCAGGCAAACATTCACAGGCTTCACCATCTCGATCTCTATCTAAATGATAAGCATGGTGGTTTTCATAATAGCGTTGTGCTTCTTCTTGTGTATTAAAATCTGAACAACGAACACCCGCATTTATAGGCAATGTGATGCTTAGAAGCATAGAAAATAGAAATAATTTTCTCATAGAGATCCTTCATTAATTAGTTATTTAAAATTAAGTCAAATTATAGCCCTCTATGTTTATTTTACGATGTTTAATTTAAAGGAATATAAATCTATAAAACGCTTGATTTATCTATTTTTATCTGTATATTTGAACAGTTTTAAGTTAAAGGGAGTATAATTTTATGAGTAATGAAATTGAAATTAAATTAGCGGTATCAGACCAAGCGTTTAATGAATTAGAAGAACATTTAAAAAACTTTACTTGTTTAGCGCATAAAAAACAGTTTCTGAGCAATACTTATTATGATTATCCTGATCATTTCCTTGCTAAACAAAAGATGGGATTACGTATTCGTCAAGAAGATCAGGAACTTACATTAACGCTAAAAACCAACGGCGAAGTTGTTGGTGGATTGCATAGTCGCCCAGAATATAATTTACTATTAATCGAAAAAGAAACGCCAACCAATGCCCAATTAAGAGAACTTTATCCTTTTGAACAATTACCTAGTTCTACACTACAACCTATTTTCTCGACAGATTTTAACCGCACTTTTTGGTTAGTTGAATTTCAACAATCCAAAATTGAAGTGGCGTTCGATCAAGGTAAAATTATTGCAGGCGAATTTGAGCAACCTATTTGTGAAATTGAGTTTGAATTGAAATCTGGCAATGTGCAGGATCTTTTTGATTTTGTGGAAACTTTGCCGTTCGAAAGAGATATTTATTTTAGTAGTGCAAGTAAAGCAAAGCGTGGTTATTTGCTGGGTTCAAAACAATTTTTAACAGATTGGTTAAATAAATGGCGTAATTTCTTAAAAGAAGAACGAGAAGAAAGTGCGGTAGATTTTTGTGTAAAATTTAATTCCGTGTTGAAAATGGAACAGAAACTTTTGGAAGAAACCTTATCCTTTTCTCCCGCACTTTTTAGTCAAGATTTTATGAAAACAGTGGAGCGAGTTGGGGCATTTTTTAATCTTTATCATTATTATGATGAAAATGGAAAAATCCTAGAAGCAGTGGCAACAGAAAAACAAAAAGAAACGCTCTTATCAGCTTTGTTAGAAAGCAATCAGAAAATTTTTGCTGAAATCCGTGATTTGATTCGTTTTCATAGTGAAACGAAAGACAATGAAAAAACTATTGAAAAATTGACCGCACTTTTGAAAAGTCGAGTTTATTTTGAGCGAATGATCAAATTAATGAGATTTTCAGCGTAATGCGAATCAATCGTGCAAATGGGGAAGCTATATTTCTAGGCATTATGTCAGCTTGCCCTGAATCATATAACGATATTTAGCCGTAGGTATATGAATACTCGGTTAAAGAATGAGAAGGATGAAAAATGGCTAAAGCCCCGAAAACAGCTTATGTATGTAACGATTGTGGTGCAGAGTTTTCTCGTTGGCAAGGGCAATGCTCGGCTTGTAAAGCGTGGAATACAATCACCGAAGTACGGTTAATTTCCACAGCAAAATCAAAAAACGATCGTTTTAGTGGCTACGCGGGTGAAACTCAGGCAAAAATTCAAACGCTCTCTGAAATTAGTTTGCAAGAAACACCACGTTTTTCTAGTGGCTTTAATGAGTTAGATCGCGTACTGGGCGGCGGGATCGTACCGGGAAGTGCGATTTTAATTGGTGGGCATCCTGGTGCAGGGAAAAGTACCTTGTTATTACAAGTCATGTGTGGTTTAGCGAAAAACATGACCGCACTTTATGTGACGGGAGAGGAATCATTACAACAGGTTGCGATGCGCGCAAGTCGATTAGGATTGCCAAACGATCAATTAAAAATGTTGTCAGAAACCTCTGTGGAACAGATTTGTAATTTGGCGGATCAGTTAAAACCGCAAATTATAGTGGTGGATTCTATTCAAGTAATGCATTTAGCGGATATTCAATCATCGCCAGGAAGTGTAGCTCAAGTGCGTGAATGTGCTTCTTTCCTAACTCGTTATGCGAAAACCCGCCAAGTCGCCATTATTATGGTTGGGCATGTAACGAAAGACGGAACCCTTGCAGGGCCGAAAGTGTTAGAGCACGCCATTGACTGTTCATTACTATTAGAAGGCGAAGCCGATTCTCGCTATCGTACTTTGCGTAGTCATAAAAACCGTTTTGGTGCGGTGAATGAATTAGGCGTATTTGGTATGACCGAGCAAGGCTTGCGAGAAGTAAAAAATCCATCGGCGATCTTTTTAAGTCGCGGGGATGAGATTACATCGGGCAGTTCCGTTATGGTACTTTGGGAAGGCACTCGTCCTCTTTTAGTTGAAATTCAAGCCTTAGTGGATCATTCAATGCTAGCGAATCCTCGCCGTGTTGCGGTGGGATTAGAGCAAAACCGCTTAGCGCTATTATTAGCGGTGTTACATCGACATGGTGGCTTACAAATGGCTGATCAAGATGTCTTTGTCAATGTCGTTGGTGGTGTAAAAGTGAGTGAAACAAGTGCGGATTTGGCTTTGTTGCTTGCATTAATTTCTAGTTTCCGTAATCGCCCCTTGCCACAAGATTTAGTGATCTTTGGTGAAGTTGGATTAGCGGGAGAAATTCGTCCTGTGCCCAGTGGGCAAGAGCGTATTAGTGAAGCGGCAAAGCATGGCTTTAAACGCGCGATTGTTCCTTTTGGCAACAAACCGAAAAGTGCGGTCGAAAATATGCAAGTTTTTACGGTGAAGAAACTTTCCGATGCGTTAGCCGTGTTGGATAATTTCTAAATACTTCCATTAGAGATAATTAATAGTCTCAATGGAAATGAATTATCTAATTCCGTTGTACTGAAAACGTTAGCAAAATTTGTTAAAATAAACATACTTTTTATTCAAAGAAAAATAAGAAAATGGAAAAAAAACTGAATAAAGCGCTGGATGCGATTGATATAAAAATTCTTAATGAATTACAACGCAACGGTAAAATTTCTAATATTGATTTGTCGAAAAAAGTAGGGCTTTCACCCACGCCTTGTTTAGAACGTGTTAAACGTCTAGAAAAACAAGGTGTAATTATGGGATATCGTGCGTTGTTGAATCCTGAATTATTGGAAGCACCTTTGCTTGTGATCGTGGAAATTACGTTAGTTCGTGGAAAACCTGATGTATTTGAGGAATTTAATGCTGCGATTCAAGAGTTGGAAGAAATTCAAGAATGCCATTTAGTATCGGGCGATTTTGACTATTTATTAAAAACTCGTGTTGCAGACATGGCTGAATACCGAAAATTTCTGGGGACGACATTATTGCGTTTACCTGGTGTAAATGACACTCGCACTTATGTTGTGATGGAAGAAGTAAAACAAACCAATTTCCTTGTATTGAAATAATATGATTAAACAAATAACAGAACGATTTACACCAAGACAGTATTTAGCTGAACTTTTGCTTGGATTAACCGCACTTTTCGGGCTTTATTTAATTATTGCTTGGTCAAGTTATACTCCGCTTGATAATTCTTGGGCAACGGCTGGTGCGCATGGTGAAATAATTAATAAAGTCGGGGCATTTGGTGCGTGGATTATCGATCTTTCTTTTGTTTTCTTAGGTTATGTTGCCCACGTAATTCCTTTTACGGCTTTTTTTGTACCTGTCTATTTATTGAAAACAAAAGCAGTTAAAAATCTTTCCTGTACTCGAATTATTTTACGTAGTTTTGGCTTTACTATGTTGATTATTGGGCTTTGTGTGATGAGTATGTTGCTTTTATCAAGCAATGCCTTTTATTTAAGTGGTGGAGTAGTAGGCGGTTCACTTGTTGTAAATTGGCTTTATCCAGCATTAGGTAAATTCGGAGCTATTTTAATTGGTTTTACATTTGCTTTAATCGGTTTTATTTTTTGCTCTGGAGCCTCATTAATTCGATTGATTGTAGCCTTTTATCATTGGTTGACAATGAAAAATGAGCAGGAAGGAAGTGTTGAGCAAGAAATATCAACGGAAGAATTAGAGCAAATCGTGATTGTAAAATCAGATAGTTCAGAAACAGAAAATCTAGATCAAAATAATCTTAATGTAGAACCAAATAGTGAGATTGAAACTCAAAAATCGTCTTTAGAGGAAGAAGGCAACAACTCAGTTAATCATCCTTCGCATTTAATTAATATTCATGGTTTAAATCCAGAGGTTTCTATTAAATCAGAATATGAAGTTTCTCCTGAAGAGAGTGTAAAACCTCAGTTTTCTCTTGAGTTTGAATCTGAAGCATTACCTAGCGTGAATTTATCGAGTGATTCACATAGACAAACAGTAAGTAAAAACGATTTTGTGCCAGTGTGGAATAAACCGATAAAGCCTGCTGTTCAGGATGATGTATCAATGAATCAAAGTGCGGATGATTTTACTAAGGTTTCCTTGCTTACAAATGATGAAATGCCAACAGTTTCATTAAAACCGACTCATGAATCTTTGAATACGGAAATGGCGGATAATAATTTTGATGTTCAAGCTGATGAAAAAGTCCGTTTGGGTGATGATGAACTAAAATTTAACGTATCCTTACAGGATGATATGAAGAATATTCAATTAGATAAAAATCAAGAAGAATCGCCTAACTATAAAGGTTATAGCGGTAGCTTGATTCATCCTGCATTCCAACAGCAAACAACTAAACGTGAAAAGCCTAGTACACCGTTACCTAGTTTAGAGTTATTATCAAAACATCCAGCAGTGGAACAAAATATTACGCAAGAAGAAGTTTTTGAAACGTCTCAACGTATTGAGCAACAATTACGTAATTTTAATGTGAAAGCGACTGTAAAAGATGTGCTTGTTGGCCCTGTTGTTACTCGCTATGAATTAGAATTACAACCTGGGGTGAAAGCGTCAAAAGTAACGAGTATTGATACTGATTTGGCGCGTGCATTAATGTTCCGCTCGATTCGTGTAGCTGAGGCTATTCCTGGCAAGCCTTATATTGGTATTGAAACACCCAATCTTCATCGTCAAATGGTGCCATTACGTGATGTGTTAGATAGCAGCGAATTCCGTGATACTCATGCCACTTTGCCAATGGCTTTAGGTAAAGATATTAGCGGAAAGGCAGTGATTGTTGATTTAGCGAAAATGCCACATTTGTTGGTAGCAGGATCAACGGGATCGGGTAAGTCAGTTGGCGTGAATACGATGATCTTAAGTTTACTTTATCGTGTTCAACCAGAAGATGTGAAATTCATAATGATCGATCCTAAAGTCGTTGAACTTTCAGTTTATAATGATATTCCGCACTTGCTAACGCCTGTTGTAACAGATATGAAAAAAGCCTCTAATGCGTTGCGTTGGTGTGTAGATGAAATGGAACGCCGTTATCAGTTGCTTTCTGCGCTACGTGTACGAAATATTGAAGGCTTTAACGAAAAAATCGATGAATACGAAGCAATGGGAATGCCTATTCCAAATCCAATTTGGCGACCTGGTGATACAATGGATGCAATGCCACCAGCCTTGAAAAAATTGAGTTATATTGTGGTTATTGTCGATGAATTTGCTGATTTAATGATGGTAGCAGGTAAGCAAATTGAAGAACTTATTGCTCGCTTGGCACAAAAAGCGCGAGCTATCGGTATCCATTTAATTCTAGCCACACAACGTCCTTCTGTAGATGTGATTACCGGTTTAATTAAAGCGAATATCCCAAGTCGGATTGCCTTTACGGTTGCAAGTAAAATTGACTCACGCACTATTCTTGATCAAGGTGGGGCAGAGGCGCTTTTAGGTCGTGGTGATATGCTTTATTCGGGGCAAGGTTCATCGGATTTGGTGCGTGTTCATGGTGCCTTTATGAGTGATGATGAAGTTATTCGTATTGCGGATGATTGGCGAGCACGTGGTAAACCTGATTATATTGATGGTATTTTAGAAAGCGCAGACGATGAGGAAAGTTCAGAAAAAGGAATATCAAGCGGTGGGGAATTAGATCCACTTTTTGATGAAGTAATGGATTTTGTTATTAATACAGGTACAACCTCAGTATCTTCTATTCAACGTAAATTCAGCGTGGGTTTTAACCGAGCTGCTCGTATTATGGATCAAATGGAAGAACAAGGAATTGTTAGCCCAATGCAAAATGGTAAGCGTGAGATTTTATCGCGTCGTCCGGACTACTAATTTAAAAGGAAAGTAAAATGAAAAAAACAACGTTAAAATTTGCCACACTTGCCTTACTTGGTTTGAGTAATTTGGCATTGGCTGATGCGGCAAGTGAATTGCAAATGCGTTTAGCTAAAGTCGATGTGTTAAGCGCTGAATTTGTGCAAACAGTGACATCTGGAAGTGGCAAAAATGTTCAACAGGGAAGTGGCAAACTTCAAATTAAACGTCCAAATTTATTCCGTATGGATACTAAAACCCCTCAAGAAACCCAGATTATTTCTGATGGTAAAACCTTATGGTTCTACGATCCATTTGTGCAACAAGTGACCGCGCAATGGGTGAAAGATGCGGTGAATAATACACCTTTCGTCTTGCTTACAAGTAATGATAAAAGCCATTGGGATCAATATTCGGTCATGCAACAAGTGGATACTTTCGTATTGAAACCCAAATCTTCAAAAAGTAATATCAAACAATTTGATATTCGTGTCGATGCCAATGGCGTATTAAGAAATTTCAGTACGACAGAGAAAGATGGGCAAACCAATCTTTATGTTTTACGTAATATTACGAATCAAACATTGTCTGACAGTTTGTTTCAATTCAAGCCAGAAAAAGGCGTTGAAGTGGATGATCAACGCAAAAAATAATGAATGATTATTTGAAATAAGGGCGTAGAAATACGCCCTTCAATTTTGTGAGAAATAAACATGTCGAACCTCAATTTTGATTTTGCCGAGAATGATTTTCGTCCACTGGCAGCCAAGATGCGTCCAACGAGTCTAGAGCAGTATTTTGGGCAAACTCATCTTATTGGTGAAGATAAGCCGCTACGTAAAGCTATTCAAGCTGGACATATTCATTCCATGATTTTCTGGGGGCCACCAGGTACAGGAAAAACAACGCTCGCAGAAATTATTGCGCAGCGTATTAATGCAGAAGTTGAGCGAATTTCTGCGGTGACGAGTGGTATAAAAGAAATTCGTGAAGCCATTGAGCATGCAAAACAAAATCGTCTTGCAGATCGTAAAACCATCTTGTTTGTGGATGAAGTCCATCGTTTTAATAAAAGCCAGCAAGATGCATTTTTACCGCACATTGAAGATGGAACGGTTATTTTCATTGGGGCGACAACAGAAAATCCCTCTTTTGAGCTAAATAATGCGTTGCTTTCTCGTGCCCGAGTGTATGTGCTGAAATCACTCACAACGGCTGAAATTGAACAAGTTTTGCAGCAAGCTGTAGAAGATCCTGAACGTGGATTGGGTAAAGAGCGGTTAATTTTAGAAGAGAATTTACTGCAAGTGCTTGCCGAATATGTCAATGGAGACGCGCGATTAGCTTTGAATTGCCTCGAATTAATGGTGGATATGGCAGATGAAACCGAAAATGGAAAGAAAATTGACCGCACTTTATTAAAAGAAGTCTTAGGCGAACGTCAAGCGAGATTTGATAAACAAGGTGATCGTTTCTACGATTTCATTTCTGCGCTACATAAATCTGTTCGCGGTTCTGCACCAGATGCGGCATTGTATTGGTATGCGAGAATTTTAACAGCAGGTGGAGACCCTTTATATGTCGCGCGACGATTACTTGCCATTGCTTCAGAAGATGTGGGAAATGCAGATCCTCGCGCTATGCAAGTCGCATTGGCTGCTTGGGATTGCTTTACTCGCGTGGGCGCTTATGAGGGGGAACGAGCCATTGCTCAAGCTATTATCTATCTTGCGGTAGCGCCAAAAAGTAATGCAGTTTATACCGCATTTAACACCGCGAAACAGCAAGCGAAAGATTTGCCAGATTATGATGTTCCACCACATTTACGCAATGCGCCGACTAATTTAATGAAAGAGCTTGGCTATGGGGCTGAATATCGTTATGCTCATGATGAACCTAACGCTTATGCGGCAGGTGAAAATTATTTCCCGCCTGAATTAAAAGACACTCAATATTATTTTCCGACAAATAGAGGTATGGAAATTCAGATTAAGGAAAAACTAGAACGATTACGTGAGCAAGATAAAAGTGCGGTGAAAAAACGGTATAAATAATCTTTATTTAGGATTTTTTTAAGAATGGAATGAAAGTGCGGTTAATTTTGAAAACTTTTTTGAAATTTACCGCACTTTTTTAATTTAATCTCTTAAGCAAATTTTCTCAAATTCACTAAAGAATGTTGGAAAGGTTTTGGCAGTACATTTGGGATCTAAAATCGTCACAGGTGTATTGGACAGAGCGATTAGAGAAAAACACATTGCCATGCGGTGATCGTTATAAGTTTCAATATCAGCATGTTTAAACTGATTGAGTTCAAGTGGTTGAATTCGAATAAAATCTTCACCTTCTTCGACTTCTGCACCGACTTTACGTAATTCGGTTGCCATTGCTGTTAAACGATCTGTTTCTTTCACGCGCCAGTTATAAATATTTCGAATGACGCTTTCCCCTTTAGCAAAAAGAGCAGTGGTCGCAATCGTCATTGCGGCATCTGGAATGTGGTTCATATCCATATCAATGCCATGCAATTCATCACGTTCGGCTTGAATAAAATCCTCTCCCCAAGTGATTTTTGCCCCCATTCTTTCTAATACATCAGCAAATAAACGATCGCCCTGAATAGAGTTTTTGCCAATTCCCGTTACTTTCACTTTTCCTTTAATGGCACCAGCTGCGAGAAAGTAAGATGCCGATGAGGCATCGCCTTCTACCAAATATTTTCCAGGTGAAATGTAGGATTGATTTCCCTTAACTTGAAATTTTTGGTAGTGATGGTTTTCGATGTGAACACCAAAATCTCGCATCATCGCAAGGGTGATGTCAATATAGGGTTTAGAGACTAGTTCACCGATAATTTCGATTTCTGTGTCATTTTCTGCAAGTGGCGCAGACATTAAAAGTGCGGTCAAAAATTGGGATGAAATAGAGCCATCAATTTTGACATTTCCACCTTTTATCCCTTTGTTGCGAATTGCGACTGGAGGATAACCTTCATTTTCTAAATAGCGAATATCTGCACCCGCTTGGCGTAAAGCATCGACTAAATGGAGAATTGGCCGCTCTTTCATACGAGGTTCACCCGTTAAGGTGATTTCGACTTCGTGGTTTCCTTTTAAGCAAAGTGCTGCGGTTAATGGACGCATTGCCGTCCCCGCATTGCCAAGAAAGAGCGAAAGATTATCCTGTATATTGAATGCTCCGCCTAATCCTTCTATTTCACAAATAGTTTTGTCGTCAGAAAGCTGATAGCGTACGCCTAATTCTTTGAGTGCGTTAAGCATATGTCGAATATCATCGCTATCTAATAAATTGGTTACTTTTGTTGTGCCTTTAGCTAAGGCAGCTAAAAGTAATGCTCGATTAGATAAACTTTTAGAACCTGGTAAATTAATTGTTCCTTCAACCGCACTTATTGGCGCAAGGGTGATTTTTTCCACTACAACACCACCGTTTTATTTTTATAAACAAAAATTCTATCGTGTAAAGCAAGATCAAGGGCGCGACTTAGCACGGTTTTTTCTACATCACGGCCAGCACGCATCATAGCTTCAGCGCTATAAGTATGATCTACATTAATGACATTTTGCATAATGATTGGGCCTTGATCCAATTCGTTATTAATGAAATGAGCTGTTGCGCCGATAATTTTTACACCTCGTTCATAGGCTTGTTGATAAGGCTTGGCGCCAATGAAAGCAGGTAAGAATGAATGATGGATATTAATCACTCGATTTGGATAACGAGCGACAAATTCAGGATTTAACACACGCATATATTTAGCGAGGACAATATAATCTGGCGTGTATTCATCAATTTTTTCAGCTAATAATTTATCGTGCTCAATACGAGTTAAGCCTTCATGACTAACCAAATGAAACGGAATATTAAAACGCTCAACGAGTTCGCGTAAATTATCATGGTTGCCGATCACTGCGGCAATTTCTACATCAAGCGCACCATAATAATTTTTCATTAAAATATCGCCGAGGCAGTGAGCTTCTTTGGTGACTAAAATAACAATTCGTTTACGTTGTGTACTAATTAATCGACAATGCGTTCCTTCGGGTAAGCTATATTTTAGATCTTCTAATAAAGTAGCTTCGTTAAAAATACCTTCCAATTCTGTGCGCATAAAGAAATGTTTGGTTTCAAAATCTACAAATTCATTATTATGCAGAATGTTTAGTTGATGTTTGTAACAGATATTGGTGATTTTAGCTATTAGGCCTTTATCATCGGGACAATCGGTGAGTAATATTTTTTTTTCGATCATAATGTTGTGTGCTACGTTTAGATAAAAAAATAGAACCCATAAAAATGGGTTCTAGTTTCAAATAGAAAAATTAAATTTCGAAATCAGATAATGATTTACCAGAATTCAATGCATTTTGAATTGGGCGCGGTGTGCGGCCTTGGCCAGTCCATGTTTTGCGCTCACCATTTTCATCAATAAATGCATATTTTGCCGGGCGAGGTGGACGTTTTGCTCTAGCAGATGTTGCTGCTGTACCAAAGATCTCTTGTAATTCTTCAGGTGTAATACCTTCTTTTTCCATTAATTCTTTATATTTAGCTAAACGCTCTTTTCGCTCTGTTTCTGCTTTAATTAATTCTGCTTCATTAGCACGTTTCTCTTCAACAGCAGTTTGTAATTTTTCAAGAGCACTTTCCGCTTGTTCTAAAGTTAATTCGCGTACAGCCGCACGTAAACTACGAAGATTTGTCAAACCTTTTGCTAATTCGCTCATAATAAACCTCGATAAAATAATCTTGTATGTGGAAAAACTTATTTAATAATAGGGAAAATAATATTTATTGTAAATATCTATTTTAAATAAATGGTCGGAGCAGGTATATATCTTTAAATTTCTTTTTGTTTATTTTTTATATTTTTAATTCAATCTAATAAAAAATTTTATAAAACCTGTTGGCATTTGGATTTTTTTACGGTAATCTCTTGAATCACTACAAAAGTAGAGGTGCAATCATTATAAGTATTTTTTCAGAGTGGATAACGATGAAGAAAAAAGAAAGGAATGATTGCCGAAATCAAACAAAAGTCGTTTTGTTTGGTTGGTGGCGTACTTGAAAGGGGCGACACTGTCATAGTTTTTTTGATTAACTATGGAGCGCTACGGTTGTTCTGGTCTTATTCTGTCCTTTGCTTTCCGTTCTCTCCATTAATTGTAGGTATCTCTTAATGGAACTTATCGATTTTTCATCCTCAGTTTGGTCAATCATTCCCGCTTTATTGGCGATTGTCTTGGCCATTGCAACTCGTCGTGTATTGGTGTCTCTCAGTGCAGGGATTATTGTTGGTGCGTTAATGTTAGGTGGCTGGAATATTGGCTCATCTTTCAGTTATCTATCAAGCAACGTGATTTCACTTGTTTATGCTGATGGCGCAATTAACTCTAATATGAACATTGTCTTGTTCTTATTATTGCTTGGTGTTTTAACCGCACTTTTAACTGTATCAGGTAGTAATCGTGCCTTTGCTGAATGGGCACAAAGCCGTATTAAAGGCCGTCGTGGTGCTAAATTATTAGCTGCATCATTAGTTTTTGTTACTTTTATTGACGATTATTTCCACAGTCTTGCTGTAGGCGCAATTGCTCGTCCAGTGACAGATCGTTTTAAAGTTTCTCGTGCGAAACTTGCTTATATTTTGGATTCAACGGCTGCGCCGATGTGTGTAATGATGCCAGTTTCAAGTTGGGGCGCATACATTATTACCTTAGTAGGCGGTTTATTAGCGACTTATTCGATCACTGAATACACACCAATTGGTGCATTCGTGGCAATGAGCTCAATGAACTTCTATGCAATTTTCTCAATTATCATGGTGTTCTTTGTGGCATATTTTTCTTTCGATATTGCTTCAATGGCACGCCATGAAAAATTAGCTTTGGAAAATTCTGAAGATGAATTAGAAGAAGAAACGGGTGTAAAAGGTCACGTACGTAATCTCGTATTACCTATCTTAGTTTTAATTTTTTCAACGGTTACAATGATGATTTACACTGGTGCATCAGCATTAGCAGCGGATGGTAAAGAATTTAGCATTTTAGGTGCGTTTGAAAATACTGTTGTTGGAACATCTTTAGTTGTAGGTGGTACTTGCTCAATTCTAGTTTCTACTTTATTAATTATTATTGATCGTCAAGTAAGTGTTCCAGAATATGTACGCTCTTGGATTGCAGGTATTAAATCAATGGCTGGTGCCATTGCGATTTTATTCTTTGCGTGGACAATTAATAAAGTTGTTGGGGATATGCAAACTGGTAAATATTTATCTTCTCTTGTTTCCGGTAATATCCCAATGCAATTCTTACCAGTAATTTTATTTATTCTTGGTTCTGCAATGGCATTCTCAACCGGTACTAGCTGGGGGACATTCGGTATTATGTTACCAATTGCAGCGGCTATGGCTGCAAATGCGGCGCCAGAATTATTACTCCCTTGTTTATCAGCAGTAATGGCGGGGGCTGTATGTGGTGACCATTGTTCGCCAGTATCGGATACAACGATTTTATCTTCAACTGGTGCAAAATGTAACCATATGGATCATGTGACAACTCAACTTCCTTATGCAGCGACAGTTGCAGCCGCAACGGCTATCGGTTACATCGTGGTAGGTTTCACTTATTCAGGTTTAGCTGGTTTTGCTGCGACAGCGGTTTCATTATTTTTAATCGTATTTGCAGTGAAAAAACGTTAAAAATGTGATCTTGCTCAAGAATCTAAATAAAATATAAAATTTTGATAAATTTATAAAATGCGACATAAGGTCGCATTTTTTTACTTTTTAGTTTTATTTTTTTTATAAAAATCTAATTTTGTTTAATTGTTTGATTTTTTATTCTGTTTTGTTGGTGTTTTTATCCGTTGTATAGACTAGACAAAAACTTTTTGCTTAGTATGATGTAAATCATTGATACAAAGCATGGGCACTTTTGAAAGTGCGGTTCGTTTTAGGAGTAAAAAATGAAGAAGTTATCTGGCGCAGAGATGGTGGTTCAATCTTTACGCGATGAAGGCGTAGAGTATTTATTTGGTTATCCAGGTGGGGCAGTATTAGATATTTATGATGCGATCCATACATTAGGTGGTATTGAACATATTTTAGTTCGTCATGAACAAGCGGCTGTACACATGGCGGATGGCTATGCACGTTCTACAGGTAAAGTTGGATGTGTGTTAGTGACTTCAGGACCGGGAGCAACAAATGCAATTACTGGGATTTTAACTGCTTATACAGATTCCGTTCCTATGGTCATTATTTCTGGTCAGGTCATGAGTAATTTAATTGGCCGAGATGCATTCCAAGAATGTGATATGGTGGGGATTTCTCGTCCTGTTGTGAAGCATAGCTTTATTGTCAAAAAAGCGGAAGATATTCCATCTATTTTGAAGAAAGCTTTTTATATTGCCTCAACTGGTCGTCCAGGGCCTGTTGTGGTGGATATTCCCAAAGATACTGTAAATCCGAATTTTAAATATCCTTATGAATACCCTGAATCTGTAGAGTTACGCTCTTATAATCCAACAGTAAATGGGCACAAAGGCCAAATTAAAAAAGCATTAAAAGCACTTTTAGTAGCGAAGAAACCAATACTTTTCGTCGGTGGCGGCGCGATTGCTGCTGAATGTAGCACGCAGTTAATTCAGTTTGCACAACGGTTAAATTTACCGGTTACCTCATCATTAATGGGATTAGGCGCTTATCCAAGTACGGATAAACAATTCCTAGGTATGTTAGGGATGCACGGTACTTTCGAAGCCAATACGGCAATGCACGAAAGTGATCTTATTTTGGGGATTGGCGTTCGTTTTGATGATCGCACAACAAATAATTTAGAAAAATATTGCCCAAATGCCAAAGTGATTCATATTGATATTGATCCAACCTCGATTTCTAAAAATGTCCCAGCAGCAATTCCAATTGTCGGAAATGCGAAAAATGTATTGGAAGAATTTTTGAGTTTATTGAATGAAGAGGGATTGAAATCTCAAACAGATCTTGAAAGTTGGTGGCAAGAAATCAACCAATGGAAAGCAAAAAAATGTTTGGAATTTGACCGCACTTCTAGCGTGATTAAACCACAACAAGTTATGGAAGCGGTATATCGTCTTACTAAAGGACAGGCGTATGTGGCTTCTGATGTAGGGCAACATCAAATGTTTGCTGCGTTACATTATCCATTCGATGAGCCTCGTCATTGGATTAACTCTGGTGGCGCGGGCACCATGGGATTTGGTTTACCCGCTGCATTAGGCGTGAAATTGGCTCACCCGGAAGGAACTGTTGTTTGTGTTACTGGTGATGGAAGTATTCAAATGAATATTCAAGAACTTTCTACCGCAACGCAGTATGGCATTCCAGTTGTCATTATTTGTTTGAACAATCATTTCTTGGGAATGGTAAAACAATGGCAAGATTTGATTTATTCTGGCCGCCATTCGCAAACCTATATGAATTCCTTGCCTGATTTTGTGAAATTGGCTGAATCTTACGGTCATGTCGGTATAAAAATTGCTACGCCCGATGAACTTGAAAGTAAATTGCAAGAAGCATTCAGCATTAAAAATAAATTAGTATTTGTGGATATTAATGTAGATGAATCTGAGCATGTGTATCCAATGCAAATTCGTAGCGGCGCAATGAATGAAATGATTTTAAGTAAACACCAAGAGGAGACAAACTAATGCGTAGAATTTTATCTGTTTTACTCGAAAATGAGTCTGGCGCTTTATCGCGTGTTGTTGGTTTATTCTCCCAACGTGCTTTTAATATTGAAAGTTTGACGGTGGCGCCAACGGATGATCCAACACTTTCTCGAATGACTATTGAAGCGGTGGGCGATGCTCAAGTATTGGAACAAATTGAGAAACAACTCCATAAATTAGTGGATGTGTTTAAAGTGATTAACTTGAGTGAGCAAGAGCATATAGTTCGAGAAATTGTTTTAGCGAAGGTAAGGGCAGTGGGTTCATCTCGCGATGAGATTAAACGTTTAGCCGATATTTTCCGTGGACAAATTGTAGATCTCACACCAAAATCTTACACAATTCAATTAAGTGGCACGAAAGATAAAATTGATGCATTTATTTCTGCATTGAAAGAAGAAACCACATTGTTGGAAATTGTTCGTTCTGGATTGATTAGTGTGTCTCGTGGAGAAAAGAATATTCTCTAAAGTAGGGGCGTAAAGTGCGGAAATATTTTAATAGAATTTTACCGCACTTTATTAGAAATATATTTGTTTTTAGTTTTTTTATAAAAAAATCGTGACCAAGTTCACAAATCTAAAAATATGTATTTGCATAACTGATCGGATTTCTTTATTCTGAAACCACTAAAAACAAGTGCTATCTTAAATAGCCGACATCTATTTTGCTTTCCGAGTAGTGCCCCATTGGGGCACTTTTTTTATTCTGTAAATAAGCATAAAAAATCCCTTTCGTAAGAAAGGGATTTAATTATCTAAATTACATTTTTTCTACGGTTCTAATACCGAGTAACTCTAAACCTTGTTTTAAGGTTTTTTCCGTTAATAATGCCAATTTCAAACGGCTTAATTTTACGGACTCATCTTCAGCATTTAAAATTGGGCAATGTTCATAGAATGATGAGAAGATGCCAGCAAGTTCGTATAAATAAGCACAAAGCACGTGTGGTGTGCCTTCTTTTCCAACTGTTTGCACCGCTTCTTCAAATTGTAGAAGTTTAATTGCAAGCGCTCTTTCTTTATCATCTTCAAGCGTTAAAGGTGCAGCCAAAAGTGCGGTCGAATTTATATCTGTTTTATTAAAGATCGAACGGATTCGGGTATAAGCATATTGCATATAAGGCGCAGTGTTACCTTCAAAGCTTAACATGTTATCCCAATCAAAAACGTAATCAGTAGTACGGTTTTTGGAGAGATCCGCATATTTCACCGCACCAATACCGACAGCCTCAATCACGGCTTCTTTTTCATCATTAGATAAATTTGTATTTTTTTCATTAATTAATACAGTAGCGCGCTCAATCGCTTCATCTAATAGATCGGCTAATTTCACCGTGCCACCGGTACGAGTTTTAAATGGTTTGCCATCTTTACCAAGCATCATCCCAAAGTTTTTATGCTCTAAAGAGAAACTGTCTGGTACATAACCTGCTTTACGAGTAATTAACCAAGCTTGTTGCATATGTTGGCTTTGGCGAGTATCTGAAAAAACAAGTGCGCGATCAGCTTTTAATGTTTCATAACGATATTTTGCTGCAGCAATATCGGTTGTAGTGTAAAGGAAACCTCCATCTTTTTTCTGAACGATCACGCCCATTGGATCGCCTTCTTTATTTTTGAATTCATCCAAATAAACAACCAATGCACCATCATCTTCTACAGCTAAACCTTGTTTTTTAAGATCTTCTACGATGCTTGGTAACATAGGATTATAAAGACTTTCACCCATCACATCTTTTTCGGTTAAAGTCACATTCAAGCGATCATAGTTGTGCTGATTTTGTTGCATGGTGATGTCGACTAAACGTTTCCACATCGCTCGACAATATTCATCACCACCTTGTAATTTCACAACATAATTACGCGCTTTTTCTGCGAATATTTCATCTTCATCGTAGTGTTTTTTGGCTTCGCGATAAAAGGCCTCAAGATCTTGTAATTCCATTTCACTCGCATGCTCGTTTTGCATTTTTTCAAGATAAGCAATAAGCATTCCGAATTGCGTTCCCCAGTCACCGACATGGTTTGCACGAATCACATTGTGACCTAAAAATTCCAGGGTTCTCACAACTGCATCACCAATGATAGTAGAGCGTAAATGGCCAACATGCATTTCTTTTGCCACGTTTGGAGATGAATAATCAATCACAACAGTTTGCTTATCCGTAGCTTGAATGCCTAAATTATTTTCGGAAAGCGCAGTTGAAACTTCAGTTGTTAGCCAAGTTGGATTTAAGAAAATATTAATAAAGCCTGGTCCTGCGATTTCTAATTTTTCTGCAATATCAGATAGTTGAGCATTATCTAAAACTTTTTGAGCAAATTCTCGTGGATTTAAACCTAATTTTTTCGCCGCAGCCATAATGCCATTGGCTTGATAATCGCCAAATTGTGGTTTTCCTGATTGACGAACAAGCGCATCGCAAGATTGATCTGCCCCAGCAAGAATCATAGCTTGTTTGATTTTGTCGGATAAAATAGATTGAATATTCACGTTTTTTCCTATGTTCAAATTGAATAATGAAAATAATCGGCTATGATACCGTTCTTTATGAGTTTCTCAAAGGGACAAAATGACAAATTTACAGGAAAAATCATCCGCACTTTTTTCTGATTTGGCGGAATTTGAAAAAAAAATTCAACAATTAGCTCAAATGATGTCAATCGATTTTTCAAATTATGAAATCGATCACCTTGCCGTGCGTGTAAATAATGAACAAAATGCAAAAAACTGGCTGACACTTTTATTGAAATACGGTAGAATTTTATCCGATAACATTGTCAACGGACGTAAGATTTATCTAATTCAGTTAGAAAAAGCAGTGAAGTTCGCTAATCAGTTCGTTGATGTTATTGAACTGCCGTTCCCTAAAAATAAGCAGTATCCTGTAGAAGGTTGGGAGCATATTGAGGTTGTAATACCATTTTTACCGAATGAATCGATAAATGAATGGGTACAGCGTATTAATATGCGTTTTTTATGGAGCGAATTAACTCAATTAACCATTAAAGTGAGCGAGCCTAAAGTGGATGGCGAGAGATTGCCTAATCCATCTATTGCAGTAAGTTTTGTTGATAAGACATCAAATCATACTTGTATTAAGGTTCATCCTTATTCTATAAAGAAAATACTCGAGGTTTAGCAAAATGAAAAAATTATCTCTTGCATTAGCGGTTTTAGCAGCTGTAGGTTTAAGTGCTTGTTCTTCTTTCCAAAAAGATGAAAATGCTTATAAAGGTCAAATCGTTTTTAGCCAAATGGAAGGTGAAAATCTTAAATTAACTATCCGTAAAAATGATTGTTCAGGTAATCAACAAGAAGGTGAGCAAGTTGTGCTTACTCACAAGTATGATTCAACCTTAGTTGTTGGTGCTTGTGTTTTAGTATCTGACAATGGTAATACTAAAAACATTTCAACTTTTTCTCCGAGAAATCCACTTTAATTCCTTTTCAGAGGGAGCATAGCATATGAAAAAAACAAGTATGGCATTAGCACTGTTAGTTGCTTTTAGTGTAACTGGTTGTGCAAATACTGATGTTTTCAGCGGTGATGTTTATAGTGCATCTCAAGCTAAAGAAGCTCGTTCAATTACTTATGGTACGATTGTTTCTGTGCGTCCTGTTAAAATTCAAGCTGATAATCAAGGTGTAGTTGGTACGCTTGGTGGCGGTGCTTTAGGTGGTATTGCAGGTAGTGCAATTGGCGGTGGTCGTGGTCAGGCTATTGCAGCAGTAGTTGGCGCGATTGGCGGTGCAGTAGCTGGAAGCAAAATCGAAGAAAAAATGAGTCAAGTAAATGGTGCTGAACTTGTAATTAAGAAAGATGATGGTCAAGAGATCGTTGTCGTTCAAAAGGCTGACAGCAGTTTTGTAGCTGGTCGCCGAGTTCGTATTGTTGGTGGTGGCTCAAGCTTAAATGTTTCTGTGCTATAACTAATAGCGTTAACGCCTAATATATTATTAATCAGCGTCTTAATCAGTTAAGGCGCTGATTTTTTTATTATTAAAAATACAAAAAACAATCAATTAAAAATTTTTACGTCTATTCATAACATCTTAAAGATAAATTTAAAGGACTAAATCCTATAATAAATATGAAATTTAGTCCTTGATATAAAATTATAATTGTTTAACTCTTTTATATTAAATAAACAATTAACGCCATGCTTTAAATTGATTAATTAATCCATTGGTTGAACTGTCATGAGTTGCTACTTTTTCAGAATCTGTTAATTCAGGAAGAATTCTATTTGCAAGTTGTTTGCCTAGTTCTACACCCCATTGATCGAAACTAAAGATATTAAAAATCACACCTTGTACGAAGATTTTATGCTCATACATAGCAATTAATGCCCCCAAGGTAAATGGCGTGATTTTTTGAACGAGAATAGAATTAGTTGGCTTATTACCAGTGAACACTTTAAATGGAACAATATTTTTTACATCATCCAGAGATTTACCCGCTTTTACAAATTCAGCCTCGACTTCCTCTTTTGTTTTTCCGAACGCTAATGCTTCTGTTTGAGCGAAGAAATTAGAAAGCAATTTATTGTGATGATCTGCCAATGGGTTATGGCTTTGAGCTGGCGCAATAAAATCACAAGGAATTAAAGTAGTGCCTTGGTGAATTAATTGATAGAACGCATGTTGTCCGTTTGTACCTGGTTCTCCCCAAATGATAGGGCCCGTTTGGTAATTGTTAATGACATTGCCATCACGATCCACATATTTACCATTTGATTCCATATTACCTTGTTGGAAATAAGCCGCAAAGCGATGTAAATATTGATCATAAGGTAAGATCGCTTCTGTTTGTGCTCCAAGGAAATTAGTATTCCATAGGCCAACTAATGCTAAGGTGGTTGGAATATTTTTTTCAATTGGAGTAGAGCGGAAATGTTTATCCATTTCATGCGCGCCATTCAACAACTCTTCAAAGTTTTCAAAGCCAATTGATAGTGCAATTGAAAGACCAATAGCTGACCATAAAGAGTAACGACCACCAACCCAATCCCAAAATTCAAACATGTTATTGGTATCAATACCAAATTTTTCTACATCTTTAGCATTGGTTGATAATGCTGCAAAATGTTTTGCAACCGCACTTTCATCTTTCGCTGCTTTTAGTAACCAATCACGTGCACTTTGCGCATTTGTCATGGTTTCTTGAGTGGTAAAAGTTTTAGATGCCACTAAGAAAAGAGTGGTTTCTGGATTGACTTTTTTTAAGGTTTCCGCAATATGTGTACCATCGACATTTGAAACAAAGTGCATATTTAGGTGATTTTTATATGGGCGAAGCGCTTCTGTTACCATATAAGGGCCTAAATCAGAGCCACCAATACCAATATTCACGACATCCGTAATTGCTTTGCCTGTATAGCCTTTCCATTCACCAGAAATAATACGCTGACAGAAATCTTTCATTTTAGTTAGCACAGCATTCACTTCAGGCATAACATCTTTACCATCAACAAGCACTGGAGTATTAGCGCGATTGCGTAGTGCGGTATGTAATACAGCCCGATTTTCGGTACGATTGATTTTTTCACCGGTAAACATTGCTTCTTTTGCGCTATCAATAGAACATTCTTGAGCAAGTTGGCGAAGAAGTGAAAGGGTTGTTTGATTGATGTTGTTTTTAGAAAAATCTACAAGAATTTGGTTATTGAATGTTAAAGAATAATCGTCAAAACGATTTTTTTCTTGTTTAAATAAATCTTGGATGGTGATGTTTGACAATTCAGCTTTATGTGCTTCGAGAGATTTCCACGCATGGGTGTGAGTCGGGTTAATGTTTTTCATGGTATTTCCTTTCATTAAAAATAATCAAAATTTTAACCGCACTTTCTTGGATTTCTATTAGAGAGGGAGTGAATCCCTCTCTTCAGAAAATGCTGTGATTAACAGATTAATCAACATATTCAGTTATAACACGCGGTGTTAATTTTGTAATTAGCTCGTAGCTTAAAATTCCTGTGAATTTAGCTACGGTTTCAATAGGTAATTCCTTACCCCATAGAATCACTTCATCACCTACTTGATCTTGGCTATCAGGTCCTAAATCAACGGTTAACATATCCATTGAAACCCTTCCAACTATTGGCACGATACGACCATTCAAATAAACAGGCGTGCCTTCAGGAACATCGCGAGGATATCCATCGCCATAACCAATAGCCACAACACCGATTTTTGTATCATGCGAACTTGTCCAAATGCCACCATATCCAACTGGTTCACCTTGTTTATGGTTGCGAACAGCAATCAATGATGAAGTTAAGTTCATCACTGGCGTTAAACCAAATTCAGCGCCGACGGTATCAGTTGGTGAAATGCCATACATAATAATACCTGGGCGGATACATTCCAGATGAGATTCAGGCCAGAAAAGAATGCCGCCTGATGCCGCAATAGTACGTTCACCTTGTTTATCTTTTGTGGCGGATAAAAAACGGTTGATTTGAAGTTGGGTATAATTGGAGTCTAATTCATCAGCGCGGCTAAAATGGCTCACAAAGCCTAAGTGCGGTTGAATATATGGAAGTTTTTTAAGTTCATTATAGAAAAAATCCACTTCATCTAATGCAACACCTAAACGATGCATGCCTGTGTCTATTTTTAACCAAACTTTAATTGGGCTTGGTAAATTCGCACGTTTTAGTGCATCCAATTGTTCGCGATTATGTACGATAGTTTCGATATTATTGACCGCTAAAACAGGTAAATCTTGTTCATTAAAAAAACCTTCAAGCAATAAAATTGGTTTAGTAATACCATTGGAACGTAATGCCAATGCCTCTTCTAAACGAGCCACGCCAAAGCAATCAACATTTTGTTCTAAAGTTGATGCGACAAACACAACGCCGTGACCATAGGCGTTTGCTTTAACCACGGCGATGATTTTACTATTTGGTGCTTTTTGTTTAATTATTTCTAAATTCTGTTTTAAGGCGTGCGAGCTAATTTTCGCTGTCGCCGGTTTTACATTCATTGTTATTCCTTAATAATCATCATGATATTCACGTTGTTCGGCAAGGTTGTCAAAGCGTGAGAATTGTCCATTAAATTTTAACCGCACTCGGCCAATCGGGCCATTACGCTGTTTACCGATAATAATTTCTGCAACCCCTTTATCTTCCGAGTTATCGTTATAGACTTCATCTCGGTAAATAAACATAATCAAGTCTGCATCTTGTTCAATGGAGCCCGATTCACGTAAATCTGAGTTTACAGGGCGTTTGTCTCCACGTTGCTCTAAAGTACGATTTAATTGAGAAAGCGCTACCACTGGCACTTGTAATTCTTTGGCTAGTGCTTTGAGGGAACGGGATATTTCTGCGATTTCTAGTGTTCGGTTATCTGAAAATGCGGGTGCACGCATTAATTGCAAATAATCCACCATAATCATACTTAATCCACCATTTTCACGATAAACTCGGCGTGCGCGGGAACGAACATCGGTAGGCGTTAGGCCTGAAGAGTCATCGATATAAAGATTATTTTTTTGCTTGAACATCCCAACTACGCTAGCAATTTTATTCCACTCGATCTCATCTAAATTTTGACCTGTTCGGATTTTAGTTTGATCAACGCGAGCAAGAGATGCGATCATACGCATCATAATTTGTTCTGCGGGCATTTCTAAACTAAATACTAAAACTGGTTTTTCACTTGCCATTGCCGCATTTTCGCAAAGGTTCATAGCGAAAGTTGTTTTACCCATTGACGGACGTGCTGCAACGATAATTAAGTCAGAAGGCTGTAAACCTGCTGTTTTTTTATCAAGATCAGTGAAACCAGTCGTAATGCCCGTTACGCCTGAATGATTTTCAAGTTTGCTCAAGATATCGATTTTTTCAATAGTACTTTCCAGCACATTGATCACATTTTGTGGGCCTTCGCTAGAAGTCGTACGTTTTTCTGCAATCGCAAACACTTCACGCTCAGCCTCATCAAGAATTAACTTAATGTCTTGCCCTTTAGGAGAATAGCTATTTTCAGCAATGCGATTTCCTACCGAAATAAGTTCTCGTAATATGGCTTTCTCGCGCACAATATCTGCATAAGCCAAGATATTAATGGCGTTCGGAGTATTATTGGAAAGCTCTGCTAGATAGGCAAATCCACCTACTTCATCGCTTACACCACGGCTTCTTAAGGCTTGATCTAGCGTAATTAAATCAATAGGCGATTGATTACGCATTAGATGTTCCATTTCTGTAAAAATTAGACGATGCTGAAAAGTATAAAAATCGTCAGCAATCACACGTTCAGCAATGCCATCCCAATGTTGATTGCTCAGCATGATGCCACCCAATACGGCTTGTTCAGCCTCAAGTGAGTGTGGTGGAATACTTATTTGTGCCGTTTTTTTGTCAGAAGATTTGATTTGAGGTTGTGATGCCATAGGACTTATTTCGATACTAGAATGTCGTCTATGATACCGCAAATATCTATTGGATTTAAGTGAAAAGTGCGGTGAAAAAAGGAAATAAAAAACGGTGGAAAAATCCACCGCTCTTTCATTTTAAAGTATTCAGATTGTTGATTATTCAACAATTAATGTACGACATACGTTGGTTTGTGTCGCACCTTGACCACCGTGAGTAACAAGTACTAAATCACCAGTAGATAAGTAACCTTTTTCTTTTAATGATTGAAGTGCTACTTTTGCACTGGTTTCTGTGCGGCTATCTTCACCATGATAAACTGGAGTTACACCACGGTATAGTGCACAAAGGTTTAAGGTTTCTTGATTACGAGATAAAGCAAAGATTGGTAAACCTGAGCTGATACGTGACATTAATAATGGAGTACGGCCTGTACTAGTTAAAGTGACGATTGCTGCAACACCTTTCATGTGGTTTGCTGCATACATTGCAGACATAGCAACAGACTCTTCAATGGTTTCAAATTTTTTATCCATACGGTGACGAGAAACGTTAATGCTTGGCATTTTTTCTGCACCTAAACATACGCCAGCCATTGCTGCTACTGTTTCAGAAGGATATTGACCAGCTGCTGTTTCTGCAGAAAGCATAACTGCATCAGTACCATCTAATACTGCGTTTGCAACGTCCATCACTTCAGCACGAGTTGGCATTGGGTTGCTAATCATTGATTCCATCATTTGAGTCGCTGTAATTACAGCACGATTTAATTGACGTGAACGACGGATTAATTTTTTCTGTACACCGACTAATTCAGGATCGCCGATTTCTACACCTAAGTCACCACGTGCAACCATGATGACATCAGATGCTAAAATGATATCGTCCATTGCTTCATCATTAGCTACTGTTTCAGCACGCTCAACTTTAGCAACGATTTTTGCATTTAAACCAGCTTGTTGTGCAAGTTCGCGCGCATAATTTAGGTCAGCGCTTGAACGAGGGAAAGAAACAGCTAAGAAATCAACACCAATGCGTGCAGCGGTAATAATGTCTGCTTTATCTTTTTCTGTTAATGCTTCTGCAGATAAACCGCCGCCTAGTTTGTTGATACCTTTATTATTTGATAATGGACCGCCAACAGTAACTTCAGTGAAAACTTTTGCACCATCAGTTGATAATACTTTTAATTGAACACGACCATCGTCTAATAAAAGAATGTCACCAGGAACAACATCTTGTGGAAGGGTTTTATAGTCTAAACCAACAGATTCTTGTGTACCTTCGCCTTTTGGTAATTCTGCATCAAGAATGAATTTATCACCAACGCTTAAGAAAATTTTACCGTCTTTAAAGGTAGAAACACGAATTTTAGGACCTTGTAAATCACCTAAGATTGCCACGGTTTTACCTAATTTTTTTGCGATAGAACGTACACGTTCAGCACGTCCAATATGGTCATCAGGTGTACCGTGAGAGAAGTTCATACGAACTACGTTTGCGCCCGCTGCGATAATTTTTTCAAGATTGTTATCACGGTCAGTTGATGGGCCCATAGTACATACAATCTTCGTTCTTCTTAGTCTTCTAGACATTATTTACTCCGTCAATAATTACAAAATTTTAAAGATACTATTTTTACTTGGCTATATATTAGCCAGATGAAAAATCGGTGCGCATTATACGCTTAAAAATTTGGGAAATCAAAAACGGCTCGGTTATTTAAGGCAATACTGTTTACTTTTTTGCCAGTTATCTCGAGTTTTAAGAAAAATACTTGTTTTCAGATTAAAAATATCTATAATTCCAGACAATTTATACAGTGCGACTATAGCTCAGTTGGTTAGAGCACCACCTTGACATGGTGGGGGTCACTGGTTCGAGTCCAGCTAGTCGCACCAATTAGCCCTTTTATAACCCCGCGAAACTAATCGCGGGGTTTTGTTTTATCTAGGTTTTATGAGTGATATAAGAGAACAATAAATTGTTCCTATATAAAAACGGCTAAAAACATTTCTATTTTAGCCGCACTTTTTAATTTTCTTCTTTATTTTCTTTAAATAAACCTGATGCGCCCTCAGAATAATCTCTTGGTTGTTCATTTTGAGATTTATCTGTTGCAGTAATTAACTGTTGAGTGAATAAACCTTTGTGATCTTTTTCGCCCAGTAAGTTATTGGAGGAGGTTGCGTAGTGGCGATAAAGTTTTTGATAATCGTTAATTAAGGTTTTGAATAATTCAGCACTTTCTGCGAAATGTTTTTCGATTTGTGCTTTTTGTGTATCAAGTTGGGTTTTAACTGTTTTTAATTCAGCTTCTGTTTTAGCTTGATGTTTTACGGAGCCTTTGGTTAAACGCACAATAATGTAACCAATAAATAATCCAAGAATAAAAGCGATACCAATCGCTACCCAAATTTCATTTGTCCAATTTTCCATAATATTCTCCTGTTTATTCGGCTTAAAAAACTAACAAGTTGCAATAATAACAATTTCAACTTTCCAACGAGGATCCGCTAATTTAGCTTCGACTGTCGCTCGACTTGGTGGGCTAACATGATCGACCCATTCATCCCAAGCTTGATTGAATTGAGCATAATCTTGCATGTCTGCCAAGAAAATTTGTGCGGTTAAAATATTGTTTTTATTGGAGCCAATTTTTGCTAACAATTTATCAATTAAACCTAATACTTCTTTGGTTTGTTCGTAGGCATTTTGCTCGATGGTTAATTCTGGAACTTGTCCTGCAAAATAGGCGAGGTTGTTATGAATTGAAACTTCACTTAAACGTGCGCTGGGTAAAATGCGTTGAATTGTCATAGGGTTCTCCTTTGGGGTATTTTCTTCTATTCTAAATAGCGTTTACCACTTTGTAAAATCCTCTTTACTAGGCTAGAATACCCGATAATTATTCTCAATTATTTAATCATTATGAAACTGCTTATCTCTAATCAGCATGGCGCTATTGTTATGGCATTGGTGCCTTTTATTTACGGCATGTTACTTGCTAATCCTGTATGGGCGCACTTATTCTTATTATTGGGATGGTTTTCGCTTTATTTGATGACGTATCCTTTTTTGAATTTGTTTAAAGGTAAAAATCTTGAGTTATACAAAAAATGGTCTGTGATTTATTTTTCTGCCGCTGTGATTTTTGCGATTCCCGCGTTAATTTATAATTGGCAAGTACTGTATTTTATGTTTGCCATGCTGCCGTTTGTTGCGGTAAACATTTATTTCACCAAGAAAAAAGATGAGCGTAACTTATGGAATGACTTGGCAGGGATCTTAATTTTTGCCCTAGCAGGAATGGGATCTTATTATTTTTCTGACTGCACTTTTGATGAAAAAATACTTTGGGTGGCGATTTATCCAACATTATTTTTTATTGGAACAACACTTTATGTGAAATCCATGATGCGTGAGCGAAAAAATCCGCGTTATTTTTGGGCATCAGTGATTTTCCATCTATTATGTGTATTGATTTTTGTAGTTTCGCAACAATTTATCTTAGCATTAGCTTTTGTCCCTGGATTAGTGCGAGCGGTTTATCTGCCCACTAAAAAGCTCTCTGTTATGCAAGTTGGACTAACAGAATTTTCGATTACTGCCGTATTTTTTATTCTACTTTTAATAGCAACCCTATAAATGAAACTGAAGTTATTTTTTCATACAGTATTATTTTGTTGTAGTTTGCCTATTTGGGCGATGAAAACCGTTGATATTACAGCGAATTCAAAAATGGATGATCAAGCAAGAATGAATTTGGCACAAGACTTTGCCAATAAACAGCAATGGATCTCTGTTTTCGATATTATGTATCCGATGGCGTTAGAAGGAAATATAACGGCTCAAAGCAATCTAGGCATGTTATATAATCTTGGCCGTGGCACGGTGAGAGACTACGAAAAGGCTTATTGGTGGTTTAGCGAAGCGGCAGAGAAGGGCAGCGTGAAAGGGCTAAATAACCTTGGCGTTATGTATCTGCGTGGCGATTACGTCAAACAAAATACAGAGCAAGCCATTAAGCTTTTTGAACGTACAGCTCGAGCTAAAGATACGGATGCGATGATGATGTTAAGTAATATTTATCGCTCACAAAACCAACCTGAAAAATCATTGGAATGGCTGAAGAAAGCGGCTGAATTAGGCAATAAGGAAGCAAAACAGCGTTTATCTAGTCAGCCATAATCTTAAAAGTGCGGTTATTTTAATCGCACAAATTTCACGCCACTATGTTGCAATAGCAATTTCATTGGATCTTCATCATTCGAGACTGTTTTCTCACGTAATTCAATTAATTTCATTCGCAAATGGGCGAGTTCATGAATTCGTGTGGCCACTTCTTTAATATGTTTGTCTAACACGCGATTTATTTCTTCTGCTTGTTGTTTGGAGGCATTTTCTAAATTCAGTAGGCTTTTTATTTCACTTAATGAAATATCTAAATTTCGGCAGTTACAAATAAATGATAAACGTTGCAAGTGTTCTTCATTATATTGCCGAAAATTGCCTGAAGTGCGTTTTGGGGGCGGGATTAAACCCTGTTGTTCATAATAACGAATGGTTTCTACGGTACAGCCTAGGGCTTTAGCAAGTGCTCCAATTTTCATCAATTTCCTTAAAAAATGACTTGACTCTAAAGTTACTTCATATTTTATCATGCATTCAGATTTTCTTAAACAAAAACAAACAAGGAGCATCCAAAATGGAATTAAAAAAAATCGCAGTGGGATTAACCGCACTTTTAGGTATGTCTGTTGCTAACGCGCACAATGTTTGGCTTGAACCAGCTTCAGTCCAAGGTGAATACGTGGTGAAATTTGGACATGAACAAACTGAAACCTATCCACAATCTAAACTTAAATCTATCCAAGCCTTAAATGCGCAAGGAAAATTAACTGCCGTTGATTACCAATTCAGAAATGGCGAAGCCTATCTTATGCCTAAATCAGATTTAGTATTTGTTCATTTCGATAATGGTGTATGGTCAAAATTACCAAGCGGTAAATACGTTGAAAAAACAAAACGTGAAGAACCAACGGCAGAATTTAGTACCAATCCTGTTAAATTTGGTAAAGCGATTTTGAAATGGGATGCTGAATCTTTCAAATCTCATCAACAAGCATACGAATTGATTCCTCAAGAAAAAGCACAAGCGAACAAACCACTTTCTATCCTTGTGTTACATAATGGTAAACCTGTTCAAGGCATTAAAGTGGGCGTGAGTGAAGATGCACCGTTCAATTTAACCAATGAAAAAGGTATCGCTCAATTTACGCCAACTAAAGGTTTCAACAAAGTATGGGCAGAGTTTGAGGAAAAAGTAACAAATAATGCGGATTACGATCGTCGCTCTGTAGAATATATGTTAACTTTTGATGCGCAATAATATGGACTTGGGATGAAGAAAATTGTTTTTTTAACCGCACTTTTTGCGGCTTGCTATCTCCCGAATGCTTATGCCCACGCGCTTTATGTGTTTGCCCAATATGATGGGCAAACACTCTCTGGCAAATCCTATTATTCTGATATGACACCAGCAGCTGAAACTTATTTAGAAGTTTTCCGCTCAGGTGTTTCTGATCCTGTTTTAACTGGAAAAACAGACCGCCAAGGCGCATTTAAGCTTTCTATTGCGGATGTGCCACATACAACTTTAAAAGTTGTGGTGGAAGGGGATGAAGGACATCGTGCGTCAGTTGTTGCTGCTCATACCTCTGCCGAAAATCAAAGCGGTGCAGATTTAATGCTGCTTCGTGAAGATATTGCGCATTTAAAAGATAAAATTTATTTGCATGATATTTTAGGCGGAATCGGTTATATCGTTGGTATTGCTGGACTTATTGCTTTACGTAATGCGCGTAAAATTAAACAAGGACGTATTTAATGCATTTATCTGAAGGCGTGTTACATACGCCTATTTTATTAGCTGGCGCAGTGCTTGCTGTTGCGGGCATTGCTGTGGGGTTACGTCGTTTAGAATCAGAACGTTTACCGCTTACCGCACTTTTTGCTGCTGCATTTTTTGTGGCAGGAACCATTCATGTGCCCGTAGGAATTGGTAGCGTGCATTTAATTTTAAATGGCATGGCTGGTTTATTTCTTGGGTGGGCTGTTTTTCCTGCATTTCTCATCGCACTTTTATTGCAAGTCATCTTCTTTTCTTTTGGCGGATTTGCAGTGTTAGGCGTCAATCTTTGTGTGATGGCAACGCCAGCGGTGATCGCTCATTATCTTTTCCGTTCTCGTTTACAACCACACATGGCTTTAAAAGATCGCTTATTAGTCGGTATTGGTGCTGGCGTAATTGGCGTTGGCGGGGCTGGCGCGCTTGCTTCTTTTGTGCTGATGTTAGATGGTGGTAAAAGTTATCTGAATCTTGTTTGGCTCTTGCTAGTCTCTCATATTCCGGTATTTATTTTGGATAGTATTATCAGCGTAGGAGTGATTACCCTGCTTGGTAAAATGTATCCTGAAGTCATGAATCGTACCGAGAATGTCTCTTAATGAAAATTCATCGCTTATTTCAACCGCACTTTAGGCTGATTTATCTGTTTATCTGGGGGCTAATCATTAGTGGATTGAGCGATCTCATTTGGCTTATCCCCCTTAATGCGCTTGCAGTTCTTCTCTTTTTTATTTCACTGCAGTTCAGTCAAAAATCTTTTTTGCCCTATCTTAAACGTTGGTTTGCTTTAATCATTTTTATTGCTTTAATGTGGGCAACATTAAGCTGGAAAATTGGAGAAAATGGTATTGAACTCAATTTTCAAGGTATAGAATTAGCAGAAAAATTGAGTTTGCGGACTCATTTATTGTTGATTTCGCTTTGGCTTTTTTTGTGGAATATTAATGATGCGGTACTTGTTCAAGCCATTGGTAAATTGCCTTTGCCGGAAAAATTAATTCAACTGTTTGTGCTGACCGTACGTTACATTGCACTGCTTGGCGAATTGCGTCAAAAAATGGATATTGCTATGCGAGCTCGTGGATTTCGTCCTGGGCTTAATCGTCGAACCCTTTATGTGATCGCTCAAAGTATCGCTTTATTATTGATTCATGCCCTGCTGAAAGCCGAAACGGCGCAAATGACGTTAAAATGTCGTGGTTTTCTGTTCGGCAAAAAGAGAGAAAAATAATATGTTAGCTGTAAATAATCTTTATATAGAACGCAATGGTAGAGCGATTATTCAAGATTTGAGTTTTACCTTGGAAGGTCAAAAACGTCTTTTTGTACAAGGAGAAATTGGCTCAGGAAAAACGACGTTACTTCTTGCTTTGTTGGGATTTGTTCCCGTAACCAAAGGTGAAATTAAACTATTTGGCAAAGTGTGTCGTGAAGAAAAAGATTTTGCGCTATTTCGTGGCACGATTGGTATTTGTTTTCAAAATGCCGATGATCAACTTTTTGGCCCAACAGTATTGGATGATATTGCCTTTGGACCATTAAACCAAAATGTGCCCAGAGAGCAGGCGTATCATATTGCAGAACAGCAATTAGAACGTCTTGGCATCACACGTTTAAAAGATCGTATGGTGCATACTTTATCTGGTGGTGAGAAAAATTTCACCGCACTTGCGGGTGTCTTAGCGATGCAACCAAAAATCTTATTATTAGATGAACCCACCAATGGATTAGATCGAAAAAATACTGAAAAATTGACCGCACTTTTGCGTGAACTTTCCTTACCCATTTTGATTTCATCCCATCATCATGGATTTATTAACGAATTAGCCACAGAAATTATCAGTTTATGATCTTCATCAAAAAGCCGAATTTTGATTGTGCTATGCTTATTGCAAATTTGTTGACAAATCTAAGGGTTTTGAGTGTTTTAAACATTATTTCTGTTGAAAGTCAGTTTGAAACCTCAGCCCAAATAAGCACATTAAAACGGAGGATTTATGTGTACAACCTGTGGCTGCGGACATCCAGAGCAAGTCCGTATTGGTGAATTGCCTCATACTCATGATGATCAAGGAAGTCATCAATCAGGTACGCCAAACTTTTCACATTCAACATTTCATTTCAATAAACCAGTCGATGCAGACGATACTCAAAAACGTTTGTTAAAAATCGAACAAGATGTTCTTGGAAAAAATAATCAACTCGCGGATCACAACCGAGCATTCTTTGCTAAACAACATATTTTAGCTTTAAATCTTGTATCAAGTCCGGGTTCAGGCAAAACCACACTTTTAACGACGACGCTAAATGCCCTCAAAAATGACCGCACTTGTTATGTCATTGAAGGCGATCAACAAACTGAAAATGATGCAGATCGTATTCGTGCTACTGGCGTGCCGGCTATTCAAGTGAATACAGGCAAAGGTTGTCATTTAGATGCACAGATGATTAGCGAAGCAATGGTGAAATTAAGACCGCAAGCTGACAGCATTATGTTTATCGAAAATGTGGGAAATTTAGTTTGTCCATCTGAATTTGATCTTGGTGAAAAAGCGAAAGTGGTGATTTTATCTGTGACAGAAGGCGAAGATAAACCACTAAAATATCCTCACATGTTTGCCGCATCAAGTTTGATGATTTTAAATAAAGTGGATTTATTACCTTATTTGAAATTTGATGTAGAACAATGCATTGCCAATGCAAAACGTGTGAATCCCAATATTGAAGTGATTCAACTTTCCGCTACCACTGAACAAGGTCTCAGTGAGTGGTTAAATTGGCTAGAACAACAACGTAAACAAGGATAATCGATGCGATTTGTTGATGAATTTCGCGATCCTGAACTTGCCCGTAGTTTAGTGGCGCAACTTGAAAAATTGATGGAAAAAATGCCGCACTTTACGGCGCAGAATCCATTGTATTTAATGGAAGTATGTGGCGGGCATACCCATACGATTTTTAAATTTGGATTGGATCGTCTATTGCCAAAAAGTATCGAATTTATTCATGGTCCTGGTTGCCCTGTCTGTGTGCTTCCTATGGGGCGTATTGATGTTTGTATTGAAATTGCGCTCAAACCTGATGTCATTTTCTGTACTTTTGGAGATGCAATGCGGGTGAAAGGTCGCAAAGGTTCGCTTTTAGAAGCAAAAGCGAAAGGCGCAGATGTTCGCATTGTGTATTCACCTTTGGATGCATTGAATATTGCACAAAATAATCCGAATAAAAAAGTCGTCTTTTTTTCCTTAGGATTTGAAACGACGATGCCGAGCACAGCAGTGACGCTTCAACAAGCCAAAAAACTAGGAACAAAAAATTTCTGGATTGTTTGCCAAAACATCACAATTATTCCAACGTTACATAGCTTGCTGGCTCAAGATCAAGTCAAAATTGATGGTTTTCTTGCGCCAGGGCATGTGAGTATGGTGATTGGTTCATCGCCTTATCAAGGAATTGTCGATAAATATCACAAACCTTTTGTGATTACAGGTTTTGAACCTTTAGATATTTTGCAGGCAATTGTAATGTTAGTGCAACAATTTGTTGATGGCCGTTGTGAAATTGAAAATCAATATAAACGCATTGTTGATGACCACGGGAATGCTTTAGCCCAACGCTCAATGCAAGAAGTATTCCAGCTTAAAGCAAGCAGTGAATGGCGTGGTTTGGGGGAAATTGAACAATCTGGCGTGGAATTGACGGAGGCTTATCGTGAATTTGATGCCGAAATTTATTTCCAAAGCCAAGCGCAACAGGTGGCGGATGATCCTAATTCTCGTTGTGGCGATGTCTTGACTGGGCGTTGTAAACCATCTGATTGCCCATTGTTTGGCACAGGTTGTAATCCTGATAATGCTTATGGCGCATTAATGGTTTCTTCCGAAGGCGCATGTGCAGCCTATTATCAATATCGGAGAGAATAAAATGAGTGAATTTATCACTATGGCGCACGGTAATGGCGGTGCAGCCATGCAGAAATTGATCCAAGATTATTTTGTTGAAGCCTTTGCAAATCCTATTTTGGCGCAAGGGGAAGATCAGGCAAGAATTCCATTAACAGAATTAGCAAAGCAAGGCGAAACACTGTCATTTAGCACGGATAGTTTTGTGATTGATCCCATTTTTTTTCCTGGTGGCAATATCGGGAAATTAGCGGTGTGCGGCACGGCAAATGATGTGTCTGTATGCGGTGCGATACCAAAATATTTATCCTGTGGCTTTATTTTGGAAGAAGGATTGCCACTTGCGGATCTTAAAGCAATTATTCAATCAATGGCAGAAACCGCAAAAGCTGCGGGCATTCAGGTTGTTACTGGCGATACAAAAGTGGTACAAAAAGGCGCAGTGGATAAGATTTTTATCAATACCAGTGGAATTGGTGTTATTCCTCAAAATTTGGATTGGGGTGTTCATCGAATTCAAGCAGGCGATAAAATTATTGTTAGTGGCACCATTGGGGATCATGGCGCAACAATCTTAAATTTACGTGAAAAACTGGGTATCCAAACGGATCTTCACAGTGATTGCGCAGTGCTTTATCCATTGATTGAAAATTTACGCAAAGTAGATGGTGTGAAAGCAGTTCGAGATGCGACCCGTGGTGGTGTCAATGCTGTTTTGCATGAATTTGCACAGGCCCAACAGTTGGGCATTAATGTTGATGAACAAGCCTTGCCAATTCGCCAAGAAGTGCGCGGAATTTGTGAATTACTTGGTCTTGAGGCATTAAACTTCGCTAATGAAGGGAAATTGGTTATCGTTGCTTCATCTGAAAAAACATCAGAAATTTTGACCGCACTTCGTCGTCATCCATTAGGTGAAAATGCGGCTGTGATTGGTGAAGTGACAACCGATAAAAAAGTGCGTTTAGTGGGCATTTTTGGACAAAGTCGATTGTTAGATTTACCAACAAATGAACCATTGCCGAGAATTTGTTAATGATTAGATAAAATCAATACTTTAGAAAAATTAAATAGGTGAAGTGATTGCTCAACTTAGCAAAAATAGCCTAAAATAGCTAGAGTAGTTTATCCATCATTGGCAATTTCTCCCAAATGATACAGAAGGCTACCGCACTATAGAGACTACAATGGTCGGTGTGGGCGCTGATTATATTTCATCCAAAATAATGGGGGGCTACAGCCCTTTCTTGGCTTTATTTTCTTGCGGTAAATCGTGCCTTTACAGGCATACGCAATGCAATTCGCTCACGGTTTAATGCTAAAGCATTTTCTGTGGGCAAATAATTTTGCCAAAGATTAGGATCATCAGGTAGCTCCTCTGCCCAAAAATATTGTACATTGAAACCACGAGCAAGACACTCTTCATGCAATAAGTCGTAACGTTGCTTTAAAAACGCAAGTTTATTAAAGAAAAATCGTACGTGTCCTTCGCCTAATTTATAATCTTCAGGCTGCCCTTTTAAACTAAATTTTCCTTTTGCAACCGCATTTGGAATCCGTGTTAGCTCGCGATGTTCCGCTAATAGATGTTGATCGCAAAGTTCCGCTGGGGGAACAAGGTTAATTCTGGTCATAAAATCTCTCTTTATTATTTCATATCTCATCGAGTAACGAATATGACTAATTCCGCCAATAATGTGCTAGGTAATAACAAGGTAACGGTTACTAAAATTAAGGTGAGTAGAAAAATAATAAAAACTAAATTATTGCTTTTATTGAAAACTTAGAAGAGGAAAAATAAAAGGGTGGTGGAGCTGGCGGGAGTTGAACCCGCGTCCGAAATTACTCTACCTTCAGTACTACACGTTTAGTCTCGTCTTTAATTTCACTTAAGCATGCGGACAGACACGCTAAACTTAAGCTAGTTTGATTCAATTTAGTGCTTCGATCCTCAAACGGCGGCTCCCACACGATCTCGTTTTGGTTTGACTCCGCTTTATCCCCGTCTTACGAGCGGAAGCTGGGGAGCGAAGGCTATGAACAGGTTATTAAGCTGCTAAAGCGTATTGTTCGTCGTTTGCGACTATTTTTTTGCGGTTTATTTACGAGGCCTACCGCACCTCGACGTGCACCTTGGGCTTCGCTAATCCCGTCGAATCCAGAATCAGCCCCAAAATTATGCGCTAGTCTAACAAAAAACAAGCAGAAGAAAAAGAGCGGTATTTATTAAATGCGTGAGTTAGGATAAAATTTCGGCGTTTTTTATAGGAGAAAAAATAATGTCATTTTTTAAATATTTAGTGCTAGCTTTGTTTGCAGCTAGTTGTTCAATTTCTTCTGCTTTTGCAAAAGAAAATGTTTCAAAGGAAAAAACGAAAAGTGTAGAAAAAACTGCAACAGCAGAAAAAAGCTACCCTAAGTATGTTAACTATACGATTTCTATTGATGTTGGCGATAGAGATATTGTGGTAGGTGAGGATGGTCAGGCGCTTTCTCGCTTTAAATATACCATTACGAATAAAAGTGAATTCCCAATTCAAAATATTCAATGGCTGAGCGTGTATGTACATAATCGTCAAGTTGTACATAGCCAAGATATGCAAATAGAATTAGAAAATACCTTATTGCCAGGTAAGACACTGACAATTAATTTACAAATTCCATTTGCTCAAATTGATGAAAAATACCGTTCAATTTTTATGAATACGCAAGAACCAATTCATGTTTATAAAATTGAACGTTCAGTCATGTTTAAAGATAAGAAAGTGGTTTCTGATAATTAAGTATGTATGCTTGAACAGTGATTAAAGTGCGGTTATACTAAATAAAATTTAACCGCACTTTTTTTATGCTACAAGATAAAAAAATTATTCACATTGATATGGATTGTTTTTACGCATCAATTGAGATTCGTGAAAATCCTAATTTGCTGGGAAAGCCTGTTGCTGTAGGTGGTTCTTCTCGTCAACGTGGTGTATTAACAACTTGTAATTATGAGGCGAGAAAATTTGGTTTGCATAGTGCAATGCCAACGGCTCAAGCCATAAAAAAGTGTCCTAATCTCATTCTTGTGCCTGTGAATATGGCTTTGTATAAACAGGTTTCGGCACAAATTCATCAAATCTTCCAGCGTTACACTGATATTATTGAACCACTTTCTTTAGATGAAGCTTATTTAGATGTCACGCACTGTCAAAAATGTTCAGGCTCAGCGACTTGGATCGCACAAGAAATCCGCCAAGCAATTTTTGATGAGTTGAATTTAACTGCCTCGGCAGGTGTGGCGCCTTTAAAATTCCTTGCCAAAATCGCCTCGGATATGAATAAACCTAATGGGCAATTTGTGATTAAGCCGAACGAAGTCAGTGAATTTATTAAAACCTTATCTTTAAATAAAATTCCTGGTGTGGGTAAAGTAACATCACAACGATTACTCGATATGGGATTAGAAACTTGTGCTGACATTCAAAACTTTGATCAAATCGTCTTATTAAACCAATTTGGTAAAGCGGGTAAACGTATTTGGGATTTTAGCCACGGCATTGATGATCGTGAAGTACAAGCCCATCGTGAACGTAAATCAGTTGGCGTAGAACAAACTTTGGTTGAAAACATTCACACAATTGAGCAAGCTTCAGCCTTATTGAATAATCTTTATGACGAGTTAATTCGTCGCCTTGAACGTGTTAGCCGTAATATACCGTTATCTTCATTCCGTAAAATTGGCGTAAAGCTTAAATTTGAAGATTTTCAAGTAACTACTTTGGAGAAAACAGGGTTGCCACTTTCTTTGGAGAGTTTTCAACAATTACTTCCTCAAATTTTTATGCGAGCAAAAGGGCGAGCGATTCGTTTGATTGGGTTACATGTCAATTTACCTGAAGAAAATAAACAAGAACAAATGAGCCTCTGGTGATATAATCTCGCGGTTTTTTAGGAGTCGATACCATGGAACATAAATTAGAAGATATTATAGCGATTTTTAATCAATGTTTTGAAGAAGAATACAACACTCGCTTAGTCAAAGGCGGTGATGAACCGATTTATTTACCCGCAAATGATGAAGTGCCTTATAACGCGATTTATTTTGCGCGAGGCTTTTACAGCAGTGCATTGCACGAAATTGCCCATTGGTTAGTGGCAGGCAAAGAACGTCGTAAACTAGAAGATTTTGGTTATTGGTATGAGCCGGATGGCCGTTCTGAAGAACGCCAGCGTGATTTTGAAAAGGTGGAAGTGAAACCTCAAGCATTAGAGTGGATTTTGGCAACGGCGGCAGGTTTTCGTTATTTTGCCAGTGCGGATAATTTGAATGGTAATCCGGGCGATACACAGCCTTTTAAACAAGCCGTGTATGAACAAGTGAAAATCTATGCGGAAAAAGGTTTACCAAAACGAGCTGAAATGTTACGCCATGCCCTTGCTATTTTTTATGGCACAGAAGATCGTATTGATTTAAGTAAATTTGATGTGACGCGTATTTAAAGAGCGGCGATTTTTAACCGCACTTTTGACACTGTCAATTTTCCCTAAAATCGGCTAGAATACGACGATTTTATTTTCGGTGACTTACAAATGATGAAAGATTCCATTATTGCAAAATTAGAAAGTTTAAAAGAACGTTATGAAGAGCTAGAAGCCTTATTGGGCGATGTTTCTGTAATTAGTGATCAGGATAAATTCCGTGCGTATTCTAAAGAATATTCTCAACTTGAAGAAGTGGTGAAATGTTTTAATCGTTGGACGCAATTAAATCAAAATATTGAAGAAGCTGAAATATTGCTCGACGATCCTGAAATGAAAGAAATGGCGCAAATGGAAATCGAAGAATCCAAAGCGGAAATTGAAGAAGTGGAACAACAACTTCAAATTCTTTTACTGCCGAAAGATCCTAACGATGAATATAACTGCTATTTAGAAATCCGTGCGGGAACAGGCGGTGATGAAGCGGGTATTTTTGCCGGTGATTTATTCCGTATGTACAGCCGTTATGCTGAAAGTAAACGCTGGCGTGTTGAAATGCTCAGTGCTAACGAAAGTGAGCAAGGTGGTTATAAAGAGGTGATTGTTAAAGTCACTGGCGAAAGTGTGTATGGTCAGTTAAAGTTTGAGTCTGGCGGTCATCGTGTGCAACGTGTACCAAAAACTGAATCGCAAGGGCGTATCCACACTTCTGCTTGTACCGTCGCGGTAATGCCAGAATTGCCAGAATCTGAAATGCCAGAAATTAATCCAGCAGATTTACGAATTGATACCTATCGTTCATCTGGTGCGGGTGGTCAGCACGTAAATACAACGGATTCTGCGGTGCGTATTACACATATTCCAACAGGTATTGTGGTGGAATGTCAGGATGAGCGTTCACAGCACAAAAATAAAGCGAAAGCAATGTCGGTATTAGCGTCACGTATTGTTCAAGCAGAGCAAGAACGCCAAGCTGCAGAACAAACAGATATGCGCCGTAACTTATTAGGTTCTGGCGATCGTTCTGATAAAATTCGTACATATAATTATCCGCAAGGTCGAGTAACCGATCACCGTATCAATCTCACTATTTACCGTTTGGATGAAGTGATGAATGGTAAAATTGATGAACTGATTCAGCCGATTATTACCGAATATCAAGCGGATCAGTTGGCTGCATTGTCTGAACAGAATTAATGATAGGGACATCTGATTTCAGATGTCCTTTTTAACTTTACAGGGAAATAAAATGATCATTGAAAATCAAAAAGATGCTGAATTTTCTTCTGCTTTCAAGCCTTCTCAACCCGCTCAAGCAAGCCGTTTTAAACGTTGGCTTGCGAGTATGATTAATGGGCTTGTGCTTTGGGTGATGGTTGGTCTCGGTTTTGCATTGGGGGATTTTGCCGGTGTAGTGGGGACGATTGTATATGCTGGTTTTCAGTTATATTTCATGAAAACTTATGGCCAAACAATGGCAAAACGCTGGTTAGGCTTGCGCGTATTTAATTATCATACCAATCAGCCCGTTGAATTTGGTAAATACATTGGCCGTGAGATTATAGATATTTTATTGGCGTGGACGAGTTTCTTATTGATTATTAGCGGTATTGTTGCACTTGTGCGTGATGATCGTCGTTCTTTAACGGATTTAGTGGCTGGCACGATTGTGTTAAAAGACGAAAAATAATGAATTATAAAGAATGGCTGGCACAAGCAATGGCGGATTTAGCACAAAAAAATCCTACTGAAAATAGTAAAATTGATGCGCTTGTGCTTCTTCAACATGCTACTGGCAAATCGCGTACGCAAATCCTTGCTTTTGATGATACCGAGATTGATGAAAAAGTGCGGTTAAAATTGACCGCACTTTTAGATCGTCGTCTAAAAGGCGAACCTATCGCTTATATTCTTGGCGAAAAAGAATTTTGGTCGTTGCCATTAAATGTCTCAAAAGGCACCTTGATTCCAAGACCAGATACCGAAATTTTAGTGGAAAAGGCATTACAAATTGCGTTAGAAAAACTGGAAGAAAATCCACCGCACTTTCGTATTCTTGATCTTGGCACAGGTACAGGCGCTATCGCGTTAGCATTAGCATCGGAGTTTTCCTCTATTTGTCAAAAACGACTAATTTCATTAGAAATCACTGGTGTTGATCTTATGCCTGATGTTGTGGCGTTAGCCCAATCTAATGCGGAAAGAAATAAGCTAAATGTAAAATTTTTACAGAGCCGTTGGTTTGAAAATATAACAGAGAAGTTTGATCTTATTGTCAGCAATCCGCCTTATATTGATGCGCAAGATGAACATTTACGTCAAGGCGATGTGCGTTTTGAACCGCTTTCTGCATTAGTTGCCAATGATGCCGGTTATGCTGATTTACGTCATATTATTGAATTAGCACCGAATTATTTGAATTCTAATGGGGCATTATTGCTTGAACACGGATGGCAACAAGGCGAAAAAGTGCGGTCAATTTTCCTAGAAAATCATTGGAAAATGGTTGAAACCGTGCGTGATTATGGCGACAATGAGCGCGTCACTTTAGGTTTTTGGAAGAAGTAATGAAATATTATCGACGTGCGTTATACGATCAATTTGTGCATTTTTATAATACCATCTCAGATGATGGCACATCAGAAGCGCAACTTCGGGGAAAAATTGGCGGGCTTGTACGTCGAGCGCGTAAAGAAATTTCGCCAGATTGGCCGAAAGAAGAGCAGATTCATCAGTTACTACAGCTATTTTATGGTGATTGGGGCTTTCATTGCGATCCAGAAGATTATTTTTATGCTCGCAATTTATATTTGCCTTATGTGTTTCAACATCGTCAAGGTATGCCAGTGACTCTTGGGGCGATAGTGCTTTATTTAGCTGACGTATTAGATTTACCAATTTACCCTGTCAATTTCTCAACACAGCTTATTTTACGTGCCGAAGTAAGAGATGAAGTGGCTTTTATTGATCCTTGGGATGGTACTTATATATCGCAAGAAAAATTACAGCAACTTTATGAAGGGGCATTTGGCTTTGGTGTGCAAATTCAACCTGAAGAACTTGATAGAGCCGATCTTTCTTTACTTTATTCTCGTTTTGAGCAATTGGCGAAGAATGCGCTCATCCGCGAAGAGCATAACGACATGGCATACCGTTATATTGAGAATTTATTGATTGGCAATGATGAAGATCCTTATCACATCCGTGATCGCGGTTTAGTTTTAGCTCAGATGGGCGCTTACCCTTCAGCATTGAAAGATTTAGAATTTTTTGTGGAACGTTGTCCGGAAGACCCAACTGCGGCTTTAATCCGAACTCAACTTTTAGAACTTAAGGGCGAGATTGATAAAGACTCTTTTGCCCTCCATTGATTTAAGGAAAATTTATGCAAAATAAAATTGTAAAAATCGGCAATATTAATGTTGCAAACGACAAACCTTTCGTGCTTTTTGGCGGAATGAATGTACTTGAAAGTCGTGATATGGCAATGCAAGTCTGTGAAGCTTATGTGAAAGTGACAGAAAAACTAGATGTGCCTTATGTGTTTAAGGCTTCTTTTGACAAAGCAAATCGTTCGTCTATTCATTCTTACCGTGGACCAGGCATGGAAGAAGGCTTAAAAATTTTCCAAGAATTGAAAGAGACTTTTGGGGTAAAAATTATTACTGATGTACACGAAATCTATCAATGTCAGCCTGTTGCAGATGTTGTCGATATTATTCAACTTCCAGCCTTTTTGGCGCGCCAAACAGATCTCGTTGAAGCGATGGCAAGAACAGGCACTGTGATTAATGTGAAAAAACCACAATTTTTAAGCCCGGGTCAAATGGGTAATATTGTGGAAAAAATCGAAGAATGCGGTAATGATAAAATCATTCTTTGTGATCGTGGAACAAACTTTGGCTATGATAACTTAATCGTGGATATGCTTGGCTTTAGCGTAATGAAAAAAGCATCTAAAGGTAGCCCTGTTATTTTTGATGTAACCCATTCACTTCAATGCCGTGATCCGTTTGGTGCTGCATCAGGTGGCCGTCGCGCACAAGTCACTGAATTAGCGCGTTCAGGTTTAGCTGTAGGCATTGCAGGTTTATTCTTAGAAGCGCATCCAAATCCAAATCAAGCGAAATGTGATGGCCCATCAGCTTTACCACTTTCAGCTCTTGAAGGCTTTGTTTCTCAAATGAAGGCGATTGATGATTTAGTAAAATCTTTCCCAGAATTGGATACTTCTATCTAAGAAAATATTTAAACAAAAGTGCGGTTAATTTTGACCGCACTTTGTATATAAAAGGAGAAACAATGAATATCGTCTTTTTAGATAGTACAGCTATCCCGAAACATATCCCTATTCCTCGTCCAAGTTTTGCGCATACTTGGATTGAATATGAGCATACATCTTCTGCAGAAACGATTGAACGAGCGAAAGATGCTGATATTGTTATTACGAGCAAAGTTATTTTTGATCGAGAAACATTAAAACAATTACCTAAGTTAAAGTTGATTGCGATTACCGCAACTGGTACAAATAATGTTGATCTTGTGGCTGCAGAAGAAATGGGCATTACTGTGCGTAATGTGACAGGTTATTCTAGTACGACAGTACCAGAACATGTCATGGGATTAATTTTCGCTTTAAAACATAGTTTAGCTGGTTGGTTACGCGATCAAACGGAAGCAAAATGGGCGGAAAGTAAACAATTTTGTTATTTTGATTACTCTATTACAGATGTGCTCGGTTCGACATTGGGCGTATTTGGTAAAGGTTGCTTAGGGACAGAAGTGGGGCGTTTGGCTAATGCAGTGGGTATGGAAGTGCTTTATGCGGAACATAAAGATGCCACTGTTTGCCGCGAAGGTTATACACCCTTTGATGAAGTATTAAAACAAGCGGATATTGTGACGTTGCATTGTCCATTAACCGAAACAACCAAGAATTTAATTAATGCAGACACCTTATCCAAAATGAAAAAAGGTGCATTTTTGATTAATACAGGGCGTGGGCCTTTGATTGATGAACTTGCATTAGTTGATGCGTTAAAAACGGGGCATTTAGGTGGAGCAGCTTTGGATGTAATGGTAAAAGAGCCGCCAGAAAAAGATAATCTGTTAATTTTAGCTGCAAAAACTATGCCTAATTTAATTATCACCCCGCATATTGCTTGGGCGAGTGATAGTGCAGTGACAACATTAGTTGGCAAAGTAATGCAAAACATCGAAGAATTTGTACAACAATTAAATCAAAAATAATGAATTTTCCTATTTCTCTTTATATTGCGCTACGTTATTGGCGTGCGAAAAGTGCGGATCGTTTTGGCCGATTAGTGACTAATCTTGCAAGCCTAGGGATTGTGCTAGGTGTGATGGCATTGATTATCGTGCTTTCTGTGATGAATGGATTAGAAGGTTACCAAAAACAACAGGTGCTATCTTCCATTCCTCATGCGATTGTGAGTGAAGAACAGCCCATTTCTACAGAAAAAACATTAGAAAATTTACCGCACTTTGTCCAAAAAGCCGTGCCGATCAATACAACAAATGTGATTTATCAAACGACAAAAGGCGTGAGTGCAGGACAAATCATTGGTATTCAATCATTTTCTGATGATCCTTTGGTTGAATCTTTTGATCAGACTAAATTTAATGAAATTTTGCCTAGTGGGGAATTTAAACTGGTCATTGGTGATCAACTGGCGCAAAAATTGGGCGTGAATGTTGGGGATAAAATCCGTTTGATGATTACGGAAAATAGCCAATATACACCATTCGGTCGCGTGCCAATGCAGCGTTTATTTACGGTTAGTGATATTTATTATGATTATGGCGAAGCATCGGGTTATGAAGCCTTTGCTAATATTACAGATATTGGTCGCTTAATGCGTATTCAACCGCAGCAAGCTCAGGGCTATCGTTTATTTTTGAATGATCCGTTCCAAATTACAGAACTCCCACAACATTTCCCAACACAAAAAATCACGGATTGGCGTGTCCAAAAAGGTGAATTTTTCCAAGCAGTGAGAATGGAAAAAAATATGATGGGATTGCTGATTAGTTTGATCATTGTCGTGGCGATTTCCAATATCGTGACTTCATTAAGTTTAATGGTGGTGGATAAACAAGGGGAAATTGCGATCTTGCAAACTCAGGGCTTAACAAAATCCCAAGTGCGTTCAGTGTTCATTTATCAAGGACTACTGGTGGGATTTGTTGGCACATTGCTCGGTGCTATTTTAGGTGTTTTAGTCACCTTGAACTTAACAGACATTGTAAGTGCGGTAAATCCACAAGGTGTTTTTTTACCGACAGAATTGTCATTTATTCAAATAATTTTGGTTATTGGATTTTCCTTGTTACTTTCTTTACTTTCTACCCTTTACCCCGCTTATCGAGCAGCAAAAGTAGAACCTGCCGCTGCCTTGCGATACGAATAAGTTTTTAATGGTAAATGAATGATGGATGAACAATCACTTTTAACTTTTGATACACAACATATTTGGCATCCTTATTCTTCAGTTTCTTCTGATATGCCGCTTTATGCGGTAGAACGTGCTGATGGCGTGATGATAACCTTAAAAGATGGTCGTCGTTTAATTGATGGCATGTCTTCTTGGTGGGCAGCGTTGCATGGTTATAATCACCCTCGTTTAAATGTAGCTGCACAGAATCAGTTGGCAAAAATGAGCCATATTATGTTTGGCGGTTTTACCCATGAACCCGCGGTGGAATTAGCTAAATTATTGGTACAAATTTTGCCAAATGGATTAGACAAGATCTTTTTTGCTGATAGTGGTTCTGTTGCTGTGGAAGTAGCGATGAAAATGGCTATTCAATATCAGCACGCTAAAGGGGAAGTGCAACGACAAAAATTCGCCACCATCCGTTCGGGTTATCATGGTGATACTTGGAATGCGATGTCAGTGTGTGATCCAACCACAGGGATGCATCATTTATTTCATCATAGCCTGCCTGTACAATATTTTCTTCCTCAACCCAACATTCCATTTAATGAATCTTGGAATGATTGTGTGATGGAACCTTTAGCTGATTTACTTAAGAAAAAAGGTAGCGAAATCGCCGCACTTATTTTAGAGCCTGTTGTGCAAGGTGCGGGCGGTATGTATTTTTATTCGCCAACTTATTTAGTGAAAGCGCAAGCGCTTTGTAAACAATATGGTGTATTGCTAATTTTTGATGAAATTGCTACAGGTTTTGGCCGCACAGGAAAATTATTTGCTGCCGAGCATGCTGGGATTTCGCCAGATATTATGTGTATCGGTAAAGCCTTAACAGGTGGTTATTTAACTTTATCTGCAACCATTACGACCACTGAAATTGCGCAAACTATTTGTAACGGTGAGGCTAAATGCTTTATGCACGGGCCCACTTTTATGGCAAATCCGTTGGCCTGTGCAATTGCGGCAGAATCTATCCGTTTATTATTGGAAAGTCCTTGGCAGCAAAATATTCAGCGAATTGAGCATTCCTTAAAACAACAGCTTTCGCCTTTAGCTGAAAAAGATTATGTCAAAGAAGTTCGTGTATTAGGGGCGATTGGGGTGGTTGAAATGAAAAATGCGGTAAATATGAAAACTTTAGTCCCACGTTTTGTGGAACAAGGTGTTTGGATTCGACCTTTCGGAAAATTGGTTTATGTTATGCCACCATTTGTGATTAAAGATGATGAACTTCAGAAATTAACGGAAGGCATGATTCTGGCTTTAACGCAGGAATATGAACATTAGGATAAAAAATGGATGCTTTCAAACAGCAACTGGAACAGCTTAGGGCACAAAATCAATATCGTTTAATTCCAGACTTAGTTCATCAAGGACGATATATTACGCGAGAAAATCGCAAAATGTTGAATATGTCATCTAATGATTATTTAGGTTTGGCATCAAATGAAAATTTGCGCCAGTCTTTTTTACAGCAATATGGTGATAATTTTCCTTCTTTTACCAGTTCATCGTCTCGTTTATTAACGGGAAATTTTCCTATTTATACCGATCTCGAACAGCTTATTGCTCAACGTTTCCAACGAGAAAGTGCTTTATTATTTAATAGTGGCTATCACGCCAATCTTGGTATTTTACCGGCGTTGACGACAACAAAAAGTTTAATTTTGGCAGATAAATTAGTGCATGCCAGTATGATTGATGGTATTCGTTTAAGTCAATGTGAGTTCTTTCGTTATCGTCATAATGATTATGAACATCTAAAAAATCTGCTCGAAAAAAATGCTGGAAAATTTGACCGCACTTTTATTGTTACGGAATCAGTTTTCAGTATGGATGGCGATGTAGCTGATTTAAAACATCTTGTGCAACTGAAAAAACAGTTTCCCAATACTTATCTTTATGTGGATGAAGCCCATGCAATAGGCGTTTACGGTAAAAACGGATTAGGTATTGCCGAACGAGCTAATGTGATAGCTGATATAGATTTATTGGTTGGCACTTTTGGCAAAGCCTTAGCTTCAATGGGGGCTTATGTCGTCTGTGATCAAATATTAAAAGAGTGTTTGATTAATCAAATGCGCCCATTGATTTTTTCAACCGCACTTCCGCCGTTTAATGTGGCCTGGAGTCATTTTATTTTTGAACGATTACCACAATTCTCAAAAGAAAGAACGCATCTTGAGCAGTTAAGTGCATTTTTACGCCAAGAAGTGGATCATAGAACGCAAATAATGCCAAGCCAAACTTGCATCGTTCCCTATATTTTAGGTGAGAACGAAAAAACTCTTGCCAAGGCGAAAGATCTGCAAGAGCAAGGTTATTATTGCTTGCCGATTAGACCACCGACAGTACCAAAAGGTACATCCAGAATACGATTGTCTTTAACGGCAGATATGACAATGGATGAAGTAAAACAGTTTGTGGCATGCTTATAAGGAAATAATGTGAAAACAAAATTTTATGATCATCAAGGTGAGCATTTAATAGTTTATTTTGCTGGCTGGGGGACACCTCTTGATGCTGTGGCTCATTTGATTTTGCCAACAAATCACAATTTATTAATTTGCTACAATTATCAAGATTTGACGTTAGATTTTGATTTTTCTGCCTATCAGCAAATTCGTGTAGTGGCATGGTCGATGGGTGTTTGGGTAGCAGAACGAGTATTACAAGGAATCACCTTACAATCTGCAACAGCAGTGAATGGCACAGGTTTACCTTGCGATGATAGCTTTGGTATTCCTTACGCTGTTTTTAAAGGTACGCTAGATAATCTTACAGAAAATACTCGTTCAAAGTTTGAACGTAGAATCTGTGGTGACAAAGTATCTTTTGAACGTTATCAACAATTTTCTGCACGGTCATTTAACGAAATTCATCGAGAACTCATCGCACTTTTTGCGATGATTCAGCAGGATAAACGCACAGATCTTATTCACTGGACAAATGCATGGGTTAGTTCTCGCGATAAAATTTTTATGCCAGCTAATCAACACCAATATTGGGCATCGCGTTGTGCCGTTCAGGAAATAGAGGGTGAGCATTATGTGTTTTCAAGATTTACCCACTGGTCGGAATTATGGAATCATTAACTTCCGTAGATAAATCGCGGATTCAACACGCCTTCCAAAAAGCCTTAAATAGCTATGATGAACATGCATTAATTCAACAAAAAATGAATATTAAGTTAATGATGCATTTGCAAGACTATTTACCAAATGGGTCATTAGATAGCGTTTTGGAACTAGGTTGCGGTTCTGGTATGTTGAGTACGTTGTTGCAGAAACAGATTTCAGCCAACTATTGGTTATTTAATGATTTGTGCGATGTGCACTCTCTACTCGCTGAAAAGCTGATTCAACCCTTTTATTTTTCTTGTGGCGATGCGGAAAACTTTCCTTTTTCACGACAATTTGACTTGATTGCAAGTGCGTCATCGGTGCAGTGGTTCCATCATCCTGACAATTTTATTTCCCATTGTAAAACAGGATTGAAACCTAATGGTTTATTGGCGATGACGACCTTTGGTGAAGATAATTTAAAGGAGATTCGCCAAGTGACGAATGTGGGGTTAAGTTATCCGAATTTATCTCAATGGCAAAATTGGTTAGCCAATGATTTTGAGCTTTTATGGTGTGACGATTTTAATGTAATACTAGACTTTGATACGCCATTGGATGTACTCAAACATCTGAAATATACCGGTGTAACAGCGACTAACCAGAAAAATTGGACAAGAAAAAATCTCAATAAATTTATTGATGATTACTTACAGGCTTTTAGGTTGCCATCGGGTAAAGTGCGGTTAACTTATCATCCATTGTTTTTTATCGCACGTTATTCTGGTGCTGGAAATTAGTAAGGCGTATTTATGGGCAAGGTTATTTTTGTATCGGGCATTGATACCGATGTAGGTAAAACAGTTGCAACAGGCATTTATGCTAAAAAGTTGATGGAACAAGGCTTTTCCGTTATTACACAAAAAATGATTCAAACAGGCTGTAAAAATATTGCTGATGATTTGCTTGTACATCGAAATATTCAAGGCATTGATTTGACAGAAGAAGATTTACAAGGCGAAACCTGCCCTTATCTTTTTGAATATCCTTGTTCTCCTCATTTAGCGGCAAAGCTCGAGGGGCGAGAAATTAATGAAAAAATTATTGAAAAATCTACCGCACTTTTGGCAGAAAAATATGATTATGTATTGTTGGAGGGAGCGGGTGGATTAATGGTGCCTTATTGCGAAGAGGAAACTACGTTAGATTATATCCACTCAAACAATTACCCTTTGATTTTAGTGACATCGGGAAAATTAGGCAGCATAAACCATACATTATTAAGTTTGGACGCTTGTCGTTCTCATGGTGTGTCAGTGTTAAGCGTGATGTATAACGGTTATCCAGAATACGATCCGATCATTAGTCAAGAGACACAAGGTTATTTAAAGGGTTATCTTAAAAAATATTTTCCTGAAACAGGATTTGAATACTTTGGGCGCATTGAAATTTAAGCTCAGGGAAAAGTGTGATAGACTCGCCAAGTTTTTAATGAGATGAGCTGCCGCTAAAGTGCGGTTAAAACGAGTAAAAAATGAATAACTATTTATTAAAATGCGAAAACATCAATAAATTTTATCAGGAAGGTGAAAATCAAACGCAAGTATTAAAAGGCGTTTCTTTTTCTATGGAACCCGCAGAGTTGGTTGCGATCGTGGGGAGTTCAGGTTCAGGGAAAAGTACGTTATTGCACACTTTAGGGGGACTTGACCAGCCAAGTAGCGGAGAAGTGTTTATTAATGGACAATCTTTGCAAAAAGCATCGGCTAATGAATTAGCTGCTTTGCGTAATCGTTATTTAGGATTTGTGTATCAATTCCATCATTTAATGGCGGACTTTACCGCACTTGAAAATGTGATGATGCCGATGTTGATTGGTCATCAAAATAAAACAGAAGCAAAAGATCGTGCCGAAAAAATGCTAAGTGCGGTGGGATTAAGCCATAGAATTACGCATCGCCCTTCTGCGCTTTCTGGTGGGGAACGTCAGCGTGTGGCGATTGCGCGTGCTTTAGTGAATAATCCATCGTTAGTTTTAGCGGATGAGCCAACAGGGAATCTCGATCACAAGACCACAGAAAGCATTTTTGAACTTATTCAACAACTTAACCAAGAGCAAAATATCGCTTTTTTATTAGTTACTCACGATATGGGACTTGCTGAAAAATTATCACGCCGTTTAGTTATGCAAGATGGTATTTTGAAGGAAGGTGAATAATGAATACGCCTTTTTTCATTAGTTGGCGTTATCAACGTGGCAAGCTGAAAAATCCTTTAGTTGCGTTAATTGCAAAATTTTCAGCTATCGGTATCGCGCTGGGTGTTGCAGTTTTAATTGTTGGCTTAAGCGCGATGAATGGTTTTGAGCGTGAGCTTAATCAACGAATTCTTGCTGTGGTTCCCCATGCTGAGATTTTATCTGCGCCCAATGCGACGGATCCAACCATTCACCATTGGCAAAATTTGGAAAAACGCTTACAACAAAATGCCCAAATTAAAGGTATTTCCCCTTTTGTTAGTTTTACTGCATTGGTAGAAAATGGCTCGAAATTGAAAGTAGTTCAGGTGAAGGGCATTGAAAAACAAGAAGAAGATCGAGTGAGCTCTCTTGGTAATTTCGTACAAGAGCAAGGCTGGGATAAATTTGGTAAAGAAGGTGGATTAGTCTTGGGATCGGGCATTGCTAGAGAACTCGATGTAAAAGCAGGTGATTGGGTTACTTTACTTATTTCTCAGCAAAACGGCGATGAACAACTTGCTCAACCAACTCGTGAACGCGTGCAAATCACTGCAATTTTACGTTTAGATGGGCAACTTGATTACAGTTATGCCTTATTGCCGCTTGCTCAAGCACAAGAATTTTTGACTTATAAACCTGATCAAATAACAGGTGTTGAATTGAAATTAGACGATCCTTTTTCTGTGAAAAATCTGGATTTGTCTATGCTTAATGACTATCCACAGATGCTTTATATTCAAAACTGGATTGGTAAATTTGGTTATATGTATCGCGATATTCAACTTATTAGAACAGTGATGTACATCGCGATGGTGCTCGTGATTGGGGTGGCATGTTTTAATATTGTTTCTACGCTGATTATGGCGGTAAAAGATAAGCAGGGCGATATAGCTATTATGCGTACGCTTGGGGCGAATAATGCGTTCATTAAACGTATTTTTATTTGGTATGGCTTACAGGCAGGAATGAAAGGTTGCTTAATTGGTATTGTGTTAGGCATTATACTTGCATTAAATCTTACAACCTTTATTCAAGGCATTGAGTGGGTTATCGGTAAGAAATTATTATCAGGCGATGTGTATTTTGTTGATTTCTTGCCCAGTGAGTTACATTGGTTGGATGTTTTGATGGTTTTAGTTGCAGCGCTTGCATTGAGTTTAATTGCTAGTCTTTATCCAGCAAGTAGGGCCGCTAAATTACAACCAGCCCAAGTATTAAGTAGCCATTAATTTTGTGAATACCGCATGAAAGTGCGGTATTTTTTGTCTTTTATTCACTTAATATTTCACTTTCTTCGGCTTGCAAGCATGCGCCAAAGATAGTTTAATAGAGAATATGTAGGTTTTATTCTAAAAAATATAATGAACTAGTTTACTAGTGCAAAAAATAGATGTAGATTACCTACATAATTAAAACACAACATTTGAAAGTTTGAGAGTGATATATGGCTAAAGAGAAAATTGAGATTGTCGTGGCAAACGACGATACGCGAATTGAAAAAGTTGATCAGGTGTTACTACCCATTGCCTTATTAGAAAAATACCCAGCTAGTGAACATGCTGCGGCATTAGTGAAGCAAACTCGTCATGAGGCACATAATATTATTCATGGTAAAGATGATCGTTTATTAGTGATTATCGGTCCTTGCTCTATTCATGATCCTAAAGCAGCGATTGAGTATGCAAACCGTTTAAAACCATTACGTGAAAAATATAAAGATAGCCTTGAAATTATTATGCGTGTGTATTTTGAGAAACCACGTACAACTGTGGGCTGGAAAGGTTTAATTAACGATCCGTATTTAAATGATACTTATCGTTTAAATGATGGTTTACGCATTGCACGAAAATTACTTTCTGATATTAATGATTTAGGTGTGCCATCTGCTGGCGAATTTTTAGATATGATCACACCACAATATGTTGCAGATTTTATGAGCTGGGGCGCAATTGGTGCTCGCACGACTGAATCACAAGTTCACCGTGAGTTAGCTTCAGGTTTATCTTGTGCTGTTGGATTTAAAAATGCAACCAATGGGGGAGTGAAAGTCGCTTTAGATGCAATTGGCGCAGCAGAAGCACCTCATTATTTCTTATCTGTCACTAAATTTGGTCATTCAGCAATTGTTTCTACAAAAGGGAATGAAGATTGCCATATTATTTTACGCGGCGGAGATAAAGGGCCAAACTTCAATGCTGAAGATGTGGCAAAAGTTTGTGCTGATATTGAGAAATCTGGTCGAATCCCTCATGTAATGATTGATTTCAGCCATGCAAATAGCTGTAAACAATTTAAAAAACAAATGGATGTTTGCCAAGACGTATGTAATCAGATTGCATCTGGTTCTAAACAAATCTTTGGCGTAATGGTGGAAAGTCATTTAGTGGAAGGCCGTCAAGATTTAGTTGATGGCAAAGCGCAGACTTACGGACAAAGTATTACAGATGCTTGCATTGGATGGGAAGATTCTGAAATTCTTCTTAAACAACTTTCTGATGCAGTTATTGCTAGACGTAAAGTGACGAGTAATTAATTGAAATATAATCTAGATACTAGATAGAAGTGCGGTTGATTTTCACCGCACTTTTTTATTTGCTTTTAACTATGCTGCCCATTTCATTTTATCGCGACGTTTCATTTGATGAATCGTATTGGTCACGGTGCCGACAATAGGTAAATTCGACCAATCTTTTGTATTTATATTTGGTGTAGTGGAATCCAATGCCATGAAAAGGTAATTGCCGCTATGCGCCATAAATTCATAGACATGAAATTCGTTATTTTCTTCTAGTACAACAAGATCACCTGAATAAAGAACGTCATTTTTTTCAACGACTAGCATATCTCCACTTTCAATTCCCCAAGCTAGCATGTTTGGGTTGGTTACATGAATAAAACAGGTTTGCTTTGGACGTTTGATACAATAAAGATTTAAGTCTAGTTTTTTATTGAATTTAAGGCTGTCATCCATATCACTGAAAAAAGGGAGTGGATTATAAGAAAAATCCATTTCATATTGTGCAGTCAAAGTTTGGTTGTTCATTCGCTTATCTCCTGTTAAATAATATGGATAAATAACCTTTTACCTTGTTTTTTTGTACAGTTAAATTTTACTGGTGTTTCATACAGTGTGTCAATGGGTTAAATAAAAAATTTTTTTATAAGTATGTTTTTAGAAAATATCTAACAAATTTAGAAAAAAGTTCACTTGTTGGATAAAAAATAACAAAAAATATTTTCTTTCGATAAGAATTTACGCTATCTTTAATTCCCTTGTAGGTGGATTGGTAACAATCTGAAGTTAAATTTATTAAAAAGAAAGATAAAAGTATGAACACATCTCGTTTATTTCGTCTGTTATTCCAGGGCAATTTAGTAAAAAGAATTGCAACTGGTTTAGTTCTAGGGATCATTATTGCGCTTGTTGGACCGGTACTTGAAGGTGCTTTAGGTTTTAATATTGCGGAAAAAGTAGGCGTTTTAGGTACCATCTTTGTTAAAGCATTGCGTGCTGTTGCCCCAATTTTGATTTTCTTCCTTGTTATGGCTGCGCTTGCAAACCGTAAGATTGGTACGAAAAGCAATATGAAAGAAATCATCGTGCTTTACCTTTTAGGCACCTTCTTAGCGGCGATTATCGCAGTTATTGTAGGGTTCGTATTCCCAACGGAAGTGGTTCTTGCAACCAAAGAAGATGCAAGTTCAGCGCCACAAGCTGTTGGACAAGTTTTATTTACACTCATCTTAAATGTGGTAGATAACCCATTAAATGCAATTTTTAAAGCAAACTTTATTGGTGTATTAGCATGGTCTATCGGTTTAGGTTTAGCGTTACGTCATGCATCTGATGCAACTAAGAACGTATTATCTGATTTCGCAGAAGGTGTATCAAAAATTGTTCACGTCATTATTTCCTTTGCGCCATTTGGCGTATTCGGTTTAGTGGCTGAAACCTTATCTGATAAAGGATTAGCCGCATTAGGCGGTTATGTGCAATTACTTGCTGTATTAATCGGTACAATGTTATTCACTGCTTTTGTTATTAACCCAGCATTAGTTTATTGGAAAATTCGTCGTAATCCGTATCCATTAGTATGGACTTGTGTACGCGAAAGTGGTGTAACTGCATTCTTCACACGTAGTTCTGCGGCAAATATCCCAGTAAATATTGAATTAGCAAAACGTTTAAACCTTGATGAAGAAACTTATTCTGTTTCTATTCCATTGGGTGCGAACATCAATATGGCGGGTGCTGCAATCACGATCACAATTTTAACGTTAGCTGCAGTACACACATTAGGTGTGGAAGTGTCTTTTGTTAGTGCGATTTTATTAAGTATCGTGGCTTCTCTTTGTGCTTGCGGTGCATCTGGTGTAGCAGGTGGTTCATTATTATTAATCCCATTAGCATGTAGCTTGTTTGGTATTTCTGATGATGTGGCAGCACAAATGATCGGTGTTGGTTTCATTATCGGTATTTTACAAGACTCAACTGAAACGGCATTAAACTCATCAACTGACGTATTATTTACTGCGGCAGTATGTATGGAAGAAGAACGTAAAAACGCAGCATAATGATGATGCAAATAAGAGAGCGGGCTATGCCCGCTTTTTTTATGTGATTCTATATGCAAAGTGCGGTCTATTTTGATAGACTTTTGCCACGTTTTATTTCCCTATAAATAGGTAAGAAAAATGAATCACTTAATTATTTTTGCTCACCCTAATTCAGCGCGTAGTTTTGGGCGAGCTATTGCCAATCGTATTGAGCAAATTAGTCAAGAAAATGGTGTAAATGTATTTTTTCGTGATCTTTATGACATAAATTTTAATCCAATTTTATCTCATGAAGAATTGCAGAATGCTAACAAAGGTATTATTCCAGAAGATATCCAGCAAGAGCATGATTTTATTCTTCAAGCGGATTTAATTACATTGGTTTATCCCCTTTGGTGGATGGGGTTTCCATCAATTTTGAAAGGCTATTTAGATCGCGTATTAAGCCATGGCTTTGCCTATAAAACGGAAAACGGCGAATCAGTGGGATTGCTAAAAAATAAGCAAATGCAGCAATTTATTACTATTGGCAGTAATGTTGATAAATATAAAGAATTTGATGTGGATAAATCACTTAATCATTGTTTAATTAATGGACTGTTTAATTACTGTGGCATTGAAAATGTCGAGTTTGAATTATTCGGTGATATTCATTTAATTGATGATGAGGCGCGTAAGGCAATGATTGAACTTGCCGCTCAAAAAACAAAAGAAAAATTGACCGCACTTTTAAAGGAAAAAGCGTAATGTCTGAAAAACAAATTAATAATTTTTCATTAATTAGTCGATTATTCGGTAATCTTTTTTATCGTTCTCCTACCGATGAAGTACTTGCAGGCGCGTTTGCTTGGTTACAGCAAAAAGGTTTGAGTCAAGTTTGGGCGTTAGATACTGATAAAGAAAGTGAATTAGCGCTGAATAGCTTACAAGTTAAAATTGATCTCAATTTATTGAATCAAGAGTATCAAAAATTATTTGGTACCAATGGTAAAGTTATGACTGCTATTTCAGCTTATGACATTGATGTTGAAGAATTTATGAATTTTCGCCTTGTACGCAATATGCCAGAGGTGGAAAGTGCGGATCATTTTGCCTTATTATTGCTTACAGCCTCTTGGCTTGAAGATAATTCGGATTCTTTAGTGGCTCAACAAGAATTCTTTGAAACTTTTTTATTGCCTTGTGCAGCGAAGTTTTTAACTCAAGTAGAAAATCAAGCAACTTTGCCTTTTTATCGCGCATTGGCCCTTCTTACACGAGAAATATTGGCGGCGATGGCGGATGAATTGGAAGAAGAGTAGGAAATATTTTGCTTTCCTCTAAGTTTTGAGGAAAGCAAGCAATATTTTATAGATAGGTTACAAAATCTTTTGTATCGATAACACGGCATTCACGTTCGGCTTTTTCCATGCCTGTGCCAATCATGACTAAGGCAATCACACGATCTTGTTCACGGCATCCGAAAGCTTCTCGTAATGAAGTGCCATTAACCCATTTCCCTGAAATCCACACATTATCAAATCCTTGTGCTTGTGCAGCCAGTTGTAATCCATAAGTTGCACAACCTGCACTTAACATTTGTTCCCATCCAGGTACTTTAGCGATAGCTGGATCGATCTTTGCTACGACACCAATGACCATTGGTGCTCGATGTGCTAAATTTTCAGCTTTCTTTAATTTTTCTTCACCCAAATCAAATTCCATAACGGCTGCTTTGAGTAGCGTTTCCAATTTATTTAATCCATCATTTTCCATTACAACAAAATGATAAGGATGTAATTTTCCATGATCTGGTGCGTGCATTGCTGCTTGGAGAATAAATTCAAGCTGTTCAGCATTAGGCGCAGGTGCAGTCAATTTTTTGTTTGATTTTCTTGTTGTTAAAAGAGTTAACGCATCCATTTTATTATCCCTTATAAGTAAAAGTGCGGGGGATTATAGCATAGTTTTTGACAAGGCTTTGTGATACGCTAGCGCAAATTTTTTAAAGGTAATTTATATGTTTCGAGTATTAAAATTATGTTGGAAATCGCTATGTTTCATTCGTGATCTTGTGATGAATGTTGTGTTTTTAGGCTTTGTACTATTGCTAGTGGCGATTATTAGCTTTTCAAGCGGTGGAAAAAAATCTACAACATTAACAGGGGAAGGCGCGTTATTACTGAATTTAGATGGCTATCTAGCGGACAACCGAGATGAAACACTTCGTTGGCAAGATGCGTTAAGCGAATTGAATGGAGAACACGTCCCTCGAAAAATTTCGACTTTTGATGTGGTATTTGCCATTCAACAAGCGGAAGATGATCCTAAAATTAAAGGATTAGTACTCGATCTTAATTATTTTGAAGGAGCAGATTTACCCGCATTAGATTTTATTGGTAGCGCTATCAGCCAGTTTAAAAATGCAGGAAAACCGGTGATTGCTTATGCTGATAATTATTCTCAAGGACAATATTATTTAGCGAGCTTTGCTGATGAAATTTATTTAAATTCAATTGGAAGCGTGGATATTCACGGTTTATCGCAAGAGAATTTATATTTCAAAGAAATGCTCGACAAATTAGCCGTTACACCACATATTTTCCGCGTAGGAACGTATAAATCCGCGGTAGAACCATTTTTACGCAACGATATGTCGACTGAGGCAAAAGTAAATATGCAGCGTTGGTTAGGTGAAATGTGGAACAACTATGTTTTATCAGTCAGTGAAAATCGCAAGATTAAGAAAGATAACGTTTTGCCGAATACGAAACAATATTTATCGGATCTTAAAGCATTAAAAGGCAATAGTACCGCTTATGCCCAACAACGTGGATTAGTAACTGATGTTGTAACTCGTTTAGATTTAGATAAAAAACTTACCGCACTTTTTGGTAAAGGGAGTGACGGGAAAGCGAATCTGATTGAACTTGATGATTATTTGACTCAACTGCCTGATCGTTTAGAACATTACAATGTACCGAATAAAATTGCAGTCGTGAATGTTGAGGGAACGATCATAGATGGTGAAAGTGATGAAGAAAATGCTGGTGGTGATACTATTGCACGAATTCTTCGTAAAGCTTACGATGACAACTCAGTAAAAGCCGTTGTTTTACGAGTCAACTCACCGGGCGGTAGTGCTTTTGCTTCTGAAATTATCCGACAAGAGACTGAAAATTTACAGAAAATCGGTAAGCCTGTGATTGTTTCTATGGGAGCCATGGCAGCATCTGGTGGTTATTGGATCTCATCCACTTCAGATTATATTATTGCCGATGCAAACACCATTACGGGCTCTATCGGTATTTTCGCGATGTTCCCGACTTTTGAAAATAGCATTAAGAAAATCGGGGTGAATGCTGATGGTGTTTCAATCACTGAATTAGCTAATACATCTGCGTTTTCTCCATTAGCAAAATCTGTGCAAGATATTTATCAAACAGAAATTGAGCATGGTTATGATAGATTTTTAGAAATTGTCAGCAAAGGTCGCCAGCTTTCTAAAACACAAGTAGATAAACTGGCTCAAGGTCAGGTTTGGTTAGGTAGTGATGCATTCCAAAATGGTTTGGTGGATGAGATTGGTTCTTTTAATGAAGCGGTTAATAAAGCAGAGCAATTAGTGAATCAACGCCAAGATACTGCTGTACAAGATTTTAGCGTGGAATGGTTCACTGATGATAACGTGAGTTTAATTAGCACCTTATTGCGAGATACTAAAAAAGGGGCGCAAGAGCAGTTAGTTAAATGGCTTGGTTTGCCAGCTCCAATTCAAAAATTACACAAAGAATTGAATGTATTAACTAAATTTAATGATCCTAAAGGTCAATATTTGTATTGTTTGAATTGTGGAAGAATAAAGTAAAATTTACGTTTATTATGTTAACAGCACAAGTTTAATACCTGTGCTGTTATTTTTCTGAAGTAAAATTATTCCACTACGCTTCCTTTCAACCACTTTCTCACCCAAGCTCGATTAGCTGAAAGATTATGTAATATAGCTTCGCTTATAGGCAATGGCTCGCCATAAATGATTGAAGCTAAGGTTTCACCTAAGAGTGGGGCGGAGGTCAGCCCGCGAGAACCTAAGGCTGCCGTTAAAAAAAGATTCTGAAAATTGGCCGCACTTTGAATAGGTTGTTTACGGCGGCGGAGGTTAAATAGATTGTAATAATCCGCTTGTTGCTGTTCAAAATTAGGTACGTTTCCGACCATTGGGGCAAGATCTCTTACGGAGCATCGGATACCTACACGCGCTAAATTACCTGATGTATCCACATCTTGCGTCCAAGGTTGGGCGATATTTTGTTGGATTTTTTGTTGATTTTCTTGTTGTTCTTGTTCACTAAAGTGGCGATCAACATTATCACGAACATGGCTTGCGCCGATGCAATGTGAGGTTTTTAATTGATCGGCTGGGGTGAGATAGCCATCATAACAAAGCACAGATTTCAGTTTGAGTAAGTTTTCTGATGTTGGAATTTGGCTGACTTGCCCGCGGATAGGGTAGAGCGGTAGCTTTTCTGTTTGAACAAAATCAGCAATTTTATATCCGTTCGCAAGAATGATGACTTCATGGCTGTATTTTTGGCCTTGCGTATTTTGTAGTTCCCAACCGTTTTCTTGTTGAGAAAGTGCGGTAATTTTTTGTGAGGTTTTAATGATGACACCCTGCTTTTCAAGAAACGAAAAGGCATTTTGAACAAATTGTCTTGGTGCAAGCCAAGCCCCTTGTTCAATCCAACCGCCTTCGCAATTAAGCGGTAATCCCACTTTTTCACTGAGTTGTTCAGTATTCAGCATTTGGAAGATTTCGTTCGGTAAACCAAGTTGAGAAATCTTTGTTAATTTAACCGCACTTTTTTCGTTGTAAGCACATAGTGCCACGCCACAAAATTCGTGCTCAAACGCTATGTTTTGTGCGATTGCCCAATCAAGTAATTGGCGACCGTAACTGAAAGCGTGCAGGTAAAAATCAACGGTGAGCGCATTATCATCGCTAAGTTGCGGATAAAATGCGCCTTGTTTATTGCCTGAGGCATTGAGTGCGAGCGCTTCATCCTCACAATAAATAGAGACTTTTGCTTCGCGTTTTACTAAGGAAATGGCAGCACAAAGAGAAGCAATACCACCGCCAATAATGGCGACATCTTGTTTTTCCATTTTCGCAGGCTGAGCAAGATACCAAGGTGTAGAAAGCGCGGTATATTTTGATTGTATTTTTAGCCCACTTAAACATTCTCGTTTCTTGCCGAAGCCTTTATGTTTTGCCACCTTAAAGCCTGCGGATTCAAGTCCTTTTCTGACCGCACTTGCTGCGGTGAAGGTGGCAAAAGTTCCATTGGGTTTCGTGAAACGAAACATCAGATTATAGAGATCATCATTCCACATTTCAGGATTTTTGCTCGGCGCAAAGCCATCTAAAAACCAAGCATCAATACGTTCATTCATATAATCGCCAAGTTGTGGCAAGTTTTCTGATACATCACCAAACCATAAATCTAACGTGGTTTCTCCAAAATGAATACGATGACAACCTAGAATCAATGAAGGCCAATAACGTTGCAAATGAGTGCTTAAATCTTCAAACTGAGGATAGGCAAGATGCGCTTGCGAAAGTGCGGTGATTTTTAGCGGATATTTTTCAAAGGAAATAAAATTAAGGCGTTTTAAAGGATGATTCTCGTGTTGCTGGCGAAATTCACGGAACAATTGAGTTGCCGCAAAGAAATTTAATCCTGTACCAAATCCTGTTTCAGCGATGACAAAATTAGCTTCTTTGTGTGTTATCCAACGTTCCCAAAGTTGATTACCTTGTAGAAAAACATAATCTGTTTCTGCCAATCCATTTTCGTTAGAAAAATAGACATCATCGAATTGATCGGAGACGGGAATATGGTTTTGATTGAAGTGAATCTCAGCATGTTGGACGCTAAAGGTCATTTTTTTATTCCTTCCTTGCCTAATGAAATTTGCGTATAATAACGCGATTTTCTGAACTGGTCGAACAAATGAATTATTGCTTGAAATATTTTTATTTCGTAGTAATTTTGAGCCGTTATTTTTACATATAAAACAATAAGGAAGAAGCAATGAGAAGAGCTGTAATTACAGGCTTTGGGATTATTTCAAGTATCGGTAACAACAAAGAAGAAGTATTGGCTTCATTAAAAGCAGGGAAATCAGGTATTGAAGTTGTGCCTGAGTTTGTAGAAATGAATATGCGTAGCCATGTTGCCGGAACAATCAAATTAAACCCAAGCGAGCACATTGATCGTAAAGTGTTCCGTTTTATGGGTGATGCAGCGGCTTATGCTTATCTTTCTATGCGTGAAGCGATTGAGGATGCAGGTTTAACAGAAGATCAGGTTTCTAATGATCGCACTGGTTTAGTGATTGGTGCTGGTACGGGTTCTGCACATAATCAATTAGTGGCGTGTGATGCGGTACGTGGCCCTCGCGGTGTAAAAGCAATTGGCCCTTATGCTGTAACGAAAACTATGGCTTCAAGTGTTTCCGCTTGTTTAGCCACCCCTTATAAAATCCGTGGTGTGAACTACTCAATCAGCTCTGCTTGTGCAACCTCTGCACACTGTATCGGTCACGCAGTTGAATTAATCCAATTAGGTAAACAAGATGTCGTTTTTGCTGGTGGTGCAGAAGAATTATCTTGGGAATGTGCTACTGAGTTTGATGCAATGGGGGCAGTTTCAACTAAATACAATGACACGCCAGAAAAAGCATCTCGTGCTTATGACGCAAACCGCGATGGTTTCGTTATTGCAGGTGGTGGTGCAGTTGTAGTTGTGGAAGAATTAGAACACGCACTTGCTCGTGGTGCAAAAATCTACGCTGAAATTGTAGGTTATGGCGCAACTTCTGATGGTTACGATATGGTTGCACCAAGCGGTGAAGGTGCAGAGCGTTGTATGAAACAAGCAATGGCAACTGTAGATACCCCAATTGATTACATCAACGTACATGGCACATCTACACCAGTAGGTGACGTGAAAGAATTAGGTGCAATTAAAAATGTATTTGGTGATAAAATCCCAGCGATTTCTTCAACTAAATCAATGACTGGTCACTCTTTAGGGGCTGCTGGTGCACACGAAGCAATTTACACGTTATTAATGTTGGATAATGACTTTATTGCACCAAGTATTAATATCGAAACCTTAGATGAAGCGGCTGAAGGTTGCAACATCGTTACTGAGACGAAAGAAAATGCAGGATTACAAACTGTAATGTCAAATAGCTTTGGTTTTGGTGGTACGAATGCAACATTAATTTTTAAACGTTATAACGGTTAAGACTCTTTTATGAAAAAAGCCACTTTCAATTGAAAGTGGCTTTTTTGTAAATTAAAAAGAAAAATTAAGCAACGATACCAAATTGTTCTTTCATCAATGCTTCAAAGTCAGTGCAACCACCGATTGGTTTTTCATCAATAAAGATTTGTGGTACGGTTTCTACTGGTTTACCAACAGATTTTGATAAATCTTCTTTAGTAATGCCTTCTGCGTGAATATCCACATAACGATAGTCAAAATCAGCAACTTCACCTTTTAATTTTTCAGCAAGGTTTTTTGCACGCACACAGTAAGGGCAGCCAGGACGACCAAAAATAACAACGAACATAAGATTTCCTTTTTTGAGTTAAAAATTCCAAGCAATTCTACCTGATTTTTATCGTCTACATAAAGTGTTTTTATTTGTGTAATATACGGAACATCCTAGACAATGAGTTAAATATTATGAAATTACTAATGCTTTGCCGCGAACCTCGTCTTTATAGTTGCCAGCGCTTAAAAGAAGCTGCGAAACACCAAGGGTATGAGATGGATATTTTAGATCCGAATCGCTGTCTCTTAAAACTCTCACAAAATCCACCGCACTTTCAGATTTTTTATCAAGAAAATTCCGAGTTGAAACCTTATTTATTGCCTGATTATGATGCTATTTTGCCTCGATTTGGCACAACGAGTACGCAAATGGGATGTTCAGTCTTACAGCATTTTGAAGGAAAAGGGATTTTTTGTTTAAATTCATCTCAGGCATTTTTAAATGCGCGTGATAAATGGAAAAGTTTGCAACTTTTGCTGAAGGCTGGTGTTCCTGTTCCTAATTCACTTTTAAGTGGCGGTGAAGTGCAAGCTCAGGCGACGACACCTTATATCAGTTTGCCGACAATTTTAAAAACGCTAAATGGTTCACAAGGAATTGGAGTTATTTTGGCTGAAAAACCACAAAGTGCGGTGAGCATTATGGAAGCTTTTAAACAAACCAATATAGCTATGCTGCAGCAAGATTTTATTGAAGAAGCGGGCAATGCGGATATTCGTTGTTTTGTAATTGCTGATCAAGTTATAGCAACGATGCAGAGAATTGGGCAAGATGGTGAGTTTAGGGCGAATTGCCATCGTGGCGGAAAAACCGAAAAAATTACCCTAAGCGATGAAGAAAAGCAGATAGCCATTCAAGCAACAAAAGCCATCGGTTTAGATGTAGCTGGTGTGGATTTAATTCGTTCGAAAAATGGATTATTGGTTTTAGAAGTAAATGCAAGTCCAGGCTTGGAAATGATTGAAAAAACAAGCGGGGTTGATATTGCGTTACAGATGATAAATTATGTTGAAAAGCAATTTATTTGAATGAGGAATAGTATCAATAAAATATGATATTTATAGTTATTTTAGTCTTATTTAATAAATCCAATTTGGAATTAGTGTAAATAATTATTCTATTATGAAATATTAGGTTAAATATATTGAATAAATTTTATATACCTTTTAATATGATTTAGTAATTTTCTTTCCTGACATGTCCTTCCTATGAAATTAATTGATAACGTAACATCACTGTTTGGTGATGATTTAAAAGCGAATTTGACGAGAACGACTAAGCTAAAAATAATGGCGTCGTATTTTTCAATTTATGCTTATTCAGCCTTAAAGGCAGAGTTAGAGAAAATTGAAGAACTACAATTTATCTTTACTTCCCCAACCTTCGTACCAGAAAAAGTTACTGAGCGTTTAAAGAAAGAGAAACGAGAGTTTATTATTCCCAAAAGTGACCGAGAGAATAGCCTATATGGCACAGAATATGAAATTCACTTACGTAACAGATTAACTCAAAAAGCAATTGCGAGAGAATGTGCAGAATGGATTAAACACAAAGTAACATTTAAATCCAATATCAGCAATGGCGTGATGCAGGAATTTATAACGCTAAATGAAGTAGATAGTACGGTTACTTATATGCCAATTCAGGGTTTCACCACGACGGGATTAGGATATGAGAAAGGCAAAGCAGTTTCAAATATGGTCAATGCTTTTTCAGAGCCTCATTCTCTTTCTTATTTACAACTTTTTGATCAAATATGGCATGATTCAGAGAAAGTTGAAGATATCACTAGTGAAATTATTCAGCATATTGAATCGGTATACCAAGAAAATTCGCCAGAACACATTTATTTTTTAATGCTCTATAACATTTTCAAAGATTTCTTAACAGATATTGATGAAGATGTTATGCCGAATGAAAAGACAGGATATCAAGAAACAGTTATTTGGAATAAATTATTTAATTTCCAAAAAGACGCTGTGAAGGGATTGATTAATAAATTAGAAAAATATAATGGTTGCGTATTAGCTGACAGTGTGGGTTTAGGTAAAACTTTTACTGCTTTAGCTGTCATCAAATATTACGAACTCCGTAATAAAAGTGTTCTTGTGCTTTGCCCTAAAAAGTTAAATGATAACTGGACAACCTATAATACTAATGTGGTGACTAACATTTTAGCTAAAGACCGATTTAACTATGATGTGTTATTCCATACGGATTTATCTCGAGAGACGGGAACATCTAATGGTATTGATTTAGGCAAAGTAAACTGGGGAAATTATGATCTTGTAGTGATTGATGAATCGCACAACTTCCGCAATCGAGACACGTTCAAAGATCGAGAAACCCGTTATCAAAAGTTAATGGATAAAGTGATTCGCCAAGGCGTTAAAACTAAAGTATTAATGCTCTCTGCAACGCCAGTAAATAATCGTTTCAATGATTTAAAAAATCAGCTTGCTTTAGCTTATGAAGGAAATTCTTCACTATTGAATGAAAAGCTAGATACAGAAAGAGACATTGATACAATTTTTGCTAGGGCTCAAGCTAGTTTTAACCGCTGGGCTAAACTTCCTGCAGAACAACGCACAACACAAGAAATTCTAAACTTACTGGATTTTGATTTTTTCAAGTTATTAGATAGTGTGACAATTGCTCGTTCTCGTAAACATATTCAAACCTTTTATGACACAAAAGATATTGGGCAATTCCCAATCCGTCGAATGCCAATTTCCCATAGACGACCGATTTCAAAAGCTACACAAATTTCATTAGAAGATATTTTTAAACAGCTCACCTCATTAAATATGGCAGTGTATGCCCCGATGAGTTATATCTTCCCAAGTGCAATGGAGAAATACGAGGACTTATTTGATACGGTTGTTAACAACAATAGTCGTTTTAAACAAGTTGACCGTGAAAAAAGTTTACAATCATTAATGACGGTAAACTTACTCAAACGTTTAGAAAGTTCAGTACATTCATTTCGTTTAACGCTTAATGTGTTAAAAGATAAAATTGAAAATGCACTTAAGCAGATTGCATCGTTTGAGCAAAAACAGCTAAATGATGACTTTATTCTTGATGATTATACTGAAAATGAGTTTGACGATGATGAATACATCGGTAAGACTTTGAAAATTAATCTAAAAGATATGGATGTTATCAGTTGGCGAACATCACTCGTTTTAGATTTAGATATCGTGAATGAATTGCTGTCGGTCGTAAATCCAATAACACCTGAGTATGATGATAAATTGCAGCACTTAAAAGAGCAAATTATTGAGAAAATTCACCAGCCAATAAATAAAGATAATAAGAAAATCATTATTTTTACTGCATTTGCGGATACGGCAGATTACCTCTACCAACAACTTTCTGGTGATTTACTTACTCGCTTTGGCATTCATAGTGCAAAAATTACAGGCTCAAATAATCTTTCAACGATTAAAACGCAACCTAATAGTAAGCACACTTATGATATGCAAGGGCTATTGACCTTATTCTCGCCTATTTCAAAACAAAAAGCGGATGTATTCCCAAATGAGAGTCGAGAAATTGATATTTTAATTGCAACGGACTGTATTTCTGAAGGACAAAACTTACAAGATTGTGATTATTTAATTAACTTTGATATTCACTGGAATCCAGTTCGTATTATTCAGCGATTTGGGCGTATTGACCGTATTGGCTCGCCAAATAGTGAGATTCAATTGGTAAACTATTGGCCTGATATTAGTTTAGATGAATATATCAATTTGCGAGAACGGGTTGAAAATCGCATGATTATAGTTGATATGACTAGTACAGGTGATGATAACGTGCTCACAGCTAAGTCGAACGATATTGCTTACCGTAAAGAACAATTACAACGATTGCAAACCGAAGTATTAGATTTAGAAGAGACGAATGCAGGGGTATCTATCACTGATCTTGGGCTAAATGATTTTAGAATGGATTTGTTGAATTATATGGAACACAATCCTGATCTTGCTCGTTTGCCAAATGGCTTGCATACAGTTGTACCAGCCATGCCGCAACTTGGTTTGCATGCAGGTGTGATTTTTACCTTAAAATCACGCGCTTTTAGCGCTGAACAGATGAATCAAAATCGCTTGTATCCGTATTATTTAGTATACATTCAACAAGATGGTACTATTGTGTATGATTATACTAAAGCAAAACATCTATTGGATTTAGCCCGCCTTGCTTGTAGAGATAAATCTATACCCATCCCAACGGCTTATGAGCCGTTTAATCGTAAAACCAAAGATGGGCGCGAGATGAAGCGTTATTCTGAACTATTAGATACGGTAATTGAAAATATTCGCAATGTGAAAGCGGAAAAAGACATTGATAGCCTATTTAATGGTTTGAATACGACGGCCTTAATTGATGATATTCAAAGCTTAAGTGATTTTGAATTGATCAGCTTTATTGTAATTGAGGATGCAGTATGATTTATCAATATCCTGCTCGCACACTGGTAGATAAGTCTATTCCAAAATCAAAGTTTTACTCGGAAGGCAGCGCAAACACTCGAGTTGAACGCTTGTTCATCGAACAAATAGAAAGTATTTATTGGGCGAATAAACTTTCTTCTGACACAATGAATATTGAATCGCAAGAAGATCTACGTGAGGTACAGATTTTTTCTGTTAATGCCCGAGTAGAAATGCTTGATATAGAAATTTTCCGTTATATTGATAAACTGATTCCTAGTCCAATTATCTTTGAAGTCTATTTTCAAGATAAGGTTAAAGTGATAGCTGCTTATAAACGTTTAAATCAAGCTGATAAAAGTAAGGTTGTGATTGGTGATTATTTCCAAACTGAATGGTTGCCGATTGAACGCCAAGATTTACCTTTATTTCTCCGCTTAAGTGAGCTTTATGAGTTTTTAATTAGTCAGTTATTACCGAATCAAACCAATGCTTCCTCATTAGCAGATAAAATGAGGTTAAATCAAGAAATAACCCTGCTTGAAACGCGTATAAAACAGCTTGAACAACAACTTAAACGTGAAAAACAATTTAATCGTAAGGCAGAACTCAATATCAATTTACTGAAATTGCGAGATGAATACACCCAATTAACTTCCTCATCTAAGGACAACCTATGTCAGATTTAAAAATGCATACCGCCAATTTAGTGGCAAAAAATATCGAAAAATTGACCGCTCTTTTCCCAAATTGCATTACAGAAACTCGTAATGAGCAAGGAGAAATCATCAAAGGCGTGGATTTTGATTTATTACGACAAGAGCTTTCTGAGGCGTTAGTGGAAGGCGTGCAAGAGCGTTACACGCTAAATTGGGTGGGGAGGAAAGAATCAATTCTTACTGCCAACGCCCCAATTGCGAAAACACTACGCCCTTGTCGTGAAGAGAGCGTAAATTTTGATACTACAGAAAATCTCTTTATTGAAGGCGATAATTTAGATGCCTTAAAGCTGTTGCAGGAAAATTATCTTGGCAAAGTGAAGATGATTTATATCGATCCGCCATATAACACAGGTAATGACTTTATCTATAACGATGATTTTGCCGAAAATACAGAAGAATTTTTAATTCGTTCTAATCAAATAGATGAGGATGGGAATCGACTAATTGCTAATACGGAAAGTAATGGACGATTTCATTCTGACTGGTTGTCTATGATGTATAGCCGTTTAAGATTAGCTCGTAATTTATTAACCGATGATGGTGTTATTTTTATTTCTATTGATGATAATGAACTGGCTAATTTGAAACGTATATGTGATGAAATTTTTGGAGATAGAAATTTTGTAGATACCTTAATTTGGAAAAAATTATATGGAGGTAAAAATGATGCGAAATGGTTTACGCATTACCACGATTATATTTTAGTTTATACAAAGAATAAGTTGAGTTGGTATCCTAATTTATTACCTAGAAGTGACAAACAGAATGATAGATATAAAAATCCAGATAATGATCCTAGAGGGGTCTGGAAAAGTGCGGATTTTACACAGTTTGGCCCTACTCCGAATTGTGTTTATGAAATTGAAACTCCTAATGGTTCAAAATATTATCCTCCAGAGGGAAAACGATGGATTACAACTTATGATAAATATTTAAAATTAAGAGAGGATAATCGGTTATGGTTTGGAATGGATGGAGGAAATATTCCAAGCCAAAAACGGTATTTATCTGAAGTTAAGCAAGGTATCAGCCAATCTACATTTTTAGATTATAGTGAAGTTGGACATAGTGATGAGGCCAATAAAGAATTAAAAAATATTTTAGGTGGAAAGTATTTTGATTATCCTAAGCCTACACGCCTATTACATAGATTGCTTCATTTAGGCACTAAAGATAATGACCTAATTTTAGACTTTTTCGCAGGCTCCGGCACGACTGCTCACGCTGTTATGCAATTAAATGCCGAAGATAATGGCAACCGTAAATTTATCTGTGTACAGCTGCCTGAAAAAACTGATGAAAAATCGGAAGCTTTTAAAGCAGGTTATTCAACCATTGCAGAAATTACTAAAGAACGAATTCGCCTAGCAGGTTCACAAATTTTGCAAAATTTAGATGAAAATAAATCGCTTGATGTGGGTTTTCGCGTGCTAAAAATTGATTCAAGCAATATGAAAGACATCTATTATCAGCCTGAACAATACGATAAAACAATGCTTGATCACATGGTTTCGCATATTAAAGAAGACCGCACTGCAGAAGATTTATTATTTCAAGTAATGTTAGATTGGGGAGTAGAGCTTTCATTGCCAATTGAGCGTAAAACCATTGATGGTAGTGAAGTCTATTTTGTAGCAGGCAATACATTAGTAGCATGCTTTGATAAATTCACCATGAATGTTGTGGATGAAATTGCGAAGGTTAAACCGCTACGCGTGGTTTCAACCGAATTAGCCATCATGCACGATCAAGATAAAACCAATATTAAAGAACGCTTTAAGCAATTGTCATCTGATACTGAAGTCAGATTCCTATAAAGAAAGGAAAAAATGGATATTAAATTTAGAACTCTCAATTATCAATTAGCTGCCACACAAGCGGTGGTAAATTGTTTTATAGGTCAGTCGAAATCAGATGGCAATCGTTATATGTTGGATAAAGGGAAACGTAAGGCGAATAATTCTCTGCAGATTGATTTTATAAATGATCAACAAGGCGAAACCTATACTGATATAGCCTTTGGTAATGCGCCGATTCAAGATATGGATCGAGTATTAAGCAATGTACAAGAACAGCAGTTAGCAGCCGGCTTGGCTCGCTCTGAAACTTTAGTTGTTGATGATAATGGAAAAGGTAAAAACCTGACTTCTAGCCAGTTAAACTTAAACATCGAAATGGAAACGGGAACAGGAAAGACTTATTGCTACATTCGCACGATGTTTGAGTTGAATAAGCAATATGGTTGGTCTAAGTTTATTATCGTAGTACCGAGTATTGCAATCCGTGAAGGTGTTTATAAAAGCTTGGAAATGATGGCGGATCATTTTCATCATATTTATCAGAAAAAAGCGCGCTTCTTTATTTATGATTCAAAGGCATTACACCATTTAGAAAGTTTTAGTGCTGATGGTGGTATCAATGTTATGGTGATTAATGTGCAAGCTTTTAATGCTACAGGTAAAGATGCACGCCGTATTTATGAAGAATTGGACGAATTTCAGTCTCGTCGACCAATTGATGTGCTCAGTAAAAATAGACCTATTCTTATTTTAGATGAGCCGCAAAAAATGCAAGCGGATAAAACGTTGGAATCTTTAGCAAATTTTAAACCGCTCTTTATTTTGCGTTATTCTGCAACTCATAAACGTGATTACAATTTGATTTATCGTTTAGATGCTTTGGATGCTTATAATCAAAAATTAGTTAAAAAAATCACGGTAAAAGGCATTGAGGTACAAGGTTTAACTGGAACAAATGGTTACCTGTATTTGCAGAGTATTGAGCTTTCCAAGCAAGCTCCTGTTGCTTATTTAGAACTGGAGGTGAAAACGAAAAATGGCTTTTCTCGTAAAATTAGGAAAGTCAAAAAAGGCGATGATTTATATGTGTTATCAAATAATAGTACACAATATTTAGATCGTTATGTAATCACTGATATTAATGGTCTTAACAACACGGTGGAGTTTGCTAATGGTTTAACGTTAGGCGTGTTGGAAGCATACGGATGTGTTGATGAGAAATTAAAGCGTACGATTCAAATTCGGGAAACTATTCGTTCTCATTTACAAAAAGAGCAGGAATTGTTTGCTAAAGGGATTAAAGTATTAAGTTTATTTTTTATTGATGAGGTCGCTAAATATCGTCAATATGATGAAAATAATAATGTGATTGACGGTGAATATGTTGAGATTTTTAAACAACAATATGAGCAAGTGGTTGATGAATTCATTGAAAAGTATTTAGAGGATTCACCTTATATTCAACATTTGAAAAATATTGATGTAAATAAAACCCATAATGGCTATTTCTCGATTGATAAGAAATCAAAGCGTTTAGTTGATCCTGACATGAAAGATAAAAATTCAGAATCAGTACCAATTTCAAACGATAGTGATGCTTATGATTTGATTTTAAAAGATAAAGAGCGTTTGTTATCTTTTGATGAGCCAACTCGTTTTATTTTCTCGCACTCGGCTCTACGTGAAGGTTGGGATAATCCGAATGTATTTACCATTTGTACGTTAAAACACTCGGATAATACGATTTCTCGTCGTCAAGAAGTTGGACGTGGTTTACGTTTAGCGGTAAATAAAGATGGCGAACGTATGGATGCAATATGTTTTGGTGAAAATAGTCAGGTAATTCATCAAATTAATAATTTAACCGTTGTTACGGATGAAAGTTATAAAGATTTTGTAACGAGCTTACAGAAAGAAATGTTGGAGTCACTTTCTAGTCGTCCAACACAAGCCACTGAAGCGTTCTTTAAGGGCAAACAGATTGTTTTAGCTAGTGGTGAGAAGCGTATTATTACTGAGATAGAGGCAAGAATAATTTACAGTTATCTATTAGAAAATAAATATATAGATAAAAGAACAGCACATATTATTGAAAAATATCACCAAGATAAAGCCAATAATGAGTTAGCGGAGTTAGATCAAGAGTTACAAGAGATTGCACCTCAAGTCTTCAAATTGATTGATAGTGTGCTTGATCGTTCATTATTAAACGATATGGTAGATGATGGTAGTAAACGCGTAACCAATTCATTAAATGATAACTTTAATCGTGCAGAATTTAAGGCTTTATGGAAGAAAATCAATCAGAAAGCAAGCTATCAAATTCAATTAGACAGTAAGAAGTTAATTCAAGATAGCATTGCACAAATTCAACAAGTATCTAAGGAGCGTAATGATAAATTTGTCGAAACATTAAGTTATAAATTGGCTACAGGTTCGCAAAAAGATGAAATGCGACATCATGATCTAGAAGTTCGAGAAACATTCGGTACATATGAGACGAAGACAGAGCAAGCGAGTATTTCTGCGTATTCTCAAGTGAGATATGATCTCGTTGGTGATATTGCTGAAAATACACAATTAACTCGTAAAACAGTGGTGGAAATTTTAAAAGGGATTAGTTCTGTTATTTTCAATCAGTTTAAAAATAACCCTGAAGCTTTTATTCGTGAAGTGAGTCAAATAATTAATTCTCAACAAGCAAGTATGGCATTACAACATTTAAATTATCAACTATTGGGTTCTGGTTATCCTGATAGTGAGATATTTACAACTAATTTAGTTGCTAATGATGCCTATAAAACGAAAAATCATATTTGGGATTACGTCACTACAGATTCAAAAGTAGAAGAAATTTTTGCGAAAGAACTTGATGCAGCTAAAGAAGTGCTAGTTTACGCGAAGTTGCCAGATAATTTTAAAATTCCAACACCATTTGGTAGTTATAATCCTGATTGGGCAATTGCTTTTGATACAGCTTTAGTAAAAGAAATCTATTTTGTTGCTGAAACTAAAGGATCTATTTTGAGTGAAGATTTAAAACTTAAAGAACGCAGTAAAATCGAAAGTGCTAAGAGATTTTTTGAAACTTTAAATGCTCAGTCGTTAGGGAATGATAAAGTGCAATATAAGGTTGTTTCAAATATTGATGAATTAATGAAAGTAGCTTTGAGGAAATAGTAGAAAATAAAGGCGTTTTGTTATGTGTTGTTATTGAGTAGTTGCAATACTGACAAAAAGTATATCAATACTATTCCATTATATATAGAGACTTTTATTACCTTTTTCCAATGACCGTTCTATCAAAAGTGCGGTCATTTTTCTTTGAGTTTTCTCAGAATATTAAAAAATTATCTAAAACCTGTTTTATATCAAAAAATCCACAAAATTTATAAGCCTATGTTCTTTATTTAGGCGTATTATACTACCTGGAATGAGTAATTCATTCTGGTTATCTAAAATAAGGACATTACTATGACAATTAAAAAAGTGATTACTGTCTGTCCGTATTGCGCTTCAGGTTGTAAGATCAATCTATTAGTTGAGAACAACAAAATTGTGGGTGCTGAAGGTGCAAACGGTAAAACAAACGAACGGGAGCTTTGCCTGAAAGGATATTATGGCTGGGATTTCGTGCATGACACAAAAATCCTCACTCCTCGCCTAACTCAACCGATGATTCGCTACAAACGTGGCGAGCCGTTCACGCCAGTGAGCTGGGAAGAGGCTATTTCCTATTCTGCAAAACGTTTACAAGAAATTAGAGAAAAATATGGCAACGAGTCAATTATGGTAACGGGTTCTTCTCGTGGACCAGGTAACGAAGTGAATTTCGTTATGCAAAAATTTGCTCGTGCGGTATTAGGCAATAACAACATTGACTGTTGTGCACGTGTCTGACATGGCCCATCTGTAGCAGGTCTGCTCAAATCAGTGGGTAATGGCGCGATGTCCAACTCAATCGTTGAGATTGAAGACACTAAATGCGTGTTTATCTTTGGCTATAATGCCTCAACATCTCACCCTATTGTGGCGCGTCGTATTAACCACGCAAAAGCTAAAGGGGCGAAGGTTATTGTTTGTGACCCTCGTAAAATTGAAACCGCTCGTATTGCTGACATTTATGCGCCACTTGCCAATGGTAGTAACGTCGCATTTTTGAATGCAATGATGAACGTGATTCTTGAAGAAGGATTACAAGATCAAAAATTTATTGATGAACATACCGAAAATTTCGATGCGTTCTATGAAACTGTAAAAGCTTATACACCTGAATCAACTCAACATATCACTGGCGTTGAGCCTGAAATGTTGAGAGAAATTGCCCGCACTTATGCGAAAGCAGAAACAGCGACAATTCTCTGGGGTATGGGGGTATGTCAGTTCCGTCAAGGTGTAGAAACTGTACGTGCGTTGGCCAGTTTAGCAATGCTTACCGGTAACTTAGGTAAACCAAATGTTGGTGTAAACCCTGTGCGTGGTCAGAACAACGTACAAGGCGCATGTGACATGGGGGCTTTATATAATACTTTACCTGGTTATCAAAGCTATGCGGATCCAGAAATCAACGCTAAATTTGCGAAAGCATGGGGTGTACCATCTATTCCAACCAAACCTGGTGTACCATTGAGTGAAGTGCCACATGCAGTGGCAGAAGGTAAACTCAAAGCATTCTATATTATGGGTGAAGATACTTTACAAACTGAACCTGATTTGAATGCAATGAAACAAACCTTTAAAGATCTTGAGTTCATTATTGTTCAAGATATCTTTATGACTCAAACGGCAGCGGAAGCGGATGTGATTTTACCAGCAACATCTTGTGCAGAACACGAAGGTGTTTATAGTGCGGCTGACCGTGGTTTCCAACGTTTCTATAAAGCGGTGGATCCTGTTGGTGATGTGAAAGACGACTGGGAAATCATTAGTCTTATGGCACAAGCTTTGGGTTATCCAATGCATTACAACAATACCAAAGAAATTTGGGATGAGTTGCGTGAGCTTTGCCCAATTTATAAAGGTGCAACTTACGAAAAAATGGAAGGCTTGGGTTATATTCAATGGCCATGTACAGATGAAGGCCCTGAAGATCAAGGCACTACATACTTATATGAAGGTCAAATCTTCGACCGTCCAAATGGTAAAGCTGAATTCTTTGCTTGCGATTGGGAACCACCAATGGAAGAAGTCTCTGAAGAATATCCATTAGTGCTTTCTACCGTGCGTGAAGTCGGTCACTATTCTTGCCGTTCAATGACGGGTAACTGCCGTGCACTTGCTGCGTTGGCTGATGAACCAGGATTTGTTCAAATGAACGACCAAGATGCGAAAGCTTTAGGCATTAAGAATAATGAGCTTGTTTGGATTTCTTCATCTCGTGGTAAAGTTATATCTCGTGCTGATGTAAGTTCTCGTACTAACAAAGGTGCGTGTTATATGACTTACCAATGGTGGATCGGAAAATGTAACGAACTCACCGCTGAACATTTAAATCCAGGATCTCGTACTCCGGAATATAAATACAGCGCAGTGCGTATCGAGAAAATTGAAGATCAACGTTGGGCTGAGCACTATGTTGTAACTGAATATACTAAGCTCAAATCTCGTTTAAAAGAAACCGCACTTGTGGCTTAATTGTAATATTTATGATGATTAGGACAGGCTTTATGCCTGTCCTTTTTTATGTCTAATGAAATATGATATGGGTAAGAATATTTGAAATGTTAAAAAGAGCTGTTTATTCAAAGGCAATTTCTTTAATACGCAATTCATCACCACTTTGTCGTTGCAAGTGTATGCTGCCACAATTTGGACAAGAATCATGATGAGCTTGTATCTCAACTAATTTTTGACACTGCCAACACCAGGCTTGCGCTGCAATAGGAATGAGATGAAGTTTACAGCCTTCAGCAGCTGTACCTTGAAAGGTTATATCAAAACAAAATTCTAATGCGTCAGGTTCTACACAAGAGAGCGCGCCAATTTCCAACCAAAGATCCGTGACTTTTTTTATATCGTGACTTTTACATTGTTGTTCTACTATTTCCAGCATATTTTGACAAAGAGACAATTCGTGCATAGTTTTTCCTTTTGTTTTTCTTCCTTAAAATAAATGCCTTTATCAATTCAAGATAAAGGCATTTCTCTAAAACATTGTCAATTTCAACCGCACTTTACGCGAGCATATTTACAACTGCAAATGAGACTTTTAATAGCGCAGCGTTGATTAAGTCGATAAAGAATGCACCGACCATTGGAACGATTAAAAATGCTTTGTGTGATGGCCCAAAACGACTGGTAATGGCTTGCATATTTGCAACTGCTGTTGGTGTTGCACCTAAACCGAAACCACAGTGACCAGAGCTTAATACAACCGCATCATAATCTTTACCCATTGCGCGATAAGTAACATAGATTGCAAATACCGCCATAAATACAACTTGTACTGCAAGAATGATTAATACATCTACCGCTAAGCCTGCAAGTTCCCAAAGTTTTAATGACATTAAGGCGATAGCTAAGAAGATTGATAAACCCACGCTACCTAATACATCAATAGCCGAATCAGCTACTTGGAAACGGAAGATATTGGTTAAAATATTGCGGATAATTACACCAGTAAATAAACACCATACGAATGTTGGTAATTGGAATGCGGTGCCTTTTGTTTGTGCATCTAAATATTGACCGATAAGCAAACAGATAGACATCATTGCAATAGTTTCAATTAACGAACGTGAAGTAATTTTACGTTTGTAAGTTGGATGTTCAAAAGCCTCTTGAATATCATCTACTTCATCATTTTCAGGATTTTCACCTTGTTTTTGACGATTTAATAAGAAACGTGCAACAGGGCCCCCGATGATACCACCAAAGACTAAACCAAAGGTTGCACATGCCATCGCAATTTCAGTTGCACCTTGCAGATTAAATTGGTGAACGAATGTATCTGCCCATGCAGCACCAGTACCATGACCGCCAGTTAATGTGACAGAACCTGCTAATAAACCGTATGCTGGGTGGATACCTAATGCTAATGAACCTACGACACCAATAACATTTTGGCAAATAATTAGTAAACCAGCGACGAACAAAAATACGATAAGTGGTTTTCCGCCTTTAATTAAACGAGAAAAGTTTGCGCTTAAACCAATGGAAGTGAAGAACACTAACATCATGGTAGTTTGCAAATTCTTATCGAAGTTAAAAGATGTCCCGTCAACTTTATTCCAAATTAAAAGACCAATGGCAACAATAAAACCACCAACAACTGGCTCAGGAATGTTGAATGTTTTTAAGATGCTGATTCGTTTAACTAGAAAAAAGCCCAAAAGCAAGACTAAGCTTGCCAGTGCAAGGGTTTCATACGTGCTAAATGTATAGCTCATAAATTGGATCTCCCCATGTTGTGTTTAAGTTATGTGTTGTGTTGCGGTTCGATTACTACTATTTCAATATTGGTATGTAATCCACGTGGTAATGTCGAACCTTTTCTGCCTCGTTCAGCACGGAACTTCTGCAGATCTTCCGGTTTTAATACAATTTTTCGTTTTCCGGAATGAAATTCAAGACTTGCTTGATCTGAAATGAGCAATAATTTCACTAACAATTCACTGCGCTCTTTTGCATTTGCTGCAGGAATTGTCACTATCTTATTGCCTTTGCCTTTTGATAATGCCGGTAAATCTTTTGCTGGGAAAATCAACATTCTGCCAGCGGATGTCATAGCAACAACAAGTGCGGTGGCATTCGCCAGCGTCTTAGGCTCCATCACTTTGGCATTTTCCGGTAAAGAAATCAAGGCTTTTCCTGCTTTATTGCGTGCAATTAAATCTTCAAATTTACAAATAAAACCATAACCCGCATCAGAAGCCATCAATAATTCTTGCTGTTCACTCGCCATTACGACATATTCAATGGTCGCACCAGAGGGTAAAGTTAGTTTACCTGTGAGGGGTTCACCTTGCGAACGCGCGGAAGGTAATGAAAGCGGATCGAGTGCATAACTCCGCCCTGTACTGTCAATGAATACAACGGCTTGATTACTCTTGCCACAAGCATGAGCTCGATAATTATCACCTGCTTTGTAGCTTAATGATTTAGGATCAATATCGTGTCCTTTTGCACAACGTACCCAGCCCATTTCTGATAAGATGACAGTGACAGGCTCTGCTGGCGTCATGTCACTTTCAGAGATCATTTTAGCTTCTTCTCGTTCGACCAGTTGAGACATACGTGGACTGGCATATTTTTTCGCATCTTCTTGAATTTCTTTTTTGATAAGAGTATTCAAACGGCGTTCTGATCCTAAAATTGCTTCTAAATTTAACCGCTCTTTTTCAAGTTCATCTTGTTCAGCTTTGAGTTGGTTTTCTTCTAATTTCGCTAAATGACGTAAGCGTAAATTTAAAATTGCATCGGCTTGTTCATCGCTTAAATTAAAGCGTGTCATAAGTTCTGCTTTTGGATCATCTTCGTGACGTATAATTTCGATAACCTCATCAATATTTAAAAAGGCTATCATCAAACCTTCTAAAATATGCAAGCGAGAGAGTACTTTATCTAACCGATATTGAAGGCGACGAGTTACGGTTGTACGGCGGAAAGTAAGCCATTCATTTAAGATTTCTAATAAGCCTTTTACCGCAGGTTTATGATCAAGCCCGATCATATTCATATTTACACGGTAGCTTTTTTCAAGATCTGTGGTAGCAAATAAATGTGCCATTAACGCATCAGTATCGACGCGATTTGAGCGAGGAACTAGCACAATTCGAATTGGATTTTCGTGATCGGCTTCATCACGAATATCTTCTAGCATTGGCAGTTTTTTTGCCGTCATTTGTTCGGCTATTTGTGCAATAACTTTGGATGGCGAAGATTGATGTGGAAGCGCAGAGATAATAATCTCACCGTCTTCTTTTTTCCAAGTTGCACGCATTTTTATTGAGCCACGACCTTGCTCATAAATTTTACGAATTTCTGATTTTGGCGAAATAATTTCCGCTTCTGTTGGAAAATCTGGGCCTTGAACAATTTCAAGTACATCGTCTAATCCCGCTTTAGGATTATCTAGCAACATTACTGCCGCATCAGCAATTTCGTTAATATTGTGTGGTGGAATATCTGTGGCCATCCCCACCGCAATACCTGTTGTGCCGTTCAATAAAATATGAGGTAAACGAGCAGGTAAATATTGTGGTTCGGCTAAGGTTCCATCAAAGTTTGGTTGATAATCAACTGTTCCTTGTCCGAGTTCACTCAACAAGATTTCAGAGATTTTAGATAGACGTGATTCCGTATAACGCATAGCCGCGAAGGATTTTGGATCATCTGGCGCCCCCCAGTTACCTTGACCATCTACAAGTGGATAACGATAAGAGAAGGGTTGTGCCATTAACACCATCGCTTCATAACAAGCGCTGTCACCATGTGGATGGAATTTACCGAGTACATCACCGACGGTACGGGCAGATTTTTTGTATTTTGCCGTAGCATTCAAGCCAAGTTCAGACATCGCATATACAATACGGCGTTGAACGGGTTTTAAACCGTCACCGATAAAAGGCAACGCACGATCCATGATGACATACATGGAATAGTTGAGATAAGCCCTTTCGGTGAAGGTACGTAGAGGCATTTGCTCAATGCCTTCATAATTGATATTTGTCATTTTGGTTTCTGTTAATTGAATATATTCTTAATTTATTAAAATTCGGATTTGCTGAGATTAATTTAGTCTAAACAGACAAATCAACCTGATCGCCTTTTGCTTGCAACCAATTTTTACGATCTTCGGAACGTTTTTTCGCTAACAACATATCCATGAGTTCTAATGTATCCGCGCCTTGGTCTTCCTCTAAATCATAAGTTAATTGAACAAGGCGACGAGTATTAGGATCCATTGTTGTTTCACGCAATTGTGATGGGTTCATTTCACCTAAACCTTTAAAACGTTGAACATTCGGTTTGCCTTTTTTATTTTTCAATCGATCTAAAATCGCCTCTTTTTCACTTTCATCTAATGCGTAGAAGACTTCTTTATTTAAGTCAATCCGATAAAGTGGTGGCATTGCGACGTAAACGTGACCGTCTTGTACTAATTTCGGAAAATGGCGTAAGAACAGGGCGCAGAGTAGAGTGGCAATATGCAGACCATCAGAGTCAGCATCCGCGAGAATACATACTTTACCATAGCGAAGTTGTGATAAATCATTGCTGTCAGGATCGATTCCTAGGGCTACGGCGATATCGTGAATTTCTGTTGAACCTAATACTTGATCAGGTGAAACTTCCCATGTATTTAAGATTTTTCCACGTAAAGGCAAAATCGCTTGATATTCGCGATCACGCGCTTGTTTTGCTGAGCCGCCCGCAGAGTCGCCCTCCACTAAAAATAATTCCGTTTTTTCTAAATCCTGTGAGCCACAATCTGCTAATTTTCCTGGTAATGCAGGACCGCTAACGAGTTTTTTTCGTACGACTTTTTTGGCTGCTCGTAATCGGCGTTGTGCAGAACTGATCGCTATTTCTGCTAATTTTTCAGCGTCTTGTACGTTTTGGTTGAGCCATAGACTGAACGCATCTTTTAAAACACCGCTGACAAACACCGCACTTTGGCGTGATGATAAGCGTTCTTTAGTCTGCCCAGCGAATTGCGCATCCTGCATTTTAAGGGAAAGAATGTAAGAACAACGATCCCAAATATCATCAGCGGTAAGTTTTACGCCGCGTGGTAATAGATTTCTAAATTCGCAAAATTCTCGAATGGCATCTAACAAACCTTGGCGTAGGCCATTAACATGCGTTCCGCCTTGAATAGTCGGAATTAAGTTTACGTAGCTTTCGCCAATCAGTTCGCCACCTTCTGGCAACCAAAGTAATGCCCAGCTAACGGCTTCATTTGTTCCTTTAAATTCACCAACGAATGGTTTTTCCGGAAGGGTTTCAAAGCCATTTACCGCTTCGATAAGGTAATCGGAAAGCCCATCTTCATATAACCAAATGTCTTGAGTATTGTTTACTTTATCAATGAATTTGATTTCAAGCCCAGAGCAGAGTACCGCTTTCGCTCTTAATAAATGACGTAGGCGGCTAACGGAAAATTTTGCGCTGTCAAAATATTTTGGATTCGGTTTGAAGTGAACGGTTGTTCCCGTTGTGCGTCTGCCACAAGTCCCAATAACTTCCAATTCTTCTACTTTATTGCCGTTTTCAAAGGCAATTTTATAGACTTCACCATTGCGTTTGACTTGAATATCCACACGTTCAGAAAGCGCATTCACCACAGAAATCCCAACACCGTGTAAACCTCCCGCAAATTCATAATTTTTATTGGAGAATTTACCACCCGCATGCAGTTTAGTCAGGATCACCTCTACGCCGGAAACGCCTTCCGTGGGGTGAATATCCACAGGCATACCGCGACCATTATCTGTGACTTCAATAGATTGATCTGGGTGTAAAATTACTTCAATTTTTGTGGCAAAACCCGCGAGGGCTTCATCCACGCTGTTATCAATAACTTCTTGTGCGAGGTGATTCGGACGAGTGGTGTCTGTATACATACCGGGGCGAATTTGCACCGGCTCGAGATCTTTAAGAACGGTAATTTCTTGAGCTGAATAATTGGTTGTCATGGTTAGATGAGTCGTTAATTTTTTAAATTTGAGAAAATTCTATCAAAAAGTGCGGTGATATTCGACCGCACTTTTAATCGTATAAACTAGGCGTATTTTCATCTGGACGCGTTTTAAAACGGCGATGTAGCCACATGTATATTGTTATGTCCTTCATTATTTCCTTTTCAACGATTTGATTCATTCGCGCAGCAATCGCCGTTTCATCTTGTAAATCCGTAAAATCAACAGGCGCTGAAATGCTCACGGTATAGCCTGAACCATCTTTATTGCGTAATGGCGCAAATGGAATCACTTTACTGTTTTGTGAGGATTTCAATAAATAATAACTACCAGTAGTTGTGCAAGCATCGGGCACCGCAAAAAATGGTACAAAAACGGCATTTTTTCTGCCGTAATCGTGATCAGGCGCATACCAAATGGTTTCTTCGTGACGTAAAGCTTTGATCATTCCGCGCAAATCTTTACGATCAAGCATATCTTTATTGGAGCGTAAACGACCTTGTGTTTGGAGCCAATCAAATGCTGGATCGTCATTTGGGCGGTAAACCCCAATACCAGGATGATGTAAACCAATGATGCGTGCGCCAAGTTCTAGCGTTAAGAAATGAATCCCGACGAGAACAATTCCATCTTTTTGATTTTCTTTTAGATAATGTAAGCCTTCAACTTTTGACCATTTTTTGATACGTGAATCCGACCAAAACCAAGCCATGCCAGTTTCGATAATTGCCATTCCTACTGAACGAAGATTTTCTTGCAAAATCACCTCACGCTCATTTTCAGGCATATCAGGGAAACAAAGTTCAAGATTACGGCGTGCAATGGCAGCTCGACGTTTACCTACTTTTAAATGTGAAAACAGCCAACCGAGACCATTACCAATATGGCGCAAAATAGGATAGGGAAGACATAAAATACTTCGCCAAATTGCCACGCCTAACCAAAAAAGCCAGTATTTTGGGGCTAAAAAGTGCGGTTGAAATTGAGGGAGTTTTTCGTTTTTCATTGTTCTTTCCACCTAAGTTAGGGGCGTAGTTTATCGTAAATTTGAGTTGTGGTAAAATCGCTACAATTTTGGTTATTCAAATAGAGAGATTTTAAAATGGCTCAATATTCAGCAGAATTTAAGCAAGCAAAAGTACTTGTATTAGGCGATGTGATGCTTGATCGTTATTGGTTCGGCACAACGAACCGTATTTCACCAGAAGCACCTGTGCCAGTGGTTCGTGTACAAGAAAATGAAGAGCGCGCGGGTGGTGCTGCAAATGTGGCTATGAATATTGCTTCACTTAATGTACCCGTTCAGTTAATGGGATTGATTGGACAAGATGAGACAGGTTCTGCGCTTTCCCACTTATTAGAAAAACAAAAAATCGATTGTAATTTTGTTGCATTAGAGACCCATCCAACCATTACTAAATTACGTATTTTATCTCGTCATCAACAGCTGCTCCGCCTTGATTTTGAAGAAGATTTCAATAATGTAGATTGCAAGGATTTATTAGCGAAGTTAGAAAGTGCGGTGAAAAATTACGGTGCCTTGATTCTTTCTGATTACGGCAAAGGCACGCTAAAAGATGTTCAGAAAATGATTCAAATTGCACGCAAAGCGAATGTGCCTGTGTTAATCGATCCAAAGGGAACTGATTTTGAACGTTATCGTGGTGCGACATTATTGACACCAAATATGTCTGAATTTGAAGCTGTCGTGGGCAAATGTAATACAGAAGAAGAAATTATTGAGAAGGGTTTAAAATTAATTTCTGATATTGAATTAACCGCACTTTTGGTGACGCGTTCTGAAAAAGGCATGACATTATTACGCCCAAATCAAGAACCCTATCATTTGCCAACCGTTGCAAAAGAAGTGTTTGATGTGACGGGAGCCGGTGACACTGTCATTAGCGTATTAGCAACTGCATTAGCAGATGGACGTTCTTTCGAAGAATCTTGTTACCTAGCCAATGTGGCCGCTGGAATTGTGGTGGGTAAATTGGGGACTTCAACGGTTTCGACTGTGGAACTTGAAAATGCGATTCATGCTCGCCCTGAAACGGGATTTGGCATTATGAGTGAAGCTGAATTAAAAGATGCTGTCGCACAAGCGAAAGCGCGTGGTGAAAAAATTGTGATGACTAATGGCTGTTTCGATATTTTGCATCCAGGGCATGTATCTTATTTAGAAAATGCACGTAAATTGGGCGATCGTCTAATTGTTGCGGTAAACAGCGACGATTCAGTTAAACGATTAAAAGGTGACAGTCGTCCAATTAATAATCTTGAAAACCGTATGGCTGTACTGGCTGGTTTGGCATCAGTGGACTGGTTGGTGCCGTTCACCGAAGACACACCACAACGTTTAATCGGCGAAATTCTACCAGATCTTTTAGTTAAAGGCGGAGATTACAAACCCGAAGAGATTGCTGGAGCAAAAGAAGTTTGGGCAAATGGCGGTGATGTTAAAGTGCTAAACTTTGAAAATGGTTGTTCAACAACAAATGTGATTGAAAAAATTAAATTATTGAAAGATTAGCTGAAAGGTTGGGGAGTCCCAACCTTTTTTGTTGTTTCAAAATTAAGTCAATTAGTGCCATGTCATGAAATTAGAAAAAAAATCGATTAATTTATAAACTAAAGATTGAATAAATCTTTCGAATAATTCATTATACAATTATATATATATCGATTTTCGCTGAAACTCATTTTATAAGGAGAGAAAATGAAAAAATTAGTTGCAGTAACTTCAATGATTTTAACTACATTTTCTGTACAAGCTGCAGACTTGTATTTATATGCTGGGGCAGGACTGAAGGAGCCTGTGGAAAAAATTATTCACCAATATGAACAAGAAACAGGAAATAAAGTAACTGTTGAATATGGTGGTTCTGGGCAGATTCTAGCTCGTTATAACACGGTAAAAAGTGGTGATCTTTTTTTAGCGGGTTCAGAGGATTATGTCACAAAATTACAGAAAACTAATGATGTAAACAATATAGGGACAATAGTATTGCATGTTCCAGTTATGGCTATTCGTAAAGATAAAATTTCAGGGATTGATTCTTTTAAAGCATTAGCTGAAAGCTCATTACGTTTAGGTATTGGTGATAGTAAAGCAATGGCTCTTGGTAAAGGCGCTGAAAAAATGTTTGAGTTGTCAGGATATCAAAAGCAACTTAATGATAAAGTTGTTGTGAAAGCTGCAACGGTAAAACAATTAATGCTATATTTATTAAATGGTGATGTAGATGCGGCTGTAGTAGGTCGTTCAGGTGCTTGGAAAGTTCGAGACAAGGTTGAATTATTACCAAGTCCAAAAGGCACGCCAGAAGAAAAAGTTACTATTGGTCTACTTTCTTCTTCTAAATATCCAAAAGAAGCTCAACAGTTATTTGATTTCTTTAAATCTCCTCAAGGCGTGAAGTATTTTACTGATGAAGGTTTCTTACCGGCTAAATAATTGTCTAAGTTTAAAGTTAGCGCTGATCCCATTATTAATACTATTATTTGTTGTTATGGGATCGGTGCTTTCTTTAATCGCAACATTAGATTTTTATTTTTTTCAACAAATATTATTTAATTCCGAATTGCATTTTGCATTGCTAATGTCATTGGGAACGTCTCTTTTTTCTTTGATATTAGCATTATGTATTGCTATTCCATCTGCATGGCGAATGAGTCAAGTGCGGTTGCCTTTTCAATCATTTTTTGACACTTTGTTTGATTTACCAATGGTTTTGCCACCATTAGTCACAGGACTAAGTTTGCTTCTACTTTTTAGTTCACAAGGGATATTGGCTGAACTGCTTCCTTTTATAAGTAAATGGATTTTTTCCCCTGTAGGGATCATTATTGCTCAGACTTATATTGCGAGTTCGATTTTATTGCGTAGCACTCGCGGTATTTTTTCTTCCTTTGAATCAGGTTATCGATTTGCATCTTATACTCTTGGGTTATCACCGTTTAAGACTTTAATAAAAATAGAGATTCCTATGTGTTGGAAGCCTTTGGTTTGTGCTTCAGTTTTAGCTTGGTCACGCGCAATAGGTGAGTTCGGAGCCACATTAATGTTGGCAGGGGCAACGCGATTTAAAACCGAAACTTTACCTATGGCAGTCTATTTGAATATTTCAAGTGGTGATTTTGAAATCGCTATTGGCGCATCATTATGGCTTTTATTTATATCTACATGTTTGTTGCTAGTTTTACGGGTGATTAATAGGGCTGTTTAGTATGTTAATAGTTCAGAATCTTCAAACTAATATTTTAAAATCTATTTCTTTTTCAATTGAAAAAAGTGAATGCCTTTCTGTTGTTGGTGAATCAGGTAGCGGAAAAACGACTTTATTAAATGCGATTGCTGGTTATATTGATTATTCTGGCTCTATTTTATGGAATAACCAAGTTCTAGAAAATAATCCTCCGTGGAAGAGAAATTTTCGTTATTTGAATCAACGACTTTATTTGTTTCCTCATAAAACGGTACGAGGAAATTTAATACTTGCTAATCCATCAGCATCTGATGCTGAACAACAGATATTATTATCTGAATTAAAAATAGATCATCTTATTAATCGCTATCCTCATCAGTTGTCCGGTGGAGAACAACAGCGTGTAGCTTTAGCAAGAGCACTAATTTATCGTCCTGATTTATTACTTTTAGATGAGCCTTTTTCCTCTTTAGATTGGTCTTCGCGTAAAGATATTTGGAAAGTGTTAAAAAATTTAATTCAAACAAATGAAATTACAACAATTTTAGTAACGCATGAGCCAAAAGAAGCCGAGTATTTTTCAGGTAAGCAGATTCAGTTATATCAGGGTCAATTAATTTAAGGAGTTACGATGATTTATTTTTCCGATAAAGAATTGGATGATTTATTACTTGAGGATATTTATCGTGGTGATTTAACCACTCATGCCCTTGGTATTGAAAATATTCCGGCAAAAATTCTTTTTAAGCGTAAAAATGCAGGTATTGTGGCGGGCGTTTCTGTTGCTGAAAAATTATTAAAAAAACTGGATATTCAACCGCACTTATATGTAAAAGAAGGGGAGTGGGTTGAATCAGGTGCTTTGTTGATCAGTGCGGAAGGAATGTCTGAACAATTACATCAAGCTTGGAAAGTGGTGCAATTGGTGCTTGAATGGTCATGTGGGGTTGCTCAATATACGGCAGAAATGATTACGAATGCCAAAGCGGTTAATCCAAGTGCTATTGTGGCTTGCACGCGTAAAAGTATTCCTAATACGCGTAAACTTGCGACGAATGCTGTATTAGCAGCTGGTGGACATATTCATCGACAAGGCGTTAGCGAAACTCTTTTGGTTTTTACTAATCATCGAAACTTACTTTCTGATCCAAATGATTGGACGAAAATTGTGGATAGATTACGTCAAGAAGCGCCTGAAAATAAAATTACTTTAGAAGCAGATAATTTTGCTCAATTTGAGCAAATATATATGGCCGAACCAGATATTATCCAACTTGATAAATGGTCATTTGAGGATGTGAAAAAGGCTTTAGATCTACTTCAATCAAAACAGAAAGATATTCTGCTTTCTGTCGCTGGAGGAGTAAATAAAAATAATGTATCAGATTACGCCAAATTGGGTATTCGTTTATTTATCACTTCTGCACCTTATTATGCACCGCCAGAAAATATAAAGGTGGTGATTGAAAAGATATGAGTACAGAGTTTATCATTATATAAATATGTGTATAATGATATTTTCTTACTTAAAATAAGGATGTGCTATGAAACTTAAATCATTGTTAATTGCCGGCTTGCTCGGTTCCCTTTCTTTTTCAGCATTAGCTGATCGCATTATTACAGACCAACTCGATCGCAAAGTGACAATTCCCGATCACATTAACCGAGCCGTGGTGTTACAGCACCAAACCTTGAATATTGCCGTGCAGTTGGATGCCACAAAACAGATTGTGGGAGTGCTTTCCAACTGGAAGAAACAACTAGGCAAAAACTATGTTCGCCTTGCGCCGGAGCTGGAAAACATGGCGATGCCGGGCGATTTGAATTCCGTTAATATTGAAAGTCTGTTGGCGTTAAAACCAGATGTGGTGTTTGTGACTAACTATGCACCGCCCGAAATGATCAAGCAAATCAGTGACGTGAATATTCCAGTGGTGGCAATTTCCTTGCGTACCGGTGAAGCGGGTGAGAAAGGCAAACTTAATCCAACCTTAACTGACGAAGATAAAGCTTATAATGACGGCTTAAAACAGGGCATTGAACTGATTGCCGAGGTGTTTGAGAAAAAACAACAAGGCGATGAGTTAGTGAAAGCTGCCTTTTCCAATCGTAAGTTGTTGGCAGATCGCCTAGGCGATGTTCCTGCCGATAAACGCGTGCGCACTTATATGGCAAATCCGGATTTAGGCACTTACGGTTCCGGTAAATATACGGGGCTTATGATGGAACACGCGGGCGCTTATAACGTCGCGGCGGCAACCATTAAAGGTTTCAAACAGGTTTCTCTAGAAAATGTGTTGGAATGGAACCCGGCGGTGATTTTGGTGCAAGATCGTTATCCTGATGTGGTACCACAAATTTTGAATGATCAAGGTTGGGCAAATATTCAGGCGGTAAAAGATAAAAAAGTTTTGTTGATGCCGGAATATGCCAAAGCCTGGGGATACCCGATGCCGGAAGCCTTAGCGTTGGGCGAAGTATGGTTGGCGAAAGCGCTTTATCCACAACGTTTCCAAGATGTGGATTTGGATAAAATGGTGAACGATTATTACCAAAAATTCTACCGCACTTCTTACAAAGCCAACAATGCAGCTAAATAGTTACTCTAAAATTCTCTTTGGCTTAACGCTGTTGCTTGTCATTACCGCCGTGATTTCTTTGGGAATCGGGCGGTATTCTTTGTCTGTACCGCAAATTGGGCAAATTCTGTGGGCAAAAGCGAGCGCACTTGAGATCGATCCAGTGCAGCAACAGGTGATTTTTCAAGTGCGTTTACCTAGAATTTTAACCGCACTTTGCGTGGGTTCAGGTTTGGCATTGAGTGGTGTGGTATTACAAGGCATTTTTCGTAACCCGTTAGTGGATCCGCATATTATCGGCGTGACCTCCGGTTCAGCCTTCGGTGGCACCTTGGCAATTTTCTTTGGATTCAGTTTATACGGCTTATTTGCCAGCACTATTTTATTTGGCTTCGGCACGCTTGCCTTGGTTTTTCTATTTAGCTTCAAATTTAATCAACGCAGCTTGTTGATGCTTATTCTTATCGGCATGATTTTAAGCGGGCTTTTTTCAGCCCTCGTGAGTCTATTGCAATACATTTCCGATACAGAAGAAAAATTGCCAAGCATTGTGTTTTGGTTGATGGGGAGTTTTGCCACCTCTAACTGGGAAAAATTCGCTTTTTTCTTTGCCCCGTTTTTGGCGTGTAGCTCAATTTTACTCGGCTTAAGTTGGCGCTTGAATTTACTGTCTTTAGATGAGAAAGAAGCCAAGGCATTAGGCGTGAAAGTGGCGCCATTACGTTGGTTAGTGATCTTCTTAAGCGGTTCGTTAGTGGCGTGTCAGGTGGCAATTAGCGGCAGTATCGGCTGGGTCGGGCTGATCATTCCTCATCTTAGTCGTATGCTGGTAGGCGCCAATCATCAACGTTTATTGCCTTGCACCATGCTTGTCGGTGCGACTTATATGTTGCTCGTGGACAACGTTGCGCGTTCCCTGTCCGATGCCGAAATTCCAATCAGTATTTTGACCGCACTTATCGGAGCGCCGTTGTTTGGCGTATTGGTATATAAACTAAAGCACGGAGGCATGAATGAATAAAGCGCTCTCCGTGGAAAATCTAGGTTTTTATTACCAAGCGGAAAACTTCCTGTTTCAGCAACTGAATTTTGATTTGAATAAAGGGGATATTCTGGCGATTTTAGGGCAAAACGGTTGCGGAAAAAGCACCTTGTTGGATTTGTTGCTTGGCATTCATCACCCGATTCAGGGCAAGATTGAGGTGTATCAATCCATCAGTTTTGTGCCACAATTCTTTTCTTCGCCTTTTGCTTATTCCGTATTGGATATCGTGTTGATGGGGCGCTCAACCCATATTAATACTTTCGCCAAACCGAAACCGCATGATTATCAAGTCGCCATGCAGGCACTGGATTATTTGAACTTGACCCATTTGGCAAAGCGCGAATTTGCTTCGCTTTCGGGCGGGCAGCGACAACTAATTTTAATTGCGAGAGCCATTGCTTCAGAATGCAAATTGATATTGTTGGATGAGCCAACTTCAGCATTAGATCTTGCAAATCAAGATATCGTGTTGTCTTTACTGATGGATTTAGCACAATCACAGAAAATGACGGTCGCATTCACAACACATCAACCTAATCAAGCTGTAGCGATAGCCAATAAAGCTTTATTGTTAAACAAACAAAATTATCAATTTGGTAAAACAAAGGACATTTTAACTTCAGAAAATTTGACTGCACTTTTTCATTTGCCGATGCTTGAACAACAAGCTCAATATAAAACATCTTTTTTTACGCATTTTGTTCCCTTATATAAAACACTATTAAAGTAAGGAAAACTTATGGAATCAATTACTGTTTTTAGTGCTGGGAGTTTTCAGTATGCCTTGCAAGAATTGTCTGATATTTTTCGACAAATTCATCATGTAGAGATTAAAGCATTTTGTGGCCCTGCCGGAATCTTGCGTCAACAAATTGAGCAAGGGGCGAAATGTGATATTTTTATTAGTGCAAACTCTGAAAATGTATTTCAGTTAGGTGATTCTAAAACAATTTATCAAAAATTAACGATAGCGTTTAATCAATTAGCATTAACTACGTTAAATTTAGAACACTTCCGTCATAAATCCATTTTTGAATTGCTAGTTGATCGCTCTTTACGCCTCGCAACATCAACGCCATCTTGTGATCCTTGTGGAGATTATACTTGGCTGTTATTTGATAAAATTGAGCAATGTTTTCCTGGTGAAGGGGAGGCATTGAAACGACGAGCCTTGAAATTGGTGGGCGGTACATCCTCAAACATAATTCCAAAAGGAAAAATTGCATCTCACTATTTATTGTCAAATGGTTATGCAGATATGATGATTGGTTATTCGCACTATCAAGTAAGGTCAGAATTTGATTTAAGTAAGAGCTATTCATCTATGGATACTGACTTTAACATTGGTATAACGAATCAAGCATTCTTGACCCATATTTTCCCTGTTGAATTTGAGGTAAAAGCTGAATATGTCGTGGCTTTATTAAACAATGTTGAAAGTGCGGTTAAATTTTTTGAATTTTTATGCTCTAATAAAGCTAAAGACATCATTAAGAATCATGGCTTTTTACTAGAATAAACCTTGCATTTGAGCTTATTCATCGCTAGAATGCAGGCTCCTTGTCATCGCTGAGTTAGAGATCGGCGAATGATGTATTAACAACACTACCTTTTAGGAGTAAAAAATGTCTCTAAGTACTGAAAAAAAAGCAGCAATCGTTGCTGAATTTGGTCGTGATGCGAAAGATACTGGTTCTTCGGAAGTTCAAATCGCGTTATTAACTGCACAAATCAACCACTTACAAGCTCACTTTGCAGAGCATAAAAAAGACCACCATGGTCGTCGTGGTTTATTACGTATGGTTTCTCGTCGTCGTAAACTTTTAGACTACTTAAAACGTACTGATCTTGCTTTATACCAAAGCACTATCGCTCGTTTAGGTTTACGTCGCTAATTTTTATTACGATAGTAAAAATCAAGCCCTCGAATATCGGGGGCTTTTTTATAGTTTTATTTTAATTTTATAGGCGCTCTTTAGACTAGCATCAAAATAAACAAAATATTTGTTTTATATATTCTTAACTTGTCATCTTCTAATTTTCACATAATAAACATACATCTAATTTTAGTTGTTTGTTATGAAATTGCTGTAATGTACTACGATGACCTACGCTGAGAATGATCATTTCGGGCAAACGCTCTTTAATTGTTTGGTAGAGTAAATGCTCTGTTGTTTCATCTAATGCGGAAGTCGTTTCATCGAGAAATACGACATCTGGTTTAGTGAGTAAAATACGAATAAACGCCACTCTTTGAAGTTCACCAGGCGATAAAATTGCTTGCCAGTCATTTTTTACATTAAGCGCGTGTATATATTTTCCTAGCGCACAATCCTTCATGGTTTGTTCTAATTCTGCGTGACTTGGATTGATATTTGGATAACAAATTGCTTCTCGTAAAGTACCCTGCGGCATATAAGGTCGTTGTGGTAGGAATAAACTTCCCATACATGGATGCTCTGCAATGCCAATTGTTTCAAAAGGATATATCCCTGCAATTGCTTTTAGTAGCGATGTTTTTCCTGTTCCAGATGCACCTTGAATCAATAGGGCATCTCCATTTTCTAAATTAATATTTAAATTATTGAGTAGAACATTACCTTGTTCATCTTTAATACCAAAGTTTTTTAAGGCGACACGATGAGAACAATGAAAAGGATGATGAATGTTTTGCTTATCTAATCCATCCATTTTTGTTATAAAACCATAAAGGCGATTTAACCGTGCTTGATAGAGTGTGAATTGCTCATAGAACAAGCGGAAAAATGAAAGTGCGGTCATTAATCGGTTAAATGCTTGGACTGTTTGATGCATATCTCCTAGTTTTATCTGACCAGAAAAAAAACGTGGCGCTTGTAACATTAAAGGCAATAATTTAGCAACGCGAGTTACCCCAGAGTTGAAACTATTCAAGCCCAACATTTTTAATACAATGGACCAACGGTTATGAATAATTTGACGGAATTGATGTTGTAAGAATGTTTGTTCTTTTAGCTCGCCATTATAAAAAGCAATGCTTTCTGCATTGTCTCGCACTCGGATTAAGGAATAACGATAATCGCCATTGAGTTTCTCTTTTGTAAAATTTAGCTTAATGAGTGGGCGACCAATCCACACGGACATGAGTGTTGCGAAAATAATAAAGGCATAAATGAAGAAAACGACGCCTTTTTCGATATTAAATCCAAATAAAGTTAATACTCCAGAAAGTGACCATAAAATAATCGTAAATTCAATGGTCGTGAGCACTGAGTTAATCACGCCTCGCACAATTTGTACGGTACTGGTAATAAATTCTCTCGCATCTTGTTCAATACGTTGATCGATATTATCTGGTAAATCTCGTTCGTATTTTAGGCGATAGTATTTTTTCTTATTTAGCCAGCGCTTAACAAGCGTTGCATTAAGACTTTCCAACCAACGAATTTCAAAAACTTGTTGAAAGAAGTAATCTGCAATGGCATGTATAACTTGTGCTACCACAAGAAGAGCATTTAGTTTTGCAAAGAACCAAAACTTTTCAATGTTTAATTCTTGCATTGAGCTATACAATCCATTGTAAAAAAATGAATTAAGCACACTAAATCGTACTTCCAACAATATCATTATAAATAGCACTAACAACATTAAAATTAGTTTAATGCTGGTTTTTTTATTAATCGATGGTGACACGATACACCAGAATTTTTTGCCGAAAGTAGTTTGTTTTAAGGCTAACATTGTTGCGCTAAAGCATAATATCACCCAAAAAAGAGCGGTTAAAATCCAGTTTAAACTATTATTAAGTTCGGTTTGCCAGTTCATTGATTTCCTATAAAAAATGAAAATCCCCTATTCCTATATAGAGATAGGGGATATATTTTTATGAATTAAAAGCTGAATTTTGCACTTAATACAACTTCACGTGGTGAACCTATAGATAAGTGTTCCATTGTGGCTGTGGTATGAGAGACAAAATAACGTTTATTAGTAAGGTTTTTACCTGCTAAACGTAAATTAAGATCTTGCTTGCCAAGTTTGATGTCATAAGAAATAAAGGCATTATAAAGCGTAGCAGATGGTATTTTGAACCAAGTCGCTTGACCATTATTGATATAGTTAAATCCCCAACTTCCTTGATATTCAGCACCAGCACCTGTACGCCAATGGCCACCTAAGAAGTGACCCCAATCGTAGATTAATGTTAATCCTGCAAGATGTCTTGGTGTACTATCAAAATCAGTACCTATATTTTGTGGTTCAGCATCATCACGCAATACTTTTGTTTTAGTATAAGTATAATTGGCTGAAATTGTTAGTTTGTCAGTTAGCTTGCCATTAATATCAATTTCGATACCTTGAGAACGATCTCTTCCTGCTACTTTAATAATATTTTCATTTGTAGCAGGATCTTTATAGCGTTTTGCGGTGTTATCTTTAATTATATGGAATAAAGCTAGGTTAGCACTTAACCATTCATTATTGTATTTGGTTCCGATTTCAAATTGACGACTTGTTTCAAGTTTGATTTTCTCACCTTTGTAATCCCAGCTACGAGAGGGATTAGGTTTAGCTGACGTACCTACATTTCCATAAATAGACCAGTCTGGTGTAATTAAGTGAACTAAACCTAATTGTGGTAAAAGGGCAAAACCACTGTCATTATTACGGAATTTTTGATTTTCGCGTCCTTGTCCCGATTTTATTTGATGCCATTGTGCACGAACACCACCAGAAACAATCCATTTGTCACCAAGATAGATTGCATCCTGCACGACTAAACCAAGAGTTTTATATTGTTCTAACATATCGCTAGTGCGTGCATCTGCTTTTGACGAGGCCTGTCCATTTATCACCTGTGTTGAATTATATTCTGGAGAATCAATAGACATTGTATGTGTTCCGCTACGGCGTAAATCGCCAATCGTTAACTGATATTTTTGTAGCTCAATCGTCGTACGTAATTGGTGAGTAACGGAAGGGGATTGTTCTATAATCCCAATAGCAGATAAATTCAAACTATTATTCACTGCATCGGATGGATTTGTACTGTCAATTCGTCGTGTTACCTTTCTGGTTTTGGCATCATATTTTGTAATACGAGCTTGCCAATCAGAGTAATGATTTTTTGCATATCCATAATCTGCTTTCAGAGTCCAATTCGGGTTTAATTTATGTTCAGCATTAAATTGAATGGTATGAGAGTAACCAGTTGTTACATTGATTGGATCATCTAATCTTCTTTCTAATGGAATATCAAGTGGTTTGCCATAATTTGGGTTGTTGTTAAGCCCAATTTTTTTATTTGTGTCTATGAAAATACCACGATCAAAATCACCTTTATAATCTTGATATTCATAAGACAAGGTTAATTTTGTTGAATCATTTTTCCAAGATAAAGATGGTGCAATGATTGTTTCTTTATTTTCACCAAAATTACGCCAAGAATGTTTTTTCTTGTGATCAGCAACGATGCGATAAGCGAATCCAGTACCTGCAATGGGGCCTGTAACATCAATGCCAAAATTACGGCTATAATTTGAACCGTAACTTGTATCTAACGTTGTTTTATGTCCTTCATAGGAAGGTTTTTTAGTTACAACGTTAATTACACCGCCAGGATTTTGCATGCCATATAATACTGAAGCGGGGCCTTTTAGCACTTCAACTCGTTCTACGTTAGCATTAAAGTTACGTGCTAGTGGACTTGCAAGTCCGTTACGTATAATAGAACCATCACGATTTCCACCGTAGCCACGGCGTTTTACTGTATCGAGCGTCCCCGCTAAATTATTACCTTGGCTTAAACCACTAATTCCTTTTACTGCGTCTTCTAAAGTACTTGGTTGTTTATCCTGTAATTGTTCTTGTGTCACAATATCAATACTATAAGGTGTATCAATAATTGATGAATTTACGCCCGTAATTTCAGTGCGTTCAGCTTTATAGCCTTTTTCATTAACAAGTTTTGTAATGACTTCAATACCTTCTAATGTGTGTTCATTAGTTGAATGTTCTTCTGCATTTACATTCGCTACAAACGAAACAGAAACTCCAGCAAAAAGTGCGGTGTAAACTAAGCTTAATTTAAACTTCATAAATTGCTTCCCAAAAGTTAAATCTAAGTTAAAAAAGAGTGACGAGTATAAAAAAATACAACAGATTAAGCAATGAAAATCATTATCATTTAATAGTGTTATATTGATCAATAGTATTTTTTAAAAGGCTATAAAAAAACACCGCACTTTGGATGGTAAAGTACGGTGTTTTTTAGAAGGTTTTATCAATATTTATAGATTTCGTTGTATAAGCCACTCTCAAATTGAACTAATGGTGCTCGTTTGGTTTTGCTTTCCAAATCGCCTGTTGAGTAGCCATTAATAAATTGTACAAAGGCTACTTTTTCCCCTCGAGCATTTGTCATAAAGCCGGCTAGGTTATAAACCCCTTTCAAAGAACCGGTTTTAGCAATAACATTTTTTACTAATGGTGGGCTAATTAATCCACCTCGCCCACTGATCGTGCCATCTACACCTGCGATTGGAAAAGTTTCCATTAAATGTAATTTATCTTCATTTTTAGCGATGTATTCTAAAACGGATAGCATTGTTTTAGGTGCTACAAGATTATGGCGAGACAGACCTGAACCATCGGCTAAAATACTGTTGCCAAAACGAATTCCTTGTTTTTGCAATATGGATTTAATCGCTAATGTGCCTAATTGAAAGGATGCTGGGCGTTTATAGTAATTGAATGCCACTGCTCGGAACAATGAATCGGCAATTTGGTTATCCGATTTTTTCATCATTTTTTTCAATAAATCCGGTAATGGTTTGGATAAATGTTTCGCTAATAGCTGACCTTGTTGTGGTTTTGGGGGCAGCATGACTTTGCCATTAAACTCAATACCTACTTGTCTTAATTGACGTTGAATAATCGCGGCAGCATAGGCATCTGTATCTTGCACGGCAAAGCTTAAACCAAAAGGTTTAGATTGACGCGCTAAACATCCTTTTACTTGATAGCGATTATTATCGTGTACAACAACATCGAGCTGACAATAAGGCGCTTCATTGCTGTCCGCTACATAAACTTGTCCGAACACTTGAATTGGAAATTGTGCAGGCACATTGATTTTTACTGTTTCACCGGGATTTTGATTGGCATCTAGTTCCGCATAAAAACAGTTGTTATCAATATTCGCAGCGGATGGCGGAGAGTTGAAACACATGGTCAGATCGTTCCAAATCCAACCTAATCCTCGGTCATGACTAGAAAAAACTGATGTATCTAATACTAAATCGCCATTAATTTTTTTGATGCCTTGTTTTTTTAATTCTGCAAGTAAGCTATAAAGCTGACCGCTTGTAAGATCAGGATCGCCTGTGAAACGCACGATTAAGTGACCATCTAAATTCCCATTTTGAATTTTTCCATTACTTAAAAGAGCAGTCTCAAATTGGAATTGATCGCCTAATGCAAGTTTAGCGGCAACGGCAGTAAAAACTTTTTGTGTACTCGCAGGAAGCATAAAGGTTGAGCCATTATAATCCGCAATAATTTGGTTTTGATTTATATTTTTTGCGATAAAACCTACGCTAGAGCCTTCAGGTAATTGTTGTGTCAAGTCTGAAACGTTAATGTTTGCGAAGGTTGGAAAGCTAAAGCTTACGGAAAGTAAAAAGGATCCAAGTGCGGTGGAAATTAAAGATAATTTTTTCATATTAGGTTTGTTATGGTTGCTATTTTTTTTTAGACGAACAATAATAAGCCCCGAATGAAATTGAGTAAATCATTTTCTCATTTCAAGTTTATTTTTAATAATACTGCGGCAAGATTTTAGGATTTTGCCGTGGTTTTTGTTTTATTTAGTAAAAGGAAAAACAATGCAACAAATTCCAATGACTGTGCGTGGCGCAGAACAATTACGTGAAGAATTGGATTTCTTAAAAAATGTACGTCGTCCAGAAATTATTAAAGCGATAGCAGAAGCACGCGAGCACGGTGATTTAAAAGAAAATGCAGAATATCATGCAGCTCGTGAGCAACAAGGTTTTTGTGAAGGCCGTATTCAAGAGATTGAAGGTAAACTTGGTAATGCTCAAATTATTGATGTAACAAAAATGCCAAATAACGGTAAAGTTATTTTTGGTGCAACAGTTGTGCTTGTAAATACGGATACAGACGAAGAAGTTACTTATCGCATTGTGGGTGATGATGAGGCTGACATTAAATCTGGTTTGATTTCGGTTAATTCACCAATTGCGCGAGGTTTAATTGGTAAAGAATTAGATGATACCGTTAATATTACAACGCCTGGTGGTGTCGTTGAGTTTGATATTATTGAAGTGAATTATATTTAAATAAAAAAAGTGCGGTTGAAAATAACCGCACTTTTGTTGTTATTTGCGTGGAAGCTGAATTTTTGCTTCTTCGCTTGGGCGATAAAGCACCAAAATATGCCCGATAGTTTGTACTTGTGCTGCTTTAGTTTCACGCACAATCGCATCGATAATAAGTTGTTTTGTTTCGCGATCTGCACCAGCAACTTTTACTTTAATGAGTTCGTGATGATTGAGTGCATTTTCAATTTCAGCAAGTACGCCTTCGGTTAAGCCATTTCCACCAAGCATAACGACAGGGTTAAGATGGTGCGCAAGACCTTTTAAAAATTGTTTTTGTTTGGTTGATAAGGTTGTCATAAGGATTCCTAATTAAAAAGAGCGGTTGATTTTCTCAATGTTTTTCACTGATTTCAATCAGCCTCGGCTTGAATTCGGCAGATTGTAACCAAATATAAGCAAAACTACTACCAAAAATAGAAGATTATGGGAAAGAAAAAACGTTCAGCGAGTTCTTCTCGCTGGCTAAATGAACATTTTAGTGATCAATTTGTGCAAAAAGCGCATAAGCAAAAGTTACGTTCACGCGCGTATTTTAAGATTGATGAAATTCAGCAAACGGATAAATTATTTAAACAAGGAATGATCGTGGTTGATCTCGGCGCAGCACCAGGCGGTTGGTCGCAATATGTGGTGGGGCAAATTGGTGGCAAAGGTCGAGTGATTGCTTGTGATATTTTGGAAATGGATCCTATTGTAGGCGTTGATTTTCTGCAAGGCGATTTCCGTGATGAAAATGTTTTGAATGCTTTATTAGCGCGCGTAGGCGAAGATAAAGTTGATGTTGTGATGTCTGATATGGCACCCAATTTTAGTGGAATGCCATCAGTGGATATTCCACGCGCAATGTATTTGGTCGAGCTTGCTTTAGATATGTGTAAACAGGTCTTGGCAACCAAAGGAAGCTTTGTTGTTAAAGTTTTCCAAGGTGAAGGCTTTGATGAATATTTAAGAGAAATTCGTTCTTTATTTAATGTGGTGAAAGTGCGTAAGCCTGAAGCATCACGCGGACGCTCTCGTGAAGTATATATTGTGGCGACAGGCTATAAAGGCTAATTGCTTTGATAGCTTTTCATCGCTAATGATGTGTAGTATCTTGTAAAAAATTTTTTAACTTAGGAAAGGTAGGTTAGACTTTGAACGATATGGTCAAAAATCTGGTGCTTTGGGTGGTAGTAGCGGTCATTATGATGACAGCATACCAGAGTTTTAATTCCTCTTCGGTAGATAATTCTACTGATTATACAACCTTTGTTTACGATGTAAGCAACGGACAAGTGACAGAAGCACGTTTTGATGCCAATGAAATTACGGTAACGAAAACGGATGGTTCTAAATATTCAACCGTAATGCCACCGCTTGAAGACAAAAAATTGCTTGATGATTTGTTAAGCAAAAAAGTGAAAGTGGAAGGTACGCCATTTGAAAAACGTGGTTTCTTATCCCAAATTTTAATTTCTTGGTTCCCAATGTTATTCCTTGTTGGCGTATGGGTATTCTTTATGCGTCAAATGCAAGGTGGTGGCGGCAAGGCTATGAGCTTTGGTAAAAGCCGCGCCAAAATGCTGAACCAAGATCAGATTAAGGTTACTTTTGCGGATGTCGCTGGTTGCGATGAAGCAAAAGAAGAAGTGGGCGAAATCGTTGATTTCTTGCGTGATCCGAATAAATTCCAAAACTTGGGCGGTAAAATTCCAAAAGGTATTTTGATGGTAGGGCCTCCAGGTACTGGTAAAACTTTACTTGCTCGTGCTATCGCAGGGGAAGCAAAAGTTCCATTCTTCACTATTTCTGGTTCTGATTTCGTAGAAATGTTTGTGGGTGTTGGTGCATCTCGTGTACGTGATATGTTTGAACAGGCTAAGAAAAATGCACCTTGCTTAATCTTTATTGATGAAATCGATGCGGTTGGGCGTCAACGCGGTGCGGGTTTAGGTGGTGGACATGATGAACGTGAACAAACCTTAAACCAAATGCTGGTTGAAATGGATGGCTTTAGCGGTAATGACGGCGTAATTGTTATTGCAGCCACTAACCGTCCAGATGTACTTGATCCAGCCTTAACTCGTCCAGGCCGTTTTGACCGACAAGTTGTTGTTGGCCTGCCTGATGTAAAAGGTCGTGAGCAAATCTTAAAAGTGCATATGCGCAAAGTGCCTGTAGCACCAGATGTTGATGCAATGACATTAGCGCGTGGTACGCCGGGTTATTCTGGTGCAGATTTAGCAAACTTAGTGAATGAGGCTGCTTTGTTTGCTGCTCGAGTGAATAAACGCATGGTAACCATGCTTGAGTTTGAAAAAGCAAAAGACAAAATCAATATGGGGCCAGAGCGTCGTACCATGATTATGACAGATAAGCAAAAAGAGTCCACTGCTTATCATGAAGCTGGTCATGCGATTGTGGGTTATTTAGTACCTGAACATGATCCTGTACACAAAGTGACTATTATTCCTCGTGGTCGTGCGTTGGGGGTGACATTCTTCTTGCCTGAAGGTGATCAAATTAGTATTAGCCAAAAACAATTAGAAAGTAAGCTTTCTACCTTGTATGCGGGTCGTTTGGCAGAAGATTTGATTTACGGTGAAGAAAATATCTCAACGGGTGCATCAAATGATATTAAAGTAGCGACTAATATTGCGCGTAATATGGTGACGCAATGGGGATTCTCTGACAAATTAGGTCCGATTCTTTATACGGAAGATGAGGGCGAGGTTTTCTTAGGTCGTTCAATGGCGAAAGCAAAACATATGTCAGATGAAACGGCTCATGCAATTGATGAAGAAGTTCGTGCAATTGTAAATCGTAATTATGCGAGAGCAAGACAGATTTTGATCGACAATATGGATATTCTTCATGCGATGAAAGATGCATTAGTCAAATATGAAACCATTGAAGAAGAACAAATCAAACAATTGATGAATCGTGAACCAGTCACTCCGCCATCTGGATGGGAAGATCATACTGGGCAAGCTGCTTATGCAAATAGCAATAATGCTCAAAGTGCGGGTGAAAATTCGGTAGATTCTAATTCCTAATCAACTCTCTAATCAACAAGGCCTTTCTTCGGAAAGGCTTTATTTTTCCCTAATGATTTTTTTCTTCAGCGTATTCCGCTATAATCGCCCGACTAAAATTAATCTAAAAATCCACCGCACTTTATGAAACTTTACGCGAATAATAAATGTCTTGATTTAAGCGTTCCTAAGATTATGGGAATCCTTAATTTTACGCCTGATTCTTTTTCTGATAGCGGACAATTTTTTAGTTTGGATAAAGCGCTTTTTCAAGTTGAAAAAATGTTGGAAGAAGGAGCGACAATTATTGATATTGGTGGTGAATCTACCCGTCCTAATGCGGATGAAGTCTCTGAACAAGAAGAATTGCATCGTGTTGTGCCAGTAGTGGAGGCGGTGCGAAGCCGTTTTGATTGCTGGATTTCTGTCGATTCTTCAAAAGCAGTTGTGATGCGTGAAGCAGCAAGTGTTGGAATGGATTTGATTAATGATATTCGTGCTTTACAAGAGCCAAATGCGTTAGAAACGGCGGTAAAACTGGCTTTACCTGTTTGCATTATGCATATGCAAGGGCAACCTAGAACGATGCAGGCAAATCCTCATTATGAGAATGTCGTACAAGATGTATTAGCTTTTTTGCAGAAACGTACTAATGAATGTCTTTCTGCTGGTGTTAAAAAAGAAAACTTAATTTGGGATATGGGATTTGGTTTTGGTAAGTCTGTACAGCATAATTATCAATTATTACAAAATCTGAATGAATTTTGTCAGATAGGTTATCCAGTTTTAGCAGGATTATCTCGCAAATCAATGATTGGCGCTGTGCTTGATAAACCCGTCGATCAGCGAGTGATAGGTAGTGCGGCAGGTGCGCTTATTGCAGCGCAAAAAGGTGCAAAAATTTTACGCGTACATGATGTTGCTGCAACATCAGATATGCTCAAAGTTTGGCAGGCAACAGAAAATGCCTGATGGTTTTATAACGATAAAAAATTAAAGGAATTTTATTATGGCAAATCGTAAATATTTTGGAACAGATGGTGTACGTGGAAAAGTGGGTTCTTACCCAATCACACCAGATTTCGCATTAAAATTAGGCTGGGCTGCGGGAAAAGTATTAGCTTCTCAAGGTTCGAAAATGGTTTTAATCGGTAAAGATACCCGAATTTCTGGATACATGTTGGAATCAGCCCTTGAAGCAGGTTTAGCTGCTGCGGGTTTATCTGCTGCATTTACTGGCCCTATGCCTACACCAGCTATTGCTTATTTAACCAGAACTTTCCGTGCTGAAGCGGGTATTGTGATCTCAGCCTCTCATAATCCTTATTATGATAATGGCATTAAATTCTTTTCAGCAAAAGGGACTAAATTACCTGATGAAATTGAAGAAGCAATTGAAGCGATGTTAGAGCAACCGATGGATTGTGTGGAATCTGCTGAATTAGGTAAAGCAAGCCGTATTAATGATGCGGCTGGACGCTACATTGAGTTTTGTAAAGGCACATTCCCAGCTCACTTAGGCTTGGAAGGTTATAAGATCGTGGTAGATTGTGCAAATGGTGCAACCTACCATATTGCTCCTAATGTATTGAGAGAGCTTGGTGCGGAAGTCATTGAAATTGGTACAGATCCAAATGGTTTAAACATTAATGAAAAATGTGGCGCGACTGATGTGACTGCATTGCAAGCTAAAGTAGTTGACATGAAAGCTGATGTTGGTTTGGCTTATGATGGCGATGGTGACCGCATTATGATGGTCGATCATTTAGGAAATAAAGTCGATGGCGACCAAATTCTCTTTATTATTGCGCGTGAAGCATTGCGCTCAGGTCAATTAAAAGGCGGTGTCGTTGGCACATTAATGAGTAATATGAGCCTAGAGATAGCCTTAAAAATGCTTGGTGTTCCTTTCTTACGTGCAAATGTAGGTGATCGTTACGTATTAGAAAAAATGGTTGAAAACGATTGGACACTCGGTGGTGAGAATTCTGGACATATTATCATTGCGGATAAGAATACAACGGGTGATGGCATTGTTGCTTCATTAGCTGTATTGGCGGCGATGGCACAGCATAAATTATCATTAAATGAATTAGCGAGTGCGGTTAAATTATTCCCACAAGTGTTAATCAATGTACGTTTTGCGGGAGGGGATAATCCACTTGAAAGTGACGCAGTAAAATCTGTTGCCGCAGACGTTGAAAAACGTTTAGAAGGCAAAGGTCGTATTTTATTGCGTAAATCGGGTACAGAACCTCTTATTCGAGTTATGGTGGAATGTCAAGACGCTGAACTTGCACAACAATGTGCAGAAGAAATTGCAGAGGCAGTTAAATCTCATTAATTTTGTAACCGCACTTTATTTAGTGCGGTTTATTTTTATCAAATACTTAGGAAAGCAAATGAATATTTTTATTATGCGTCATGGCGAGGCTGAAGTAATGGCTAATAGTGATAAAGCTCGTCGCTTAACTGCTTATGGTATTAAACAAGCTTTTTCTCAAGGAGAATGGTTAAAACAGCATTTAAGCACGCTAGTAATTAATTCACTAGACCGTATTTTAGTGAGCCCTTATGTCAGAGCTCAAGAAACCTTTCATCAAGTTAATCAAGCGTTTGATTTGGAGTTAGAAAATAAACTTGAAACTTGGGAGGGTATAACCCCTTATGGCCATGCGCATTCAGTCATTGATTATTTAGAAGTGCTGAAACATGATGGGGTTAAGTCTGTATTGATTATTTCTCATTTACCTTTAGTTGGAGAGATCGTTGCTGAACTGTATGGAAAACGAAATCCAATACCATTTTATCCTGCAACGATTGCTCAATTATTATGGGATGGTAATAAATCAGAAATATTGATGCATCAAGCATCTAGAGAAATTCATAAGATTGATTAAATCTAAAACATATATTCATATACATTTCTTTACAAAAAATAAAATTTTTCTATGGAACTTTTTTAAAATATATTTAATATCAATGTGTTAGTGCTCTTTTTTACACTTATTTATTTATCAGAAATGTAAATTTCTGTATTAGCTATTTTCTTTTAATAAAATTTCCGTAAACTACGCCACATCAAAGCAATAGGGCTTTGCCGTAATCAAGATTTATTCTATGGAGAAAATTATGAAAAAATTAACACTAGCATTAGTTTTAGGTTCAGCTTTAGCGGTAACTGGTTGTTTCGATAAAGAAGAAGCTGCACAAAAAGTTGACGCAGCTAAACAAGCGGCAACATCAATGGTTTCTGAAGCAAAAGACGCAGCAACTAATGCTGTTGCTGATGTTAAAGATGCTGCTAAACAAGCTTCAACTGAAGTGAAAAACACTGCAGTAGAGAAAGCTGCTGAAGTTAAAAATGCAGCAATGGCACAAGTTGAACAAGTAAAAGATGCTGCAGCAGCTAAAGTAAGCGAAATGAAAGATGCTGCAACCTCTAAAATTGATGCAATGAAAGACGCTGCATCATCAAAAATGGATGCAATGAAAGATGCTGCTACTTCTAAAATGACTGAAGTTAAAGATGCGGTTTCTGAAAAAGCAAATCAAGCATCTGATGCAGTAAAAGAAGCTGCAAAATAATGCTTTAATCAATTTAAATGATAAAATCCCTGTTAAAGAAATTTAATAGGGATTTTTTATTTAGGAAAACAAAATATGTTATGTGCAATTTATAAAAGTAAAAAGAAACCGGGAAGTTATCTGTATATCGCGAAAAGAGAGGATTTTTCTAAAGTGCCAGAAGTGTTACTGAGCCACTTTGGAAAACCAGAATTAGTCATGATGTTTAATTTACTTGGAAGCAAGCCGCTACATAATGTAGATAGCAATGAGGTATTGGAAAAAATTAAACAACAAGGATTTTATTTGCAAATACCAAAACAAGATGATGGTTTATTTAATAGCTTGAGTGAGATCAAATAAATTGTTTATTTTTGATACGAAAAAGAGAAAATTTGCGTTATCTCAAATTTTTAAAAGAAAAATTCTTTTAAAATCCACCGCACTTTTTAAAGGAGATAAAAATGAGTAGCTTTTTTGTTGCGGGGACAGATACAAATGTGGGAAAAACCACAGCAACCCGCGCGATTATTCAAGCCTTGCAAAAGCAAGGTGTGCAAGTTGTTGGGTATAAACCCATTGCTTGTTGCGGTGAGGAAAGTATTTACCCAGCGATGCAAGAAGAAAATACATCAGATTATGATAATTTATCAAATTCAGATGTATTAACATTAATGGATTCAACTAAAGAAAATGTGTCCTACAAGGATATTAATAGTTATACATTTAGCCATAGTGCACCGATGCTGACACAAGATAGGACGCGTATTAAGTTAGATAAAATTAATCATGATTTAACTCGATTAAATCAAAATTATCAGTCTGTGGTGGTTGAGGGCTCGTTTGGTTTAATGACTCCAATGGCGGAAGGAAAAAGTTTTGCTGATTGGGTTGCACAACGAAAAATGCCTGTGGTTCTTGTGGTTGGTATTAAAGATGGTTGTGTGAATCACGCGTTGTTAACTGTGCAAGCGATTCAACAACTAGGCGTGCCGTTATTGGGCTGGATAGCTAACCGTGTTAATCCATTATTAAGCCATTATGCAGAAATTGTTGATTTGCTTGTTGAGCATATTGATGCGCCGCTTTTAGGGAAAATTCCTTATTTGCATAAACCAGAAGAACAAGAATTGGGACATTATTTAACGGATATTGAGCGATTAATGTATATGCAAACAGAGTTAGTCAAATAATAAAGTGCGGTTAAAGTTTTTTATATTTAGATAAGGGCGTAAATAACGCCCTTATTTTATGGAAGAAAGATTTCTTATCTTTGAGTTATTCTGGTCTTACACCTAACATATGACAAATTGCATAAGTTAGTTCACTACGATTTAGCGTATAGAAATGGAAGTCATTCACGCCTTCGCGAGATAAAATTTTCACCATATCCATCGCAACACTAGCTGCTACAAGATTACGAGTAGTTGGATCATCATCTAATCCTTCATAAGCATTAACAAGCCATGCAGGAATTTTCACATTAGTGAAAGAAGCCATTTTTTGTAACTGCTTAAAGTTAGTTACAGGTAAAATGCCCGGCACGATTTCAGTATCAATACCAATTGATGCACAACGATCACGGAAACGTAGGTAGTTTTCAATATCAAAGAAAAATTGAGTGATAACATGATTTGCACCGGCATCAATTTTACGTTTTAAATTAATCAAGTCTGCTTGTGCTGATTTTGCTTCTGGGTGAACTTCTGGATAAGCTGCTACAGAAATATCAAAATCAGCGACAGAACGGAGTAATTCCACAAGATCTGACGCATAAAATGGTTTTTTAGCATATCCTTTTGGTTCGTCACCGCGTAACGCAACGATGCGACGAATACCACTGTCCCAGTAATCTTTAGCAATTTGTTTTAATTCTTCAGGTGTGGCATCAATACCAGTTAAATGCGGAGCAGCCTCTAAGCCAGTTTCTTGTTTGATTGCTTTTACAATACCATGAGTACGGTCACGCTCGCCAGAGTTCGCGCCGTAAGTAACTGAAACGAATTTGGGTTTTAACACTTTTAAACGATGAATAGAATCCCATAAAAGCGTTTCCATTTTTTCATTTTTAGGTGGGAAAAATTCAAAAGAAACATTAATTTTTTTATTGATGTCAGCGATGTGCTGATTAAGCGTGTCAATTTCTTTAGCGTAGCTCATAAAAATTCCTATAGCTAGTATGATGATATTTGAGTTAACAATAAAATAACTTTATGTATGAGTCAATTTTAATAAATTCATTAAAAACATTAATTTAGTTAATGTAAATAGGTTTCAGCAAAAATACTAAAATATTGCATAAAAAATTAGCATTCATGAAATAAATATGTATAATACACCGACCCTGTAAATGTGCGAATTCCCATCGTACATTATTTTATCGAGATCTCACTCGAAGGGGTGGCGATTAAGATCAATGGTTGTGTTCATAAGAACACTGGGTATCAAACTAATTTTTGGTAATTAATTAATGAAAACTTTTGTAGCAAAACCAGAAACGGTTAAACGCGACTGGTACGTAGTAGATGCGACAGGTAAAACTTTAGGTCGTTTAGCGACTGAATTAGCACGTCGTCTTCGTGGTAAACACAAGGCTGAGTACACTCCACACGTAGATACAGGTGATTACATCATCGTTATCAACGCAGACAAAGTGGCAGTAACTGGTCGTAAAGAAACAGATAAACTTTACTACTGGCACACTGGCTATGTAGGTGGTATTAAACAAGCGACTTTCAAAGAAATGATCGCTCGCCGTCCTGAAGCAGTGATTGAAATTGCGGTTAAAGGTATGTTGCCAAAAGGTCCATTAGGCCGTGCAATGTTTCGTAAATTAAAAGTGTACGCGGGTGCTGAGCACCAACACGCTGCACAACAACCACAAGTATTAGATATTTAATCACGAGGTTTAGAAAATGGCAGAGAATCAAAACTACGGCACAGGTCGCCGCAAAAGCTCTTCAGCTCGTGTATTTATCAAACCGGGCAGTGGTAAAATCACTATCAACCAACGTGAATTAGACGTTTACTTCGGCCGTGAAACTGCGCGCATGGTAGTACGTCAGCCATTAGAATTGGTTGAGTTAACTGATAAATTAGACCTATACATCACTGTTAAAGGTGGTGGTATTTCTGGTCAAGCGGGTGCAATCCGTCACGGTATCACTCGTGCATTGATGGAATACGATGAAACATTACGCCCAGCACTTCGTGCAGCTGGTTTCGTTACTCGTGACGCACGTCGCGTTGAACGTAAAAAAGTGGGTTTACACAAAGCACGTCGTCGTCCACAATACTCAAAACGTTAATTTTTATTTTCGTTTCGAAAAAGAAAAGCAGAGAGAAATCTCTGCTTTTTTGTTATCTAACTTATTGATTATAAAACAATAAAAAAGAATTGTTTGGCAAATGACTTACGCTTTGTGGTAGAATACACACCCCTTATAAAATATAGAATATTTTTGGATCTTCGGAGGAATAAATGTCCAGCGCATCAAGTAAACGTTCAGTAATGACCCTTTTTTCAAATAAAGATGATATTTACTGTCATCAGGTAAAAATTGTTTTAGCTGAAAAAGGTGTACTTTATGAGAACGAAGAAGTTGATTTGCAAGCATTACCAGAAGATTTAATGGAATTAAATCCGTATGCTACGGTGCCTACGTTAGTTGATCGTGATCTTGTTTTGTTTAGTTCGCGAATTATTATGGAATATCTTGACGAGCGTTTTCCGCATCCACCATTAATGCAAGTGTATCCAGTTTCTCGAGCAAAAGATCGTCTTTTGATGTTACGAATTGAACAAGATTGGTATCCAACTCTCAAGAAAGCGGAAAATGGTACAGAAAGTGAAAAAGCTGAAGCGCTCAAACAATTAAAAGAAGAACTTTTAGCGATTATACCAGTTTTCCAGCAAACACCTTATTTCATGAATGAAGAGTTTGGTTTAGTAGATTGTTATGTTGCTCCATTGTTATGGAAATTAAAACATTTAGGCGTAGAATTTACAGGTCCAGGTAGTAAACCGATTAAGGGATATATGGATCGTGTATTTAGTCGAGATTCATTCTTGCAGTCTGTAGGTGAGGCTGCACCAAAAAATTTAATGGATGATAAATAATGGAATACAAAGCTTCTCCTAAGCGCCCTTATTTATTACGCGCCTATTATGATTGGCTAGTAGATAATAGTTTCACGCCTTATTTAGTTGTTGATGCGACTTATTTAGGTGTGAATGTTCCTGTCGAATATGTAAAAGATGGGCAGATTGTATTGAACTTGTCTGCTAATGCTACGGGCAATTTACAACTTACAAATGATTTCATCCAGTTTAATGCCCGATTTAAAGGTGTTTCTCGTGAACTCTATATTCCAATGGGCGCAGCGCTTGCGATCTATGCTCGTGAAAATGGTGATGGCGTGATGTTTGAACCAGAAGAGGTTTACGATGAACTTAATTCTGAGCCAGATACTGAACAACCAACTGGTTTTCATGAGGCTGTAGAGAGTCCTAAAAAACGAGAAGAAAAAAAGAAAACCAAATCAGTTTCCCATTTAAGAATTGTTGATTAAGAAAAACGCGATGAAGTTATCATCGCGTTTATTTTTATAAATTACCTTGTTTTTCAACAAAATTTAGAATTTTTTCTTCAATTCCTTTTGAATCTAATCCCAAATCTTTCAAGGCCTCTTGCTGTGTTGCTTGTGGAATAAAGTAATCTGGCAAACCAAGCTGTAAAAGTGCGGTTGATTTTCCAGATGAATTTAGCACTTCCGCAACAGCAGATCCTGCTCCTCCTTGAATTGCATTTTCTTCTAATGTGACCAGATAATCGTGAGTTTGTGCAAGCACATTAATCATTTCAATATCAATCGGTTTCACAAAACGCATATCGACAACAGTGGCATTAAGTTTTTCTGATGCCTCTAACGCGGAAGGTAGCAGAGTACCAAAGTTTAAAATCGCAATTTTTTGACCTTCTCGAATTAAACGTGATTTACCGATAGGAAGCATTTCTAAAGGTGTTAGTTCAACACCAATGGCATTTCCGCGAGGATAACGCACTGCCGCAGGTTTTCCACATTGATAACCTGTATAGAGCATTTGACGGCATTCATTTTCATCACTTGGTGTCATGATGATCATATTTGGAATGCAACGCATAAAGCTGAGATCAAATGCCCCTTGGTGTGTTGGGCCATCGGCGCCTACGATGCCCGCTCGATCAATCGCAAATAATACAGGCAGATTTTGAATGGCAACATCGTGAATTAATTGATCGTAAGCACGTTGTAGAAATGTCGAGTAAATCGCAACTACAGGTTTATATCCGCCAATAGCGAGTCCAGTGGCAAACGTGACGGCATGTTGCTCTGCAATTGCCACATCAAAATATTGTTCTGGGAAACGCTGAGAAAACTCCACCATGCCAGAGCCTTCACGCATTGCAGGTGTGATACCAATAATTTTGGAATCTTTTTCTGCCATTTCGCATAACCAATCACCAAAAATTTTCGAATAAGTTGGCTTGGTATTGTGTTTAGGCAATTCACCACTGATTGGGTCAAATTTGGGTACGCCGTGGAAACCAATTGGATCTTTTTCTGCGGGCGCGTATCCTTTACCTTTTTTCGTTTTTATATGTAAGAATTGTGGTCCTTTCAGATTACGCATATTCGTAAGTGTTGCCACTAATTCATCAATATTATGCCCATCCACCGGGCCAATATAATTAAAACCGAGTTCTTCAAATAATGTACTTTCTGGCGAGAACATCACTCCTTTCATGTGTTCTTCGGTTTTTTTCATAAAGTTTTTTACAGGTGGAACTTTATCGAGAATTTTTTTACTTCCATCTCGTAATGTGGAGTAGATAGAACCAGAGAAAATTCGAGCAAGGTGATTGTTCAGTGCACCGACATTCTCTGAAATTGACATTTCATTATCATTTAAAATGACCAACATATCAGTGTGAACAGAACCTGCGTGATTCAGCGCTTCAAAAGCCATTCCTGCAGTAATTGCGCCGTCTCCGATTACGCATACCGTTTTTCTACTAGCATTTTCTCGTTCTGCGGCAACTGCAATACCTAATCCAGCACTAATAGAAGTAGAGGAGTGGCCAACGCTTAATACGTCAAATTCACTTTCTTCACGCCAAGGGAAAGGATGAATACCGTCTTTTTGGCGAATTGTGGACATTTGATCTCGACGACCTGTTAAAATTTTGTGTGGATAGGCTTGATGTCCAACATCCCAAATTAACTGATCAAATGGTGTTTTATATACGTAATGTAGTGCAACGGTTAGCTCTACGGTGCCTAAACCTGATGCTAAATGCCCGCTAGTTTGACTAACAGATTCTAAAAGATAACCGCGTAATTCTTGGCAGAGTTGTGGTAGCTGATCTTTATTTAAAAGACGCAAATCTTCTGGTGAATTAATCAAAGATAATAAAGGGTAATTGTTCATATTGTTAGTCATTTTAAAAACGTTATAATTTTGACCGCACTTTGTGAGCATTGATGCAGTCGGTATTAACTTTTTCTAGTAATAATGAATTCAGCTAATGCACGAAGTGTGGTTGTATCAAAAGGAATTTTTTCTAATTCAGACAAAGCACTTTGATATAGATCTTGCGCTTTTTGTTTTGCGCCGCTTAATCCAAGTAATTTGGGATATGTACTTTTATCTAAATCAAGATCGGCGCCGACTTGTTTGCCAATTTCTGCGCTATCACCCTCAATATCTAAAATATCATCTTGAACTTGAAAGGCTAAGCCAATGGCTTCCGCATATTGTGTTAAGGATTGTTCTAACCTTTTGTCGGTAAAATGCGGAGAACAAATAAAACCTAATTTTAATGCAGCAATTAGCAATGCGCCCGTTTTATTACGATGGATTAATTCTAATTCGCTTAAACTAATTTGTTTATGTTCAGAGATAAGATCTAAACTTTGCCCTAAGCACATTCCTTGTACGCCAGCGCCTTGCGCTAAAATTTGAACTAAAGCCAGTTTTTGTTCAGAAGAAATATTTGGCGTTTTAGTTAACATTTCAAAAGCAAAACTTTGAAGGGCATCGCCTGCAAGAATAGCCGTAGCTTCATCAAATTGGATATGACAAGTAGGGTGCCCACGACGTAGACTGTCATTATCCATTGCGGGTAAATCATCGTGAATTAAGGAATAGGCATGAATGGCTTCAATAGCGGCAGCGGCGTAATCTAAGGTTTGTTTCTCTGCACCAAGCATTTGACCTGTTGCGTAAACTAAAAAAGGTCTAACCCGTTTACCACCAAGTAATAATGCGTATTTCATCGCCTCAAGCAAAGGCGCATTATGACTTTCAATGCCCTCAAATTGAGCTTCTAAAAAGCGATTGATACGAGTTTGAACCTGTTGTAATTCTTCAGAAAAGTTACCCATTAAGAATTTCCTTCATAATCATTCAGTGGGGCATCTTCTGTTTTTTGCAATAAGATCTGAATACGTTGTTCTGCTTGTTGTAAACGTTCTTGTCCTAACTTAGCGAGTTGCACACCTTGTTCAAATTCTTTTAACGCTTCTTCTAACGGTAGATCGCCATTTTCTAAATGTATAACAATATTTTCTAACTGCGCTAACGTTGTCTCAAAATCTTGTGAAGATGCGGGTTTACGCGCCATGGAATTATCCTTTTTCACGGTAAAAATTGCTTGCCATTGTACTGTATTTTACTTGAGTTGTTAAAAAATTATTTCAAGCTAGGACCAGTGGACTTTTCACTATCTTTGCGTAAAATACTCGCCACTTTAAATACCCAAGCTATTCATATGAAATTTATCGTTAAACTTTTTCCTGAAATCATGATTAAGAGCGAAACTGTGCGTAAACGTTTCGCAAAAATTTTAACCTCTAATATCCGCAATATTTTACAGAAATATGATGAAGAAACTGCAGTTGTACGTCACTGGGATTACATTGAAGTGCGGTCAAAAAATGAAGAAAATCGTGAAGAATTAATCGCCTTGTTACAACGTATTCCCGGTATTCATCATTTTTTAGAAGTTGAAGAAAAACCGTTTACCGATTTACATCATATTTTTGAATTGACGCTTGCGGATGTCGCGCAACAACTTCAAGGCAAAACCTTTTGCGTTCGAGTAAAACGTAAAGGAAAACATAAATTTAGTTCGATTGAAGCAGAACGTTATATCGGTGGTGGATTAAATCAACATATTGAAAGCGCAAAAGTGCGGTTGAAAAATCCAGATGTGACAGTTCGTATTGATATTGAAGATGACAAAATGATGTTAGTTAAAGCACGTCACGCTGGGATTGGCGGTTATCCGATTGGGACGCAAGAGGATGTGCTTTCTTTAATTTCTGGGGGATTTGATTCAGGCGTATCGAGTTACATGCTGATTCGTCGTGGTTCGCGAGTTCATTATTGTTTCTTTAATCTTGGCGGCGCAGCCCATGAAATTGGCGTAAAACAAATGGCTTATCATATTTGGCAACGCTATAGCTCTTCACATAAAGTACGCTTTATTGCGATTAACTTTGAGGGGGTTGTTGGTGAGATTTTAGAGAAAGTCGATAACGGCCAAATGGGCGTTGTATTAAAACGGATGATGGTGCGAGCCGCAAGTAAAGTCGCTCAACGTTTTAATATTGAAGCGATTGTGACAGGGGAGGCATTAGGACAAGTTTCTAGCCAAACTTTAACCAATTTACGCTTGATCGATGAAGCTGCTGATGCCTTAGTATTACGCCCTTTAATTACGCACGATAAAGAACAAATTATCGCGATGGCGAAAGAAATTGGCACTGACGATATTGCAAAATCTATGCCTGAATTTTGTGGCGTGATTTCAAAAAATCCTACGATCAAAGCTGTTCGTGAAAAGATTCTTGAAGAAGAAGGGCATTTTAATTTTGAGATTCTTGAAAGTGCGGTACAAAATGCGAAATATTTAGATATTCGCCAGATCGCAGAAGAAACAGAAAAAGAAGTCGTGGAAGTCGAGGCAATTTCTGTATTGGGTGAAAATGAAGTTATTTTGGATATTCGTAGCCCAGAGGAAACGGATGAAAATCCATTTGAATCAGATACACATGACGTCATTCAAATGCCGTTCTACAAACTTTCCTCTCAATTTGGTAGCCTTGATCAAAGTAAAAATTACGTGTTGTATTGTGAACGTGGTGTGATGAGCAAATTACAAGCCTTATATTTGAAAGAAAATGGTTTTTCAAATGTGCGTGTGTTTGCAAAAAACATTCATTAATTAGGACATAAAATATGCGTAATCAAACTAAACAGCATCTTGAACAGCTTCAAATTACCATGCAGCAGCTTAATCTATGGCAAACGATGCCCCCTGCTGCAGAGGCATTTTTAAGTGAAGAACCTTTTTCAATTGATACGATGTCTGCAGAAGAGTGGCTACAGTGGATATTTATTCCACGTATGCAGGCATTGTTAGAAAGTGGTTCAGCCTTGCCAAATAAAATTGCTATTTCTCCTTATATTGAAGAAGCAATGAAAGAATTTGATGAGTTACAAAAACTATTAACTCCTTTGGTTGCTTTAGAAGAACTTCTGAACAAGAACGAATGCTAGAAATTTTATATCAAGATGAGTTTCTCGTTGCGGTGAATAAGCCTGCTGGTATGTTGGTTCATCGTAGTTGGTTAGATCCTCACGAAACTCAATTTGTGATGCAAACCTTGCGAGATCAAATTGGCCAACATGTATTTCCTATTCATCGTTTAGATCGACCGACATCTGGCGTGTTGTTATTTGCATTAAGCAGTGAAATTGCGAATTTAATGGGTGAACAGTTTGAGCAAAAGTGCGTTCAGAAATCTTATTTGGCTGTAGTGCGTGGGTATCTACAAGGAAAAGAGCGGATAGATTATCCACTAAAAATCCAATTGGATAAAATCGCAGATAAATTTTCTCAAGAAGATAAAGAGCCTCAAGAAGCCATTACTGATTATGAAGGATTAAAAATAGTCGAAATGCCTTATCCTGCTGGGCGTTATCAAACGGCGCGTTATTCTTTAGTTAAATTAATCCCTCATACCGGTAGAAAACACCAATTACGTCGCCATATGAAACATATTTTTCACCCAATTTTAGGTGATACGCAATATGGTGATTTGCATCAAAATCGTGCCTTAATGTTGCATCTTGGCTATTCTCGGTTATTTTTACATTCTAATAGTTTGTCTTTTATTCATCCAATAACGAAAGAGCAAATAACAATTACAGCAGGTTTAGATGAACAATGGCATCAATTAATGAATCAATTTGGGTGGGAAAATGTTTGATATTAACTTAACACACGAACAGCAACAAAAAGCAGTTGAACAAATTCAAGAACTTATGGCAAAAGGGATTAGTAGCGGAGAAGCGATTCAAATAGTGGCGAAAGCACTACGAGAAATTCATAAAAATGATAAAAAAACTCCAGAAAATTAAATTTTTTGTGATCTACTTATCATTTTTGAATATTGCTGATTGCATAACCGATCAAAATATTTGAATATAACGTCCATACGAGGTGATAAGGCGATAGTCTTATTGATTTATTGTTTTAGTAGGCGAAGCCTAGAGAGGTCTTTTATGGAAATTGGTGTTGTGAAATGGTTCAATAATGCAAAAGGATTTGGTTTCATTTCCGCAGAAGGAGTGGATTCCGATATTTTTGCACATTATTCAGTGATTGAAATGGACGGTTACCGTTCATTAAAAGCAGGTCAAAAGGTGCAATTTGAAGTTATCCACGGAGACAAAGGATCTCATGCCACGAAAATAATTCCACTTGTGGATAATCAAGAGTAATGCGAATACTCTAAATTTTTTCTCTATTAGTCCTAACTCAAAAAGACAAGAATTGCAGCTTGTCTTTTTTATTTCAATAAATTCTTTAAACTGGTTTTCATTGCTGCCATTTGATTTTCAAATTGTGCTTTACTTTCTCTTTCGTCAATCATATAGGTAATTGTTTCCGAAAGTGTCATTTTCATTTTTCGAGAATATTTAGAAAGACGTAGCCAAACAGCATATTCCAAATCAATGGATTTTTTCTTGGTATGTTGTTTTTCACCATTAAAAAAGCGTTTGCGGCGTGCACGAATAGCTTGATCAAGCTTAATTGGTAAGGCCGGAGAAAGATGATTCTTAATCCATTCTTCAATTTTTTCTGGATAATTTTGGGATTCTAATAATTCTTGCGCTTTGGCTTCTTGCAAACTACGTTCTTCATAACGCGTGATATTTTCCCCTTCGCGATGTTTACGAATTAGGTAAATCCATTTCCAATTTGCTTCTTGATTTTCGAGTTTTTGGTATTTCATTTTTTATCATTGAGTGACGTGGTAACTGCATTAATATACGTGTTTTTATGCTGATTTTCTAGTGGATTTTCACAAGGCTATTAAATATGCGATAATGTGGCTAATTTTTCTAGAAAGAGACCAGCCGTGAGTTCATTATTTTCTCAACAACAAGCTATTGAGCAATCTTTAAATTGGCAGGCATTACAACCTGATTTGGCAATTCAAGATTTTCTTTTAGAACCAGTGGATTTCTGGGCATTACAACCGAATGCTACACAGGCTATTGATTTATTTTTACGCCATCCAACGCGTTCCTTATTGATGATGAAAGTAGGTGAGCCGGTTGAATATGCGGAGTTATTGCAAAATTTTATATCGCAAAACCATCATAAAGTGCGGTCAATTTTCGGTGTGAATTATGTGATAGAGCAGGGAGACTCTTTTTCTTTTCCTCATGTTTATACCGAGCCAGCAGAATCTTTAGATGATAATTTTGCCAGTCAAGGTGGGGCGTTAAGCGCATTGTATTGCGATCAATTCCAGCTTTTCGGCAGTTTTCGGATTCATCCAAGTTCACAAGATATTCAATTAGTGCCAGGATTAGTGCATAAAGCTAATGGCGGAGTTTTGATTTTAAGTGCGGCAACATTGTTATCTCAATTTGATTTATGGGGGCGATTAAAACAAATTCTGCAAACCCAAACTTTTGATTGGTATTCAGCCCATCCATTTAAAAATTTACCTTGTGATATACCAGGCTATGCGCTTGATTTAAAGGTAATTGTACTTGGTAATCGTACCGAATTAGCCACTTTGGTTGAGTTAGAAGAAAACCTTTATTCTTTCGCCGATTATGCTGAAATTGAAAGCTATGTTTCTGTGGCTGAAGTGGAGGAACAAAAAACGTGGGCGGGTTATGTACAACAAATGGCTCAAGAGCAAAATATTGAGCTAGATTTTTCGGCGTTAAATAAACTCTATCAATTATTAGTTCGTGAAAGTGAAGATCGCTTTTTAATTAACGCATCACCTCTTAAATTAAAAGAAATATTACAGGATGCTTCAACTTTTGCTGAAAAAACCGCATTAAGTGCGGAGGATTTTGAGGATATTTTTCAACAAAAATTGGCGCAGTATGGTTTTCTAAAAGAACAAACTTATGCCGATATTTTAAATGAGCAAGTTTATGTTGAAACTCAAGGGGAAATTGTTGGGCAAATTAATGGCCTTTCGGTGATTGAATATCCAGGTACCCCCGTATGTTTCGGCGAGCCTTCGCGTATTAGTTGTATTGTGCAATTCGGCGAAGGGGAAGTAATCGACGTTGAAAGAAAAAATGAATTAGCGGGAAATATTCATGGTAAAGGCATGATGATTGCGCAAGCTTGCCTTTCCAATATATTAGATTTGCCATCGCAATTGCCATTTTCTGCCTCATTAGTGTTTGAACAGTCTTATGGTGAAATTGATGGTGATAGTGCATCTTTGGCGATTTTCTGTGTGCTAGCAAGTGCTTTGGCCGATTTGCCTTTGCCTCAAAATATCGCAATTACAGGATCGATTGATCAATTTGGACTTGTTCATTCTGTTGGTGGTGTGAATGATAAGATTGAAGGTTTTTTTACTATTTGCCAACGTCGTGGTTTGACCGGAAAACAAGGCGTCATCATCCCAATGACGACCATTCAGCAACTGAGTTTGTCTGATGAAGTGAAAAGTGCGGTAAAAAATGGTGAATTTTTTATTTATCCTGTAGAAGATATTTATCAAGCTTGCGAATTATTATTTAATCGTGATTTGCTAGATGAAAATAAAGATTATACAGAAAAAACTGAGCCTTTATCTCGTCTCATTCAACGTCGAATTGAGGGAAGAGCTGATTCAGAAAGAAAAGGTTTTTGGAATTTTTTCCGCCCTTAATAGATAAAAGCGAACATTTGTTCGCTTTTATTTCTTCTATAATCTATCAAAGTGACTGCTCCGACAAGTTTTGCGAACAAGTGTTAGCTATTTACACTTTGCTATGTTCTCTTTAGAATGTTTTATATCAGTTTTAAACTGAATTTCTCATATATAAAGGAACCTAAAATGCAAAACACTTGTACACCTAATAAAAAAAGTAGCTATTCTTATGATGATTTGCTCGCGTCAGGTCGCGGCGAATTATTTGGCAAAGAAGGGCCACAATTGCCCGCTCCAACCATGTTGATGATGGATCGCATTATTGAAATGAATGAGGAAACAGGTGCTTTTAGCAAAGGGTATATTGAAGCTGAACTTGATATTAAGCCTGAATTGCCGTTTTTTGGTTGTCATTTCATTGGAGATCCAGTGATGCCTGGTTGTTTAGGATTGGATGCTATGTGGCAGCTTGTTGGGTTTTATTTAGGCTGGATTGGTGGCAAAGGAAAAGGCAGAGCATTAGGGGTTGGCGAAGTAAAATTCACAGGACAAATTTTGCCAACGGCTAAAAAAGTGGTGTACCGAATTCATATGAAACGAGTAATTAATCGTAAACTAGTTATGGGAATGGCTGATGGTGAAGTTGAAGTTGATGGCCGCGTTATTTATACAGCAACAGATTTAAAAGTTGGGCTATTCCAAGATACCTCTGCATTTTAATTTTTCTTTATTAATTCATACAAAAGGGCGGTGAAAATTTTTCTTAGATTTTCATCGCCCTTTTTATCCTTCTATCAACAAGCAACGTTCAATTACATCATATGAATATCATTGGAACATGCTGGTCTCTAAGGATAGTTGTCCTTTTTCTATACGGATTTCTTTAGCAAATTTTTTTATAAGCACATCACGCATATTGTTTTTATCTAATGTATAAACCGGAATATGTTCCAGTAATTTAGCGACATTCTCATTTAAAAAAGGCATGATTGCTTGCATTTGTTGCATATATTGCTGTGGTTCTCCTGACCAACGTAAAATACGCATTTTCTTTAAATAAACCGCGCCTTCTTCAGGATTATAATAAGGAATTGTATCGAAGGTCAGATTTAATTTTCCAGGCAGTTTTTTATTGCCAAATTGAAATAAACCCTCTAAAGTACCGCTCATTTCTACACGTTTATCATTAGTTTGCCCAATTTTCGTACTCAAATTTCTTATTTGATAATCAAGAAAAAATAATCCGGGTAAGCCAAATTTATCTGCAATAGCTCCTTTCTCTTGTAGATATTGATTGATTTGAGATTCAGTTATTGAAAAAGGTGAGGCCAATATATTAGGGGATATCGCTAAAATAGACATTGACGTAAGAAATAATAATTTAATTTTTTTCATATCTAATTTTTAGTTAAATTAAAAGCAAAATGGTGGATTAATATACCATAAATAGAAATGGAGTGATGTAATAATGAGCCCTGAGTTTAGGCAATATGTTAATCAATTAGTTATAGAGCATCGTGATGAACGCATTTACCCTTTTCAATATGAAGGAAAGAAATTTTGGTTGAAGCAACCTGAAAAATTGAAAGGTATTTGGTTATTATTGAAACCGTATCCGAAGCAATCTTTTAAAAATGAACTACAAACTTTGTTAAATCTTGCTGAAAAAAAAGCACCTGTTCCAAAAGTCTCTTATTATGATGAGGATTTTTTTGTATTGGAAGATGCGGGAATCACTTTATCACAATGGTTATGTGATAAGGAGGTAAATAATCAGCAAAAATTTTCGATTATTTATGACGCTTGTCTCGCTTTGATTGATTTACATACTAAAAATCTGGTGCATGGTCGTCCTGCTATTCGAGATATTACTTGGGATAAGGGAAAAGTTACTTTTCTTGATTTTGAATCTCGTTCAAGTAGTCAAAATCAAAATTGGTTAATCGTTCGAGATATGCTATTTTTCTTTGATAGTTTATGTCGAGAAGAAGATATTTCAGATGATTTTATTCAAAAAGTGGCATTGTATTATAAAGCACATTGTGAGGTACAAAATTGGCATAATATGATTATGTATTTGCAGCGTTTTCGCTGGATTTACTATCTTTTGTTACCTTTTAAACCTATTGCAAAGACAGACTTAATTGCAGTTTATCGCTTATTTGAAATTTTATTAATAAAGGAAAAATGATGAAGAAAACACTTTCTATTATTGTATTATCAAGCATATTAGCTGCTTGTACTGTAGGTGGTGGCGTCAGCGCTGGTGGCGGAAGTAACGGCGTTGGATTAGGACTAGGGATTGGCTCTGGTATTCGATTCTAGTGATGATGAAAAGTGCGGTAAGTTTTAGTAAAGTTTTTAAGGAACTTGTAAAACTTCTTGCATTTTAAATTTTTATCACTATAATGCACCCCATATTTCGGACGCGGGGTGGAGCAGCTTGGTAGCTCGTCGGGCTCATAACCCGAAGGCCGTCGGTTCAAATCCGGCCCCCGCAACCAATAATAAGTTCAGTAAAAGAACCCCAGTATTGGGGTTTTTTTCTATAAGAAATTTAATAAAAACTGGGCTTAGGTTCCTGTGAACCTAACCCTTTTTTTATGCCTAAAATTTTTTGTAGAAGTTTTTAGATTAATCAAAAGAAGTTATTTTGACTAAAAACTGACACTACAGTATAGGAGTAGAAATTGGCTACATTAGAACAAAATTTACAAGAAATGCTACAAGGTGCAGTAGAGGATTTAGGCTGTGAACTTTGGGGCATTGAATGTCAACGCGCAGGCCGTTTTATGACTGTGCGTTTATTTATTGATAAAGAAGGTGGCGTAACTGTCGATGATTGTGCTGATGTAAGTCGTCAAGTGAGCGCAATTTTAGACGTAGAAGATCCAATTGCGGATAAATATAATCTAGAAGTGTCGTCACCAGGTTTAGATCGTCCACTATTTACCTTGCAACAATTTGAACGCTATATTGGGCAAGATATCATAGTGCATTTGCGAATTCCAGTGATGGAACGCCGTAAATGGCAAGGTAAGTTAGAGCGTATTGAAAACGATATGGTTATTTTAATCGTTGATGGACAGGAACAAGTTTTAGTCTTTGGTAACATTCAAAAAGCGAATGTTGTTGCAAAATTTTAAAAGGAGCAAAAGAAAAAATGAGTAAAGAGATTTTACTGGCGGCAGAAGCCGTATCCAATGAAAAGTTATTACCACGTGAGAAAATTTTTGAAGCGTTAGAAAGTGCAATTGCGCTTTCTACCAAGAAAAAATATGAATACGAAACTGATATTCGTGTATCAATCAACCCAAAAACAGGTGATTTTGATACTTTCCGTCGTTGGTTAATCGTTGATGAAGTCAAAGTGCCAACGAAAGAAATCACTTTAGAAGCGGCACAATTTGAAGATCCAAATCTTCAACTAGGCGATTATGTAGAAGATCAAATCGAATCTATCGCATTTGACCGTATTGCAATGCAAACTGTACGCCAAGTAATTAGCACTAAAATTCGTGAAGCTGAGCGTGCAAAAGTTGTAGAACAATTCCGTGCTGAAGAAGGCAAAATTGTCACCGGTACTGTGAAAAAGGTAAGTCGTGACAGCATCATCTTAGATCTTGGCAATAAAGCAGAAGCGATGATTGCTCGTGAAGACATGTTACCACGTGAAAATTTCCGTCCAGGTGACCGTGTGCGTGGTGTGCTTTATAAAGTAAATCCTGAAGGTAAAACTGCACAATTATTTGTGACACGTTCTAAACCAGAAATGTTGATCGAATTATTCCGTATTGAAGTGCCTGAAATTGGCGAGGAAATGATTGAAATTCGTGGTGCGGCTCGTGATCCCGGCTCTCGCGCTAAAATTGCTGTGAAATCAAACGATAAACGTATTGATCCAGTTGGTGCTTGTGTGGGTATGCGTGGTGCGCGTGTTCAAGCCATTACCAATGAACTTGGTGGTGAGCGCGTAGATATCGTGCTTTGGGATGATAATCCAGCACAATTTGTGATCAATGCAATGGCACCAGCTGATGTGTCTTCTATCATTGTTGATGAAGATAACCATTCTATGGATATTGCTGTTGAAGCAGCTAACCTTGCGCAAGCAATTGGTCGTAATGGTCAAAATGTGCGTTTAGCAACACAATTAACAGGTTGGACACTAAATGTAATGACTACTGATGATTTAAATGCAAAACATCAAGCAGAAGATAACAAAGTTTTAAACTTATTTATGAACGCATTAGAACTTGATGAAGAATTTGCACAAATCCTTGTAGAAGAAGGCTTCACAAGTTTAGAAGAAATTGCTTATGTTCCAATGAATGAATTGACTGCAATTGATGGTTTAGAAGATGAAGATCTTGTAGAAGAGCTTCAAACTCGTGCTAAAAATGCGATTACAGCCGCAGCAGTTGCTGAAGAAGAAGCATTGAAAAAAGCGAATATTGAAGATCGCTTATTGAATTTAGATGGCATGAATCGCCATGTGGCATTCAAATTAGCTGAAAAACAAATTACTACTCTCGAAGAACTCGCCGAACAGGGTGTAGATGATTTAGCAGATATTGAAGAATTAACAGCAGAACAGGCAGCAGATTTAATTATGGCTGCACGTAATATCTGTTGGTTTGGCGAAGAATAAGGAGAGTAGTAATGACTGAAGATGTTAAGGCTGATGCGCCAAAGAAATTAAGCATTCAACGCAGAACAAAAACAACAGTGAGCAGTACCACAACTGGCGGTAAAAGCAAAGAAGTACAAGTAGAAGTACGTAAAAAACGCACAGTAAAAACTGATATTGCTCAACAAGAAGAAGCAAAATTAAAAGCACAGCAAGAAGCGGAAGCGAAAAAAATTGCCGAACAAAAAGCGGCAGAAGAAAAAGCTCGTTTAGAAGCTGAAAAAGCGGCTGCTAAGAAAGAAGCTGATGAAAAAGCAAAATCTGAAAAAGCGAAAGCAGAAACAGCTAAGCCAGCAAAAAGTGCGGTAGATTCTAAAGCTAAATCTGTTGATCCTGAAAAAGAGAAACGTAAAGCAGAAGAAGCAGAACTTCGTCGTAAAGCTGAAGAATTAGCTCGTCAAAAAGCAGAAGAACAAGCTCGCCGTGCAGCAGAAGAAGCGAAACGTTATGCTGAAGCAGATGATTCAGACAATGAGTCTTCTTCAGAGGACTATTCTGATTACAACTTAAGTTCAAGATATGCACTTGAAGCAGAAGATGAAGAAGATCGTCGTAACGAAAATCGTGGCCGTGGCAAAAATAAAGTAGCGAAAGCGAAAAAAGGCGGTCGCGACGATGAAAATAGCAAAAACTCAAAAAATGAGCGCGAATCTAATCGTAAAAATCAAAAAGACGCTAAGTTTGGTAAAGGTAAAAACGGCAAAAAAGGTGCCGCACTTCAACAAGCCTTTACTAAACCAGTTCAAGCTGTAAAAGCAGATGTTGTCATTGGTGAAACCATCACCGTTGCTGAATTAGCGAATAAGATGGCTGTAAAAGCGACTGAAATCATTAAAACGATGATGAAGATGGGCGAAATGGTTACTATTAACCAAGTTATCGACCAAGAAACCGCTCAATTAGTAGCGGAAGAACTTGGTCATAAAGTGATTCTTCGTAATGAAAATGAGCTTGAAGAAGCGGTATTAGGCGATCGCGATGTAAACGCAGAAAAAGTAACGCGTGCGCCAGTTGTAACCATCATGGGTCACGTTGACCATGGTAAAACTTCTTTACTTGACTATATTCGTAAAGCGAAAGTTGCAGCAGGTGAAGCGGGTGGAATTACCCAACATATCGGTGCGTATCACGTAGAAATGGATGATGGCAAAATGATCACCTTCTTGGATACACCGGGGCACGCCGCGTTTACTTCTATGCGTGCGCGTGGTGCGAAAGCAACAGATATCGTTGTTCTTGTTGTCGCGGCCGATGATGGTGTGATGCCTCAAACTATCGAAGCGATTCAACACGCCAAAGCAGCGGGTGCACCTTTAGTGGTTGCAGTAAATAAAATCGATAAACCAGAAGCCAATCCAGACCGTGTTGAGCAAGAATTATTACAACATGATGTAATTTCTGAAAAATTCGGTGGTGATGTGCAATTCGTTCCAGTATCAGCGAAGAAAGGTACAGGGGTTGATGAGTTATTAGATGCAATCTTACTTCAATCTGAAGTACTTGAATTGACCGCTGTAAAAGACGGCATGGCAAGTGGTGTAGTCATTGAATCTTACTTGGATAAAGGTCGTGGCCCTGTGGCAACTATCTTGGTTCAATCAGGTACCTTACATAAAGGTGACATCGTACTTTGTGGTTTTGAATACGGCCGTGTACGTGCAATGCGTGATGAAAACGGAAAAGAAGTGGATGAAGCAGGTCCTTCAATTCCAGTTGAATTATTAGGTCTTTCAGGTGTGCCTGCAGCGGGTGATGAAGCAACCGTTGTACGTGATGAGAAAAAAGCACGTGAAGTGGCGTTATATCGTCAAGGTAAATTCCGTGAAGTGAAATTAGCTCGTCAGCAAAAAGCGAAACTTGAAAATATGTTTAGCAATATGTCTGAAGGCGATGTGGCTGAATTGAACGTCATTGTGAAAGCGGACGTACAAGGCTCTGTAGAGGCGATTGTTCAAGCGTTAAATGAACTTTCTACCAATGAAGTAAAAGTTAAAGTGGTTGGTTCTGGTGTAGGTGGTATTACTGAAACTGATGCAACTTTAGCTGCAGCATCTAATGCCATTATTGTTGGCTTTAACGTTCGTGCTGATGCATCTGCGCGTCGTGTCATTGAAGCGGAAAACATTGATTTACGTTACTACTCAATCATCTATGAATTGTTGAATGAAATTAAAGCAGCAATGAGCGGTATGTTAGAGCCTGAATTTAAACAAGAAATTATTGGCTTAGCTGAAGTTCGTGATGTATTCCGTCATCCGAAATTTGGTGCAATCGCAGGTTGTATGGTGACCGAAGGTGTAGTGAAACGTAACAACCCAATCCGTGTATTACGTGACAACGTCGTTATCTTTGAAGGGGAATTAGAATCTCTTCGCCGTTTCAAAGATGACGTATCTGAAGTTCGTAACGGTATGGAATGTGGTATCGGCGTGAAAAACTATAACGATGTAAAAGTCGGCGACCAAATCGAGGTGTTTGAAGTGGTTGAAGTTAAACGTTCAATCTAATCTTTAACAAATCAAAGGGCGGTTAAAAATCATCTGGTTTTTAACCGCCCTTTTGTTATTAAAGAAACCGCATCAAAATTATAAACCAGTTAAATCCTCTGCAATTTCTTCAGCTTGTTTAATCACATAAGTTACCGCTTCTTCCTGTTTATCGGGTGGATATTTGTAGCGTTGTAGGGCGCGTTTAACGAGAATACGCATTTTTGCCCGTACCGCTTCTTTGTATTGCCAATCGATTGTGACCGATTTTCTAAGTGTTTCCGTGATTTCTTTCGCCAGTTTAGAAAGCACTTCATCACCCATCAAATCTTTTGCACTTTGATTTTGAGATAGAGCTTCATAGAAGGCAAGTTCTTCCTTGGTTAATCCTAGTTTTTTCCCTAATGCTAAACGTTCTTGGAAGTCTTGGCTCATTTTAAAGAGTTCCTCCAAAATCTCTACCACAGTCAAATTGTGATTGTGGTATTGATTCAATGCTTCCTTCAAACGCTGTTCAAAATCTTTTTGCAAGGTTAAGTTTGTGCCTGATTTAACTTTAATTTCACTTGCTAAATAACGTTCCATTGCCGTAACCCATAAATTTTTAGTTGGGCTATTTTTAACAGTTTGTAAAAATTCTTCGGAAAGCAGGCTGATTTGTGGTTGTGGTTTTTCTAGCAGATCAAATAAATCAATCACGCCTTCAGAATACACAGTTTGATTAACCAATTTTTTCAATAAAATCTGTCTTTCATTTGTGCCTGTGCCTTTTTGTTCGCGTTTAGTTAAAATTGCCCGTACGGCATCATAAAAGGCGATTTCTTGGTTATACGGCTCAACTTCAGCCAATGCGCCGCATAGCATATAGCCTTTTTTCACCAAGCCTGCTGCTTTCAAAAAGGCTTTTTTGCGAGGTTCTGTTTCTTTTTTATCAAACCAATGTTGCTCGTGTGCTTTGCCATCAAACGGTAATTGATCGAGGCTTAAAATATGATTGGCAGCAAACCGAATCGCCATCAAAAGATCATTCGGATTATCTTTTTCTAAGGCAGCCTGAACATCAAAGGTTTTCCCTTCAACCGGCGTTGCAAACAGGCTGCGGACGAACTCTAAATGCTCTTTCATTTTAAAGAATACATCAATCACGTTATCAGTCAGCTTGCCCTTGCCTTGCGAGTTAGTATATTGCTGGGTGGCTTCTCTGAGCTTGTCAGCAATACCTACATAATCCACAATCAAGCCACCATTTTCTCGGCTCTTATTGCGGAATACACGGTTAACCCGCGCAATCGCCTGCATCAGATTATGCCCCTGCATCGGTTTGTCGATATACATCGTATTACAGCAAGGCGCATCAAAGCCCGTCAGCCACATATCGCGCACAATCACCACTTTCAGCGCATCGTTCGGATCTTTAAAGCGGCGTTCAAGCGTTTGTTTTTCTTGTTTACTGTAAACGTGTTTCTGCATTTCTGGTGCATCAGAAGCAGAACCCGTCATCACAATTTTAATCTCCCCTTCGTTAATATTGTCCGAATGCCATTCAGGGCGCAGTTTGATGATTTCATTGTATAAATCCACGCAAATCTGACGGCTGGAAACCACCATCATCGCTTTGCTGTCCACCACTTCATTGCGTTTGGCAAAATGCTGCACAAAATCCGCGGCTAAATCAGCCAAGCGGGCTTGCGAACCCAGCAATTTTTCCTGCAAACGCAGGGCAGGGGATTGCTCCTCTTCCAGTAAATCATCAATTTCTTTGAATAGCTCATCGTGTTCTTTTTCGTTTAAGCGGATTTGGCGCGCTTCATACACAATCGGCACGGTTGCGCCATCTTCCACTGCATCTTGCAAGTCATAAATTGACACATAGCGACCGAACACATCTTGCGTGTCCTTATCTTCTAGGCTAATCGGCGTACCGGTAAAACCGATAAATGAAGCATTAGGCAGCGCATCGCGCAAATGACGGGCGTAGCCTGCCTGAAATTTGCCGTTATGCAATTTTTGCGTAAAGCCATATTGGCTACGGTGTGCCTCATCGCTGATTACAATAATATTGCTGCGCTCATTTAAAACAGGGAAGCGGCTTTCTTCCTCATTTAAGGCGAATTTCTGAATCGTAGTAAAAAACACGCCGCCGACTTCATTTTGTGCGAGCAGTTGGCGCAGTTGATCGCGGTCTTCCACTTGTTGCGGTGTTTGCTTGATTAAATCTTTGCCTGAAGAAAAGGTTTGGAAAAGCTGACCGTCCAAATCGTTGCGGTCGGTGACCACCACAATGGTCGGATTTTTCAATTCAGGCTGCGCAAGCAGTTTGCCGGCATAAAACAACATGGAAATCGACTTACCCGACCCCTGGGTATGCCACATCACGCCAATGCGGCGGTCGCCTTTTTCTGAAGTCGCCCAAATGGTGGAATCTACCGCTTCATTTACGCCGTAATATTGATGGTACGCCGCGATTTTTTTAATGGTTTTGCCAACGGAATTCCGTTCAAACAAGATGAAATAGCGAATATAGTCGAGCAAATCTTTGGGCTGCAGCAAGCCATTAAGCAGGCTTTGCAATTCATCATCAAAGTATAAGCGCGCGCTTTTATTTTTTTCATCGACCACTTTCCATGGTGTAAAGCGTTGAAAGTCTGCCGAAAGCGAACCCAAACGGGCGGCAATGCCGTCTGAAATAACCAGGGCTTGATTGTAAACAAACAGCTCGGCAATTTCATCTTTATAGGTTTCAAACTGATTAAATGCCTGTAATAAATCCGCCGATTCACGCAGCGGATTTTTGAGCTCAAATACCACTAAGGGCAGACCATTTACAAAGCCGATAATATCAGGAATCCGTTTACCTCCTTTACGGCTGCGGATTTCCAGTTGATTCACGGCAACAAAGCGGTTGTTTTCCACATGCTCAAAATCCATCAAACGTGCCATTTCGATTTTTTGCTCACCGTTTGCCTGATATTCCACCCGCACGCCATCACGCAACAGTTTATAAAACGCCTGATTACGCACCACCAAGTCGCCAATATCGCTTTTCGTCGCCGATTTGACCACAGAATCAACCGCACTTTCAGGCAGCTGCGGATTAAACTTACGCACCGCTTCACGCAGTTGCTCAACAAAGACCACACCGCTCAAATTGCCACGGGCAAACTCACCCTCATGAACAGGCAAGTCTTTACCATAGCGATATTCCCAACCGAGGGATTGCAGGCGTTGAAGGGTGAGTTGTTCGATGTCGTTTTCGTTGAGCATAGAGTGTTCCTTAGAGTGTGGTTTAAATCTCCCCTCCCCCCTCTTTACGAAAGAGGGGAATGGTATTGAGCGTAGTTTTAGTTTAGGTGTTTTTTATGAGTAATTTTTCTGCTAATCCGACCGCTTGCAGCTAACAAACCTCCTAAATAGTTCCCCTCTTTAGCAAAGAGGGATAGGGGAGATTTGGCAGATGCCAAATCAGCCTTGTAATTTATATTCCAAATCAAGAGAATCATAGAATTTTAGAAATTCATCTTTTAGGTATTGGTATTTTTCATTAAAAAATGGAGCATTGTTCCCTAATCCATTTTCAGAAACAACATCAGAAAGAATTTCTCTCAAATTATATTTTTGTATAAATTGATTAATAATTTCATTAAATTTAGGAGATACATGGATTAGTTGATAATCTGAAGGATTTCCTGATAAATTGTTTTCTGTCATGAGTTGCAATTTCTTTTCTAATTTTTTATTTTGTAAAATAAAAGAACAAGCTTGAGAAAAATTAGCTAATGTAGAAGTGGCTGAGAATTTTTCAACACTAAATGAATTTTGTTTCTCATCATCTTGAATATATAAGGAATAGTTTTGGGGATAATCTGGAGATTTTGAAACAAAGAAACGGCAATTCCTTATATCATAATTATTAATAAAAAATTCTTTTGAAGGATGATAATCCTCAAGGAAATCTTGCAAATCAGCAATATAATCAGGATTAGATATATATCTTTCAGTTTTATGCTCGTCTCGAATTTTTTGTAGCCTATTCTTAAGGAATTTTTGAGTTTTGTAATATAGATCTCTAGTTTTTAAATAATATGTTTTTGACATTTTAAACATCCTGTTTTAATAATTTAGGTAATAGAGAGTCTCTAGTTTTCATGAGAGTATTATTCTCTTCTTTTAAGTTTCTTAAACTATCAAGATATGTATTACTTATTTTCGAGAAAATATTTAATATAAAGTTAGAAGGAATAACAACATTAATACCTTTAAAGGTTGAAGTATTTAAAGATGCTCTAGTTGAAGCTCCAGAGGCCTGCTCAAAATATGCTTTCTGCTTAGGTTGCATAAGAAACCAACGTAAATATTCGGTTAAATTGTTATCATTTAAGACAATTTTAGCTAATGCGATATTATAAACCCCACTAATACCAAAACGAATTTTTCCTGCATCACCATATCGATCAATTAAAATATCTTTTTCTGTGCATCGTTTGTTTTTTTTTGATATTTCTACATAAGTTATATGATTGTTGCTTGAATAATCTCTATTCTGAATAAAACGTTCATAACCTTCTTTTGCTTCATATATATGTTCTTCTTTTGGAATCTGTGTTCCGCTAATTAATGCAAACAATCCTGATAAAGGGGTAACCTCCCACCCCTTCGGCACTTCAACCCCATCAACCTCCACTATCTCATACGGAAACGCTTTGGCGGTTTCTGCTAATTCGGCGTAACGTTCAGGCTGTGTTTGTAAAAGTGCGGTCAATTCTTCGGGTGTTTTTCCGCTGATTGTCTGCATGGCTGCCAGCTCCGCTTGTTCAAGGCTAAGGCCGTCTGAAAGGGCTTGGACTTTGGCACGCACGGGATCGAAATCGACAAACCAGCTTTTAAACAGGGCTTGGGCGATTTGTTCCAAGGTTTGGTTGATTTGGGTGTTTAGTTCTATTTTTTGATCTAAAGTATTTAGAATATATCCAATTTCCTTTTGCTTATTTATATCTGGAAGTAATAATTTAACTTTACTTAAAGCTGATACATATAGATTTTTTTGGACACTACCTTCAGCTAAAGTTTCAATTTGTTCTTTGCTATTTAATAAGGTATAAAAAATAAATAATGGATTACAAATATTTTCATTAACTTTGATATTAATTACAGCTCTATTTCCACACATGTAATCTTTTAAGATTCCAATTCGTCCAATAGTTCCTGATTTGCTAATTGCTAAACTATCTGGTTCAAATAATACAGCACTCTTCTTTGCACTTAAAAATCCTTTTTCTGTTAAAGTTTGAGAGGTTTTATACACAAAACCATTGTTTAAATCTGTTGCTCTCAACCATTTAATCGTTCCTCCAAAGTAGCTTGGTTCATTTTTTGATGGATTAACATAACCTTCTTGAAATGAAGCGCAATCAGCTAAAGTTACAACCTTCCAATCATTCATACCCCAATCCCCCTAAGTTCTTCTTAATCTCCGCTTCCAATTCCGCACTTTTCGCAAATTGTTCCTTTAAAAGCGCGGTCAGATTTTGCATTTTTTCTGCAAATGGTACGCCGTCGTCTTCTAGTTCTGCAGTGCCGACGTAGCGCCCCGGTGTGAGGACGAAGTCGTTGTCTTTAATTTCTTCTAAAGTGGCAGATTTGCAGAAAGCGGCTTGGTCTTCATAGCCGTCTGATTTTTGCCAAGCGTGGAGGGTATTGGCGATTTTGGCGATGTCGTCAGCGGTGAAATCACGCAATACGCGGTCTTTCATATAGCCGATTTGGCGCGCATCGATAAACAATACTTCGCCTTTGCGCTTTTTGTTGCGGTTTAAAAACCAAATACAGGCGGGGATTTGGGTGTTGGTGAAGAGCTGGCCGGGCAGGGCGACCATACATTCCACCAAGTCGGCATTGATGATGGCTTTGCGGATTTCACCTTCGTTGTTGGTCTGGCTGCTCATGGAACCGTTGGCAAGCAATAATGCCATTTTGCCGTTGGGCGAGAGGTGGTAAATCATGTGTTGCAGCCAAGCGAAGTTGGCGTTGCCTTTAGGCGGCGTGCCGTATGCCCAACGTGGGTCGTCGACTAGGGATTCGCTCCACCAATCGCTGATATTGAATGGCGGGTTTGCCATAATGAAATCCATCTTTTTGTCGATGTGTTGCGGCTGCGTGAAGCTGTCGGCGTTGTGTTTGCCGAAGTCGTAATCAATGCCGCGGATGGCCATGTTCATGGCGGCGAGTTTCCAGGTAGTGGGGTTGAATTCTTGCCCGTAGATGGAAACGTTGTTGATATTGCCTTGATGGGCGGTGATAAAGCGTTCGGTTTGCACGAAAAAGCCGCCGCTGCCCATAGCCGGGTCATATACGCGGCCGGAGTATGGCTCGAGCATTTCGACAATCAGGGAAACAATGGATTTTGGCGTGAAATATTGTCCGCCGCGTTTGCCTTCGGCTTGGGCAAAGCGACCGAGGAAGTATTCGTAAACGTGGCCGAGAATGTCTTTTGCGCCTAAATGTACGGGCTCGCCGTTGTAAGTCGGACGGGTAAAGTGGGTATCGGAGAAGAGGATAATCAGCCCGCGCAGGGTGTCTTCGTTTACCGCATAGCCGCTGATGCGTTGGAGGACGCCTTTGAGTTTTTCGTTGTCTTTTTCAATAGCATCGAAGGCGTCATCAATGAGTTTTGCTACGCCGGAAAATTTCCCTCCCCAGGGTAGCTCTGCGCCGATGTTTAAGATGGAAACGGCTTTAATCTCATCCCAACGGGCTTGCTGCGGCACCCAGAACACATTGTCGGCGGTGTAGTAGTCGCGATTTTCCAGTTCGGCGGTTAAGGTTTCTTGATATTCTTCTTCGGTGTCGTAAAAAGTGCGGTCAAGATAGAGCGCGTTTTCAGGATCGGTGAGTTCAGCCTGAATTTTGGCTTGTTGGTGGGTAAAACTATCGGAAATGTATTTTAAGAAGATAAGACCAAGAACGATATGTTTATAGTTTGCGGCATCAAGTTGTTGGCGGAGTTTATCAGCAGACACCCAAAATTTTTCATCTAATTCATTTAAAAATGCTTGTTGTAATGCATGATTTTCATCGACAATCTTGGTCGTCTCGTCTCGTCTCGCTTGCATAAATTATGCCCTCTGTAAAGTGATTTTTATCGGAAGTTTGAATATTCAAACAAATTACTAGGTGTCATTCTATCGAAAAACAGTATCAGGTTGAAAGGGATTTTTGCGTGCTAAATCCAATGATTTCCAGTAGAATGGGGCGATTTTATAAATAAGGAATAACTATGGCAAGAGAATTTAAACGTAGCGATCGCGTCGCTCAAGAAATACAAAAAGAAATAGCAGTCATTTTACAACGCGAAGTGAAAGATCCCCGTATTGGCATGGTGACGGTTTCTGATGTAGAAGTATCGAGTGATTTATCTTACGCAAAAATCTTCGTGACTTTTTTATTCGATCACGATGAAACAGCAATTGAGCAAGGCATGAAAGGCTTAGAAAAAGCATCGCCTTATATTCGTTCGTTACTAGGCAAAGCAATGCGTTTACGTATCGTGCCAGAGATTCGCTTTATTTACGATCAATCCTTGGTGGAAGGGATGCGTATGTCAAATCTTGTGACCAATGTTGTGCGTGAAGATGAGAAAAAACACGTTGAGGAAAGCAACTAATGTCTAGACCTCGTAAACGCTGGCGTGATGTTGATGGTGTGTTTTTGTTGGATAAACCACAAGGCATGTCATCAAATGATATCATGCAAAAGGTAAAGCGTTTATTTCAAGCGAACAAAGCGGGGCATACTGGCGCGCTCGATCCGTTGGCTACGGGGATGTTGCCGATTTGCTTGGGCGAAGCAACTAAGTTTTCACAATTTTTGCTTGATGCCGATAAGCGTTATCTTGTTACGGCAAAATTAGGCGAACGTACCGATACTTCCGATGCGAAAGGGCAAGTCATGGAAACTCGTGAAGTTCATGTTGAAACTCAGCAAATTTTGACCGCACTTGAACAATTTCGTGGTGATATTTTGCAAGTGCCGACAATGTTTTCTGCACTAAAACATAACGGTAAACCGCTTTATGAATATGCTCGACAAGGTATTACGGTTGAGCGTGAGGCACGCCCAATTACGATTTTTGAACTCAATTTTATTGAATATAACGCGCCTTATTTAACCTTAGAAGTGCATTGTTCAAAAGGCACTTATATTCGCACCTTAGTAGATGATTTAGGTGAAGTGCTAGGTTGTGGCGCGCATGTGACAATGTTACGCCGTACAGCCGTGGCGGATTACCCCGTAGCAGAAATGATGCCAATCGATGAGTTACAACTACTTGCTGAAAGTTTTCCGTTAAGTGAATTAGATCGTCTATTACTGCCAACTGATACCGCTGTAAGTAAATTGCCCGCTTTACGTTTGGATGCAGAGCAGAGTAAAGCCATTGGTTTTGGTCAGCGAGTAAAATTTGCTAACGAACAGCAATTAAGCGGTCAAGTGCGGTTATTTTCAGCGGAGAATTTATTCTTAGGCGTAGCCTTAATCGATGGAAATATTATTCGCCCACAACGCTTAATTACGCAATCCGCATAACTTCATTGTCTTTTCTATAAAATTCTAGTAATCTCATCTGTAATTAATTTTTTACAAAATATGTAAACTAAATTTTGCAGGTGAGTTTTATGGAAACCCTTAAGGATTTACGTTCTGAAATTGATTCGCTTGATCGCGAACTTATCCAACTTTTTGCTAAACGTCTTGAGTTGGTTTCTCAAGTCGGTAAAGTTAAACATCAACATGGATTACCTATTTATGCGCCAGAGCGTGAAATAGCAATGCTCCAAGCGCGTCGTTTAGAGGCTGAAAAAGCAGGCATTTCAGCCGATTTGATTGAAGATGTTCTACGCCGTTTTATGCGTGAATCCTATGCTAATGAAAACCAATTTGGTTTTAAAACCATCAATCCTGATATTCACAAAATTGTTATCGTGGGTGGCTATGGTAAATTAGGTGGTTTATTTGCTCGTTATTTACGTGCATCTGGCTATCCAATTTCTATTTTAGATCGTGAAGATTGGGCGATAGCTGAAAGTATTTTAACGAATGCAGATGTCGTGATCGTTTCCGTTCCCATCAATATTACTTTGGAAACGATTGATCGACTAAAACCTTATTTAACAGAAAATATGTTGCTTGCAGATTTAACCTCTGTTAAGCGCGAACCACTAGCGAAAATGCTTGAAATCCATTCTGGTGCGGTGTTAGGTTTACATCCGATGTTTGGGCCAGATATTGCAAGTATGGCAAAACAAGTGGTTGTGCGTTGTGATGGACGTTTTCCTGAACGTTACGAATGGTTACTTGAGCAAATTCAAATTTGGGGCGCAAAGATTTATCAAATAGATGCCACAGAACACGATCACAATATGACTTATATACAAGCCTTGCGCCATTTTTCAACTTTCGCGAATGGTTTACACCTTTCCAAACAGCCCGTTAATCTTGCTAATTTATTGGCGCTTTCTTCTCCTATTTATCGCTTAGAACTTGCGATGATAGGTCGTTTATTTGCGCAAGATGCAGAGCTTTACGCCGATATTATTATGGATAAGCCAGAAAATTTAGCGGTAATCGAAACGCTAAAAAAAACTTACGAAGAAGCTTTAACTTTCTTTGAAAATAATGATCGTCAAGGTTTTATTGATGCTTTCCATAAGGTGCGTGACTGGTTTGGCGATTATTCAGAACAATTCTTAAGAGAAAGCCGTCAGCTATTGCAGCAGGCAAATGATTTGAAGCAAGGGTAGTAAAATGCGGTGAAATTTCACCGCAGTTTTTTACTGTCTCGCCAATCTTAAATTTTCAGGTAAATTCTCAAAATTAGAGCGGAATGGATTAATGTCTAAGCCGCCGCGTCGGGTATAGCGCGCGTAAACAGTGAGTTTTTCTGGTTTAGCGTAGTGGATTAAATCGCAGAAAATGCGCTCGACACATTGCTCGTGGAATTCATTGTGTTGACGGAAAGATACAACGTAACGCAATAATTTTTCGTGATCGATTTTTTTACCAACATAATGAATATGCAAGGTGCCCCAGTCTGGCTGATTGGTAATGAGGCAGTTGGATTTTAGCAAATGGCTGACTAATTTTTCTTCGACAATTTCATCAGATACGCAATCTTTCAGCCAATCAGCGTTAAATTCGTAGCTGGTAATTTCAATATCTTGTTCATCAATGCAATCGCCTTGTAAATGATCAATTTTTTGAGAATCATAAACTGCCACTGGATTTAACCGCACTTTTACATCGCCTTGCGCACATTCGTTTAAATCGCGTTGCATAGTTTTTTGAATGGCATTGAAGTCGGCAAATTTGCTTTGGTTGAAGCTATTTAAATAAAGTTTAAAACTTTTTGACTCAATCAAATTTTGGCTTTGATAATCCAGATAAATGTCTGCGATAGCCACTTGTGGTAAGCCTTTTTCGTTGAGCCAAGAGATTTCATAAGCCGTCCAAATATCGGCGCCGATAGTAAATGGTTGGTTTTGAGTAATGCCCAATCCATCACGATTTAACGCGCGTGGCACAGGCTGTAATAAAGTGCGGTCATATTGAGAGGCGTATTCTGTTTTTTGACCGAGTTTTAAGGATTTTAAGCTGTTGTCTTGGTAATTCATCTTTTCTCCGATTAGGTGTTCGAATTTTGCAAATTTCGACACTTTATAAATTAATTACAAAAAATTCCACGATAGATTCGAAACTAATCGACAGGTATCGCATTTAAAATGAAAGGTATCAAAAATCGCGTCTTTTAACGCCCAGTTTGCCCCACAAGAAGGGCAGCAACGAGATTTTTCAGATTCTAAAAATTGCCCACCTACACGATATAAATAATAGTAAGTCGGTATGCTCGTTTCTTTTTCTATTTCTTGGGACAAATAGCGCCCATGTTTTGAAAGTGTGCTTTGGTACTCAGAAATTTCTGCCAAAGATTGTTGTTCTAATACCGCACCATTCATTTGTAGTTGATCGCAGGCTTGCCAATTTTCTTGCCATTTAATCAGATCTTGGCTTAAGTGTGGTTGATTTTTCAACTGTTTATACAAGGGGATTGGGGCGAGATTTTCTCCGCTGTGAATCGGCGAGCAACTTTGTAAATGGGTTGTGTAAAGCACTTGCCAAGCTGGCGATGCATTTTCTGCCGTTTGATCTGAATTGAAATCATCGCCCACAACTTGAAAACCATCAAAAATTACGCCGCACTTTTCGGCTTCTTGTAATGCCCGATTCACTTCTGCGTTATTATTTTGAGGAAATAGACTGTCTTGCTCAGGGCAAATGACACGCATAGCAAAGCCTTGTGCGCCATCTTCTTCCGCTAAATATAAAGGAATTTCACGTCCGATAATTTGCCCGTTATACCGCCATTGATCGATCACGGCATTAAGTAAACGGCTTTGCGATTCAATGTTATTTTCAAGGGCAGTCAGGCGAAAATAGGTTTCGATTAAATACATAAAATTTTTAATTGCTGTCCGATTTGGTTTAAGCCGTTTAAACGCGTTTCACTTAAACGTTGTGAAATGCCGAGTTCGCTAAAAAATGCAGTAATATCAAATGTATTCAATTCATCCGCTGTTTTACCATTGATTTTATTGAATAAAATCCAAAGCAAGCCATTCATAATTCTGGCTTCGCTAAACCCGTTGAATTGAAAAGTGCGGTCATTTTTAGGAATAATTTGAAACCACATTTGTGCTTCGCAGCCAGTAATAGGTTGCATTTGAGCGAGTTCATCATCGCTTGGGCGAGGTAAATTTTTGCCAGCTTGAATAATCAGGCGATAGCGTTCTTCCCAATTTTTAGCTTGTTTTAATTGTTCTATCATTGTAATAAATCCAATGCCTTATCTAAAGTTGTAAAAAATGCCTCTACATCTTCCTGCGTATTATAAGGAGCAAAAGAAAGACGCAATGTGGTGCGTTCGCCTAAGCGTGATAAATAAGGCTGGGCACAATGTTCTCCCACTCGGAGCGCAATATTTTGTTCGCTCAAAAGTGTAGAAAGATCGGAACAGTCAATGCCCTCAAATATAAAACAAACGACGGTGCTTGGTTGAGGTGAATCGAATAATCGGCAATTCTCGTAAGATTTTAACCGCACTTTGACAAATTCAGCCAAAGATATAGCATGCTGTTCTGCTGCGGTAAAATCCCATTTTTGTAACCAATCCAGTATGGCATTAAAGCCAATAACCCCAGCAATATTGGGTGTCCCTGCTTCTAAACGATAAGGCAATTCGGCAAAAGTAATGCGCTCACTTGATACACGATCAACCATTTTTCCACCAAAAAAGAGCGGTTGAAGTTGAGAAAGTGCGGTCAATTTTCCTGTTAAAACGCCAAGCCCATTTGGGCCATAAATTTTATGGGCAGAAAATGCGAGAAAGTCTGCATCTAAATCTTGTAAATCAATTTTGATATGACTAATCGCTTGTGCTGCATCCACTAAAACCAAGGCATTGCTATGTTTTCTAATAAGTTGAATCAGGCGTTTAATCGGCTGTTCTGTGCCTGTGACATTTGAAACAAAATTCAGTGCAACGAGTTTTGTTTTTTCAGAAAGAGCAGAAATAAGCGCATTTTCATCAATTAGCCAATTATCTAAAATCGGTAAAACTCGAATTTTTGCACCGCACTTTTTCGCCGTTTCGTGCCAAGTGACAAAATTAGCATGATGATCTGCTTGGCTAATCAGAATTTCATCTTCTGCGTTTAATTGCGGTAGTAATCCATTTGCCACTAAGTTTATTGCGTGAGTTGTACCCGAAGTCCAAATAACAGTGCGTTTATCTTCTGCATTAACCCATTCTTTCACTTGTGTGCGAGCCTGTTCATATTGCGCAGTTTGGGTAGCATCATATTGGCTACGATGCACTGAACCCGCAGAAGCATAAAATTCAGCAGTGCGATCAATTAACACTTGAGGTTTCAACGAGGTGGCAGCGTTATCTAAATAAACAACCGCATCTTCACGTTGGAAATAAGGAAATTCTTGACGGAAAGTTTGATAATCAAAAGCCATATTGATTTTTCTCTTGTCTGCGCCATTGACTTGGTTCAATCGGATTATTGTCCGCCCAAAGACCAATTCGTTTGGCTTGTGCATTTTCTTGCGCTTGAAGATAAATCGGATCATGGGAATATTGCTTATAAGCCCATGCCATACCTTGTTTAACCATTTCTAAATTAATATTTTTATCTTGATAATAAACAATCGCCAATGTGCGTTGATAGCGATCTTGGCCTTTTAAAGAAAGACGTACATCACGGAGATAAACCATATCAGACAATGCTTTTTTAGATTTTTGCCCAAAAGCTTGTTTTTTCTCTGGCGCATCAATTTCAGCTAGTCGCACTTTGATTTGTCGATTATTTTTAGCAAGACAGGTAAGCGTATCACCGTCACTAATGCCAACGACACGACAAGTATTTTCTTCACTAGAGCACGCAGAAAGTGCGGTAAAAATTAGTAATAAAATAGCAAATAGCGATTTTCGATTTATCATTTTGCAAGGTTCTTGATCTAAGTCTGGTTATTTTACCGAAAAAAACTGGTCAATTCAGAAAAAAAAAGCGTAAAATAATTTTGAAACATTATGAGAAAAGTTGAAAAAAAGGTTGTATATGATTCAAAAATTATTTTTATTGGCCCGTTCGTTGGTCATTTTGTACATTATGTTATATCTCGGAAATCTTATCGCTCATTATGTGCCAGCCGGTGTACCTGGAAGTATTTGGGGATTGTTATTGCTCTTTTTAGGTCTAACGACACGATTAATTCATTTAGATTGGATTTATTTAGGCGCGAGCTTATTGATTCGTTTTATGGCGGTGCTTTTTGTGCCAGTGAGTGTTGGAATCATTAAATATTCAGATTTATTAATAGAACAAGTGAATATTTTACTGATTCCGAATGTTGTCAGCACTTGCGTAACTTTGGTCATCATGGGCTTGTTAGGGAATCATTTATTCCATTTACAATCTTTTACACATAAACGTAAAAAAGTGATTAAACGCCGTGAAAACCAAGCTAAACAAATGAATGAATCAGCTTAATATAGTGGGAAAGTTTTATATGCAGCAGTACATTATTTATCTTTATACATTTTTGACAATTTTCGGATTTTGGCTCGCACTACAAATTAGCAAACGTTGGAAATCAATGATTTTTAATACTTTTATTTTAACGGTATTAATTTTGGTTGTGATTTTAGTGATAGGTAAGATTCCTTATGATGATTATATGGCAGGAAATGCGCCTATTAATAATCTACTTGGCTTGAGTATCGTCGCTCTTGCATTACCTCTTTATGAACAACTTCGCCAAATTGCCAAACAATGGAAGATTATTTTATCTATTGTGGTGATCGCGTCTTTTTTCTCGATGCTAAGCGGGGCGGTGTTAGCGCTCATACTTGGTGCATCACCTGAAATGGTGGCGACAGTATTACCAAAATCAATCACCACACCAATCGCGATGGAAGTTTCGCATAATCTAGGCGGGATTCCAGCCGTCACTGCAGTTGGGGTCGTTGTTGCAGGTTTGCAAGGCTCTGTATTTGGTTATTTAGTGTTGAAAAAATTACGCGTTAAACATCAAGAAGCGATTGGCTTATCTGTTGGAGCGGTATCTCATGCACTTGGCACTGTAAGTTGTATGGAAACCAATCCAACAGCAGGCAGTTACAGTTCTATTTCTCTTGTGCTTTGTGGGATTATTAGTTCTATTCTCGCCCCATTTGTATTTAAGCTCATTTATTTCTTTGTTTAAATATCAATAAAAATTCAACCGTACTTTATTTATTCTAGATTTTGTTTGTTCTAGATAAAGTGCGGTTGTTTTTTGTGCTAAATGATTAGATAATGCAGAAAAATGAAATAAAACAAAGCGATATGAAACCACTTATCATTGATTCTTCTTGGACAGAACGTTTTCTCCCCGATCCTCCACGCGAAAAAGATAATCGTCCGCCATTTCGTCGGGATCGTGGGCGAATTTTACATTCTGCCGCTTTTCGTTGCTTACAAGCAAAAACCCAAATTCACGCAATTGGCGAAAATGATTTTTATCGCACTCGCTTAACTCATTCTTTAGAAGTCGCACAGATTGGTAGTAGTCTCGTTGCACAGCTTAAATTTGTAGAAACCTTTGAAAGCCTTTCGCAAACATTAAATATTGATAAAAACGAGTTGCAAAAACAATTAAAACCTTTATTGCCAAGTAATGATCTTATTGAGAGTTTGTGCTTTGCTCATGATATTGGGCATCCACCTTTTGGGCATGGTGGCGAAACGGCATTAAATTATATGATGGCAGAGCAGGGCGGTTTTGAAGGCAATGCACAAACCTTTAGAATTTTAACGAAACTTGAGCCTTATACTGAAAATGCAGGAATGAATCTAACGCGTCGAACACTATTGGGTGTAGTGAAATATCCCGCGTTGTTAGATGTGGCCTCGCCTCAATATGCAGAACTTAATTTTTCTCGCAATATTGATCCTCGTTTTGTGCGTATTCACGATTGGATTCCGGGAAAAGGCATTTTCCGTGATGATTTAAAAATGTTTAATTGGTTGCTGGAAAATCTTTCTGAAAATGACCGCACTTTATTCTGTCAATTTAAAAAAGTGCGGGAAAATCCAGCTGAATCTTTACATACTCGGTTTAAATCGCTGGATTGCAGCATTATGGAATTGGCAGATGATATTGCCTATGGCGTGCATGATTTAGAAGATGCGATTGTGACCGGCGTGGTAAATCCTCATCAATGGCAAGTAGCACATTCCGCATTAAAACAAATTTCCTCAGCTTGGTTGCATGAAAATATTGATTCAATTAGTCAACGGCTTTTCTCTGATAAACATTTTGAACGCAAACAAGCCATTGGTGCATTGGTGAACTTTTTTATTACTAATGTGCGGTGGAAATTAACGGCAAATTTTGATGAACCTTTGTTACGTTATAACGCAGAGTTGCCACCTGAAGTGATTGCCGCGCTTGGTGTATTTAAAAAATTCGTTTGGGATTATGTTATTCGCAATGTGGATACCCAACGAATCGAATATAAAGGACAGAGAATGTTGACAGAAATGTTCCAGATTTTTGAATCTGATCCAGAACGTTTATTACCGCGAAATACTGCAAATCGTTGGCTTAATGCACCAGAAGAAGGGAAGAAACGGATTATTTGCGATTATATTGCAGGCATGTCGGATGCACACGCATTGCGGGTATATCAACAACTTTGATTTAAGAGAGAATCCCATTGAATTGATGGGATTTTTTATGCAAACCGTATAGAATAGCGCGGTTAATTTTCACTGAATTTTTATGGGGCAGTTGTGGCATTAATTAGTTTAACCAATGGATATCTTTCCTTTAGTGATGCACCTTTGTTAGATCACGCAGAACTACATATTGAACCGAATGAACGGGTTTGTTTAGTTGGGCGTAATGGCGCAGGTAAATCAACTTTATTGAAAATCATCGCAGGCGATGTGCTTATGGATGATGGCAAAATCCAATACGAAAAAGATCTTGTGGTTTCTCGTTTAGAGCAAGACCCACCGCGTAATGCGCAAGGTAATATTTTTGATTATGTCGCGGAAGGCGTTGGGCATTTAACGGATTTATTGAAGGAATATCATCATATTTCTGTTCAATTGGAAGAAAATTACAGTGATCAAATTTTAAGTCAATTAGAGCAAGTTCAGGCTAAATTAGAACACGCTGATGGCTGGCGATTTGAAAATAAAATCAATGAAGTGCTGTTAAAACTAGGCTTGAATCCAAACACAAAATTATCCGCACTTTCGGGCGGTTGGTTACGCAAAGCGGCTCTAGCACGCGCATTAGTGTGCGATCCTGAAGTGTTATTACTTGATGAACCAACCAACCACTTGGATGTGGAAGCTATTGAATGGTTGGAAAATTTCCTACTTGATTTTCAAGGTAGCATTGTATTTATTTCCCATGACCGTTCTTTTATTCGAAAAATGGCAACACGCATTGTGGATTTAGATCGCGGTCAATTAGTGTCTTATCCAGGCAATTACGATTTATATTTAACCACGAAAGAAGAAAATCTACGCGTTGAAGCCTTGCAGAATGAATTATTTGATAAACGTCTTGCACAGGAAGAAGTGTGGATTCGCCAAGGTATCAAGGCTCGCCGTACAAGAAATGAAGGGCGAGTGCGCGCATTAAAAGCGATGCGTGAGGAACGCCGCCAACGCCGTGACGTAATGGGAACAGCTAAATTACAGTTAGATACCTCAAGTCGTTCAGGCAAAATTGTCTTTGAAATGGAAGACGTGAGCTATGAAATCGCAGGAAAAACCTTGTTAAAAGATTTTTCAACAACGATTTTACGTGGAGATAAAATTGCGCTTGTTGGGCCAAATGGCTGTGGGAAAACCACGTTCATTAAATTATTGCTGGGAGAAATTCAGCCAACATCAGGCAAAATTCGTTGTGGTACTAAATTAGAGATTGCTTATTTTGACCAATATCGTGCTGATTTAGATCCTGAAAAAACCGTGATGGATAATGTGGCGGATGGTAAACAAGATATTGAAGTCAATGGTGTAAAACGCCATGTGCTAGGGTATTTGCAAGATTTCTTGTTCCCACCAAAACGAGCAATGACGCCAGTTAAAGCCTTATCGGGGGGAGAACGAAATCGTTTATTGCTCGCAAAATTATTACTCAAACCAAATAATTTATTGATTCTTGATGAACCGACCAATGACCTTGATGTAGAAACATTGGAACTTTTAGAAGAAATTTTGACTGATTATCAGGGGACATTATTAATTGTGAGTCATGATCGTCAATTTATCGATAATACTGCGACAGAATGTTATTTATTCGAAGGTGAAGGGCGTTTGAATAAGTATGTGGGTGGATTCTTTGATGCTAAACAGCAACAAGCCAATTTCTGGGCAAGCAAAACAGCAGAAGAACAGGCTAAAGCGAAGAAAACTGAACCGCCAAAAGAAGAAAGTGCGGTGAAAAATGACCGCACTTCTAAGCCGAAATCCGTGAAACTTTCTTATAAAGAACAACGTGAGTTAGAACAACTTCCACAACTTTTGGAAGAGTTGGAAACCAAAATCACCGCACTGCAAGCTGAAATTGCCGATCCAGCATTTTTCCAACAGGCTCATGATATTACCGACTCTCAATTAAAAGCATTGGCGGATACTGAAGCCGAATTAGAAACAGCATTTTTACGCTGGGAAGAATTGGAAGAAAAGAAAAATTTAGCTGACGGTAAAGCTTAAAAATAACGCCCGAAAGGGCGTTTTCTTTAGATATTTTCAAGATGATCTTTTTTCAAAATGCTTTCTTCATCAAGTGTTGATAAACGAGCAATAGCGTTTCGATAAGAAATTTCAAGGGTTTCTCTGCTGGTTGCCATTACGCCTTGATCCACTAAAAATCCATCATTTACATCATATACCCAGCCGTGTAATGAGAGTTTTTGCCCGCGTTCCCAAGCACTTTTTACAATTGAAGTGCGCCCAAGATTGTAAACCTGTTCTGCTACGTTAATTTTAGTCAACATATCCGCACGTTTTTCTGGAGAAAGTTTACCGAGAAGATGACCGTGTTTAAACCAAATATCACGAATATGAAGGAGCCAGTTGTTGATAAGCCCTAAATCTTTATCTGCCATCGCCGCATGAATACCACCACAGTTGGTGTGGCCACAGATAATAATATGTTCAATTTTAAGCACATCGACGGCATATTGCACAACAGAAAGGCAATTAAAATCTGTGTGAATCACTTGGTTAGCAACATTACGATGAACAAATAATTCACCTGGTTCAAGATTCGTCAATTTCTCAGCGGGTACACGGCTATCAGAGCAACCAATCCAAAGGTAATGTGGCGTTTGATGATCCGCAAGTTCTTTGAAATAAGTAGAATTTTCTTCCTTCATTCTTTGCGCCCAGCTGTAATTGTTGGCAAAGAGTTGTTTAATTTTATCCATTTTGCTCTCCTTAAAATTTTTAAAAAATTAACCGCACTTTTAGGTAAGTGCGGTCAATTTTAAAGTTAAATTGAATTAGAAATTCGCATTTCTTGGCGCGCGTGGGAATGGAATTACATCACGAATATTTTGCACGCCAGTTACATAAACGATTAAGCGTTCAAAACCAAGACCAAAACCAGAATGTGGAACGCTGCCGTATTTACGCAGATCGCGATACCACCAATAATCATCTGGATTTAATCCCATTTCTTCCATACGTTTATCAAGCACCTCTAAACGTTCTTCACGTTGTGAACCACCGATGATTTCACCAATTCCTGGTGCTAACACGTCCATTGCCGCCACAGTTTTTCCATCATCATTTAAACGCATATAGAATGCTTTAATGTCTTTTGGATAGTTTTTCACAACAACTGGTGATTTGAAATATTCTTCCGCTAAGAAACGTTCGTGTTCAGAAGAAAGATCGATACCCCAAGAAACAGGGAATTCAAATTTCTTACCAGATTTTAATAACACATCAATGGCATCAGTATAGTCAATTTGCGCAAAATCTGAGTTTACAAAGTTTTCTAAACGCGTAATAACATCTTTATCTACATGTTTTTCAAAGAATTGTAAGTCATCTTTACGCTCAGCAAGCACCGCACGGAACACGTATTTCAACATGTCTTCTGCTAATTTAGCATTGTCAGCAAGCGTTGCAAACGCAACTTCAGGTTCAACCATCCAGAATTCAGCAAGGTGACGAGTTGTATTTGAATTTTCAGCACGGAATGTTGGGCCGAAAGTATAAATTTTGCTTAATGCACAAGCATAGGTTTCGCCGTTTAACTGACCTGAAACCGTTAAAAATGATTCTTTACCGAAGAAATCTTGGCTGAAATCAACTTTTCCATTTTCACTACGTGGAAGATTTTCTAAATCAAGTGTAGAAACACGGAACATCTCACCCGCACCTTCAGTATCTGATGCAGTAATTAATGGGGTTGCCACCCAGTAGAAACCTTGCTCATGGAAGAAACGGTGAATTGCTTGAGATAAGCAATGGCGAACACGTGCAACTGCACCAATGATATTGGTACGAGGGCGTAAGTGAGCTACTTCGCGTAAATATTCAATAGAGTGGCGTTTTGCTGCCATTGGGTAAGTATCAGGATCTTCAACAAACCCTGTCACTTCCACTTTTTCTGCTTGTAATTCAACCGCTTGTCCTTCTGCAGGTGATTCAACAACTTTACCTGTTACAATTACAGAACAGCCTGTTGTTAAACGTAAAATTTCGCTTTCGTAATTTTCAATATCGTTATTAATAATCGCTTGAATTGGATCAAAGCAAGAACCGTCATAAACTGCTAAGAAAGATAAACCTGCTTTAGAATCGCGACGGGTACGCACCCAACCACGCACAGTGACGGTTTCACCAATCGCCACTTTCCCTTGTAATACATCAACAATTGATGCCACTTTAGACATATTAAACCTCTGTAACTGAATGTAATTCACATAAAATTGCCGATAGTTTACCTTAATGAAGGAAATTTTCCATAAAAATATAGTGTTGGTGCGGGTTATGAACAATAAAATCGCCTTAAAAATGAGCCCTAAATAAAATAGGGTAAAGCCTTATTAATATTGAATATACTCTATTTTATGTTAAAATCTCGGGCCAAATCATTATGGCTAATAATAGGAAAAAATATGAAAGTTTTAGAAGGCTCAGTTGCAGCACCTAATGCAAAAGTTGCAGTAGTAATTGCTCGTTTTAACAGTTTTATTAATGAAAGTTTATTAGAAGGCGCAATTGATGCATTAAAACGTATCGGCCAAGTGAAAGATGAAAATATCACTATCGTGCGTGCCCCAGGCGCGTATGAGTTGCCATTAGTTGCTCGTCGTTTAGCTGAAAGTAAAAAATTTGATGCGATTGTGGCATTAGGTACAGTTATCCGTGGTGGTACTGCACACTTTGAATATGTCGCAGGGGAAGCGAGCAGCGGTTTAGGAAAAGTTGCAATGGATGCTGAAATCCCTGTCGCTTTTGGGGTATTAACCACAGAAAATATTGAACAGGCGATTGAACGTGCTGGTACTAAAGCAGGAAATAAAGGTGCAGAAGCAGCCTTAACCGCACTTGAAATGGTTAATCTTATTCAACAAATTGATGCGGCATAAATCATGACAGAACAAAAACAAGTGAAAAAGCCTTCTGCTCGTCGTCGTGCGCGTGAATGTACTGTTCAAGCTTTGTATTCTTGGGCGGTATCTGGCAATACTGCAGAACAAGTTGAATTAGCCTTTGTGTTAGATCAAGATATGGATGGGGTAGATAAACCTTACTTCCGTAAATTATTTCGTCAAACAGTAGAAAATATTGAAACCGTTGATTTTTCAATTTCGCCTTATATTGACCGCGCTTTTGATGAGCTTGATCCTATTGAAACTGCAATTTTACGTCTGGCTGTTTATGAATTACGCTTCGAGTTAGATGTGCCATATAAAGTGGTTATCAATGAAGCAATTGAAGTGGCAAAAGTATTCGGTGCAGATGAAAGTCATAAATATATCAATGGCGTACTTGATAAAATCGCACCTGCATTAGGGCGTAAATAATCCTTTTAAACTGAAAATGGCACGCATTTTTAACGCGTGCCTTTTCTTTTATAAGATAGGTGAAAAATGGCAATGGGTGAATTTGATTTAATTAAACGATATTTTCAGCAACAAATATTAGTTGATGATTCCGTTCAATTATCTATTGGCGATGATTGTGCGCTGGTTTCCGTGCCAGAGAATTATCAGCTTGCCATTACGACCGATACAATGGTGGAAAATACGCATTTTTTACCAACCATTTCACCTGAGGACTTGGCTTATAAGGCGGTTGCAACAAATTTAAGTGATCTTGCTGCAATGGGGGCACAGCCAAAATGGGTTTCTCTGGCATTAACTTTGCCAAATGTAGATGAAAATTGGATTTCAACATTTAGCCAAAGTTTATTGCACACGTTAAAACAATACAACGTCACATTAATTGGCGGTGATACTACAAAAGGTAATTTGTCTATTACGATTACGGCACAAGGCTTTGTCGAAAAAGACAAAGGAATTTGTCGGCATAAAGCACAAATCGGCGATTTAATTTATGTTTCAGGCACCTTAGGCGATAGCGCGGCAGGTTTAACGCAAATTTTATCGGACAAAAGTGCGGTTGATTCTGATGATGTTTTTTTGCAACAACGACATATTAGACCCACACCTAGAATTGAACTTGGGCGAGCATTAATTGATATAGCTCATGCTGCCATTGATCTTTCCGATGGGTTAATCTCTGATTTAGGCCATATTCTTGAACGAAGTCAATGTGGCGCAGAAGTTGAACTTTCTGCTTTACCTCTTTCATCATCGATTTTAAACAAATATGATCGCACTCAAGCGGAACAATTTGCCTTAAGTGGTGGCGAAGACTATGAACTTTGTTTTACCATACCGCCCGAATATAAAGATGAATTAGAATTACGCTTGAAAAAACTGAACGTGCCTTGTACTTGCATTGGTAAAATCACTGAAAAGTGCGGTGACTTTTCGATCCATTTTTTACGTGATGGAAAACCTGTGGATATTACGTTTTCAAGTGGTTTCGATCATTTTAAGGAATAAAAATGACAGAAAATAATCCTCTTAAAAAAATCTCTCTTTTAAATCCTATTCATTTGCTTGCCGTAGGTTTTGGCTCGGGCTTAATTCATCCTGCTCCCGGTACTTGGGGGAGTTTAGCTGGAACAATGTTAGGCGTGATTTTGCTTTCTTTGTTAGGTGTAAAAATCTTTTTAATTTTTACCGCACTTTGTTTTCTATTCGGTTGCTATCTTTGTCAAAAAACCACAGCAGATATGGGCGTGCACGATCATGGTTCTATCGTCTGGGATGAATTTGTCGGTGTATTTATTGTATTAGCGGCGATCCCGTCATTATCTTGGCAATGGATTTTGTCTGCTTTTGCGTTATTTCGCTTTTTCGATATTTTAAAACCGTTCCCAATTCGTTATTTTGACGAAAAACTAGAAAGTGGTTTTGGCATTATGGTCGATGATGTATTAGCGGCAATTTATGCCGTGATTGTCGTATTTGCTATTCAATATTGGATGTTGTGATGCTGAATTTAATCATTGTGCATTTATTTGGCTTAATGACGCCAGGCCCTGATTTCTTCTATGTAAGCCGAATGGCGGCAAGTAACTCTCGTCGTAATACAGTTTGTGGCATTTTAGGCATAACGCTTGGCATCGCCTTTTGGGGAATGCTTTCTATGTTGGGATTGGCGGTGTTATTCGTTACTATTCCTGCATTACATGGCGTGATTATGTTGCTAGGCGGTAGTTACCTAGCATATATCGGTTTTTTAATGGCCCGCAGCAAAAAACACGCTCAATTTGAACCGCACTCTGATACCGAATTTAATCATCAAACCACGATCAAAAAAGAAATTGTGAAAGGGCTTTTAGTGAATTTATCCAATGCAAAAGTCGTGGTGTATTTTAGTAGCGTGATGTCGCTTGTCTTGGTAAATATCACTGAAATGTGGCAAATTATCTTGGCTTTTATAGTGATTGTGGTAGAAACATTTTGTTATTTTTATGTGATTTCATTGATTTTTTCACGTAATATTGCCAAGCGTTTATACAGTCAATACAGCCGTTATATTGATAATATGGCAGGTATTGTATTTTTATTTTTTGGTTGTATGCTTGTTTATAGCGGCATCAACGAAATAATTCATTAATAAAAAAGGAAGTAACATGACATTAAAAATTGCAATCGCTGGTGCTGGCGGAAGAATGGGGCGTCAATTAATTCAAGCGGTCCATTCTGCGGAAGGAGTAGAACTAGGTGCAGCTTTTGAACGCAAAGGATCATCTTTAGTCGGGACGGATGTGGGAGAATTGGCGGGAATTGGTCAACTTGGTGTAACAGTTTCAGACGATCTTGAAAGCCAAAAAGATAAATTCGATTTATTAATCGATTTTACTCGACCAGAAGGCACCCTTGAACATATTGTATTTTGCGTAGCAAATTATAAAAAAATGGTGATCGGTACAACAGGTTTTGATGAAAATGGTAAAGCAGCGATTAAAGCAGCTTCAGATCAAATTGCTATTGTGTTTGCATCAAATTTCAGTGTTGGCGTGAATTTAGTCTTCAAGCTTTTAGAAAAAGCGGCAAAAGTGATGGGCGATTATTGCGACATTGAAGTGATCGAAGCACATCACCGTCATAAAGTCGATGCGCCATCTGGCACCGCACTTTCTATGGGCGAACATATCGCGAAAACCTTAGGTCGCGATTTAAAAACGCACGGGGTGTTCTGCCGCGAAGGAATCACAGGCGAACGTAAACGTGATGAAATTGGTTTTTCTACTATTCGCGCTTCGGATGTGGTGGGAGAACACACGGTTTGGTTTGCAGATATTGGAGAACGTGTAGAAATTTCCCATAAAGCATCAAGCCGTATGACATTTGCTAATGGCGCAGTGCGAGCTGGTAAATGGTTAGAAAATAAGGCGAATGGCTTATTTGATATGACGGATGTATTAGATTTAAATAATTTATAAATCAATTTCAATGTCACTTTCTACGTGACAGCAGCATAATAAAATTTCATCAGGTTGAATAAAGGCAAGGGGCGTATCTTTATAGGATACCTTGCCTTTTTTGATCTTTACACGACAAGAACCACAATAGCCACTACGGCATTGATATTCATGGTGAATATTATTTTTCTCGAGATGATCAAGTAAATTTGTTTCATTATTGAATTCTAATGTGGTTTGACTGTAGATTAGATGAATTTTCATAATAACAATGCAGTGAAATTTGCTGGGCATTATATAAGGAAAATCCATATGTTAAAAATACTGTGTTTTATAACCGCACTTTTTATTACTGCTTGTAGTTCTATTAGCAAAGAACCGGTGAAGACGGTGGATGTTTATATCAAACCTTATTATTCTGCTGAAAATGGAAAAGCAGAAAATGTATTTGTACATAAAGAAATTGATCCTATACTACGTGAAAATACGATAAAAGGTTATAAAAGTGCGGTGAAATTTGTAGAAGAAAATCCAGCTCGTATTTCACCCATGACGATGTTCACGTTAGCCGCTCGGGCTTACGATTTTGGTTTAAGAGATGAAGCCGTTACTTGGTTTTATCGTGGACAAAATCGTTTGATCACCGCACTTTATGTGTTGGATTTACCAAAACAAACGGTGCAGGATAATACAGGATTCAGCCATGTAGTGGGGCAGTTTGTTAATGCTTATGCGTTTTGTAATTTTGATAAACAAAGTCGTGCTGCCGAAAATGCAGTGAAATGGACAATTATGCATCCTTATGAAGTGATTTTCTTACCAGCATTACCCGCAAAATTTGTAGATCGTCAAAAAGCGTTAAAAGAAGCAGAAGAAAAATTAGTCCAACGTTTACAGGAACAAGCACGTTTTTTTGCTAATCCAAAAAATAAAGAAAAATGGCAAAAAGAGCGGTCAGAAAATTTTGTGAATGAACGATTTTGTTGGTAATAAGAAAAAATGGAATAGCGATAACGTTATTCCATTTTTATTTTTGATAAACCAATGATTTTTCGTATTATTCTTTTACTTTTTAAGTGCTTGGTATTATCATTACTCGGTTTTTTATTTTATAGAGAAAAGAGAAGCAGGGGAAACTATGCAACATCTGAACGAGCTTGTCGAGAAAGCAAAATTAGCGATAGAATCCATTCAGGATAAAAGTTTAACGGTTTTGGATGAAATCCGTGTCGAATATTTTGGTAAGAAAGGGCATTTTACTCAATTAATGCAAGAATTGCGTAATGTGTCAGCAGAAGAACGTCCAGCTATGGGCGCAAAAATTAACGAAGCAAAACAAGCTGCGTTAGAATTTTTAAATGCAAAAAAAGCGGAGTGGGAACAGGCTGAACTTAACGCAAAATTAGAAAAAGAACGTGTGGATGTGAGTTTGCCCGGTCGCAAAGTTGAAACAGGTGGCTTACACCCAGTTACCATGACGATTAATCGTGTAACAAAATTTTTCTCAGAACTTGGCTTTTCAGTTGAAAATGGCCCTGAAATTGAAAGTGATTATTACAACTTCGATGCTTTAAATATTCCTAAACATCACCCAGCACGTGCCGATCACGATACTTTCTGGTTTAATCCAGAATTATTACTCCGAACCCAAACGTCTGGCGTGCAAATTCGTACTATGGAAAAAATGCAGCCACCAATTCGTATTATGGCTCCGGGACGTGTGTATCGTAATGACTACGATCAAACGCATACGCCAATGTTCCACCAAATTGAACTCCTTTATGTGGATAAAAAAGCAAATTTCACAGAATTGAAAGGCTTATTACACGATTTCTTACGTGCTTTCTTTGAAGAAGATTTACAAGTGCGTTTCCGTCCATCTTATTTCCCATTCACCGAACCTTCAGCCGAAGTGGATGTGATGGGTAAAAACGGTAAATGGTTAGAGGTGTTGGGCTGCGGTATGGTACACCCAAATGTGTTGCGTAACGTTGGTATTGATCCGAATGAATATTCTGGTTTTGCCGTGGGAATGGGCGTTGAGCGTTTAACAATGTTACGTTATAACGTAACAGATTTACGTTCCTTCTTTGAAAATGACTTACGTTTCTTAAAACAATTTAAGTAATTTCTCGGATTTGAATTAAAAGGATAACAACAAATGAAATTTAGTGAACAGTGGGTAAGAGAATGGGTGAATCCATCCGTTTCAACCGAGCAATTATGCGAGCAAATTACCATGCTTGGCTTAGAAGTGGATGGTGTAGAAGCCGTTGCGGGTACATTTAATGGTGTCGTTGTTGGTGAAGTGGTGGAATGCGCACAACATCCAGATGCGGATAAATTACGTGTAACTAAAGTGAACGTAGGCGGCGATCGTTTATTGGATATCGTGTGTGGCGCACCAAATTGTCGTCAAGGCTTAAAAGTCGCTTGCGCAACAGAAGGTGCGGTATTACCTGGCGATTTCAAAATTAAGAAAACGAAATTACGTGGTCAACCATCAGAAGGGATGCTTTGTTCATTTTCTGAATTAGGTATTGATGTTGAAGCGGATGGTATTATTGAATTGCCACTTGATGCACCAATCGGTACAGATTTACGTGAATATTTAGGTTTAAACGATAATGCCATCGAAATTAGCTTAACGCCAAACCGTGCGGATTGTTTGAGCATTGCAGGTATTGCGCGTGAAATTGGTGTGGTAAATAAACAGCCAGTAAATCAACCTCACTTTGCAGCGGTGCCAGCAACAATTTCTGATAAAGTTCAAATTGATTTACAAGCACCAGAAGAGTGCCCGCGTTATTTATTACGTATGGTGAAAAACGTTAATGTGAAGGCTGAATCGCCAATGTGGATGCAAGAAAAATTGCGTCGTTGTGGCATTCGTTCTATTGATCCGATTGTTGATATTACTAACTACATTTTGCTTGAGCTTGGTCAGCCAATGCACGCGTTTGATGCGGCTAAAGTTGCACAACCCGTTCAAGTTCGTTTAGCAAAAGAAGGTGAAGAATTAGTATTATTAGATGGTTCAACAGCAAAACTTCAATCAAATACTTTATTAATTGCCGACCAAAATGGGCCTTTAGCAATGGCAGGGATCTTTGGTGGTGCTGCAAGTGGAGTGAATAGCGAAACGAAAGATGTGATTTTAGAATCCGCATTTTTCGCCCCATTAGCGATTGCAGGCCGTGCAAGACAATATGGTTTACATACGGATGCATCACACCGTTTTGAACGTGGTGTGGATTTTGAATTAGCCCGTAAAGCTATGGAACGAGCAACCGCATTATTGCTTGGAATCTGTGGTGGTGAAGCGGGTGATATTTGTGAAGCAAGCAGTGAAACCCATCTTCCTAAAGTCAATACAGTTCAACTTCGCCGTAGTAAATTAGATGCACTTTTAGGTCATCATATTGAAACAGAAAGCGTAACAGAAATTTTCCATCGTCTTGGTTTCGATGTTACTTATGCAAATGATATTTGGACGGTAACTTCTGCAAGCTGGCGTTTTGATATTGAAATTGAAGAAGATTTAATTGAGGAAGTGGCGCGTATTTATGGTTATAACAGCATTCCAAACAATGCGCCATTAGCGCATCTCCGCATGCGTGAGCACAAAGAATCTGATTTAGATTTAGCTCGAATTAAGACCGCACTTGTGGATGCAGATTATCAAGAAGCCATTACTTATAGCTTTGTGGATCCAAAAATTCAAAGTTTATTACATCCACATCAAGAAGCACTTGTATTGCCAAATCCTATTTCTGTGGAAATGTCAGCAATGCGCGTGTCTTTAATCAGTGGTTTATTAGGTGCAGTGCTTTATAACCAAAATCGCCAACAATCTCGTGTTCGTTTATTTGAAACAGGATTGCGTTTTGTGCCAGATGCCAATGCTGAATTTGGCGTACGTCAAGAATTTGTTTTAAGTGCGGTAATTACTGGAACGGCAAAATCTGAACATTGGGCAGGTAAAGCAGAATCTGTATATTTCTTTGATCTTAAAGGCGATTTAGAATCAGTACTTTCTTTAACTGAAGGGGGTAATAGAGTTCGTTTTGTTGCAAAACAATTTGATGCATTACACCCTGGTCAATCTGCTGCTATTGAATTAGATGGTCAAGAAATTGGTTTTATTGGTGCAATTCATCCATCTATTAGCCAAAAACTAGGATTAAATGGCAAAACTTTTGTATTTGAAATTCTTTGGAATGCAATTGCGGCACGTAATGTGGTGCAAGCAAAAGAAATTTCTAAATTCCCAGCAAACCGTCGTGATTTAGCTTTAGTTGTCGCGGATAGTGTACCAGCAGGGGAATTGATCGCAGCATGTAAACAAGCAGGCGGTGAAAAATTGGTGCAAGTGAATTTGTTCGATGTATATCAAGGTGTGGGCGTCGCTGAAGGCTATAAGAGTTTAGCGATTAGCTTGACTGTCCAAGATAATGAAAAAACACTTGAAGATGAAGAAATTAATGCAGTGATTTCAGCAGTATTAGCGGAGGTAAAACAACGCTTTAATGCTGAATTAAGGGATTAATATGGCTACGATAACCAAAATTGATATTATTGAATATTTAAGTAATAAATATCAGTTATCTAAACACGATACGAAAAATGTGGTGGAGAACTTTTTAGAAGAGATTCGTTCATCGCTAGAATCTGGTCATGATGTAAAATTATCAGGATTTGGTAATTTTGAACTACGTGATAAGTCATCGCGCCCAGGTCGTAACCCGAAAACTGGTGATGTCGTTCCAGTTTCTGCTCGCCGAGTGGTGACATTTAAACCAGGGCAAAAGTTACGTGCTCGTGTGGAAAAAACTAAATAGTAAGCAACAAAAAGTGCGGTGAATGTCTACCGCACTTTTCATATGAAAAGGTATGAAAGTATATAAATCATTTTTAATCGCTACTGTCTCGTTGTTTTTATTCGCTTGTTCCAGTTTTCAAAACGATGATTATGCGATGAACTATAAAGGTCAAATCGGTGATCCTATTATGGCTATAGCCATGTTGAGCGAACAACAACATGAATGGGCGGGTACACCTTATGTGCTCGGCGGTGTTTCACGTCGTGGCGTAGATTGTTCCGGTTTTGTGCAGAAAACTTTCTTCGATCGTTTTAATCTTCGTTTGCCAAGAAGCACAACTGAACAAGCCAATTATGGTAAACACGTTCGCAAAGAAGATATTCAAACGGGTGATTTAATTTTCTTTAAAACCGGCCGAGGCCCTAATGGTTATCATGTGGGGATTTATGTAAAAGAAGACAAATTTCTTCATGCTTCCACCAGAGGGGGCGTTGTCTATTCTTCAATGAATAACCCTTATTGGTCGAAAGCCTTCTGGCAAGTAAGACGAATTTAGAAAGTATAATGCTGGAATTTTCCAGCATTTTTTATAATGATTTTTTTCAAATTTGGGAGATAAAAATGCCCTCAAACTTAACCGCACTTCAAATTCAACTTGAAATTTTACGCCTTATTCCAAAAACACGTTTTATTACTGCAGAAGAAATCTTACAAAAACTTGCTGATATTGGCGTTCAACGTGATATTCGTTCAATTCAGCGCCAGCTAGAAAGCTTATCTCAACAGTTTGAAATTGAGCGAGATATGCGTGATAAACCTTATGGATATCGATGGAAATCAAATGCTAAAGGCTTGGATTTACCGATTTTAAATGAACAGCAATCACTTGTGCTTATGCTTGCTAAACAATATCTCAATGGCATTTTACCTTCTAGTATTATGAGCTCAATGGAGGCGTTCTTTCAACAGGCCGAATATAATTTGGTTTATGACAGCCATAAAAAATCAGGGGCAGAATGGCTTAATAAAGTTGCTATTGCGCCAACTAGTCAGCCGTTATTACCTGCCAAAATCAATCCAGAAATTTTTTCTCAAATTAGCACCGCACTTTATCAAAATCGATTTTTACAGGTGCATTATCGGAGTATTCACGGTAAAGAACATAAGGCTCAGGTCAAGCCATTGGCTTTGGTACAACAAGGACCAAGTAGCTATTTAGTCGCACAATATGAGAATGGCGATATTTTACACCTTGCTTTGCATCGTTTGCTTAAGGTAACAGTGAGTACAATGATATTTGAACGCCCTGATTTTAATTTGAAATCTTATGTAGAAAGCCAAAAGTTTGGTTTTACCTATGGTCGAAAAATTCGATTAACTTTCCGCATTAATAAAGATATTGGTGGATTTTTAACAGAAACACCATTATCAACAGATCAAACAGTAAAAGATTCTGGGGATGATTATGAAATTTCAGCAACTGTGATCGAAAGCCAAATGCTGGATTGGTGGATCGCTCACTTTGGTGAAAATTATCAAGAAATTGAGCGTGTATATTTAGAAGAAACAGTATAACGACATAAATTGTCGCTTTGTGCTTTATGATAAATCTATCTGAAGAGAGGACATTCAAATGAAACAGATTGTGTACATTGATATGGATAATGTGATGGTAGATTTCCCATCAGGTATTGCAAAACTAGATGATAAAACCAAGCAAGAATATGAAGGTCGATATGATGAAGTCGAGGGTATTTTTAGCTTAATGGAGCCGATGCCTAACGCGATTTCGGCTATACATAAATTGATGAGAAAATATCATATTTATGTGCTTTCTACTGCGCCTTGGCATAATCCTTCCGCTTGGAGTGATAAAGTAAAATGGATTCAACATTATTTCGGCGAAGAAAAAGGTTCAGCCTTATACAAACGATTGATTTTATCCCATCATAAAAATCTCAACCAAGGCGATTATTTAATTGATGATCGCACTAAAAATGGTGCTGGCAAATTTCAAGGCGAACATGTTCATTTTGGTACAGAACAGTTTCCTAATTGGAATTGCGTCTTATCTTACTTAGGCTGTGGGCCTTTTACACCAAGTGATATTTTGCAAGATTGTTTGAAAAAGCCAGCCGCCCTTGTGCAAGTTGAAAATGAGGAGCAAAGCCGAGTCATTGGTGCTTTTGCTGATCGCTATAAATGGCAAGTGTTTAATTTGGCATGTGTTTATACGGATGAAACAACAACCGAACAGAAAACTGTCTATTTAATTATCAGTCCTTATCACAGTGATGAATTTAAATTGCGTATTGATGCCATGTGCGCTCATCTTCAAGCTGAATATGAAGTGTTATTACGCTCAAAATCACAGCTAAAACAATATTTCCAACGCCTTTCAGATAAGCCATTCTTGCACATTGAAACCTATACTTATCAACCGCTTTATAAAGCAGGGAATATTTTTGGCATGATGGCGAGAGATAGACAGATTGATGAAATTTTAGAACAAAAAGGAGCCTGAAAAATGACAGAGAAAAATAAACCAATTTGCGTAGTATTAACCGGTGCTGGCATAAGTGCCGAAAGTGGTATTCCTACTTTTAGAGCAGAAGATGGTTTGTGGGCAGGGTATAAAGTAGAAGAAGTTTGTACGCCCGAAGCCCTAAAGAAAAACCGTGCAAAAGTATTGGCGTTTTATAATGAACGACGTCGTAATGCTCAAGCTGCAGAGCCAAATGCTGCACACTTGGCTTTGGTTGAATTGGAAGAGTTTTATGAAGTTCATATAATCACTCAAAACGTGGATGATTTACATGAGCGAGCGGGAAGTACTAACGTACTCCATTTACATGGTGAATTGAATAAAGCCCGCAGCAGTTTTAATACCGATTACATTGTTCCATGTTTGGATGATCAACTGTTAGAGGATAAGGATAATCACGGTCATCCAATGCGTCCACATATAGTCTTTTTTGGGGAAAATGTACCCATGTTTCCTAAAGCAGAAAAGTTAGTGAAAAAGGCAGATATTGTGATTGTTATTGGCACTTCATTACAAGTTTATCCAGCTAATGGATTGGTAAATCTCGCTCCATACGGTTCACTTATCTATTTGATCGATCCTAATCCCAATACCGGATTTGTTCGTAAGCAAGTTATCGCAATAAAAGAAAAAGCGGGTGAGGGCGTTCCGAAAGTGGTCGCCGAGTTATTGGAGAAAGTTAAAAATACATAGAAAAACGACCGCACTTTTTAAACAAATAGCGATTTTTATGTGGTTATTTTTTAACGACACGAATTGTCGCTATGCTGTGCTATTTTATTGTTTATGAATTAACGAGAAATGTATGCACCCCGTAATTGAATTTTATTTAGAGCAAAGAAAAAACCAATATAATTTATCTTTGCAAGATGTTTGGGCGATGCCCAAAAGAATGATTGGCGATGCTTATTTTTATATTCCTTGGCTTTTGCCTGTTACTGAAAGCTCCAAATGGAATCGTTCAGTACCGGTTTTTAACGAAGAAGACCTGGTTATTTTTATTGGAGATGAAGCAATTCAAAATAAATATTTACATTCTATTGATATTATTCTGGATTACTTCTGTTTATATCGTGAAGATAATAAAATATTCCCTAAACCTGAATTAACTGAACGTAAAGTTTGGCTACGCAATATTGGGCATGAAAGTAAGAAGATTTCCCGCATCATTCGTAGTTTAAATTATTGCGGTCATCCTGAGTTGGCTAAAAGTTTACAGCAACTGGCAATAAAATTAGGTCAAGAAAAAGGCGTAATTCAAGAAGAAACCATAGGAATTTGGACAAATCTACTTAAATAATGAGGATAAAATAATGGTAACAGAAGAGTTTAAAAAAGTAGCGGTATCTTTTGCTGGTGGAGATGGTGGAAATCCTAACTCAGATGTTTGGTTTTGTGGGTTAGAATGGGGGATTGGTGATGAAGCTTATCCTGATGATTTTTATAAGAAATTTAGTTTAAGCCCTAAATTAATACCGCACTCTTGGTTAGAGGACGATTTTGATGGTAGTTGGACTACGCAATATAATCAAAAATTATGTTGGTTTTTGTGGTACTACTATAATTTAGATTGGAAAAGTGGTGAAAGCTATGAGTATTTTGTTAGTACTTATAATGTGCTTTATCCACAGGGTATTGGTTTTAAACTAAATATGCTACCAATCAATTTCAAAAATAGAGCATCAATTCAATGGAATGAACAATTCATTAAGATGACAGGATTTGAAACATTCGATGAATATAGAGAATGGTGTGTTGAAAATCGTGGTGCTTTTTATCGTCAACTTATAGATGAATGTAATCCTAAAGTGATTATTTGTACGGGAGTCACTGAAAAAGATAACTTCTTTAAGTTTTTTACTGGAGAAGCCGTATATGAAACTAAAGCGTTGAAAGAATTTAATATCTTCTATCGCAAGTACAATGATACTTTAATTTGTGTTTGCCCATTTTTTGGTGGCCCAAGTGGCATTAATTCTTACGATAAAATGGAAGCATTAGTAGAGTCAGTAAAAGAATTATGTAAATAATTTTTTTATTAAGTTTAACGTTGATAGACAAATAGCGACTTCGGTTGCTATTTATCATTACTTATCTTGCTTATATTTAAGCATGTGCATAATAAGCCTAATAAGCGTTTCTTTTTGTTTCGGATCAGATTCTGCAACTAATAAAGTGAGTGCAGCAAGCCCAGTATCATTGATAACTGGGTATCCATTATGATCCAACAAACGCCCATTTCTATGTAAGAAATCTACAAATAAAAATGCGCCACTACGTTTATTACCATCTGAAAAAGGATGGTTTTTGACGACAAAATAAAGTAAATGCGCTGCTTTCGCTTCAATGCTTGGATAAGCGGGTTCACCAAACACACTTTGATCTAAATTGCCTAAAATCGCAGATAAGCCATTGTCTCGTTCACGTCCAAATAGATCACTTGCTTCACCTTTTGCCATTAGCTGAAATTTTAACTCCGCTAGTGCAGAACAAGCCTCAGCATAAGTCGGTAATGTACCGCCTTGCTGTGTTTGTGGTTCGGCAAGTAAACCTTCATCATATTGTTATAGCCATAAAAACGTATGCGTATAACGGCTGACAATATCCACTAATCCACGACCACTTTCTAGCGTTAATTCCGATGAATTTGCCGTTTTTTGAATAAGCGTAAGTGCTTGTTCTAATTCGTGAGCATTTTGCTGTAAACGTTTTTGGTTAATAGTATAGCCTTGAGTCAGATATTCTTTTAAACGTGCAGTTGCCCAAATTCTAAAATTTGTTGCAGATTTAGACTTCACTCGATAGCCTACAGAAATAATAGCATCCAAATTATAATGTTTAACCTTACGAGTAACTTGTCTTTTCCCTTCTTGTCGAACTACCGAGAAATCCTCGGTAGTTAAATTTTCATCAAGTTCTGCTTCATTAAAAATATTTTTTAAATGTAGGCTTATGTTATCTGAGCTAGTATCAAAAATATTTGCCATCTGCGCCTGGGAAAGCCAAACGGTGTCATTTTCAAATCTCACTTCCACTTGCGTTGTGCCATCTTGAGCTTGGTAAATTTCAATCGGATTTTGGTTATTCATATTCTTTTCCTTAATAAGCTATATGTATATATAAACAGATAAATATGCATATTGCAATACAGATTATCTTATTTGCAAAAAATCTTCTAAAAATAACCGCTTTCAACATTCGCTAACGACACAAGTTGTCGCTTCCTTTCATATAATTTCTCCATAAAGAGAAATTCTTTACTTCTTACATATTTATAAAGCCTTTAATTAAGAAAAAGGAGCAAATAATGGCAATGAAAGTAATTATGGCAAGAGATCCACTTTTTGAGGATGTAAAAAAATTTGTGCAACAACAAAAAGTTGCATCTTGCTCGATGATTCAACGCAGATTTATGTTAGGTTTTAATCGAGCTGGACAAATTTTAGAACAGTTGGAACAAGCGGGTATTATTTCATCAATGAAAAATGGACAGAGAAAAGTATTATGAAAAATGATTTGAATTATGCAGTGGAGCTTATTCGCAAAGCGGATGGCATTTTAATTACAGCTGGCGCGGGTATGAGCGTGGATTCTGGGCTGCCCGATTTCCGCAGCGTTGGTGGATTTTGGAATGCTTATCCTATGTTTAAAGAACATAATATATCTTTTGAAGACATCGCGACGCCACTAGCTTATAAGCATAATCAGGAACTAGCTTATTGGTTTTATGGACATCGATTAGTTCAATACCGAAATACTATTCCTCACGAAGGGTATCAGATTTTAAAACGCTGGGCAGGATCTAAATCTCATGGATATTTTGTTTTTACCAGTAATGTTGATGGGCATTTTCAAAAGGCTGGTTTTGATGATAGCCATGTTTATGAAGTACACGGTACTTTGGAGCGTCTTCAGTGTGTCAATAATTGTCGAGGATTAAGTTGGTCTGCATCAAGTTTTCAACCTGTCGTGGATAATGAAAACTTATGTTTAACCAGTGAAAAACCACATTGTCCTTATTGTGAGGGCTTTGCTCGTCAAAATGTACTAATGTTTAATGATTGGAGTTATGCAAGTCAATATCAGGATTTAAAAAAAGTGCGGTTAGAATCGTGGTTAAAAGAAGTGCAAAATCTCGTCGTCATCGAACTGGGAGCAGGAAAAGCCATTCCAACTGTGCGTCACTTTTCTGAACGTACGGCGAAAGCAAAAAAGGGTAGATTTATCCGTATTAACCCACAAGATGCAGGCGTGCCGAAAATGCATTTTTTAAGTCTCGAAATGAAGGCGTTAGATGCGTTAAAAGCGATTGATTGTCTTCTAAATCCTTCTCAACAAGCGATTGAATAATGGAAAATTTTTGCGAAATTACCTTCTGCCAACAAATTGGCAGCAACAAGCGACGCAACCAAGATGCCCTTTTTAATGGCGAGTCGGTGTTTCAATATAAACTCAAAACAGCTGAAAAATGTCTTGAAACCCGACCGCACTTTATTGTGGGCGTGGCAGATGGTATTTCCAATAGTAATCGACCTGAAAAAGCGAGCAAGTTGGCTATGCAATTGTTAAGCCAAATGGAAAGCATAAGTCGCCAAACGATCTACGATTTACAATCCAATTTATCTGCAGAATTGGCAGAGGATTATTTTGGCTCAGCAACCACGTTTGTGGCAGCTGAAATTGATCAAATCACCCGTAAAGCCAAAATTCTCAGCGTAGGCGATAGTCGTGCTTATTTAATTGATGCCCAAGGTAAATGGCAACAGATTACCCAAGATCATTCAATTCTTTCTGAATTATTGTCGGATTTTCCCGATAAAAAAGAGGAAGATTTCGCCACGATTTATGGTGGCGTTTCTTCGTGTTTAGTTGCGGATTATTCCGAATTTCAAGATAAAATCTTTTATCAGGAAATTGAAATTCAACAAGGGGAAAGTTTATTACTGTGTTCTGATGGATTAACAGATGGACTTTCTGCTGAAGTAAGAGAAAAGATTTGGAAACAATATGATAATGATAAATCAAGATTGACGGTGTGTCGTAAATTAGTTGCAAAACAAGGGTTTTATGATGATTTATCAGTTATAATCTGTGTTTTTTGATTTATATTATAAAAATATTCTAAGGAACCAAAATTATTATGAGTGAAGAAAAAGCAAAAATACTTAAGATTAATGATATATTAAAATTAAATTTGAGAATTCCAGACTATCAAAGACCATACAAATGGACAATAAAACACGTTCAACAATTACTTGATGATTTACTTACCCATTTTCGTAATCAGGAACAAGTTTATCGTATCGGGACAGTTGTAATACATAAAGACGGAAAAAATTTCGATATTGTTGATGGCCAACAACGTTTAATTACGCTTTCATTATTGCTTCATAGTTTGAGTAGTGAAAATAACCTATTGAACCAACCTTTAACACATAGTATTAGTAAGAATAATATAATTAATAATTATAATTTTATTAAAAATTATTCTATTTCCCATAAGGAAGAATTTAAAAACTATATTTTAGAAATTTGTGAGATGGTTTATGTTGAATTAGATGATTTAGACGAAGCCTTCCAATTTTTTGACTCACAAAACTCAAGAGGGAAACCTTTAGAATCTTATGATTTGCTGAAAGCTTATCATTTACGAGAAATGAAAGATAAACCAAAAGAGATTATCCATCATTGTGTTGAACGTTGGGAGAAATCTGCACTTTCTCAAGAAATTAATAATTTAGATAAAATTATCAACTATATTCTTTTTAGATTACGCCGATGGCACTATCAAGAAAGCGGAGAGTTTTTTACATCGGATGAACTTGAGACATTTAAAGGCGTATCAGAAAGTACTAACTATCCTTATCTTAGCCCACTATTTGCAACAAAGGCTGTAGAGAAATTAGCTCAACAAAACCCTATGTTGTATCACCCAAGATTTGTGAAAACAAGTTTTCAAACGATACAAACGTTAATAAATGGTGAGCAATTTTTTGATTATATTCAGTATTATTCTGAAAGTTATGAAAAATTATTTAAAGAAGGAAGTGGGCTTGTTGATAAAGTGAAAAAAATCAACGGTAAAGATATAGAAAAAGGCGTAAATACTTTTCTCAATAATCAAGATTATTGCTATCGAGTAGGGGATAAATATTTGAAAAATTTATTCGAATGTACCGTATTATTCTATTTTGATAAGTTTGGTGAAGTATATTTAGATGAATTTATAAGTAAAGCATTTTTATGGGTTTACCTGATTCGTTTTAAACATCAACGTATCCCATTTAAAACAGTAGAAGATGAAGCTTGCTCAAAAAGCGGATTACTTTCCCATATAGAGCGTTCTTTAACACCATCTCAAGTATTAAAATACCCTTCAAGACTCCCGTTAAGTGAAGATACAGTAGCTTTTCCAAATGTAAATGGAAATATAGATGGTAAAATAAGAGAAGTTTTTGGAGTATAAGATGACTAATAATATAAAATATGTAAAAACATTAACCGTGTCTGATTTATTTGATAATGATAATAAATGTAACTATATTATTCCAATCTACCAACGTAATTATGCTTGGGGTGATGATGAAATTAGTTCATTACTTCAAGATATAAAAAATGCTTGTGAAAAAAATAAAGAACAAGATAAAAATTATTATATTGGAAGCTTAGTTGTCTATCGCCGAGAAAATGATGATTTTGAAGTGATTGATGGCCAGCAAAGACTAACAACACTTACGTTAATAATGCATCATCTTGACAAATTAGTTTTTAGAAATGTTTGTTTTGAACATCGAGATGAATCTGAACAAGCATTATCTAATCTTAATTCTGAAAAATTACCAAGTAATTTTTCACAAGCATTAAAAACAATTAAGAAAGTAATTGATGGATGGGGGAATAATAAAGATGAAATTGTAAAATTCCTTTTGGATAAAGTTGAAATTATCCGAACTGAAGTGCCAGAAGGCACAGATTTAAACCATTATTTCGAAATTATGAATACCCGCGGAGAACAGCTTGAAAAGCATGAAATTCTAAAAGCTCGTTTGATGAAAGTGTTGCCAACACCTATTGAGCAATCATTATTTGCAAAAATCTGGGATGCATGCTCAGATATGAGTCGTTATGTTGTGATGGGGGTTGATTCTGAATTAAAAGAAGTCATTTTAGATGGTGATTGGAGAAAAGTACGTGGATTTTTTAAGACTATTTTGAATGAAAATTCTGAAAATTCTGAAAATTCTGAAAATTCTGAAGAATCTGAAAATAGTATCGTAAAACTTATTAAGGCTGAGGTAAAAATAGAAAAAAATGAAGAACAATCACAGGATAAATATGATGGTGAATTTACTTCAGTAATTGATTTTCCTAATTTCTTAATGCATGTTTTACGAATTTATTTAGAAATGTTTGATAAGTATAAATATTCTACAAAAAATGATCCATGCAATGTTTCATTAGATGAAAAGTTACTATTAAAATCATTTGAAGGTAAGTTTGAAGGAAAGCCTAAAAAAGTTAGAATATTTATTTATACATTATTGGTTTGTCGTTATTTATTTGATTTATATGTGATTAAATCTAATATGATTCGAACTGATTATGAAAACTGGTCGTTATGGAAAGTAGTTAAAGGAGAATCAGGTTATTACTACTATAAAAATGCATTTGGTAGTTATAAAAATGTGTCTGTCGACAATAATTTAGATAAAAATGATGATGAAGCACTTAATGATGCAGATCCTACAAAAAAAGCCGTGATGTTACTTTCAATGTTCCATGTTTCTAACCCATCTCGTATTTATAAAAACTGGTTATACGCTGTGTTACGTTGGTTATTTGATAATAGAGATAATATTGAACAAAGTGATTATATTAAATTTTTAGAAGAACTTTGTGATAAATTCTATTTTGGTAATAATTGCCAAGAAAAAGATATTACAAATATTATTTTAGATAAAGAAGAAATTTGTTTTTCTTCTGATGAAAAGTGGGGTTATGGTGTATCTGTTCCTAATTTTGTATTTAATCGATTAGATTATCAGTTATGGAAATTTTTCCACGAACAAGAACAAGAACAAGAACAAAAAGTAGAAATTTTGTCAGAAAATGACAAATGGTTAACTATTAAAAATAAAGAGGCTATTTGGAAAAAATTTAGATTTACATTTAGAAGTTCAGTAGAGCATCATTATCCACAACATCCTAGTGTTGGAGATGAATTAGAGTCAGGATTAAATGATTTTGGTAATTTGTATCTACTTTCTCAAAGTAAAAATTCTAGCTTAGGTAATTCTTCTCCAGAAGAGAAAAAGAAACACTATACTAATAATGAATACGATAGCTTAAAACAAGCCATAATGATGAGTTATGATAAATGGGAAGAAAACGAGATAAAAGGACATGGAGAAAAAATGCTCGAAATTCTAAATCAACCTTTATCCAAAGCTGATTCCTAACGACACAATCTGTCGCTCTACTTTTTAAACTATGCTCAAACCTATTAGGTTTGAGCATTTTTTATTGGAGTAATGATTATGTCTAAATTCAAACTTAACCCACCATCAGTTTCCCCTTATACCGAAAAATTAATGTTGCAACTTTTATTAGAATATCAAGGATTCTCAGAGGTTTTTAATGAAAATGTTTGGCACTATGACAATATTGCAGCGGCTTTAGGTTTACCGAGTGAAATGGAGCGTTGCGATGATTTCCGTTCGAAAGTAAAAAAATTATTACAAGCACGAAATAAAACGTTGCCAAAATTGACCGCTCTTTGCGTAAACGAGAATCCAATTATTCAACAAAATATTGATACGCTGACCCAATTATTATCATTGAATACTACTGAGCAGACGCTTTTCCGTTTATCGGTTCAGTTACGCTTAGATGAGCCGTTGAAAAAATTGAGCGAGGCATTACCAAAATCTAATTTAATAGGGGTAAGTGAGTTATTATCAAATTTATTTGGTTTGCCAAAATCAGACATTATTTCAGCCTTAAAAGATAAGGGAAAACTATTAGGTTATAGCTTGCTTGAACGAAACTATAATCCAGATAGGTTCCATGACTATTTGGATTGGGGAAAAATGTTAGATTTTGATGAATTCATCTCAGAACCATTAAATGAACAGGTGTTATTAAAAGTTTGTACAAAACCAGCTATTGAGCCTAGTTTGAGTTTAGAAGATTTTGCTTATTTAAATGAGATGAAAACAATGATGCTGGATTATCTTCAGTCCTCATTTGCGACTCATAGAAAGGGGGCGAATATTTTAATTTATGGTGCGCCAGGTACAGGCAAAACGGAGTTGGCCACTTTGTTGGGGAAAGTGTTGAGCGTTTCGGTAAATAATATTACCTACATGGATGAAGATGGGGATGTGATTAGCGCTGAAGATCGTTTGAATAAATGTCGTTTTGCGCAAAAGGTGTTAGAAGGGCAATCTTCGTTATTGATTTTTGATGAAATAGAAGATGTTTTTCGTGCCGGTTTTTTTGAACGTTCAGTAGCGCAGAAAAATAAAGCTTGGATGAATCAGTTATTGGAAAACAATAACGTGCCGATGATATGGTTATCGAATTCAGTTTCTGGCATAGATCCTGCTTTTTTACGTCGCTTTGATTTAATTTTAGAAATGCCAGATTTGCCATTGAAAAATAAGTCAGCACTGATTACGCAACTGACTGAGGGAAAATTAAGTCCGGCTTATGTACAACATTTTGCTAAAGTGCGGTCATTAACACCTGCGATTTTAAGCCGCACAATTCAGGTGGCAAAGGAACTCAATACATCAAATTTTGCTGAGACTTTGCTCATGATGTTTAATCAAACGTTAAAATCGCAAAATAAACCGAAAATTGAACCGCTTGTTTTAGGCAAAGCCGACTACAACTTGGATTATGTGGCTTGTAATGACAATATTCATCGTATTAGTGAAGGGTTAAAACAGTCGAAAAAAGGACGGATTTGTTGCTATGGCCCGCCAGGAACAGGAAAAACTGCTTGGGCTGCGTGGCTTGCGGAACAGTTGGACATGCAGCTATTGCTAAGACAAGGCTCTGATCTGCTTAATCCTTATGTGGGCGGGACAGAACGGAATATCGCACAAGCTTTTGAGCAAGCGAAAGCTGATAATGCATTATTAGTGCTAGATGAAGTGGATACATTCTTATTTTCTCGAGAAGGCACCAATCGAAGTTGGGAGCGTTCTCAAGTGAATGAAATGTTGACACAAATTGAACGCTTTGAAGGCTTGATGGTGGTATCAACAAATTTAATTGAGGTGCTTGATCCAGCAGCCTTACGCCGTTTTGATTTAAAATTGAAGTTTGATTATTTAACGCTCAAACAACGTTTAGATTTTGCTAAACAGCAGGCTGAAATTTTAGGGTTGCCGTTGTTATCGAAAGAGGATTTAAGTCAGATTGAATCGCTTAATTTGCTGACGCCTGGAGATTTTGTTGCAGTGGCTCGTCGTCACCAATTTTCGCCTTTTCAGAAAGTACAGGATTGGTTGAGCGCATTACAAGGAGAATGTGAAGTGAAACCAGCGTTTTCTGCAACGACAAGACGAATAGGATTCTAATCAAAGTGCGGTCAAAATTTTTATGGTTTTTTGATCGCATTTTTATTGTTTTTTCAACTGCCAGAAAATAAAAACCATTGAATTTATCTTCAATTATTATTTCTGTGATCCACCTCACAATCTTAATATGACAATTATCATAACCCTTTAGAGAGCGTTATATTATCTTTACGCTATGTTGATCGATATAGGGAGGACAACATATGCTCATGACGATACTCAGCTTCCTCATTGTAACTGGTGTGGTTGCTTATATTTCTTGGTTAAAAACAAAAGGGGATGATTTAAGTACATCCAAAGGGTATTTCTTAGCTGGCCGTGGTTTAGGTGGGTTAGTGATAGGATGCTCAATGGTATTAACTTCACTCTCAACAGAACAACTGATCGGCGTAAATGCGGTCTCTTATAAAGGAAACTTTTCCATTATCGCATGGACAGTTCCAACGGTTATTCCGCTTTGTTTCTTGGCACTTTATATGTTGCCGAAATATTTGCGTAACGGTTACACAACAGTGCCAGAGTTTTTTGAAAGCCGTTTTGACCGTCAAACACGCTTGATTATGTCAACATTATTCTTGGTGTTTTATCTTTTCATCGTAATTCCAACCGCACTTTATACTGGTGCAATCGCCTTCAATAAAATCTTCAACTTAGAAACCGCATTTGGCTTAAGCTATGGGGCAGCTATAACTTACACGGTCATTGCGATTGGCGTTGTTGGGGCTATTTACGCAATTTTTGGTGGTTTGAAAGCAGTGGCGGTATCAGACACGATCAATGCGGTGATTTTAGTCATTGGCGCATTGCTTGTACCATTCTTTGCCTTGATGTATTTAGGCGATGGTAGTTTCTCTGAAGGTTTACACACAATCACAACAACGCACATTGAAAAATGGAATGCGATTGGTAGCGAAACCGATGCCACACCTTGGCCAACGATTTTCACAGGTATTATGGTTGTCCACTTTTTCTATTGGACAACTAACCAAGCTATCGTACAACGTTGCTTAGGTGCGAAAGATTTACAATCAGGTCAAAAAGGTATTTTGATCGCGGCATTATTCTTATTAACTTTACCGATCATTTTAAACCTTCCTGGTTTATTGAGTTTTCATATTTTAGGTGAAGGCGTAAATCCAATTGATGCCTCTTATCCATTATTAGTAAACAAAGTATTGCCAACTTGGTTACAAGGTTTCTTTATTGCTGCATTATTTGGCGCAATTTTAAGTACCTTTAACTCATTCTTAAATTCAGCAGCAACCATTTACTGTAAAGACTTATTGCCTTCTATCAGCAAAAAAGTGCGGTCAGAAGAAGAATTAATTTCTTACGCGAAAAAAGTTTCTACCATTATGGCCATTGTTACTATGATTTTCGCTCCGTTACTCATGTTTGGTACAGATGGTATCTTCTTAATCACTAAACGTTTCGCAGGATTTGTGAATATTCCAATCGTTGCTTTATTTGCCGTAGGTATGTTTAACAAAACTGTATCTGGCAAAGCGGCACGCATCGCTTTACTTGCTCACGTTATCTTGTACTTCTGCATCGTTTGGGTGTTTAATGTCAAAATCAACTTTGTGTATGTTATGGGCGGATTATTCTTATTTGATGTCGTATTAATGCTCATCTTAGGTCAATTCTTACGCCGTGAACCTTACATTGAAAACAAAGAAAACTTAGGTAACGTAGATTTAACTAACTGGAAATACTTAAAAGTAACCAGCGTATCTTTAATCTTAGGTTTACTTGCGCTTTACACTTTCCTTTCACCACTTGGTATGGCATCAGAATCTGGCAATCCATCAATGGTGCTAGGCGTATGGGCGGTGTTACAAATTATCGTGTTATTTGTTGTACGAGACAAAGAGGCTAAATAATGAACATTATTTATATTCTACTGGATCAAATTCGTAAAGATATGTTGGGGCCTTATGGTCACCAAATTGTGAAAACCCCGAATTTAGATCGTTTGGCAAAAGATGGCGTTCGCTTTAATAACGCCTTCACTCCAGCGTCTGTTTGCGGTCCTGCACGCACTTCACTTTTTACCGGATTAATGCCGTCGTCTCACGGCATTATTAAGAATGGGGAAAAAGGCGGTACAGGTGAAATTAGCCAAGAAAAACCGAATATCGGTAAACTAGCTGGCTATAACACTTATGTTGTAGGGAAATGGCACGTAGGTACTAAATCCGTACCCGAAGATTACGGGATTAAAGGCCATAACTTTGATGGTTATGGCTATCCTGGCAGTGGAGTATATAAAAATTTAGTCTTCAACCAACCGCCAACACATTCCAATCGTTATAAAGAATGGTTAGAAGAAAAGGGGTATGAAATCCCAGAAGTAAGCCGAGCCTACTTTGGTGATAACCCGCATTTAAGGGTACAAGAACTTTGCGGTTTGCTATCAGGCACAAAAGATCAAACTATCCCTTATTTCATCATTGATGAAGCGAAAAAATATATTCAAGAATCATTAGATGAAGGCAAGCCGTTCTTTGCATGGATAAACTTCTGGGGGCCTCACACGCCTTGTATCGTGCCAGAACCTTATTATTCCATGTACCGAAAAGAAGATGTGGTGCTTGATAAAAGTTTCTTTAAACCGTTAGAGGGCAAACCAGGTCATTTCCGCACAATTTCAAAAATGTGGGGAATGTGGGAGGCGAGCGAAGATCATTGGAAAGAAGTTATCACAAAATTCTGGGGATATATCACCTTAATTGATGATGCAATTGGTGAATTATTCGATTACTTAGAAAAAAACGGCCTTTATGACCGCACTTTCTTGGTAGCAACCGCAGATCATGGTGATGCAATGGGGGCGCATCGAATGATTGAAAAAGGTGAATTTATGTTTGATGCCACCTACAACATTCCGATGATTATCAAAGATCCAAATTCAGACCGAGTCAATCAAGAAGATGATAACTTTGTCTATCTTCACGACTTAACCTCGACAGTTTTTGATTTAGCTAATCAAAAAGTTCCTGAAAGTTTTGAAGGGCAGAGTGTTCTTCCGATTATGCGCCAACACCAAGATAACCAAAGAAAAGGTGTGCTTGGTCAGCTCGCAGGGCATTTTGTGTATTTTGAACAACGTATGTGGCGTCGTAAAGATTACAAACTCGTATTTAATGCGACTGATGTTTGTGAACTTTACAACATCCGTAACGATCCAGAAGAAATGCATAATTTATTCTATGATTCACAATATAACAGCATCAAAAAAGAGATGTTGGAAGAAATGCACGCAGAGATGAAACGTCTGAATGACCCACTGGAAAATTGGGTTTATCGAATTATTGACGAAATTTAACCAAAGTCGTAGATTAAGGGCGTATCTGTACGCCCTTTGTTATCTCTGAATCTTATTTATCTTTTAAAACCACAGGAATAAACATGAAAACAACATTACTAAAAACACTGACACCAGAACTTCACCTTGTTCAACATAACAACATCCCAGTTCTTCATTTAAAACATGCGGTTGGAACGGCAAAAATTTCCTTGCAAGGGGCTCAGCTTATCAGTTGGAAACCGCAAAATGCGAAGCAAGATGTATTATGGTTAAGTGAAGTAGAATCATTCGAAAATGGCAATGCTATTCGTGGTGGTGTACCGATTTGTTATCCTTGGTTTGGTGGTGTAAAACAACCTGCACACGGCACAGCTCGTATTCGTTTATGGCAGTTGAGTCATTACGATATTTCAGCGCATAAAGTGTGGTTAGAATTTGAGTTATTTTCTGATTTAAATATTATCGAAGCTAAAATTGTAATGGTGTTCACAGACAAGTGTCATTTAACCTTCACACATTATAGCGAAGAACCTGCGCAAGCAGCATTGCATACCTATTTCAATATTGGGGATATTAATCAAGTGGAAGTACAAGGTTTACCTGAAACTTGTTTTAATAGCTTAAACCAACAACAAGAAAATGTTCCGTCACCGCGTCACATTTCTGAAAATGTTGATTGCATTTATTCCGCAGAAAAAATGCAGAATCAAATCGTAGATAACAGTTTCAATCGTACGATTGCACTGCATCATCATAATGCAAGCCAATTTGTTCTTTGGAATCCTTGGCATAAAAAGATGGGTGGAATGAGTGAAACTGGCTATCAAACGATGTTATGTTTAGAAACTGCTCGCATTCATCACTTGCTTGAATTTGGCGAAAGTTTAAGCGTAGAAATTTCGCTTAAAGGCTAAATTTTGTTGCATAAGTGGTGTGAATACTATAGAATTCGCGGGATTTTGCTCGTTCCTTGCGGGCAACAAATTTGAAATCTTTTATTTTTAGCGAAAAGATTTTTACTATTAACCAATAGAAGGAATACGATTATTAAAACCGTAAAAAAAGCGCCGGCAGTAAATCGCCCAAACCGTATCAATGAAGAGATTCGTGTAAAAGAAGTTCGTTTAATTGACCAAGATGGTGAACAAGCAGGGATTGTTTCTATTCAACAAGCCCTAGAAATGGCAGAGCAAGCAGAGCTTGATCTTGTTGAAATTAGCCCAAATGCAGAGCCGCCGGTTTGTCGCATTATGAACTACGGTAAATTCCTTTACGAGAAAAGTAAAACCGCTAAAGAACAAAAGAAAAAACAAAAAGTTGTGCAAGTTAAGGAAATTAAATTCCGTCCAGGCACAGACGAAGGTGACTATCAAGTTAAATTACGTAGCTTAATCCGTTTCTTAGAAGACGGTGACAAAGCAAAAATTACCGTGCGTTTCCGCGGTCGTGAAATGGCTCACCAAGACATCGGTTTTGATGTGTTAGAGCGCGTAAAAAATGATTTAGCTGAAATTTCTGTCGTTGAATCTGCACCGGGTAAATTAGAAGGCCGTCAGGCTGTAATGGTGTTAGCACCTAAGAAAAAATAAGAATTTTGCTGAGATTTCTCAGCAAATCTTTTTGTTTAAGTTTAAGTTTGACTTAAATGAAAAGACAACTGCATGTTGGGCACACTACGCAGCCTAACTGCTTTTGAAAAGGCAATTTAATTTGCCTTATGATGGAAATGATCAGTGCTTCCAAGTAACTTTTTAAGTTCGCCTGATTATGTTGTTTTAAACGAAAAATGCGGAGTTATTTTAACAATGCCTAAAATCAAAACAGTACGCGGCGCAGCGAAGCGCTTCAAAAAAACTGCTTCTGGTGGTTTCAAGCGTAAACAATCTCACTTACGTCATATTTTGACTAAAAAAACAACTAAACGTAAACGTCATTTACGTCATAAATCAATGGTTGCGAAAGCAGACCAAGTTTTAGTAGTAGCTTGCTTACCATACGCATAAGCCGTTATTTAAGCAAAACGTACGATTAGTTCATTTTAGAAAAATATTACATAGGAGATTAAATAATGGCTCGTGTAAAACGTGGTGTTATTGCAAGAGCACGCCATAAGAAAGTTCTTAAGGCTGCTAAAGGTTATTATGGTGCACGTTCACGCGTGTATCGCGTTGCTTTCCAAGCGGTGATCAAAGCTGGTCAATACGCATATCGTGACCGTCGTCAACGTAAACGTCAATTCCGTCAATTATGGATTGCACGTATCAACGCTGCAGCGCGTCAAAATGGTTTATCTTACAGCAAATTCATCAACGGCTTGAAAAAAGCATCTGTTGAAATCGACCGTAAGATTCTTGCTGATATCGCTGTATTCGACAAAGTAGCGTTTGCTGCATTAGTTGAAAAAGCAAAATCTGCACTTTAATTTTTTAAAGTTTAGATAAAAAGAATTAGGACGCTGAAAAGCGTCCTTTTTTCATTATTGTGATAGATAAGTCTATTTTTTCTATAAATTCTAAATTGATAATTTCGCTAAATTGTCCTCCTAAAACCAGTGTGTGTGTTTTAGCCTATTTCTATCATTTTAAATGATTAAATATTAATAAGAAAAAAGCATTTTTGTTAGTTATTTAAAGTTTAATTTTTAACCTTTTCGCACCCAGTATACTGGGTGTTGTTATCTCTTTACAGAGATAACAACAAAACATCTTGCTAAACAAAAAAAGTTTGGTATTTCAATTAAGGTTAATTAATAGGTATGTTATGAAACTGACAAAAACATTTCTCACTAGCGCATTGTTAGCTACTTCAATTTTTTCTTTTCAATCTACTGTTTGGGCAGATACGCCAGAACAGCAGTTTCAACAAGCCGTTGAATCCTACAATAAACGCGATTATCAAAAAGCCTTCAAACTTTGGCTGCCATTGGCTGAACAAGGCAATGTAGCTGCTCAAAATAATTTGGGTGTGATGTATAGAAATGGACAAGGTGTGAAACGTAATCTTTCTGAAGCTAAAGAATGGTTCCGTAAGGCTTGTGAAAATGGTCATCAAAAATCTTGTGATACTTTAAGGGAGTTAGAGAAATAGTTTTTAAATTAGGACGCTGAAAAGCGTCCTTTTTTGCATTTATGACTTTAAATTTTGTAAAATAATGCCATTAGTTCTCATCTGTTAAAATCTATGGCCGAAACAATCCCACTAAATCCCATCACGTTGCCTTTAAATCAAATTAGCTTAATCGAAGCATCTGCTGGTACGGGGAAAACCTATACTATTGGTTCTTTATATCTCCGACTTTTATTAAAGGCGGGGGAAAATAACTTTTCTCGTCCGTTAAATGTGGAAGAAATTCTGGTGGTAACATTTACGGATATGGCGACAGAAGAACTTAAGAAAAAAATTCGTGAGCGCATAACAGATGCGATTGATAAACTCACTGCCTTTGCAGAAAACCAAGATAAATCCGCATTTAAAAATGATGAATTTCTTACCGCACTTTGTGATAATTTGAACATTTTTGAGGCAATTCATCGCTTAAAGTTAGCTGAACAAAATATGGATTTGGCGGCGATTTATACCATTCACGGTTTTTGTCGCCGTATGTTGATGCAATATGCTTTCCATTCAGGCATTCACTTCAATTTAGAATTAATTAAAGATCAATCGGATTTGTTGGTTCGTTTTGCTAATGAATTTTGGCGAGAGCATTTTTATCCATTGCCTTTTGAAATGGCTGATTTTATTGCGAATGAACTAGGATCACCAGATTACGTATTATCCCTATTAGAATCGAATTTAGGCAAAAATTTAATTGTTGATTTGGAGAACCAGCAGGCATTATCCATTTCTATTACAGAATTTTTACAACAATATCTTGGTGAGTATTTTAAAGATATCAAGGCACTAAAACGCTTTTGGTTAGAAAGTGCGGGTAAAATTTCTGAATTAATTACAGAAGAATTGAATAAAGATTATGCAAAAGGTGAGCCCAAATCCTTAAGCCGTCGAAGCTATAATACATCACGTTTGGCGAAATGGATTGAGCAAGTAAACGTATGGGCAAATGATCCCCGTGATTATTTACTGAATGAAACCTTGATGTCGTATTTCACTCAATCAGCTTTAGGTGAAAAAGGTGAGGAGGGCGCATCTCCCTTTATTGCCCCGATTTTTACTGAATTAGAAAAGCGTGCAAATGCTTTAATATCCCCAGATTTACTTCGTCGAATTATTCTTTATCATTATCGACAAGGCTTACAACAAAAACTTTTAGACTATAAACTTAATCATCAAGAAAAATCTTTTGATGATTTATTGCGTTTGTTTTGCGAAGCCCTGCAAGGCGCACAAGGTGATGAATTAGCAGAAATGATTCGTTTCCAATATCCTTTTGCGATGATTGATGAGTTTCAGGATACGGATTCACAACAGTACGCTATTTTTTCAAAAATTTATCGTGATAATCCCGAAAAAAATACTGGTTTTATTATGATTGGCGATCCGAAGCAGGCGATTTATCGTTTCCGTGGCGCAGATATTTTTACTTATCTAAAAGCCTCAGAGGAAGCCCAATCTCGCTTTGAACTCACTAAAAATTATCGTTCAGAGAAGCATTTGGTTGATGGCGTAAATGCTTTATTCGATTTTCCTCAATCGCCATTTATTTATCAAAATATTAAATTTACTGCTGTTGATTCTCGTGATGATCATCTTCGATTTTATTTAAATGGTAAAGTTGAACCAGCTTATCGTTTTTATCTAACTGAAAGTGACAAAGTGAATAAAACTGAAATGGCAAAAATATGTGCTATTTCTATTCAACATTGGCTAAAAAGTGCGGCTGAAAATCAGGCAGTTTTTCAAAATGAAGATACCTGTAAAACATTGCAACCGGCAAATATTGCTGTTCTTGTAAAAAATCGTTACGAAGCTGCTGATGTCATTCAAGAGCTACAAAAACTTGGTATTGCTTCGGTTTATCTTTCAGATCAAAGTAGTGTTTTTGATAGCCATGTAGCGGTGGAGTTACTCAGAATTTTAAAAGCTTGTTTAAATGTTGCTGAGCGTCCAATTTTGAATGCGATTGCGACCGCACTTTTTGGCTTAAATGCAGCGGATATTCATCAAATTCAGCAAAATGAGGCAGACTGGCAACGTTGGGCAGATAGCTTTGCTCAATACCAACAAACTTGGCAACGCCAAGGAATATTGGTCATGCTACACCAAATTTTATTGGAACAAGGCATTTCAGAACGCTTATTAAGCCAAGCAACGGGCGAGCGAGATTTAACTGATTTCCTACATTTAGCAGAAATTTTACAACAAGCTGCCACGCTACACGAAAGTGAAGCGGCATTGCTCAGTTGGTTTGAAAAACAAATTCAAGGTGAAGGTCGTCAAGAGGCTCAAATTCGTTTAGAAAGTGAACGCCAGTTGGTAAAAATCGTGAGTATCCATAAATCCAAAGGCTTAGAATACGATTTAGTTTGGCTACCATTTTTAGCTGTACCAAGCAAAATTCCAACGGCTGGTGACATGAATGTTTATTATTCTAAAGAACGAGATGAAACCGTATGGGATATAGAAAATCGCAATTTGAACGCACTTTATGAAGAAACTTTTGCTGAAGAGTTGCGTTTACTCTATGTGGCTTTAACGCGCGCCAAATATCAAATGGCATTCGCTTTGCCTGCGCAATTTGATAAAAAATGGAATGCCTTACATTATGTACTAAGCCAAGGTGAAATAGGCAAGGAAATAGCGTTATCAGCGCCTAAAGATACCGAAACATTGTTGCAAACCTTTAAAGAAAAAATGCAAGATAATGTGGAAATCTGCACTACGCAAAATCTAGAGACTTTGCCGACCTTATCAATTAATACAAAAAATGATGAGCTTAAAGCCGCAAAATTTACGGGCAATATTGAGCAAGATTGGCGAATAACCAGTTTTACTTCAATTGAACAAGATCATCGCCGACAAAATTATTTCACTGAAAGTGCGGGTAAAAAACACGCTGTTTTTGATGATGCAAAAGATTATGACAGCCAAAATTCGATTGAAATTTCGACCGCACTTTTAAGCGAAAATGAATCAAATATTTTAGATTTGCCACGAGGTAAACAAGTCGGGACTGCATTGCATCGCCATTTTGAAAATTGCTATTTTTCTGACTTGGCAAATACAGAAGAAATTGACAAATTAAGACAATCCTTACAGTTAGATGGAACTTTTACAGGGCCGCTACAAAATTGGCTACAACAGATTTCACATACGCCACTTTCTAATGAAATAGGAATAGCATTAGCTGATTTGGCAAATAAAGATTGCATTAAAGAAATGCCATTTTATCTGGCTATTCGGGAACATTTTGATGTTGAAGCGTTTAATCGCGCGTTGAAAGCCCATCATCATTTGCCAAGCGAGTCACTTCAATTTGAGCAAATTCAAGGCATGGTGAGAGGTTCAATTGACTTAGTTTTCCGCCATAATGGGAAATATTATCTTGTTGATTATAAATCTAATTTCTTAGGTTCAACCCTTACTGATTACAATCAAGAGGCATTGAAAAAAGAAATGTTACACAGTCACTATGATTGGCAATATTTAATTTATACGCTAGCATTACATCGTTATTTACAAAGCGTTGTGCCTCATTACGATTATGCGCGAAATTTCGGCGGGGTATTTTATCTTTTCTTACGTGGAATGAATGGTGAGCCACAATCAGGCGTATTTTATGATCTCCCAAGCGTTGAATTAATCACAGAATTAAATGGGGTGTTTTAATGTTATCCGTATTACAAAAACTTAAAGAGCAGGGCATTCTTTCTCAAGGTGATTATTATTTTGCTAAGTTGATAGCTGATAAACAATGTCATACGGATTATGCAGAACCAGTCAAAAATTTAGCCATATTATTAGCCGCACTTTGTAGTTGGCGTTATACGCAGGGAAATACTTGCAGCCAATTAGATCGCTATTTAGAACATAATTTATTTGGCTTGGCTTATCGTACAACGGAAGAAGATTACTTGGCTGAAATTCGTGAAAAGATAGGTTATTTAGCTGTGGAAGATTGGCAAAATGCGTTGCGCGGGCATATGGCATTTACGCAAGATCCCGTCAGTCAAATTGCACCAATGGCATTTCAATTTGGTGCGTTGTATTTCTATCGCGCTTGGCAAGATGAATACCGTATCGCACAATATATAAAAAACACTTTTAAAAAACACCGCACTTTAGCCTTTTCTTATGATGAAATTCGTCAAAAATTGGATAAATATTTCCCTGAAAAACAGAAAAAAACAGATTGGCAAAAAGTGGCAGTGGCAACAGCGATTAAAAGCCCATTTTCAATTATTACAGGCGGTCCAGGAACAGGAAAAACCACGACAGTTACGCGTTTATTGCTCGTTCTACAAGAATTATTTGATTGTAAATTACATATCAAATTAGTTGCGCCGACTGGCAAAGCCGCCTCTCGTTTGGAAGAGTCGATTAAAAATGCGTTAGGTTTTATGCAAGAAAAAATGAATTTATCCGATTCACTTTTCAATGCGATTCCACAAAAAGCCAGCACTTTGCATAGTTTACTGGGTGTGAATGCCTTTAATGATTATACACGATATAACAGCCATAACCCTTTGCAGCTAGATGTATTAGTTGTTGATGAAACATCAATGATTGATTTGCCGATGATGGCAAAACTTATCAATGCGTTAAAGCCCGAAACTCGATTAATTTTATTAGGCGATCAGGCTCAATTAGCCTCTGTTGAGGCGGGGGCTGTATTGGGGGAATTGGCTCAATTTGTTAATCAACCTTATAGTCATGAACAAGCCTCATATTTGCAAGCGACGACAGGATACAAAGTAAATGGTGCTGATTGTTCAAATCCAATACGTGATTGCTTATGCCATCTAACAGAAAGTCGCCGTTTTGATAAAGATTCAGGTATTGGCAAGTTGGCTGAATTCATTCAAAAAGGCAAAGCGGACGATGGCCTTGAGTTATTTGAACATTATCCGCAAGAATTGCACTTTAATGCCTTAAATAATGGAAGCGATGCGGTCAATCAAGTGGTAAAAAGTGCGGTGGAAAATTACCGCACTTTCTTAAAAATGTTGGACGATTTGCGTAAACAAAAAATTGATCCTAATGCTAAAAATGAACAAGGCATTTCCTATGCCGAGTCTATTCAAGCGCAGTTTAATTCTGTGAGATTTTTAACCGCACTTCGCAATAGCGATTTAGGTGTTGAAAATCTCAATAAAGAAATCGCGTTAGCATTGCGAGAGGAAAAATTGCTTTGGTTCCGTAATGAACAAGATTGGTATATCGGCAAGCCAATTATGATTACTGAAAACGATCATAATGTTCGCCTTTATAACGGTGATATTGGACTGTGCTTGGCAAATGGCAAAGTATGGTTTGGCAATCGAGAAGTGCTGACAAGCCGAATTCCAGCACATGAGCCCGCTTTTATGATGACGATTCATAAATCTCAAGGTTCTGAATTTGAACATACCGTCATGGTGCTTCCTACAGAAGTAAATCCAGTATTGTCGCGAGAATTGGTTTTCACGGGCGTGACTCGTGCGAAAAAAAAACTCACTGTATTTGCCGATGAAAAAATATGGAAAACAGCAATTCGCCAAACAGTGAGACGCCAGAGCGGATTGGGTAAATTATTGGAAGAGTTCAAGTAGTCAAAAAGGCGGAATGAATCCGCCTTTAAATTTATAAATCCATCACTTATTCATCAACAATATCGGTAAATTCTGCGCCTAATACTTTTGCTAAATCTTGTGGCGCAATTTCTACGCTTAGCCCACGTTTTCCGCCTGACACATAAATCGTTTCAAACTCAAGTGCGGTTGAATTTATCACGGTTTTCACGCGTTTCTTTTGACCGAGCGGGCTAATCCCTCCTACAAGATAGCCTGTACTTTTTTGCGCAGCATCTTTATCCGCCATTTCCACTTTTTTTACACCGATAGATTTTGCTGCTTTCTTTAAATTCAGCATATTGGCCGTTGCAAGCACAAAACAAGCGAGTTTTTTCTGATCGCCATTTTCCGCCACAAGTAAGGTTTTAAAAGAGCGGTTAGGATCAATGCCTAATTTTTCGGCCGCCTCATCACCAAAATGTTGATTGTTCGGATCATGATCATAAGTATGCAAGATAAAAGGAATTTTTTGTTTTTTAAGTAAATCAATTGCTGGTGTCATTATTTCGTTCCTGGTTTTGGTGTAAAATAATGCCGATTATTTTACAGCGGAGAGAAAAATGGACGCAACCTTAAATATTGCGATAGCAGCAGAATTTGAATTAAGTGAAAAAATTGTAGAGCGTTTAGAACAAAGTGCGCTTGAAATTAGCAGCATTTCTATTGTTGAAATAACACCTTTTGAAGAAGAACAAAATATTCGTTTTCGCAATAAAGGCGTTGAACAACTTTCGCCAAATGAAGTTGAATGGGCTGATTTTAATTATGTCTTTTTTGCAGGAAAACTTGAGCAAGTTTCCCATATTGCGCAAGCAGCGGAGCAGGGCTGTATTGTCATTGATATGTTAGGTGTTTGTAGTGCGCTTTCAGATGTGCCCGTTGTTGTCCCAACGGTAAATGAATCACAACTATTTGAACTGAGACAACGTAACATTATTAGCTTGCCTGATCCACAAGTAAGCCAACTTGCTTTAACCCTTGCCCCGATTTTACAAGAGACTAATCTCAATCAAGTGCTTGTCACCTCTTTATTGCCGGCTTCTTATACGGATGCAGAAACCGTGACGAAACTTGCGGGACAAACAGCCCGTTTATTAAATGGTATTCCATTGGATGAAGAAGAAACGCGCTTAGCGTTTGATGTTTATCCACATCAAACACCTAGTTTATCTAATCAATTACAACGAATTTTTCCGCAATTAGAGCGTGCCATATTCCATGCAATCCAAGTACCTGTATTTTATGGATTGGCACAAAAAGTTACCGCACTTTCAGACTATGATTTCGACTATCTGCCTCAAAATAGCGAGCTTATCGCTTTAGAAGAAACGCTAATTACACCTGTGCTTAATGGAGAACAAGAAAATGGCGAAGAATCAGTAAAACTTCATTTAAGTCAAATAAGTGCGGTAGAAAATGGCGTAGAATTTTGGTCTGTGGCAGATGAACAACGCTTTAATCTCGCCCTGCTTTCAGTGAAATTGTTGGAAGGAATTTATCAGCAAGGTTATTAATGCCAGAAAATTAAGGAGAATAGCATGCAAAATATTCTATTTATTATCCATTCATCCCCTTATGGTGACGAACATTTTTTTAGTGCATTGCGTTTGGCATTACAGTTGCAAGAGCAGCATAAAAGTGCGGTTAATTTAAAAATATTTTTAATGTCTGATGCGGTAACTGGCGGTTTAGCAAAACAAAATCCAGCAGAAGGGTATCATTTACAACAAATGTTGGAAATTTTAACGGCACAGGGGGCGACAATTAAACTTTGTAAAACCTGTACAAATGCTCGTGGTATCACTGAATTGCCGTTGGCGGAGGGCGTGGAAATCGGCACGTTAGCAGAGCTGGCTGACTGGACAATGGAATCCGATAAAGTATTAAATTTTTAATTTTCTTGATAGATAAAAGAAACCCGCCACAAGTGCGGGTTCTTTTTTGCTTATTTTGTTGCAACTTTCATTGCTTGAACAAATTCAGCTAATTCAGTTAAACATTGCTCGTGATTATCTAAATTTCGCTCAATGATTTTCACCGTTGCAGAACCTGAAATTGCACCCGCAGCGCCCAAAGACAACGCTTCTTTCACTTGCTCTGGTTGAGCAATGCCGAAGCCTTGTAAAATTGGTGGAGCATTGTGGGCTTTAAGTTGTTCTACAAGGGTGTCTAAATTTGCTGCGTGAGCTTGATTTTCAGCACTGGTTACGCCTGCACGTGAAACTAAATAAGTATAGCCCTCGCTATTTTGTGCTACGCCTTGAATAGTTTTCTTATTTGCATTAGGAGGGCAAATAAATACCGGTTGAATACCGTGTTTTTTAGCTGCTTGTACATAATCTTCTTTTGCGAGTAACGGAATATCTGCCACAAGCACAGCATCAACACCAACTTCTGCACAGCGTTGATAAAAAGCATCTAAACCTTTGGCAAAAATTAAATTGGCACAAAGTAATAAGCTAATCGGAATTTCTGGATATTTTGACCGCACTTTTTCTAATAACTTAAAGCTATCTTCAGTACTATGGCCAGCAGTTAAAGCACGATTATTCGCCGCTTGGATTACTGGGCCATCGAGTAGCGGATCGGAAAAAGGAAAACCAAGCTCTAAAGCATCTGCGCCGTTATCCACAAGCGTGCAAATAATCTCAAAAGAGCGGTCAAAAGTAGGGTCACATAAGGTGACGAAAGGAACAAATGCCCCTTCATTTTTTGCTTTAAGCGCAGCAAATTGAGTTTCAAAACGGCTCATTATTTCATTCCTTTTTCTGTCAAAATTTTATCTACGGTGAAAATATCTTTATCGCCACGGCCAGATAGATTCACGACTAAAATTTGTTCTTTGTTAGGTTCTTGATGAATCATTTTTAAGGCTTGAGCAAGGGCGTGTGAGCTTTCTAATGCAGGAATAATGCCTTCATGTTTAGCTAACTCTTGGAAAGCATTTAATGCTTCATCATCGGTAATACTTGGATATTCTGCGCGTCCAATACTTTGTAAATAAGCATGTTGAGGCCCAACAGAAGGGAAGTCTAACCCAGCTGAAACAGAGTAGGATTCCTCGACTTGACCATCTTCAGTTTGCATTAAAGGGGATTTCATCCCGAAATAAATGCCCACTTTTGCATGACCTAATGGTGCGCCATGTTCACCGCTTTCAATGCATTTCCCCGCTGGTTCAACACCAATCAAACGCACATTTGGTTCATCAATAAAATCAGTAAACATGCCAATTGCGTTAGAACCACCGCCAACAGCAGCAATCACAGCATCAGGTAAACGACCTTCTCGTTCGAGAATTTGACGTTTCGTCTCAATCCCAATCATTTTTTGAAATTCTCTCACAATTGTCGGGAAGGGGTGAGGGCCTGCAGCGGTTCCAAGTAAATAATGGGTGGTTTCATAGTTTGCTGACCAGTCACGCATAGCTTCACAACAAGCGTCTTTTAAAGAGCAAGAGCCTTTTTGTACAGGAATCACTTCCGCACCCATTAAACGCATACGAAATACATTCGGCGATTGACGCTCAACATCTTTTGCGCCCATATAAATACGGCATGGCATATCTAACATAGCACAAGCAAGGGCTGTCGCAACACCATGCTGACCCGCACCAGTCTCGGCAATAATACGTGTTTTGCCCATACGTTTAGCTAATAAAATTTGCCCTAATACTTGGTTAGTTTTATGGGCACCACCGTGTAATAAATCTTCACGTTTAAGATAGATTTTTGCTTTAGTACCTTTTGTTAAGTTGCGACAAAGGGTAAGTGCAGTCGGTCTTCCGGCATAATTTTTGAGTAAATCTTGAAATTCACGTTGGAATTCAGGATCGTCTTTCGCTTCGACAAATGCTTTTTCAAGCTGTTTAAGCACTGGAACGAGTATTTCTGGTACATACATACCACCAAACTCGCCAAAATAGGGATTTAAAAGAGTTTCTGACATTGTGTTTCCTTATTATTTTAATTTGAATTTCTTGACACATTCAGTGGTGCAAAAGTTTGTGCTGTTGGCATCACTTCAATGCGATTAATATTAACGTGTTCTGGTTGCTGATTGAGCCATAAAACCATATTCGCAATATCTTGTGGCGTAACGTATCGCACATTTTCATAGAGTTTTTCTGCTCGTGCATCATCACCTTTAAAACGCACATTAGAAAATTCTGTACCGCCACAAAGCCCTGGTTCTACACTGGTAACACGGATATTTTTACCCGCCAAATCTGCACGTAAATTTAAGCTGAACTGTGTCACAAAAGCCTTTGTACCACCATATACGTTACCACCTGGATAAGGATAGGTGCCTGCAATTGAACTTAAATTAATAATATGACCCGTATTTCTTTCTACCATTTGAGGCAAAACGAATCGAGTAATATTCACCAATCCTTTAATATTGGTATCAATCATTTGTTCCCAATCATCAAGATTCGCTTTATCAGCAGATTCTAAGCCAAGAGCCAATCCTGCGTTATTAACGAGTAAATCAATATTTTTCCATTGTGTAGGTAAAGATTTAATTGCTTCTTGAGTTGCTAGTCGATCAGATATATCGAAAGCAAGAGGTAGAAATTTTTCACCCAATTCAGCTTTTAGTGAAGTTAAACGTTCGGTACGACGGCCAGTACCAATTACAAAATATCCAGCTTGAATAAGCGTTCTACAGATTGCAGTACCAAATCCTGCAGTAGCACCAGTAATAAGGGCAATTTTAGACATCATTCTCTCCTTTTCATTTACGATATTTTTATACTACTACACTAGTACAAAAAAATATAGGAGTTTATGAAGAAATTTGAAGAAAAAGAAAGGAGAATAAAGCAAAAAGTGCGGTGAAATTCCACCGCACTTTCAAAATTAATGATGATGGTGTTCTGGTTTTGGCGGGAATTTAGCTAATCCTTTACCAACAGGTAAAATTAATGTGCTATAGCTTGCAGATTGCTGACAAATTTGTTGATCTGCAAATGGTGTTTTGTGAATGACTTTAATTTTCCAAATACCGTCAATTAATGGAATGATATTTACACGCCCTTGACTATCTGTTTTACCTGAAAAACCTTGTGGTTCACGATGGCTTGTGCTTGCCTCAAGATCTTTCACGACAATAGTATCAGCGGTTGCAATTACAGTCTCGCCTGCTAATGGCTGATCTTGGTAGAAAATTTGAACAGGGAACGGTTCGCCTGATTTCACTTTGCTTGGATCACGCAAAGGAACAATTTCAAGTGGTAAACCTACTCTTGTCATTGCCATTTCTGAATTTAATGGTTTTTTACCAACTGTAACAAGACTTTTACCAAACATTTGAGTTTGTTCGCAATAAGTTGGATTTTCTAATCCTTTCAAATTATCCATTTTCCAACCTTCAGCATTTTGTGACCAAAAGGTTGGTTTATAAGTCGCAGTCACCCAATAAGAGCCATCAGACAATGCTTTCTCTGATTGATATTGATAGTTTTCACCTTTTTGAACTAAGGTTTGTTTTTCACCATCTTGACGAATAATTTCCATTGGCTCAAAAATTTTTAAACGTGCTTCAGGAATTTTTTCTATGTAAGGGTAGTCCCCATAAGCTAATTCTGCTTTTAATACAGAACCGGATGCCAATTTTGCAGGCGCTTGAACCCAAACTTCATGAGCTTGCGCTGCACCAGCTAAAACCAATAAACTTGCAATTAATGTTTTTTTCATACCTTTCCTTAATAAAAAATAGAGGTGAGCATTTATAAAATGAACGCGAATATTAAATAAAAATAACTATCATTTAAATGGTGGTTTAGAGAAAATTTCAAATTTGTGATCAAGATCACAAAAAATCTATATAAGGCATATAAAAAATTCCCCAAATACTTAGTACTTAGGGAATGTCTAAATGTAGATAGCTGTTATTAATCGTCTTTTTTAGATGGCTTAATGCCTAATAAATTACAACTTAATTTACTAATCACATGCTCCGCAGTATTTCCCAATAATGCAGCAGACAAACCTGTACGACCAACTGTACCTAAAATTACTAACTCAGCTTCAATTTTTTTTGCGACTTCAGGAATCACTTCTTCTGGAAAACCTTCATGAACATGAGTATGGTCTTCACCAATACCAAATTTTTGACGCAATGCTTTCATATTAATGAGATGTTGGCCACGAATACCGTTTTCATAGCCTGAAGTATTAAATTCTGGTAAATCAATAGCCATATTGATTGGAGCAGAAGGGTAGGCTGCAACTAAGTGAACATTACCACGATTTAAATTTTCAGCGAGTGACATGCCTGTTTCCACTAATTCTTGATTAAATTCATCTTGATAGTCTTGCTCACCAGAAACATTTACTGCCACAAGAATACGGCGTTGATGTTTCCAATCGCCATCGCGAACCATCAAAACAGGAACAGGGCATTTACGAAGAAGCTGCCAATCCACTGGTGTGAAAATAAGTGAGGTAAAACTTTCCTCATCTTTAGTATATTTCACCACAAGATCATAATTGTTGCCTTCGACTTCTTCTTTAATCGCCTCAGCTTCATTACTATTCCAAACAATGTGAGATTGCAATTCAATTTCCGGATCTGCATATTTATCTAAGTAATATTGAACCGCATGGCGATGTTTTTCGATTACTTGTTGATGCATTTCTGAACGTTCTTCAGAAGAAAGTAAAGCCGACATTTCATAAGATAAGTCATATACAGATAAAAGTGCGGTGATTTTTACCTTAGTTTCATTTTTTTGTTCTTTCACCAAACGCACGGCACGCGCAAGAGCATATTGTTTTTCATTTTCAGGATTGAGAACAACCAGGATATTTTTAAATTTCATAACAACCTCCAAAATTCACCATAGAATAAGAAAGAATCTTTTGAATGGCAAGGTTCGATTTTCAAAAAGGTGATCTAGTGCAAAATTTATTTTTAATGAATACAAAAAAAGGCGTGAAATTCACGCCTTAAAAATTATTCAACTAATGTTATTTTGGTTTTATTCGTGCCAGTTAATTCAATTAAAGCATTGAGATCATTAATTGTAATATATTTTCCTTGCACTGTAAGAACGCCTAGTTTTTGAAAGCGTCCCAATAATCGACTGATAGTTTCAACTGTTAAACCTAGATAGTTACCGATATCACCACGCGTCATCGTTAAGCGGAATTCTTTAGCTGAAAAACCACGAGCAGAGTATCGTTTAGAAAGATTATGAATAAAAGCAGCCAAACGCTCTTCTGCATTCATTTTAGAGAGTAACAAAATCATTTCTTGATCACTTTTAATTTCATTACTCATTAAACGCAAAATTTGTTGGCGCAATTTTGGCATTTTACCTGCTAAATCATCCAAAATATCATAAGGAATTTCGCATACCATTGCGGTTTCTAAAGCTTGTGCAAAACTAGGGTGTTGCATTTGAGTAATTGCATCAAAGCCAACTAAATCACCAGGTAAATGGAATGAAGTGATTTGTTCTTCGCCAGATTCGCTAATGGTGTAGCTTTTGATCGTACCAGAGCGAATTGCATAAATTGAATTGAGGGAATCACCTGCTTTAAAAAGAACCTGTGATTTTTGGATAGGTTTCTTTCGTTCGATAATATTATCAAGCTGATCTAATTCATGTTCGTTCAGCGTAAAAGGAATACAAAGTTGACTAATACTGCAATCCTGGCAATGAATAGCACAACCTCCCGATTGAACCCGGCGTCCTGCCTTGGTTTCTGTAACGAAATTTTTCATGTAAGCCTCAAATATTTCGAAAAATTAGTGTAAAATTGATCTAACTCAATAATTATACCACTAAATAGTCATTTTAAGAAGAGTAAAGCATTATGGCAGCAGAAAAATTAACAAAAAAACGGCTGATTCAGATTTTAATCATGTTATGTATTTTAGTTATTGCATTTGTTTGGCGATATTTTTAGAAAACAGAAAATCCTTGCTCATTTTTAAAACAAATGGATTATTTCTAAAAAATTTTACTTGTCACACATTTATATATACGTATAATTCAACACCATTAAGCCTGGGTGGCGAAATTGGTAGACGCAGCGGATTCAAAATCCGCCGTTGAATAAACGTGTCGGTTCGAGTCCGACCCTAGGCACCAACTTAAGTAAAGTCGTAAATCACGAGTGGAATCAATGGTTTATGGCTTTTTTATTTGTGCTTTTTTCGCTAATTTCGTCATTTTCCGCAATAATATTTGCCGTGTCAAATGATTACTTTGACGTAAATTTGACATATAAAAAATAAGCCTAGTGTAATACTAGACTTATAAATACTTTATGCTCTTAGACTAAGCTTCGGTAGCAAGATTCCCTAAATCTTTATCAACTAAGAATAAACCTTTACCATCTTCACCAAGAAGATTCAATTTATCCAAGATACCACTGAATAATTTTTCTTCTTCATGTTGTTCTGCTACATACCATTGTAGGAAATTAAATGCAGAGTAGTCTTTTTCTTCAAAAGTTTTACCGACTAATTCATTGATTTTACTGGTAATCAATTTCTCATGTTCATAAGTAATTTCAATCACTTCTTTTAATGATTTATATTCGTGTGATGGTGCTTCAATTGCAGAAATCAGAGCAACAGAGCCTGTCTCATTTAAATAAGTGAATAATTTACGCATGTGTTGCATTTCTTCAGCTGCGTGAGCTGATAAAAATTTTGCAGCACCTTCAAACCCTTTTTGCTCGCACCAAGCACTCATTTGTAGATATAAATTAGAAGAATAAAATTCCAAGTTCATTTGGTCGTTTAATAGTTTTACTACATTTGCTGATAACATTTTATTTCTCCTATCTATTATAAAGTTGCTAACTCACGATCAATAAAGAACAAGGCTTTACCGTCTTCGCCAACAAGGTTAAATCTATCAATAATGCCACTAAATAATTTTTCTTCTTCGTGCTGTTCTGCTACGTACCATTGTAAGAAGTTAAAAGTAGAGTAGTCTTTATTTTCAAAAGTAACTTCAACTAATTCATTGATTTTGGAAGTTACTAATTTTTCATGTTCTAAAGTTGTTTCAAATACTTCTCTTAATGAAGAATAATCGTGTTTAGGTGCATCGATTTTTCCTAGAAGCGGCATACCGCTAGTTTCACTTACATAATTGAACAATTTTTGCATATGTTCTAATTCTTCATCTGCATGACGAAGTAAAAATGCCGCAGCACCTTCATAGCCGTGAATTGAGCACCACGCACTCATTTGTAAATATACATTAGAAGAGTAGAACTCTAAATTTATTTGGTCATTCAGCTTGTTTGTGATGATTTGATTAAGCATAACTAATTCCTTTCCATTTGATTGATAAAGTGCAATAAAACTTGACTTGCAATTCTCATTTTAAACTCACAAATGAGAATTGCAAGTTTTTTATTAAAATAAAATGCATATAACCAATTAATTTTAAAAAGAAAAATTAAAAACAATTATTCTCATTTGAGTAATCTAGGCGTATAAAATAATTACAATGTCACAATTAAAACTAAAGATGTTAAATCTACTAGCAAATCTTCTATCAATTTATTCAGATTTCACCTAGCGCAATCCAAACCCAAAATTAAATATTATTGCTTTAACTTTTTAATGGAGAAGAAGCAGAGTATCCCTTTTGGATCGCCTCACAAAAAGTTACTTTTGCACCGCATTTATTTAACATAATATACATTATGCGAAATTAGTTATCAGGTTAGCGAAAACTACGGGCTAAATAAATCACATGGTTATACACAAGTCACAAGCACTAGCAAAACAAGACAAAATAAGGCTAGATAACACGTTGTAACGCGTCATTTTATAGAGTTATTGAATGGATGAATTGAAATGTAAAGACAATGTAAAGGTGAAATAAGCTAAAGATGCTTGATTGCGCTACGTAAAATCTGGAGAATTTCTTGGATAATTCTTCCCAGAAAAAACAACAAAAAAAGCACGTTTTTCTAAAAACGTGCTTTTTGACAAAATGTGACAACGTATTGACTAACCTAGTAATTTTATACCGTATTCATATACTTGTTGTAATAAAGATAGTTTTTCAGGATTATCTGAATGTTCCTCTGCTAAACGTTGTAAACTTGATTCAAAATCTACCGAACTTTTTTCAAGTTTATTCTGTCGGTATTTTCGCCATTTAATTTGTTCAGCGCGTGTGAGGGTTTTATAAAAATGACGAGCACGATAATGGAACAATAATTCAGGGATACGTTTATCTTCAAAAGCTAAACCATGTTCAGCTAATTTTTCTGCAGGTAAACTACGTAAAATAGACATATTATTTTTATCAGCATTGCTGAAAAAGCCATTGTATAGCTCAGTTTCCACATTATCATTCGATTCAAATTGACGTTCTTCATTAAAAATATCCGACACTTTTTCACGAATATCAAAAGATGCTCGTAATTTTGCAAGATTATCCAAGCATAATTGTCGATCAATACCCAAGCGATTTGCTGTTTCTGGCAACAAGGTTTTGGCTGGCGCTAAAATAGGACATTTATTGATATGCACAAGCTTTAATGGAACGGATGAAACTCCCCTTTCTTCTAATTCCGATTTTTTGGTATATAAATCTGCTCGTAATTCATCCGCACTTTTGGCTAATAAATTATCAATATCGCCAGTTAAATCACAAACAATGAGTGCATTTTGATTTGTTGGATGCCAAGCTAAAGGTGCAACCCAGGTGCAATTTCCACGATAATTCCCTAACATCCCAGAAACATGCACTAAAGGCGACATTGCGCCTGTATCAACCAATTTTTCGATTTCTTTTTTACCTCGATTTTCAAAGAAATATTGGAATAATTTAGGCTGTTTTTCTTTAATTAATTTCGCCATAGCAATAGTTGCATATACATCCGCCATGGCATCGTGAGCATTTTCATGCTCAATACCATTTGCTTTAGTGAGTTTTTCTAAGCGGAAACTTGGCATTCCATCATCGTCATAAGCCCAATTAATTCCCTCTGGGCGCAAGGCATAACAAGCTCGTACTAAATCTAATAAATCCCAGCGTGAATTGCCGTTTTTCCAGCTGTATTCATAAGGATCAATAAAATTACGATAAAACGTATAACGCGTCATTTCATCATCGTAGCGAATATTGTTATAGCCCATGACACAAGTATTGGGTTGGGAAAACTCTACTAAAATGTTTGCGGCAAATTCAGGCTCAGCAAGCCCTTTTTCATTACATTCTTGTGGTGTAATTCCTGTTACCATTACGGCTTCAGGAGCCGGTAAATAATCATTGGTTTGTTTACAATAAAACATTATTGGTTCACCAATGATATTAAAATCAGCATCTGTACGAATACCCGCAAATTGCGCAGGGCGATCTGTTGCTGGATTTACACCAAAACTTTCATAATCGTAAATAAAAAAGCTGAAATCTTTTGCCATGACTACTCTCTTTTACGCGATAATTTTATCTAAATAATATAGGCAGAAAATAGCTGATAAACTAAAAATAATACCAGTCCAATTTAGCTTACTGATTTTTTCTTTAAAAGCTAATGCGCCAGTTATCGTACCTAAGCAAATCACTCCAATGTTCATTCCCGCAAAAACAAGCGTCGGATTTCCAGAAAAACTTTGATGGGCTTTTATATAGAATAAAATATTAAAGAAATTCAATACACCTAAAACGATGCCACCAATTACACTTGATGATGTCCATTGGACTCTTTTTAAGAATAAATAGATAAACATAACGCAAGCTGCAAGCGAGAAGGAAATAAACAATGTTGCAGGAAATGCACCGCCGCTTTTCGCCACTTGTTTGAATAAAATATCAATGATGCCGTAACCAAACCAGACGCCGATTAATCCTAAAACACCTTTAAAATTGACCGCACTTTGCCCTTGAGTTGGCTTAGTTAATAAACAAAATAAACCGATAAAGGCTAATACAACACCAATGATTTTAGATTGGCTTAGTGTTTCATGAAAAATTAAAAATGCCGATAAAATAGGAAGAAACAACGAAAGACGTTGTGCTGCATCTGAACGTACAATTCCAGCAAACTCTACCGCTTTTGACATAATAATAAACACGCTAGGTAGCAATAAGCCCAGTGCTAAAAAAATGGGTGAATTTTCGCTTTGTACGATGTAATCAGTAAATGCTAAGCCTTTAAAATCAGGTTTGAGTAAGAAATAACTGAAAGTGATGGCCGTGATGTAGTTGAATGCGATAGCTTGTCCAATAATGATATTTTTTTTACGGGCAATTTTCAGTAAAACTGAAACTGCTACGCTGCAAAGAATGGCAAGAATAAGATTGTGCATTTAAATTCCTTATATAATTAAAGTGCGGTCAAAAATCTTAAAATTTTAACCGCACTTCCCTTCTACTTTTTATTCTGTTGTACCGAATCCGCGTAAACCAACAACATGTACATGTTCTTGGTTGCCTGCGATTTTACGTACGAGTTTATAGGTTGTACCTTTTTCCGGGCTAATGTTTTCTGGCGCTGCAATAAGTAACTGCATATCTAAACGTTCGCAAAGTTCGAATAAGGTAGAAATAGATTTACCGTCTAAACGCGCTGCTTCATCTAAGAACAACAAGCGACAAGGCACAATATCTTTACCACGAATTCGACGGCTTTCTTCTTCCCAGCTTTGAACAACCATTAAGAGAATTGACATACCTGTACCGATAGCTTCACCAGTAGAAAGTGCACCACTTTCTGCACGTAACCAACCATCAGCACCACGGAATACTTCCACTTCAAGCTCAAGATAATTACGGTAATCTAACAATTCTTCGCCGATTGTTTGCGCTGTGCGTTGCCCCATATCAATATGTGGATTGATGCGTTGATAGAGCTTCGCCATAGCTTCAGAGAAGGTGATGCGATTATCATTGAATAAATCTTGATATTCATCTTGCTGACCTGAAAGCGCATCCAACAACATGGCATGGGTATCACGAATATTTACTACTAAACGAACAGATTTCACCTGACCAAACGCAATGTTTTGTAAACCTTGATTGAGCATACGAATACGATTTTGTTCACGTTGAATCGTTTTACGCATAATGTTTGCAACACTTTCAGAACTGATAGCCAATTTTTTCTCACGGCCAGTTAATTCTGCCGTTAAACGAGAAAGCTCAATTTCCATTTGTTCAATGGCATCAATTGGATCATCCGTCTTAATGATGTCTTGGCGAATACGTTCACGTAGATGCTGATACACCGCAATAAAGAACCGCACTTTATTTTCAGGTTTTCGACTATCTTCAGACACTCTTAGACTATCACGCAGATATTCATTATCTGCCACTGCTGTACGCAACGCACCTAATGCTTTATCCGACATTGAACGTAACTCATCTGCAGATAAATAAGCGAGCTCTCGGCGATTGAGGCGTTTTTCCATATCAGAGTTGCGGGATAAGCGTAAAACCACACACCAACTCACTTTCGCTGCTACAACTAATTCACGTTGAGTTTTATAATCACGTTCAGTTTTGCGGATAAGACGATTTAAGTTGTCAGCTTCGCTTTCAATTAATGTCAGTTGTTTTTCTACATAAGAACGACGCTGACGGCTCGTTGAAAGTTGTTGATGTAATTCATCACGACGGATACGGGCTCGTTCTTCAGCACCATCATCAGCTCTCACACCAAGATCGCTAATTTCACCAATCAATTCATTTAAGAGCTGATATTTACTATCGTAAGAGCTTTGTAACTGAATCAATACGCGATTATATTCTGCAAATTGGCTTTGTTTTTGGCGAACTTGCTCACGTTGCGTATCTCGCTGAGCCTGCATTTGTTCTAAACGTTGGCGAAGTTTTTCGTTGAGTTCAGAAGTTTCAGCCTGCCCTGCATCTTCATAACCAAAATGCGGTTTACGTTGTACAACATCAGCTAACACAAATACACGTTGTTGAACTTGTTTTTGACGCTCAATCGCTTGAGTTAATTCATTTTTTAAGCCTTCGTAATTTTCTGGATCACTTTGTAAACTATTTGCAATCGGCTCTAATTGTGACAACGTTACGCCATGCTGACGAATAAAATATTCATCTTGCTCTGCAATATCTAATTGCTCACGACATTCTTCAATACGATCAATTAAATCCTCATCGGCCAATACATTGAGTTGTGGAATCAACTTGTTGAGTAATTGCAGTTTTTCTTTTGCATTATCTAATTGAATGCGTAATTGTTGTTCGCCACTATTAAATTGGTTTAATTCACGATCAATTTCATTACGTTCGCGATTAATTTCAGACATTAACTCTTCTGGATTTGGCTGGAACGCAAGCGCCAGATGCAACCCAACAAATTGGCTGAAATGTTCGTGTAAACGTTGGCATTTTTGTACATCAAACGCAATTTGTGCATGTTGTTCTGCCACTTCATCACGTTCAATTTGTAATTCTTCTAAACGTTTTTCACGTGCTGCACGCCCAAATAACGGGATTTCAGGGAATCTTGAATAGCGTAATTCACGATCTGAAACTTGCACTACAACACCTAGCTCAAGTTCTTGTGCGGATAATACGCTGTCGTCAAATGCGGTAGGATCGCCCTCAATTAAATACAAATCGTCTGGGCAATCTTCTAATTGCGCAAGTTGTTCACGCACGGCATTGAGATCACGCACAACAATAGCATGACGCGCAGGCCCATAAAGTGCGGAGAAATAAGGCGCATCTTCAATGGTTACATCATCATAAAGCTCTGAAAGCAGCACCCCACCAAAACGTTCAGCCAGCATATTTAAACGTGGATCTTCTGAACCATCTGGCTGACTTAAACGAGAAATTTGTTCATCTAAATGCAAACGTTTTTGTTCAAGTTGATCACGTTGCATCGTGAGTTCACGTTCTTTCACAAGTTGTGATTGCATAAAATTCATCACATCTTGGCTATGTTCAAACGTCTCGCCACTTTGTTGTTCTAAACGTTCTAATGCAGCTTGAGCTGTCAGCCATGCTGGGGCTTTACGCGTATTTTCATCATAAAGTGCGGTTAAATTTTCACGTTTTTGACGAAGCGCAGAACGATTTTCCACTTGTTCTGAAAGTTCAGCAGAAATATCTTCAATTAACGCTTCTTGCTCTGCGTGATAATCCTCTAATTCTTCTGCCGTTTGTAAACTTAAATTAGCACGTTGATTAAAATCATTAAGTAATTTGACCGCACTTTGTTGTTGTGCATAACGTTGCTCAAGTTCATGTAATTTTGTGCGAAGTTGTGGCGTTTGTTGTGCCTGCAATTTTTGGCTTGGATATTCACGTAATAATTCTTTGGCACTTTCCCAGGCTGCAGAACGAGGCATTTCCCCCGCAATTTTGCATACCAATTGATACGCTTTATCAAACTGAGATTTTGCCGCTTCAGAAATAGACATTTTGTGCTCAAGCTCAAGTACGGTTTCAGTCAAACTTTCTGCATGGGCTTCAAACTCTGCGTGATAATCTTCTACATTTTTAACACTTAAATCTGCTAAACCACATAATGTTTTCGCTTTTTCAAGAGCTAAAATGGCTTGTTGATATTGAAGTGCGCGAGTTTGTTGGGCATCTAATGCTTGTTGATAATCTGCTAATTGGGCTCGTACAGCGTCAATTTCAATTTCAGTTTGCTCAAATTGGGCTTGGCTTTCTTCTAATGCATCATTCGCATCTTCAACCACTATTTTTTGTTCTTCTAAACGCTCGGTGAGTTCTGCAATATCTTCTTGATAACGCGTGATTTTTTCTTGATGACGCAAAGCATTTAATACTAAGTTAAGATGATCAACCGCACTTTGGTGATCAACTTCTAAAGTACGTTCACTTTCTGCTAATTCAGCCGCTTCTCGACTTAAATCAACTAAACGATGTTGAGATAAATTCTGTTCTGCTTTTGCTTTATACCACTCACGACGAGATTCTAATGCAGCCTCAATATTGCCACGGCGTTCATTCGCATTACGCATATAATCCGAAGCAACATAGTTGGTGGTTTCAGTAATTAAATGTTTGAATAAATCGCGATCTGATTGAGTAACTTTAATCGCTTCTAAAGTCATACGGTTCTCACGCAATGCACTTTCCATATCTTGGAAAGCTTTGCGCACACCTAAATTTTCTGGCAATAAATAGTCACGTAAAGAGCGTGTGATTGCGCTGGAAATACCACCGTATAAAGATGCTTCGATAAGTTTATAGAATTTGCTTCGGTCTGATGCTGAACGTAAACGTTTCGGAATAATACCTAAATCAAACATCATGCCGTGATAATCGGTGATGGAATGATATTGTTTAAATTGCGCACCGATATTTTCAATTTTATCTTTGAGTTCGTTTAAATTGAGTACGCGAGCTTGACGTTCGCCCACTGTTTCAGTGAAAAGTGCGGTCGGATTTTGAGATAATTCGACACCTTGAATTGAGAAAGTTTTTAAATCAACCTTTTTATCACGACCCGCAATTTGTTGCAGACGCACACCAACAAGAATACGTTGATGACGAGAATTAATAGTATCTAATACCGCGTAACAAACACCAGGACGCAATTTACCATGTAAACCTTTATCGCGAGAACCGCCTGTGGAGCCAGCCTCAGTAGTATTACGGAAATGTAAAAGGGTTAAATCTGGAATTAATGCTGTCACAAATCCAGCCATTGTGGTTGATTTACCTGCACCATTACCACCAGAAAGCGTGGTAACTAATTCGTCTAAATCGAAAGTACGCGCAAAAAAACCATTCCAGTTAATTAAGGTTAAAGAGCGGAATTTACCACGCTCTACACCATTGTTTGTCGTCATGCTAAAAGGCATAGGTGCGTCAACGATTTCTTCGACGTTTTCATTTTCCATAATGACTTCATCGCTCTCTAATTCGATTTCATTTTCTAATTCAAAAACATCAGACATTATTCTTGTTCTCCGTCAAATTCTTCGTCAATTTCATCCGCACTTTCCGTATCGTTTTCCATTAATTGTGCTTGTTTTTCCAACGCTAAGGATTCTGGTGTTGCCGCTTCCCCATCACGAATGAGTCTAGCTTGAGCCTCTAATGGATCATCACCGCTACGCACTTCCGCACCAAAACGAAATACAGATTCAGAAATCGTAAATTTCCCACTATTTTGTTCGCCAACAGTTTGAATCATACCTAAACGACGTAAACGACCAATTGCAGCTCGCACTTTTTCTGCCAATTTTTGTTTATCCAAATCAGAACCACTTGAACGCTGATTAACTGCTTTTAATAATTTTCCTTCATCGGCAAGATTTAATAATTCATCATACACTTCTTGCGTACTAAAAATGCCCTGTTGAGCTAAACGTTCTGGGCTTAAATAAAGATAACAAAGCACTTTACCAACAAGCATTTCCAACTCAGAAAGCACAGAACGCGCAATTAATGTCGTTGCTTTTGGACGAAGATAGAAAAATCCTTCTGGAGCACGAATTAGTTCCACGTTATAGCGACGATAAAATCCGTCTAATTCATTTTGGAAATCCATTAAAAATGCGTGATTATCTAAGTGCTCCGTGCTGATATGGCGACCTGAGCGCAATAGACTATCTACCGCTGGAAATATTGGATTTGCAATCGCCACAGCGAGTTTTGGGGAAATTACATCTTGAAGGTTGTCTGTCATAGGTTATTTCTCTATTAAAACTTTATTCAGTTACTTTCTTCGTTAATCATTATTGCCAAATCTCCCCTAGCCCCTCTTTGCTAAAGAGGGGGAATTCTTTAACAAATCAATTCTTGCTGATTCCTTCAGCATTTTCTAACACAATGAAATAATCTCAATATCAATTATTTCATTATTATTCCCCTATTTAGCAAAGAGGGATTAGGGAGATCTAACAGAAGTAATTCCGTCGAAATTAGCTTTTAAATTATCTTAAAATCAATACTTATCAATCACATGCGCTTGGACTTCTGCGCCACGTTCATTAATCGCTTGCCAATCTGGATAAATACCCGATAAATCATCATTCGCCATACCAAGGCGCACGGCTTGATCAACAATGATTCGAGCCACATCAAAATGACGAGAAAGTGGGTAATTTTCCAGTTGTTCTTTTAACACTAAACTCAAATCAATCGGACGGTTATTTTCACGATAAGCAATCAGTAAGCCTTGCATATGCTCTACAATTTGATCATGTAAATCAGAAAGGGATTCGTATTGCAATTCTTCTGGCAATTCACCTAAAGCATCATCTTCACGCAACACCATTTCTTCATCACGCAGATCAACTAAACGCTCAGCTTGCGCTGTCCATAAGAACCAAGGATGATCAAAATAGTGATGAATAGAATTACGTAAACGTTGTGAGAACACGCGATTTTTATCCATATCAATGGCAGTACGAATAAATTTATGTACATGGCGGTCATAACCAATCCATAAATCGATTGCTTGTTGTCCCCAACTAATAATTCGGTCAAGTTTAGATTGTAAATCGGTAATTAATTGATCAATAAAATACAAATCATCTCGCCCAATCACACAATCTTGAATACGCAATAATTGCGCTTGAAGTTTATCCCCTGCGGCATTTAGCGTATCTTGCAATTCACGCAAATTCCCAGATGTTTCATCTAATAAACGTTCACAGCTTGAAATTGCCGCTTGCCAATCTTTAGTAAGAAGCTCTGCAATTTCATCTTTAATACTTTGCTGGTTTTCATCCATAATACGTTGTGAAAGATCGATGCTATCAAAAATCTCTGCAACGGAATATTTTAATGGCGCAAATACATTACGACGCCAATAATGTTCACTTTCATTATTCTCCACGCCTTCTTCTGCAGAATCAGAAGCGCGTTGAATTTCATCTGCCACAATGGAAAGTTGCACTGAAAGACGCAATGCGGAAAATTCACGCTGACGAATGTAATAATCAGACACGCCAACACCTAATGGCGTTAAACGATAAATCGCCAAACCTTCAGTAAATTCGCTACTAAAACGATTTAACAAACGTTGTTTCACTAATTCATTAATTGCATTATTCGCTCGTGTTGCAATGGCATCCGTGGACTGCTCAAAAGCATTCATCGTGTGGCGGAAAATATCCACAAGATCGGCTTCTAACATTTCGCCGTCTAAACGTTCGTTGTTATAAATTGCAATCGCTAGCAGGAAAACCAAGCGCTCGGTAGGTAAATTCAAAGAAAACTCGCGATCTTTTGCCCAAGAGACGAGTTCAGGAATAGTTTGGGATGTTTCAATCATTGAATTGCAAAGCGTTAAAATTGAACAAAAAATTGGAAAGATTATACAGGATTTTTTGTGGATCTTAAAAATCTTCTTTTGAATTGACCGCACTTTTCCTATTTTTCACGTATAATGTGCGCCTTTCATGAATAACCAAAGATAACAGAATGAGCAAATTAACCCAGTTAGCCCAACAAGAAAAAAAACAAACCTATAATTTCAATAAATTACAAAAACGTCTTCGCCGTAACGTAGGCAACGCCATTGCAGATTTTGGGATGATCGAAGATGGCGATAAAGTCATGGTGTGTTTATCTGGAGGTAAAGACAGTTATACGCTTCTCGATATTTTGTTGAATTTACAACAAAGTGCACCGATTAAATTTGATATCGTGGCAGTAAACCTCGATCAAAAACAACCAGGGTTCCCAGAGCACGTATTGCCTGAATATTTGGAAAGTATTGGCGTAGATTACAAAATTGTACAAGAAAATACTTACGGAATTGTGAAAGAAAAAATTCCAGAAGGAAAAACAACTTGTTCGCTCTGCTCTCGCCTACGCCGTGGAATTTTATATCGCACCGCCACAGAACTTGGTGCAACCAAAATCGCGTTAGGACATCACCGAGACGATATGTTAGCGACACTATTTTTAAATATGTTTTATGGCGGCAAAATGAAATCGATGCCACCTAAGTTAATTTCTGACGATGGCAAACAAATTGTGATTCGTCCGCTTGCTTACTGCAAAGAAAAAGACATTGAAAAATATGCCATCGCGAAAGAATTTCCTATCATTCCTTGTAACCTATGTGGATCACAACCAAATCTTCAACGCCAAGTAGTAAAAGAAATGCTTAATACTTGGGATCGCCAATATCCAGGACGCTTAGAAACCATGTTCAGCGCAATGCAAAACATTACATTGTCACATATGAGTGATCCGAAATTATTTGATTTCAAAGGCATCAAACATGGGCAACTAATTGATGGCATTGAAGGCGATACCGCATTTGATGAAGAACGAATCACACCAATGCAATTTGAAGATGAAGATCAAACCGATTTTTTAAACAACGAAATGATTAACTTTAAAGAAGTAAATTAATATGTTGAATATCAATGGAATGGAAGTTGAAACTGACAAAGATGGTTATTTGCTTAATAGCCAACAATGGAACGAAGATGTCGCTCGTGCTATTGCGCAGTTAGAAAGTATCGAATTAACTGATGCACATTGGGAAGTGATTTACTTCGTGCGAGACTTCTATCAAGAATATAACACATCCCCGGCCATCCGTATGTTGGTAAAAGCCATGGCCGAAAAGCTTGGCGAAGATAAAGGTAATAGTCGTTATTTGCAGCGGTTATTTCCTGAAGGCCCCGCAAAACAAGCTACAAAATTAGCAGGATTACCGAAACCTGCAAAATGCCTATAAAAGTGCGGTCAATTTTTTTTGAAAGTTTTAAACGCTTAGTCTTTTTAGATTGAGCGTTTTTCTTTTTAAGAAAGAATCTCTAGATCTTAATATATTTTTATATATAATGATTTAACCTAGAAATGACCGTATTTTTCTCAAGGAATGATGAAAAAAAATTTATTAATCCCTTTTCTTTTTTTGCTTCTTATTGGATTGAGTTGGTTTTCTCTTTCGTGGGGGAGATTTTCTATTCCTTTAACGGATGTGTTAGATGTACTTTTCGGTCAAAGTCAAAATGAAATTCAACATAATGTCATTTTCAATTTACGTTTACCACGCATCTTAGCTGCAATTTTAGTTGGTTCAGCCTTATCGGTCGCGGGCACTGTATATCAAGGCATTTTTCGCAATCCCCTTGTTTCACCAGACATTTTAGGCGTATCAAATGGTGCTTGTGTGGGTGCAGCTGTTGCGATTTTGCTTGGTTCAAGCATACTTGGTACTCAAACTTTTGCATTTTTCGGTGGTTTAATTGCCGTATTGCTTACCATGAATCTCCCCCGCTTAATTCAACGAGATTCAACAATAGTCCTCGTGCTTTCAGGCATTATTGTATCGGGTTTTATGATGGCGACATTAGGTTTAATCAAATACCTTGCCGATCCTGAAACTGAACTTGCAGATATTGTATATTGGCAATTAGGTAGTCTCACTAAATCCAGCTACGGCAATCTTCTTTTACTCTCACCAATAATCTTAATTACCACGGGTATATTATTAGCAATGCGTTGGCGTATTAATGTGTTGTCATTAGGCGATCGAGAAGCCAAATTAATTGGCGCAAATATTCGTTTAGAACGCGGCGTAATGGTCTGTTCCGCGACCTTATTGACGGCTTCGGCAGTCTGTCTAAGCGGAACAATAGGTTGGCTAGGTTTAGTGATTCCTCATTTAGCCCGTCTATTTATAGGCGATAATAATGTCAAAAGTTTACCGCTCTCTGCGCTAATTGGTGCAATTTTCTTGCTGCTTGTGGATACATTGGCACGTAATCTTTACATTCAAGAAATTCCGCTCGGTATTATCACTGGTTTTATCGGTGCCCCATTCTTTGCATGGGTATTAATTAAGCAAAAGGTGGTGGACTAATGTTGCAGGTAAAGAATCTTTATTATTGGCACAATGTAGAAAATTCACTGCTAAATGGTGTGGATTTAACACTTAAGCAAGGGGAATTACTCACGATTTTGGGCGCTAATGGCCGTGGAAAATCAACCTTATTGAACTGTTTAGCGGGTTTACTGACACCAAAGAGCGGTCAAATTTTATTACAAAATGAAAATCTAGCGTCTCTTTCATCAAAACAAATCGCACAAAAGATAGCTTATGTCTCACAACAAAGTCCGCAAACTTATCAATATAAAGTTCGAGATTATGTTGTGCTAGGTCGAGCAGCACATTTAGGAATGTTTGATAAACCAAGTAAGAGCGATTTTGAATTGGTCGATCAAGCTTTGAATAAACTGGGAATTCGTCATTTTGCAGAAAAGGTTTATATGCAGATGAGCGGTGGTGAAAAACAGTTAGTCAATCTTGCTCGGATTTTAGTACAACAGCCTCAGCTTATTCTATTTGATGAACCGACTTCAGCCTTAGATTACGGTAACGTATTTAAAACCTTGAGTTTAATAAAAGAGCTTTCTTTGCAAGGTTTTACTATTGTGATGACAACTCACAATCCAGATCATCCTATGTTGTTACATAGCAGTTTACCAAATAGCCGAGTAGCAATTTTAAATGAACATGGCCGATTACAAACAGGTTCCGCCCCTGAAATTATTACTCAAGAAAATTTAACCGCACTTTATCATACGGATCTCCGATTGCTTGAAGTGCCAGAATTACAACGTCAAATTTGTGCAATCACTCATCTATAAGGAGTTAATTATGTTGAAAAACCTTAAAAAAGGCGCAGTTGCCTTAGCTTTTATTTCTTGTTTCAGTTTTTCTGCCCAAGGAAAAATGATTGAAGATGTAAAAGGCAATCAAATTGAAATCCCAAACCATGTAGAACGTATTGCCGATTTATGGCATGCCAACAACCAAATCGTCTTATTACTTGGCGGTGCAGATAAATTAGTGGCAACAACCACTGTTATTCAAAAAAATCCGTGGTTTAGTGAAGTTTATCCAAACATTAAAAAAGTGCCTGCACTCACTAATGGTCAAACTATCCAAATGGAAGAATTACTACAACGTAATCCGCAAGTGACTTTACTTTCCAATGACAACATGTTGACTGAACTAAAACAAGCTGGATTAACTGGGGTGAAAGTGAGCTTCCAAGATTTTGAAGGCTTGAAAAAAACAGTTCGAATCACTGCTGAAGTAATTGGAGATAACGCGCCCAATATAGCCAAGGAATACATCAAAGAGTTAGAAAACAACATTTCATTTGTTGAAACAAGAACAAAATCAATCCAAGAAAAAGACAAACCAACAGTATTGCATATTGCTGATGGAAAAAATTTGCTAAAAATTGACGGCGGAAAATCCATTATTGGTGATTGGATTAATAAAGCTGGGGGTAAAAATGCATTTCCAGAACAAGCAAATCTTGTCGAAATTAGTCAGGAAGAAGTGGTAAAAATTAATCCTGAAGTAATTATTATCGGAGGAACCAATGCACCAGAAGGGGTAGAAAAAATTAAACAAGATCCAAGTTGGCAATCTGTAAGTGCGGTAAAAAATGGCCGTGTTTTTGTTAATCCAACCGGTACTTTCCCTTGGGATCGCTACAGCGCTGAAGAAGCTTTACAAGTTTTATGGGCTGCAAAATTATTCCATCCTGCACAATTTAAAGATGTTGATATGGTATCTAAAGCCAAATCTTTTTATAAAAAGTACTATCACTATGATTTAAGTACAGAAAATGCACAACAAATGCTAAAAGGATTGCCTCCTTTGAAATAATATTAAGTTTTTCTTGCATTTTCTGTAAGAATGGATAAAATGCACGCTCTTTTAAACCCTAACTAACAAGGAAATGTTATGAAAATTAGTGCTAGAAACCAATTAAAAGGTAAAGTTGTTTCAATCGAAAACGGTTCAGTAAATGCAATCGTTCACATCGATATCGGTGGCGGTAACGTGCTTTCTTCTACTGTATCTTTAGCAGCAGTTAAAGAATTAAACTTAGAAGTTGGTAAAGAAGCATACGCAATCATCAAAGCAACTTCTGTAATGGTTGGTGTGGAATAATTTCTTCCATAAAACAGAACTAAATATAACCGCACTTTAAAAGTGCGGTTTTTTTATGCCTTATTTTTCCAATCAACACATTTTGAGATAAAAAAATAACGGCAATCGCTTAAACGATCACCGTTAAATTGAACTCACTGTTTAAACAGTAAATTATATTAGTTATTTTCGAAAAGTATTACTCTTCATTCAATAACTTTAATTCACGATTTCTTACTTGATTTTTCAAGATTTCCGCAAATTCTTCCACAGTAAATGTGCCTAAATCAGCGCCTTTACGGGTACGTACTGCCACTTTGCCTTCTGCGATTTCTTTATCACCGCAAACAAGCATATAAGGCACACGGCGTAAAGTATGTTCACGAATTTTGAAACCCACTTTTTCGTTACGTAAATCAGTTTTCACGCGTAAACCTACATCAGAAAGCTGTTTCGCAACTTTTTGTACGTAGTCGGCTTGGCTATCGGTGATATTCATTACAACCGCTTGGGTTGGTGCTAACCATGCAGGGAAGAAACCTGCATATTCTTCAGTAATGATACCAATGAAACGCTCAATAGAACCTAAAATCGCACGGTGAATCATGACAGGGGTTTTACGGCTATTGTCTTCTGCTACATAAGTTGCATCTAAACGACCTGGTAATGCAAAGTCTAATTGCACGGTACCACATTGCCATTCACGGCCAATGCTATCACGTAATGCAAATTCAATTTTAGGACCATAGAATGCGCCTTCACCTTCTTGAATTTCATATTCTAAGCCGTTATGCGCCAATGCTGCTGCAAGACCTGCTTCCGCACGATCCCACATTTCATCTGAACCGATACGATTTTCAGGGCGAGTAGAAAGTTTTACTGCGATATTAGTGAAACCAAAGGTGCTATAAATATCGTACACCATTTTGATACAGCTAGTTACTTCACTCTCAATTTGATCTTCAGTACAGAAAATATGCGCATCATCTTGAGTAAAGCCACGTACACGCATTAAACCGTGTAAAGAACCTGATGGCTCATTACGATGGCAAGAACCAAATTCCGCCATACGGATTGGTAAATCACGGTAAGATTTTAAACCTTGATTAAAAATTTGAACGTGTCCCGGACAGTTCATCGGTTTAATTGCATATTCACGATTTTCAGATTGAGTTGTGAACATTAAATCTGCGTAATTTTGCCAGTGACCTGTTTTTTCCCACAATACGCGATCCATCATAAAAGGACCTTTCACTTCTTGGTAATCGTATTGTTTTAATTTAGTACGCACAAAAGTTTCAAGTTCACGGAAAATTGTCCAGCCATCATTGTGCCAGAACACCATACCCGGCGCTTCTTCTTGCATATGATATAAATCTAATGCTTTACCAATTTTACGGTGGTCACGTTTTGCCGCTTCTTCTAAGCGCGTTAAGTATTCAGCAAGTTGTTTTTTATCCGCCCAAGCCGTACCATAGATACGTTGTAACATTTTGTTTTTGCTGTCACCACGCCAGTACGCACCAGCGACTTTTTGTAATTTGAAATGTTGACAGAAACGCATATTTGGCACGTGTGGGCCACGGCACATATCAATATATTCTAAATGATGATATAACGCAGGTGTTGCAGTACGTTCAATGTTTTCATCTAAAATTGCCATTTTGTATGGCTCGCCGCGTTTTTCAAAGGTATCACGCGCTTCTTGCCAAGTAACACGTTTTTTCACGACGTCATAATTGGTTTTTGCCAATTCCAACATACGTTTTTCGATTGCATCTAAATCTTCTTGCGTTAAAGAGCGGTCTAAATCAATGTCATAGTAGAAACCGTTTTCAATAGTTGGACCGATTGCCATTTTTACATCTGGGAATAATTGTTTAATGGCATGACCAAACAAGTGTGCACATGAGTGGCGAATAATTTCTAAACCATCTTCATCTTTAGCAGTAATGATTTCAAGTGTTGCATCTTGGTCGATAACATCGCATGCATCACGACGCTCACCATTTACACGGCCCGCGATAGTGGCTTTAGCAAGACCCGCACCAATATCTTGTGCGACTTCAAGAACAGAAACAGGATGATCGAATTGACGTTGGGAACCGTCAGGTAAAGTAATAATTGGCATTGTTTTTTCCTTATACAGTGGTCACCCATACGAAAGGTGACGTGTTCGTTTAAAATTCTATAAAAAATTAACCGCACTTTTGCCCTACTTGGCTTCATTCCTACCATTGAACGAGCGAAATTAGGCAAAAAATGCGTGGCGAATTCTATCACTTTCTTAAGGTATTGTTAAATAAATGCACATATTTTACAGAAAGGAAATAATGTTTTTCTGGCTAGGGGCTTTATATCCTAAAAATAAAGGCTAGAATAACCGCACTTTTAAATACCCAGTTAAGGAATAAAAATGAGCAACGTATTAGTATTAAAATCTAGCATTTCAGGAAATAACGCACAGACCAATCAATTAGCTGATTATGTTATCGAAAAATTACAAGGTAATAACATTGTCGTACGCGATCTAGCCCAACAACCGCTTCCATATTTTGATGCCACAGCAGCAACAGCTGTACGTGGTGAACCTAAAAATGATGAAGAAAAACAACTTCTTGCACTTTCCGATGAATTAGTCTCCGAATTAAAAAATGCAGAGACTCTGGTTATTGGTGCACCAATGTATAATCTTGGCATCCCAACACAATTAAAAACTTATTTTGATTTTATCGCTCGCCCACGTGTCACGTTCCAATATACGGCAAATGGACCGGAAGGATTATTAAAAGGTAAAAAAGCGATTGTGTTATGTGCATTTGGTGGGTTGTATGATGAAGAAAATCTAGTGACACAGTATATGAAGTCAATTTTAGGTTTTATCGGTATCACAGATGTGCAATTTGTTTATGCGCAAGGCATTGGATTCGGACCAGAGGCGATTGAAAAAGCCCAAGCGTCCGCAAAAAATAAAATTAATGAAATTTTGGCAGCCCTTTAATCCTCAGATAACATACAAAAAAACATAAGAAGATTTATTACAAAAAAAGTGCGGTGATTTACCGCACTTTTCTTCTTATTTCTTTCGTTCAACCCATTTTCCATTGGTGAAATCAACAATCCATTTCGTCGCTTTTCCATCTTTTTCAGAAGTCACATATTGTTTTTTCTCTTTACGACTAAAACGAACAATCGCTTCATTCCCTTCTGGGTCTTTTTGTGGTGCATCCGCTAAATAAGCTAATTTTTCAGGCAAACGCTCGCGATATTGCACAAGTTCAGCGATTTTAACTGGGCGTGTTTCGCGGGATTTCGGGAAATTATGTGCTGACATAAATACACCACTCGCACCGTCACGCAATACAAAATATGCATCAGATTTTTCGCATTTTAGCTCTGGGAAATGTACAGGCTCTTCTTTTGGTGGGGCGACTTCGCCATTTTTCAAAATTTTGCGCGTGTTATCACAATTTGTACATCCCATATACTTGCCAAAACGGCCAAGTTTTAAATGCATATCCGCACCGCATTTATCACACTCAACAACAGGGCCATCATAACCTTTAATTTTGAATGAGCCTTCTTCAATCAAATATCCATCACAATTTGGATTATTACCACAAATATGGATTTTACGATGGGCATCGATTACATAGCTGTCCATTGCCGTTCCACATTTTGTACAACGTTTACGATCCATTAATGCTTTGGTTTCTGAAGATTCATCTAAAACATTCAATAATTCCGCTTCAGGAATTAAATTAATCGTCGTTTTACACCGCTCTTTTGGCGGCAATGCATAACCTGTACATCCTAAAAATACCCCCGTACTTGCCGTACGAATTGCCATATTTCTGCCACAGGTTGGGCATTTAATATCGGTTTCCACAAGGCTATTTGGGCGCATACCGCCTTCAAGCTCATCCAATTCAGCTTTAGAAAGCTGGCTAGAAAAATCCTTGAAGAATTGATTCAATTCAGTTTTCCAATTCACTGAACCAGAGGCAATTTTATCTAAAGTATCTTCCATATTCGCGGTGAAATCGTAATTCATTAATTCACCAAAAGACTCATTGAGGCGATCAGTCACAATTTCGCCCATCTTTTCTGCATAGAAACGACGATTTTCAGTACGAACATAACCACGTTCTTGAATGGTAGAAATAATTGCCGCGTAAGTAGAAGGACGGCCAATACCACGTTTTTCCAATTCTTTTACTAAAGCCGCTTCAGTAAAACGAGCAGGTGGTTTAGTAAAGTGTTGGGTTGGTTGCACTTCTTTTAAAACAAGTTTTTCTGAAACAGCAACTGAAGGCAATTCTTGATCTTCAGGATTTTTGCCTATTTGTGGCAATACTTTTGTCCAACCATCAAAACGTAAAATTCTGCCTTTTGCTTTCAAGCTATAATCGCCAGCTGACACAGTCAATGTACTGCTATCATATTGTGCAGGCGGCATTTGACATGCTAAGAATTGACGCCAAATTAAATCATAAAGGCGTACCGCATCTTTTTCCATGCCCTCTAAGGATTCAGGCAATGCTCGAATGTCAGATGGACGAATAGCCTCATGCGCCTCTTGCGCATTTTCTTTACTAGAATAAAAATTTGGTTTTTCTGGTAAATATTGTGCACCAAAATGATTTTCAATATAGCTACGTGCCATATTCAGCGCATCTTGACTCAAATTGGTTGAATCCGTACGCATATAAGTAATGTAACCCGCTTCATATAAACGTTGGGCTAGCATCATTGTTTTTTTAACGCCAAATCCCAAGCGAGTACTTGCAGTTTGTTGAAGCGTTGATGTAATAAATGGTGCACGAGGGCGAGAACTTGTTGGCTTAGTTTCTAAATCTGTGACAACGTAATCGGAAACATTAAGAAAATCTACCGCACTTTGTGCTTCTTTTTGATTTTTTGGATCAAATTTCTTGCCTTTATAATCCGTGACATCCAAGCGTATAGCTTGTTTATTTTGATTATTCGTAAGTACCGCAACTTCCCAATATTCTTCAGGCTGGAAGGCTTTAATTTCACGCTCGCGTTCTACTAATAATTTAACCGCAACCGATTGAACTCGACCCGCAGAAAGCCCACGCGCGACTTTTTTCCAAAGTAACGGAGATACCATAAAGCCCACTACTCTATCTAAAAAGCGGCGAGTTTGTTGGGCATTAACACGATCCATATTTAATTGTTCAGGCTTTTCAAAAGCCTGCTTAATGGCATTTTTAGTGATTTCGTTAAACACTACACGGCTAAAGCGCTCATCATCGCCACCAATCACCTCGCGTAAATGCCATGCGATCGCTTCCCCTTCTCTATCCAAGTCGGTTGCGAGATAAATGTGATCCGCTTTTTTAGCAAGCGATTTTAATTCGGAAACCACTTTTTCTTTACCAGGCAAAATTTGATAATTTGCTTTCCAATCGTGATAAGGATCAATCCCCATACGTTTAACTAAGGCGTTACGTTCCTTCTCAGCATTAATTTTTGCTTTTTCTTCGGCATCCATACCTTTGGTTGAAATTGGTTTAGCTTTTTCACCTGTACTAGAACCAATCGTCGGCAAATCACGAATATGTCCAACACTAGATTTCACCACATATTGGCTACCTAAATATTTATTGATGGTCTTTGCTTTTGCCGGCGACTCCACAATCACCAAGGATTTACTCATTTGATTACCTAATATCACTAGAATTTTGTAAAATTGGGGGTATAGTGCAAAGTTATGTAGGCAAAATCAAGCATTTTTTCAAAAAAGGTCTATAAATGGATAAACTCAACGCGATTTCTATTTTCTGCAAAGTCATTGAAACCCAAAGTTTTACATTGGCTGCAAAGCAACAAAATATTTCTGTGGCAATGGCAAGCAAATTAGTTTCACAGTTAGAAGAACATTTAAAAACACGATTGTTACAACGTACCACCAGAAAAATTATGCCTACTGAGGCGGGGATGATGTATTACCAACGCTGCCAAGGAATTTTGCTTGATTTAGATGAAGCTGATTCTAGCATCACCCACCTTACCAGCTCATTACAAGGAAATTTACTTATTTCTGTTCCTCGTGATTTCGGTTTGCTGTTCATTGTACCGAATTTACCGCTATTTATTGCCGCGCATCCCAATCTACATGTTGAAATTGAGTTTAATGATAAAAAAATTGACCTTGTGGCAGAAGGCTATGATCTTGCATTACGTATCGGCCATATGGCGGACAGTTCTCTTGTATCACGCAAAATCAGCACAAATACGCTACACTTTGTGGCATCACCAAGCTATCTTGAAGCGAATGGTATTCCACAAACGCCTGATGATTTAGAACAGCACAATGGCTTACTTTATAAAAATGTAATGAATCAAGTGAATTGGGTTGGCTCACGCATAAATCAAACACAACGTTTCAAAATCCAATCCAAAGTGGTAAGCAATAGCGGTTTAGCCTTATTAGAAATGGCAAAAGCAGGGCTAGGAATTGTGAATTTACCTAGATTTATTGTTGGTGAATCTCTCGAAAAAGGGGAACTCATCGAAGTGTTGCCAGAATATAAACAACAAAAATTAGAAATTCATGTGGTATATCCGAACAGAAGACATTTACCAATAAAAGTGCGGGCATTTATTGAATTTTTATCTGGCTTAGGCTTGTGTTCAGAAATTTTGGAAAATCCTGAAGATAGTCACTAAACACTATAAAAAAATACCGCACTTAGGCAACCCCAAGTGCGGTTATTTTTATGCGTGTTTTTATAATGCTTTTAAGATATCTTCAACACGATCTTTTGCATCACCAAAGAGCATTTGCGTATTCTCTTTGAAGAATAATGGGTTTTGTACGCCAGCGTAACCCACTGCCATTGAACGTTTGAACACAATCACATTTTGTGCTTTCCATACTTCCAACACAGGCATTCCCGCGATTGGACTATTTGGATCTTCCATCGCAGCTGGGTTTACCGTATCGTTCGCACCGATAACCAATACCACATCGGTATCAGCGAAATCGTCGTTGATTTCATCCATTTCAAGTACGACATCGTAAGGCACTTTTGCTTCAGCTAAAAGCACGTTCATGTGGCCAGGTAAACGTCCTGCAACAGGGTGAATACCAAAACGAACGTTAACACCACGTTCACGCAATTTTGCTGTAATATCAGCGACTGGATATTGTGCTTGTGCAACAGCCATACCATATCCCGGCGTGATAATTACAGAACTTGCATTTTTCAACAATTCAGCCACTTCTTCCGCTGTAGTTTCACGGTGTTCGCCTTGTTCTTCGCTTGAAGAAACTTGAACATCGTTACCAAAGCCACCCGCAATTACACTCACAAATGAACGGTTCATTGCTTTACACATAATGTAAGAAAGGATTGCACCAGAAGAACCAACAAGCGCACCTGTTACGATGAGCAAGTCATTATTCAACATAAAACCCGCTGCCGCCGCTGCCCAACCAGAATATGAGTTAAGCATTGATACCACAACTGGCATATCTGCTCCACCGATTGATGCCACTAAGTGCCATCCAAATGCAAGAGCAATCGCTGTCATTAATAACACAGGGAAAATGCTTTCTGGATTATTTAAGAATGCAACCATCAATAATGCAGATACCACAAGTGCGGCTAAATTTAATTTATGGCGATGCGGTAACATTAATGCTTTTGAATTAATTTTTCCGCTTAATTTACCAAATGCAACAACCGAACCAGTAAAAGTTACGGCACCGATAAAGATACCTAAAAATACTTCGACGTTATGAATATTTGTTAATACTGTTTGCTCTGCTGCAAATGCGGCTTGTGCTGCTGCATCTAATCCTTCTGGCATTAACGCCTCATGGTGTAAACCATAGCTATTAAAGCCTACGAGTACAGCCGCTAAACCGACGAAACTGTGAAGAATCGCCACAAGTTCTGGCATTTCAGTCATTTCTACTTTTAATGCACGTTGAACACCGATTGCACCACCGATGATCATTGCAATAATGATCCAAAATGTTCCTTCAGAATGAGGTCCAAAAATGGTTGCGATAAGGGCAATAGTCATACCAACAATACCGAACCAACAACCCGCTTTAGCAGTTTCATGTTTAGAAAGTCCTGCCAAGCTCATAATGAAAAGTAATGCTGCTAAAATATACGCAGCCTGTACTAAACCTTCAGACATTGTGCGCTCCTTAACCTTTTCTAAACATTGCTAACATACGTTGTGTGACACGGAAACCACCAAAAATATTGATGCTTGCCACCAAAATCGCCACAAAAGCTAAGGCATCGATAAATAGATTGCCTGTTGGCTGACGAATTTGTAATAACGCACCTACAATAATAATGCCTGAAATTGCATTTGTTACTGCCATTAATGGTGTGTGAAGTGCATGGCTAACATTCCAAACCACGTAATAACCCACCACACAAGCTAAAACAAATACAGTGAAATGTGATAAAAATGCAGCTGGCGCTACAGAAGCTAACCAAAGGAATAACACACCTACACCTGCCATCACACCGTATTTCACACGAGGATCTGTTGGTTTAGATTCTTTTTTCTCTGCCACTGGTGCAGCTTTGGTTTCTTGTTTTGGTTGTGCAGACACTTGAATTTGTGCTGGTGGAATTTCTTCCCCATCACGAACAACGGTTACACCACGAAGAACCACATCTTCAAAATCAATATTGATATTGCCATCTTTCTCTTTGCACAAAAGTTTTAATAAATTGACTAAGTTTGTGCCGTAAAGTTGGGAAGATTGCGTTGGTAAGCGGCTTGGGAAATCCGTATAACCAATCACTTTCACTTGGTTTTCAGTTGTAACAACTTTCCCTGCTTGCGTATATTCACAGTTACCGCCAGTTGCAGCCGCTAAATCCACAATCACCGAACCAGGTTTCATTGAATCCACCATTTCTTTGGTGATTAAACGAGGCGCTGGTTTACCCGGAATGGCTGCCGTAGTAATAATAATATCGACTTCTTTAGCTTGTTCTGCGTAAAGCTCCATCGCACGACGGTTAAATTCTTCCGACATCACTTTCGCATAACCATCACCACTGCCACCTTCTTCTTTAAAATCAATTTCTAAGAAGCTTGCCCCCATACTTTGAACTTGCTCTTTCACTTCAGGACGAGAGTCAAAAGCACGAACAATCGCCCCAAGGCTATTTGCCGCACCAATTGCTGCTAAACCAGCCACACCAGCACCAATCACCAACACTTTTGCTGGTGGAACTTTACCTGCAGCAGTAATTTGCCCGGTAAAGAAGCTTCCGAATTCATGCGCAGCTTCAATGACAGCACGATAACCAGAAATATTCGCCATAGAAGAAAGTGCATCCAATGCTTGCGCACGAGAAATACGAGGCACCGCATCCATTGCTAACACATTAATTTTCTTCGCGGTGAGTTTTTTCATTAACTCAGGATTTTGCATACGCCAAATAAAGCTCACAAGCGTTGCCCCTTCCTTCATTTGAGCAATTTCTTCATCTGTCGGTGCATTTACTTTGAAGATAATATCCGATTGCCAAATTTCAGCCGACGTACCGATCTTCGCGCCCGCCTCTAAAAATGCTTGATCTTCAAAACTAGCTTTAAAACCTGCATCGTGTTCCACGATCACGTCAAAGCCCAATTTCAATATTTGCTGAACCGTTTTCGGCGTTGCCGCCACACGGCTCTCATTCTCAAGCAGCTCTCTAGGTACACCAATTAACATACTGTTTCCCTCTGATTGATGATTGGGTTGATGAGATTAATGAACAAACCTTCGCCTATTCATCGTTAAAATGACAAAAAGTCAAACGGATACAACTGTATCATTGATCGAATGAAAATAGGTAACGTTTTTAAGTGGTTTTACAAGATATTGTGATAGGGATCACGAAAAATCTCACATAAAAAACACCTAAAAAATTTAACCGCACTCCAGCGGAATAGTTACCCAACACTTCTTCATTAAAACGACTCTAATTTAACACTTTGACTTAGTACAAGCTATGTTGTGATATCTGTTTTCATCGCAGCAATCTCTATTCTTGTACCGTTTTGCCTGTACGTTTTAATTTCTCCGCGTCATCTTTAATTATGATATTTTGTTGTGTACGGCAAAGGCGAAGTCAATGGCCATCGCCGTTTAGGTGTGTTACTCACTCGTGATATTTCCGTAGAAAAAGCATTAAAAAAAGTAGAACGAGCTTACGTGAAGTTGGATGTAAAATTATAAGATTTACTTAACATAAGTATCATTAAAAATACAAAAAGTGCGGTCAGTTTTTGAGAGGTTTTAAAACTCTTTGAAAGTTGACCGTACTTTACACCTAGATACTTTAAATTTTCTTAATCAAAAATTAAAAATATAGCTAATTATTAAACAATTAAGATCGTAAAGTTTAATTGTTTTAAACAACATAATTTTATAAAGTAAACTTATAAAGAATAATCATTATTTATTTTTCATATTTTTACTCAAGTAAAAACAGAATAGAAGCAAAACTAATATTAATGGAAACCATTTTAATGTCACTAATAAACTAACCTTACTAAAATCAAACTTAAACTTGTATAAAGCTAATGCATACATAAATAAAATTGATATCAATGACATTTTCAAAACAAGAAAAAAATCATTTCTCATGTTTATTTGCCTCCTTCAATTGTTCATAATATTTTTCAAAAGAATTTGTCATTGCCTCTTTTATAAGAGGAAAGCCCGTATAATGTCCAAATTTATTTTCAAGCCCTGAGCTTAGGATATTGCTTCCTGTTGTTTTAACAATATCATAGTTCCCACTATCTTTAGCCCAATCAACAGTCGCTCCGATCCCAATAACAGGAAGTATTGGCATACCTGTAGTTGCTCCAGCTGAAAAGAATGAATATCCAACCTCTTTAGTAGATTTCAATAAGTTATCTCTTGTTAACGACTTCCCATTAGCATAATCATTTGCCTCGAAACCTGCTTTAATACCTCCAGCTACCACGGCATTAGATAAAGCTACTTCGAGAGGTTTTAAAACTCTTTGAATATTGACCGCCTTTTAAGCACCTTTGTTAATTACTGCCAAGGCTTAGCATCAGGTTTGCTATGTTTTTTTCGCCATTGGATACATATTGGACTATCCCACATTAGCCTTTCTTCACAAACTGGACCACCTTCAAGATACCAACCTTTTTTCTCTAAGCAAAGATTCACTTCTGGATTAATACTTTCTCCTGTTACATAATCCATACCGCAATTCTTCATATCTTTTTCTTTTCTATCAACATATTTAGTTAAAACATTAGGATCTGATTCAGGGAATAATGCATCCGCATTATGCAAACGCCAATGATAATGTTGTGGTGCCGGCTTAAATCCTCCAAAAGAACAGCTAAATAATGTTAGCGAAAATAGTATTAATAAAAATCTCATTTTTTCTCCTCCTTAATTCATGTTATTTAACTCAAAAATAGTCGTTTCATTACCCATTTTAAGATCTGTTTTTTTTCTATATCCATCATCCACACATTGTGGCTGTCCTAATCCATGACAATTATGAACGGAAGAGACCTCATTACGAAACATATCCACTTTAAGTTTAAGCCAGCTATTATTATTGTTATTTTCTGTCGTGGTTGCAGGGTTGCCTCCCAATAAAATCGGCATACTACCTACTGGGTCACTAGCATGATTCTCAATCCGAATTGAACCATCTGAAGTCGTTCTTTCTTTACCTGTTTCCCATTCTTTAGTGTGCTAGATTGGCTATCGGAATCTTTACTATACACCAACGCTGGCTTTAGGTTTAATAGTAATATCCGCATTTTCGGCAAAGGCGAAGTCAATGGTCATCGCCGTTTAAGTGTATTACTTGCCCGTGATATTTCCGTAGAAAAAGCATTGGAAAAAGTAGAACGAGCTTACGCGAAGTTGGATGTGAAATTATAAGGTTTGCTTACCATAAGTATCGTTGAAAATACAAAGTGCGGTCAGTTTTTGAGAGATTTTAAAACTCTTTAAAATTGACTGCACTTTGTATCGAGTTAAATTGTACTCTGCTTAAAATACTTCTGCATTATTTATCCCCAAGGCTTAGCATCAGGTTTGCTATGTTTTTTTCGCCATTGGATACATATTGGACTATCCCACATTAGCCTTTCTTCACAAACTGGACCACCTTCAAGATACCAACCTTTTTTCTCTAAACAAAGATTCTCTTCTGGATTAACACTTTCACCTGTCACAAAATCCATACCACAATCCGACATGTCTTTTTTTCTTCTTTCAAGAAAATTAATACGTCCTTGAGGATCTGAGTTAGGAAATAAAGCCCTAGAATTATGCAAACGCCAATGATCATGTGGTGGTGGTGGTTGAAATCCTCCAAAAGAACAAGCATTGATTGTTAGCAAACCAAATATAAAAAATAGAATCTTCATATCATTCTCCTTTTGATTTATTTAAATTAAAAATGGTTTGCTCATTTCCCATTTTTAGATCTACCTTCGTTCGATATCCATCAGTAACGCATTGTTTTTGCCCTAGTCCATAGCAATTATGTACTGATGAATTGTCACCAAATATATCACTAATACGTTCAACCCAACCTTTATTGAGATTATTTTCAGATGTTGTTGCAGAATTTCCTCCCAATAAAATCGGCATACTACCTACTGGGTCACTAGCATGATTCTCAATCCGAATTGAACCATCAGAAGTTGTTCTTTCTTTACCCGTTTGCAATTGACTTAAATAACCATCCGCTCTTGTTACATCTGCTGCAGGACCAACCATTTTAATTGTAGTACCTGAAAGTAGCTTTTTAGCTCGGTTATCTTCTGTATTTAGCGCTTTTAATGCATTACTTAATGTTAATGTGCCACGACTATGGGAACCTAGGTATAAATCATCTTTACCATACTGCTTCATGATATTCATCGCTTGTAAACTTGAATTATCCATACCTAATAGATTTCCAAAAGAAGTTTCAAACATTTTCTCATAACCTGCCACTAAGAGCTCTGACAAACCATTCTTCGCTTTAGGATGGTGAACAAAATAAACATCTTTATATATTCTTTTATTAATATCACCTGTTTTTTCATTACTGCCCGCAATATAGTTTTGTACCGCAAATTTTGCTGCTGCATTATGATCATTAAAGATGCCATTAAATGCAACGACATATTTACTCTCTGTTTTCCCGGTTTTTGGATCAGTATAAGTAACTTTTTGTAATTGATTACGCTCTTGATCTGATAATTCATGCAATACATAAATATTACGCCCTTTTTCTATCTGATTTTGTAAATATACATCTCTACTGATACCTTGAGCATCAGCTTCTTCATCTATTTTCTTCAGAATTTCTAGATCCTCTATAGGTTTTCCTTTTTCATCCACTTTATGGGTAAACATCCGATGCTCTGCGATAAACATTGTTCGATAAGCTTCATCCGTAGCACCACCAACATTCTTCGTAAAACTCTGAATTGTTGCAACATCCTGTTCAACTTCTTTTTGCATTTTCGCATGATCTGCTTTTTCAAGTTTATTTGCGTCTTGCTCTGTTGATTTCTTGATAGTCTCAATATTCTGTTTGCCCTGTATACTCGCAATATTAAAGTTACCATCACTAATCACAGCATTAGTTATACTCTGATTATTTTCACTTTGACTGCTATTGCTCGCTAAATTAGCTAGACCAATTTTTGCTGCAGCGTATAAATCTGTACTATGAACATCATTTGTGCCTAAACCAAATTTTACTGGCAATTGATTTGCTTTATTTGGATTCGCCTGTTCAAAGGTTTCGCCCTTTCTATCCTCACCACGATAAGTTTTATTTAAAGCTTTATCCTCATCAGAAGTTTGATCACGATCTACAGAGAAACCTCCCATCAATCCCATCGCAGATGATTTCGCATTAGAATAATTTTGAATATTCGAATATTCGAAATCTTGTGCTGTCATTTGATTTTTCTCTTTTGGTGCACTTGAAATGATAGCGCCACCAATAGAAGAAACTTTATTTTTTACATTGATATCATAGCCATCATTACCTGCAAAAATTCCTGCCTGTTCATTTACACTCGCATAGTCTGTATTAACTTTCGACTTATTGAAACTACCACCCGCAGCAAAACCGTAGCCTACTGTCACACTAGCACTTGCATTCATTTGCTTACCGCGATAGCTAGATTTATCTTGCAAGCTTTCAATTTTCAGATTTTCTGCATCTAATTCGACACCTTTACCTTTAACTTGACTGCCCGCAAGGGTTACATCTCCGCCTGCTTTAACCACAGTTTTACTTTGGCTATCACCTACATGGCTAGCAACATAAGTAGTTTCATCACCATTGCCGTAGCCTTTCCCGTAATTACCCCCTACAGTAACCCCGGCAGCCTCACCATTACTCACTTTAATGGCTACCCCTGCATTAAAACCACTTGATTTATTGGTACTACGTTCTTGGTGGTTTTGTTCTGTGGCTTTGATATTGACTTGGTTATCTGCAATCAATGTTGTGCCTTGTTTGCCTGAGATATCTGAGCCTTCAATATTAATATTGGAATCCTTTCCTGCACCTGTCGCCATAATATTTACTTTGCCGCCAGCATTAACTTGGGATTTATAGGCTGTTTTTCCTTCAGTATGAGAGTGAGATTCGCTCTTCTGTTGACCATAAGTGATTTGTACACCGATCAAGGAGTCGACATCCCCTTCACCATTCATAAAATCTTTGACATCGGTTACAGCTTTTTTTCCAGATTGGTAGGCACGATAAGCCTCAAAGCCAGCATTAGCTGCCGACATAGTATTCACTCGGTCATGTTTACTATCGCCAACTTGTTTAGTGGATTCGATAGCCCCTTGTACTGCTTGAATAGCAGAAATAACAGGAGAGCTAATAGCAATAGTTAAACCTTTTTGCTCAAATTTTTGTTTGGTATTGGTTTCATATTTGTCATCTGCAGCTTTAATATCGACTTTTTTCGCCAGAATATTCACATCGCCGTCTTTGATTGCACTCACCTTACTCGCAGTTTGAGTATAAGTGTTTTCCGCAATCATCGTAGTATTACCGTTCAAGCTACCTACTTGGCTACCTTTCGCATAAAGCTTAGTCTGATCACTTTCTGTGGTTTGTTTTTGAGAACCAAAGGTTACTCCAATACCACCTCCCAATATGCCTGATTTTTTCTTGCTGTAATAATCATCAGAGTAGACTCGGTTCTCAGCTTCGCGAATATCAATGTTTTTAGCCTTCACCGTCAAACCATTACCAGCTGCTACATTTGAGCCCTGAATAGTGACATTACCTTTGCTTGAATGAAGATAAATCTTATCTGCATCTAAATTTGAGGCTTCCGCAACGTCATAATCGTGTTTATGTCGATAAACTTCTGTCGTTGAGCTTGTTAAACCTCTAGATTTACTTTTTGAACCACTAGAAAGCTGCTCTTTATAACGGGCTTCTTGGATATTAATATTCCCCTCAGACATCACATTCATAGTGCCATTACTGGTTACAGAAACGCCTCGCATTTCAACCGCACTTTTACCCACAGCATCAAGATTTCCAGTGACATTTAACTGACTGCCAACTTCTTGTTTTTGATCAAGCTTGTAATAATTATCAGCGTTAGAGACATAATGTTCTTTGTTTTGGGTTTCAATCGTGTCAAGATTTAATTTATCACCCGCTTGCAATGCCGCATCACCTTTAATATTAAAGTTAGCGCCTTTTACTGTGATATTTTCCGTTGCCATTAAAAGAGCAGTGCCTTTTTGCCCCTTATCAGCTGCATCTTTTCTACCCACATTAATTGAGGCTTGCTGAACAAGGGATTTGCGGTAAAAATTGCCAGTATCCTCGGTTTCACTCGTGCGGCTTTCTATATTAATGTTTTTAGCTTGAGCCACTAAACGCTCTTCTGCATTGAGTTCTCCACCGAGATTATTAAGAGTTTCTTTCGCTTTTAAGTAAAGCTCACGCCCTTGCAATTTTCCGCCTAGGTTTTCTATATTATTTGCCGCCAAATGGGTCAAATTACGCCCCGAAATAACTCCACTGTTTTGAATGTCGCCTTGAATATTGACAATTACATCGTTGGCTGAAATCACTGCGCCTCGACTATCAATATCTGCATTACGGCTCACTACATAAACCTGTGGTGCAAGTACTTCTTTTTTCGAACCATCTTTTAACGTTACTTCACGTTTTACCATCCATACCATATCTGAGGTGAGTTGTTTCATCTGCTCAGCCGTTAATGCCACGCCAGGGATCAAATTAAGTTTCTTCGCATATTGCGCACCATTATCCATCAAGGCTTTATACTGTTCATAATCAGATAAGTAACCTTGAAGGAAACGTCTGCCCGTGAGTTGATTGATTTGCTCATTTACTAAACGCTGTTCATAAAAACCGTCACCCAAACGCTTCAGAATATTTTTCGGATCGCTATGAATCTGTTTAAACATATAATCAGAACTTAGCCATTTAGATTTCTGAATAAAACGTGGATCAGTTTCCACTAGGTATTGACTAGATAGCACTGGGTTAATTTTGTAAAGGCTTGCCTGTGGCAATGAAATATCTGGTAAATGCGTTTTGATATCAAGGTTATCTTTATTTTTCATCACTCCAGACGTGATTGCTTCCAGGTTAACGCGGTGAACATTTAAATCTGTATTTAAAGGTGTTTTCTCCGCTAATGAAATGCCTTGGAAATCTGATTTATCCCCAACAGTTGTGCCAGTAGACTCCACCGGCTCACCTATTTTTAAAAGTTCCAGCCCAAATTTAAACGGTTCGACAGGTAATAGGCGGTCGATTTTTTGTTTATTTCGTCCATACACAGCCCAAACTTTTTTACCTCTCACACCATGATAACGATGTTCTTTTTTAATATCTGTTTTCAAACCGATATCTCGACGATGAATTTCACCATCAACATCAATATTATCAAGTTTTAGTGATCCTTGGCTTACTGTACTGACGGATTCCTTAATCGCTTTATCCGCTAAATATAAGGTGTCACCAATCACAATTCGGGAGTGTTTATTCGTATACTCCCCCCCTTCCAAATGTAAAGACTGCCCAATAAGCAATTTACCTGGATCTTGGTGTTCAATGGTATTTGTATCTGTGGTTCGAATGTAATCTTGTTTCAGCCAATTTTGAGCTGCCACAGCTTTACGTCCATCATTGAAACGAAAATATTGATTGCTATTATGACGACTATTATTAACATGATCTAAATAGCCCTCACCTTTTTCTCCTTCATTACTATAATAAGTCGCACTGCTATCAAACGGGGAATACGTAACAAAATGATTTTTAGTATATTTATGTCCTAACCTTAAATGTAAATCGTGGTTTAGCAGACGATGGGTTTTAATCCAACCACTTCCTAAAGCTTCAATGGTTGCACTACCGTTATCAATACTATTTGCGTAACCAGTTGCTTGATTATTTTCATTTAACTGTCCACCAATATAGATATTACCTAAACTCATAATAAGTGAATGGTTACGGTTTACTAAATTACCGACACCTAAATCAAGTCTCTCACGAGCAGCAATTGTCGCCGCTGTTCCGTCAGCATTCTCAAGGTTATTTAAATTGTTTGCTTGAATTGCAAGGTGTCCTCCATAAATACGTGCCGTACCAATGTTATTTACATCATTGGCTTTAATCACTGTGGTATCGCCATCAATTAAGCCAAAGTTATTTAGCTTATTAGTTTGAATACGTGTATTTATTGAAGAAATTTCTGCATTAGCACTATTTTGAATAGTAGATCCTTCAACTGATGCTGAATTACCTACCACAAGGTTGGAGTTATTAACAAAATCACCTTTTGTTTTAAAAGTAAGATTATTACCTACACCAAAGGCTTTATTTAGGGTAAAGCTATCATTTAACTCAATACCCAAATCTCCTTTTGTACTAATTGACCCCTCATCAACTAATGTTTTAGCTTGCAATGTCGTTCCAATCACTGATTCAATTGTCCCTAGTGCATTATTTACAACTAAGGTCAAATCTGGATTTACAATATCAACTCGACCAGTTGATAAAATCTCACCTTTTTGATTATCAAGAGATTGATTAACTGTAATATTTGCTGATTTTCCTGCATAAATACCACCAGATTGGTTTTCAATATGCTCTGCATCCATTACTAAATTAGCTGTTTGAATACCTTGAGTAGGAGTATCTTGCTTAGCTTTTGTATTTTTATTATTTACATTTGTAACATTTAACACTAAACGATTTGTTGCACTAACCAAAGAGCCTTTATCACCTTCAGCTTGGTTATCAAGTGCGGTCAAATTTAATGTTGAATTCACACTTTGAACAATGCCACCTTTGTTATTTAAATTTGTACCAGATAATGTTAAATCCTGAGATGAAATGACACCTTGTGCATTATTTATTGCAGCTGAAGAAATCGCTGCTGTTTTCGCTGAAATATCACCTTGTGTATTATTTAAATTTTGGGTTTGAATCGTTAAATCAGACTCTCCCTGAATCACTCCTTTAAGGTTATTTAAATCATTTGCAAGCAATATCGCACGAGAAACCGATGAAATAATGCCATCTTGGTTGTGTAAATTTTCTGTTTTTAATGATAGTTCACCTTGGCTATAAACAATACCATGTTGATTATTAAATTGATTAACTGATAAATCTGCGCGATTTCCGGCAATCAGTTTTCCATCTTCATTATTAACTTGCTGCGCAGTCAATAAAACTTGACCACCTAACATTTCACCTTTCTGGTTATTTAATGTTGAGGTACTAATATCAAGACTATTTTTTCCAAATAAATAACCAGATTGAGACTCTATATGTCCTGCATTTGTGTTAAGTTTCACACCTTGATTTGACCAAATCACACCTTGATTATTTTGGATTAACGGACTTTGAATAGAGATCAAACCTTCAGCAGCAATCTTCCCTTCAGTATTATCTAACCCTTTTTTCAAATTCAATGAAAAGGCCTCTTTACCACGCTGAACCCAGCTACTCTTCTTATTATTAAGTTGTGCGGTATCTATCGAAAAATGCCCTGCATTTAGGTTAGTATTCTCCGCTAGAATAGCGTCTGGACTGATTAATGTGGTATTCTCCTCACTGTATAATGTTGCTTGCTTCAAATTTAAAGGTGAGTAAGTAGATTGGAAAGCAATACTATCAGCTGTTGATTGACTTTCAGATAAATCAAGGGTACCTGCTTTAGCATTAATTTGACCACTCGCTAGATGCTGAGCTTTAGATGAAACAAAATTTTCAGCTGAGAGTGTAATACTAGCACCTTGGGCACTTTGACTATCTAATGAACGAGTCTCACCTTGTGTAGTTTCTTGAGCAGTTACACCTGCGGCAATTAATGCACCTTTACTAGCCTCAATATTCTTCGCTTGGTAAGCAACATTACCCTTCACTACAGTTTCACCTGTTTGAGTGAGATTATCCTTAGCTTGAACTGAGATCCCACCCTGACGCGAAACAATCGAACCATGTTGTGCCACATTAGCTTGAGAGCGTAATGAAACATTACCTTGCTTAGTTTCAATTTTACCTGTATTTTCAATGGATTTTTTGGCGTTAATATCGGCTTGTTGCGTTGAGCTGATAGTGCCAGTATTGATAACTTTTCCTTGGCTATCAATCTTCACATCACCTGCAGCAGCACCAATATGCCCCGCATTACGTACACCGAGACCTTGACCGTTATCCACTAAATGGATTTTCTCAGCATACATCCCACCCAATTGGCTCACATCCACACTGTAGCTTTGGTTTTCACTTTGCGTATTAGGAGTGCGGTCAGTGTTGTCGGTGTTTTTATCACCTATGTACACAACCGAATCATTAGTGTGATCAACGTTGTTTTTACCTGTGGTAACTTTAATGCCTTTCTTCGACCAAACCCCACCTTTGATTTCCGCTTTCTCAGCGATAATATCGGTGTAATCAGATTGGCTGTTATCCATCCCTTTTTGGCCAACAGTCACCTTACCGCCTTTTACGCGATAGCCTTTTAACTCACTATTTTCTACTTCTGCTTTACCTGTTGTCAGGGTTGTTCTCCCCGCATTAATCACACCACAGCCATCACACTGAATACCACTTGGGTTGGCAATCACCACATCCGCTTTTTTACCCGCCACTTCTACATAACCTTTTAAACGGCTTGGATTAGCGGAATTTACTTCGTTAAGAATAACTTTTGCTTCACCGCGAGCAAGATTCGGGTTACCTTGCACCCAGCCCGCCATTTGCGTTTGGGTCGCTTTACGGGCATTGTTTAGCACAGCGCCTTTTTCTGCCACATCAAATTGTGAATACTGGTTACGTGATACCCCACCTGCACTTGGTGTTTGAATATTCACTTGCGGTAAACCATTCGCTGTTTGAAGCACCGTGGGTTGTTGATTACCTGGTGCAGATTTATCTGCACGAATGGCCATATCTTCTGCATGAACAGAAGGCAAAAAGACAAAGCCTAATGCTAACATTAAGCTAAAATGGATTGGATTAAGGGAAAGTGCGGTTGAAAATAATCCTGTTTTTTCTTGTTCTGAGCTCACATTTTCACTTTGCGCTTTACCTTGAGATTTTGCCAGCTCAGAGACCACCACAAGCTGATTTAATACACGGCTAAAAATCACTTTATAATGACGTTTATTCATTTTTTAATTTCCTTTAAATTTTAAATTCTGTTTGGTTTTAATCAATTTATTCATCTAAAAGCGTGAGCATTAAAAACGGTAGCTCACATTAAATCCGGTTGTCACATGACTGGTTCTAAATCCTTCCGGTTTTTTAATTGGAACACCTACGAAATAATCATAGTTAATGCCCCATAGTTTGCCTCGAAGTCCAATTGCGCCACCCATTAAGCTATTACCAATTTGAAACTCTTCTTGGCTAGAGTGCACTTTACCTCGGTCAATCCCTAAATAAAGCTCATGTCCCTTATTCGCAATATTCCAAGCTAATTCATTTCGCCACAACCAACCTTTTTCACCGGAAAGTGATAGCTCGCCATCAAATCCGCGCACGGTATAACGACCACCAATACTAAATTTATCTTGTTGTGTTAAAGGTGTGCCATTCCATTGTCCATTCCAGCTGGTATTAAAGCGGAAAGGTTGATTGCCGATAGTGAAAGGATAGGTAAAATCAAGGCCTGCAGTAAAAATCTGCATGCGGGAAGTGCCTTCACCAAACTCTTCTTCCGGAGCAGGTAAGGATTTATTCCCACCCGTACCACGTTTATAGTTCGCAAACAGTTGTAATACGGTTTCACCAATGTATTGGGTGTGATTTAAGCCTACTTCCCAACCTGCTGTTCGACGACGTTGCACTTCAATTTCGGTGTCGTTGATGTAGTTATGGGATTTTTTCGTCCATAACGCGGCATTAACATAGGTTTTGTGAAGACTTCCACGAGACAATAAGCGACTTAAATTCGCTTTCATTTGTTTGCTTTCACCCGAATAGGTATAAGACTCAAAGGCGCCCGCTACCGTTTGGTGATAAGAATATTTTGAACCGGAAAGGGTTAAGAGGTAGTTCTTCCAAGGAATAGAATAATAGAGACTGAGGTTTTTACTGCCATAATCGCCTTCCGCATCATCGCTATCACGTTTAAAGCTGCGAGTACCGTTGATATAGAACATATCATTAAGTGTTAGCACGTTATCCCAAGAAAACGTGGCTGAACCTTGTAAACGACCTGTGGACTTACTGCCTGAATCATCTAACCCCAAAGTCAAATGAAAAGGTAAGCTTTGCTTATAAGCAATCACCACATCGGTTTCACCTACTGCATCCGTTGGTACTAGCTCCATATTCGCATCAGAACTCGGTACACGTTTTAAGTTTTCTAAACCTTGTTCAATATTACGAATATTTAATATATCCCCCTGCGCCATTGGCATGGCAAACCATAAGGTACCACGAGTAGCAAATGGAATTGCACTTTGGTCTTGTAATTGAATACGGCCTACTTTACCTGGAATCACGGTGAGTACAAGCATGCCTGAACTTAAATCCTGCGGCTCTACCACCACGCGGGTAGTGACATAACCCAAATCAATTAAACGATTTTGAATACGGCGAAGTAATAAGTTAATACCCTCAGAGCTAATACAAGCAGGTAGCGCAAAATCACGCTCAGCATAAGCAGACTTTAATGCCCAAGAAAATTGGCTTGGTTGGATTAATTTAAGGGAAGAGGCTGATGGATTTTCTTCTTCAACTTGATAATCGGTCAGCACCAATTGATTGATAGGAAAACATTGTGCTTCATTCTGCGGAAAGCTGCGAGAGGCTTCTTTTTCCCCCTCTAAACGCACATTTGCGGATTGTGTTTGCTGGGCTAAAATAGCCGCATCCTGTTCCGCTTGTTGCCTCTGTTGTTTAGCATCGATTTGTTTTTCTACATTTGCATTTGGTGAGCTTGGCGCTGAAAAACCAAAAGGTGAAATAAATAATAAACTAGAAAGAAAAAAGTGTGAGGATTTTTTCATTGTTACCCTAAAGATAAAGTTATTAATAAATTATGGTTGATAAGATATCAAAATCTATTTAAAAAGACCATAAAGTTTACATCGGTAATTTCTGTTATTTTTCATTAGTTTAAATATAAAAAAATCTGCATCAAACTCGTGCTTGATGCAGATAATTTATTTATTGGCTATGAATAGAAAATTAATCACTTAATTGAACAGGCTCAACTTTCCAAATTCTCTCTGCATACTCTTTAATAGTGCGGTCAGATGAGAAGAAGCCCATATTCACGATATTTTGAATGGTGCTTTCAATCCATTTGTCGCGTTGTTTGTATTTTTCATCTACGGCTTTTTGCGTTTCTACATAACTACGGAAATCAGCGAAAGCTTGATAATAATCGTGGTATTGCAAGCCTTGTAATAATTGATGATAACGTTGAGGATCTTCTGGTGAGAATTTACCCTCAATAATTTGATCCACGACTGTGCGTAATTGAGCATCGTTTTGATAGTATTCAAATGATCGATACCCTTCTCGACGAAGTTGCTCAACTTGTTCCACCGTGTTGCCGAAAATAAAGATGTTATCTTCACCCACGTTTTCCAAAATCTCTACGTTCGCACCGTCAAGTGTACCGAGTGTCAATGCGCCATTTAAGGCAAACTTCATATTACTGGTGCCAGAAGCCTCTGTGCCTGCAAGTGAAATTTGCTCTGAAATATCCGCTGCTGGGATGATAAGCTGTGCAAGGCTCACACTGTAATTTGGAATAAACACTACTTTCAAGCGACCTTTCAAACGTTCATCGTTGTTGATTACATTCGCCACATCATTGATTAAGTGAATGGTTTGTTTCGCCGCATAATAAGCTGAAGCCGCTTTACCCGCTAAAATAAATACGCGCGGTTGCCAATCTTGTTCAGGATGAGCAAGCATTTCATTGTAGCGATCAATAATATGCAATACGTTCAACATTTGACGTTTATATTCGTGAATACGTTTTACTTGAACATCAAATAACGCATGTGGATCAAGTTCAACACCTAATTCAGATTTCACGTATTCCGCCAATTTCACTTTGTTCGCAAATTTAATATCCGCAATCGCTTCTTTAAATGCTTTTTCTTGCGTAAATGGTTTAAGTTTTTCGATTTGACTTAAATCACAACGCCATTCTGAACCAATGTATTTATCGAATAAGTCTGCCAATTGTGGATTCGCAACGGCTAACCAACGACGAGGGGTAATACCGTTTGTCACATTGGTAAAGCGTTCTGGGAAAATACGAGCAAAGTCTGCAAAGGTTGAAGTCACCATTAAATCAGAATGGATTTCAGCAACCCCGTTAATTTTGTGTGAACCCACAACAGATAGCCATCCCATACGCACTTTACGTTGATAACCTTCTTCAATCAATGAAACTCGACGAATAAAATCGTTATCCGTGGTGACGTAAGAACGAACATACTCTAAGAAATGATCATTGATTTCAAAAATCATCTGCAAATGACGTGGCAAGATTTTTGCCATCATTTCTACTGGCCAAGTTTCTAATGCTTCTGACATTAAAGTATGGCAGGTGTAAGAGAAAATGTTACGCGTCATCTCCCAAGCTTTTTTCCATTCAAAACCTTCATCATCCACTAAAATACGCATTAACTCAGGAATGGCTAAAGCTGGGTGTGTGTCATTTAAATGAATTGCCACCTTATCCGCCAAGTTTTCAAGGCTATCGTGGGTGCGTTTGTGACGGCGTAAAATATCTTGAAGTGATGCAGATACTAAGAAATACTCTTGACGTAAACGCAATTCACGGCCATTCCAAGTAGAATCATCAGGATAAAGTACGCGTGATAAGTTTTTATTTGCAGAGTGTTCTTCTAATGCGGCTAGGTGTTCACCGCGGTTAAAATCTGCAAGATTAAATACTTCACCTGCATGAGCAGACCATAAACGTAATGTCGCAGCAGAATTATTTTGATAACCTGGAATCATTTGGTCGTAAGCAAGTGCGGTTACTTTTTCGGTATCTTGCCAAATACATTTTTTGCCTTCGAAATGAATGTTTCCACCAAATTCTACGGTAAAGCGTTTAGATGGACGAATGAACTCCCAAGGTGCACCTTTTTCAAGCCATGCATCTGGGCACTCAACTTGCTGACCATTTTCGATTTTTTGGCGGAACATACCATATTCATAACGAATACCGTAGCCCATACCAGGTAAACCAAGGGTCGCAATAGAATCCATAAAACAAGCGGCTAAACGACCTAAACCACCATTACCCAAGCCAGGATCAACTTCTTTTTCTAAAACTTCTTCTAAATCCACATTTAATTCAGATAAGGCTTCTTGTGCTAATCCATAAATACCTTCTGCGATCATGGCATTAGAAAGAGTACGTCCAATTAAGAACTCCATTGAAAGGTAGTAAACACGGCGAGCATCTTCTGCTCGAGTTTGGCGAGCTGTGGTAATCCACCCTTCTGTTACTAAGTCACGCACAGCGTGGAGCGTTGCGTTAAGCCAATCGCGTTGGCTCGCTTCACGCGGAGAGCGACCAATTAAAAAAATAAGCTTATAAACAATTGATTTTTTGATTGCCTCAACAGTCATTTGTGGGCGATTGTATAGGAATGGAGAATCAAAATTATCCATTATCATAAGTAAAACCTCGGTTTGAATGTTAAAAAATTATCTATAATAAAAGAGATGTTGATTTAAAAATTCACGCACATTTCAAAAAATCAATCGAAATAGACCGCTCTTTGTATCCGAGAACCTTTATACCTCTAATAAATTCGTTCGAATTTTATGCTTATTTTGTCGAAAAACAAGCATAATCACAGAGCTTGCAACAATAATCTACAAACAGACTGTTGCCCTTAACGTTTATAAATAAAACTACAAACGTTCATAAAGCGCACGATATTGTTCTGCTGCTTTACGCCAGCTGAAATCTTGTGCCATCGCATTCGCTCGCAATGCTGACCAGACTCTCGGTTTTTGCCAAATATCAAACGCTTGTTGGATACTTCTGCGTAAATCTTCAGCGGTAGCTTGCTCAAACACAAAACCAGTTGCCGTGCGATCTTTAATATTTTCAGGAGTGCTATCCACCACCGTATCGGCTAAACCACCCGTTTTACGAACAAGAGGAAGTGTGCCATATTGCAAACCATAAAGTTGTGTTAAGCCACAAGGCTCAAAACGACTTGGCACTAAAATCACATCACCACCTGCCACTAATAAATGTGACAGTGTTTCATCGTAACCAATTTTGACTGCAACATTTTGTGGATAACGTTCAGCAAGCTCACGAATACCTTGTTCAAAGTGCGGTGCGCCAGAACCTAAAATCATCAACTGACCGCCTTGTTTTACAATTTCATCCGCACTTTCAATCAATAAATCCACGCCTTTTTGCTCGGTTAAGCGGGTTACCATCACAAATGCCAATGCATTTTCATCTTGCGGTAAATTAAAATAAGCCTGCAGTTCAGCTTTATTCTGTTTTTTACCTGCCATATGTTTCAATTTGTAACGATGCTGAATATATTGATCGGCATTTGGATGCCAAATATTTTCATCAACACCATTAAGAATCCCCACTAAACGCCCTTGAGATTTTAAACCAGAAAGTAAGCCTTCTAAGCCATAGGCAAATTCAGGTGTTGTAATCTCTTTGGCATATGTTGGGCTTACTGCTGTGCTCGCATCGGAGTAAAATAAGCCAGCTTTTAAATAGGAAATCTGTCCAAATAACTCTAAACCATCAACATTAAACATGCCTGCTGGCAATCCAATTTCAAATAAATGCTGATAATGGAATTGTCCTTGATACGCTAAATTATGGATTGTAAATACGGATTTTGCTGGGCGGCCTTTATTAAATAAGTAAGCGGCACATAAACCTGCATGCCAATCATGAGCGTGAACCACATCCGCACGCCACCAGCTATCTAAACCAGTAGATAATTCAGCACCAACCCAACCAAGTAAGGCAAAGCGTTTATAGTTATCACCATAATCATTATAGTAACAATCGTGATATGGATTCCCCTCACGCGCATATAAATGTGGCGCATCGATTAAATAAACGCCTACGCCATTATATTCGCTGTAGCGCAACACCACATGTCCCGCAAAATTATCAAATTCAGCCACAACTTGTGTATTAGAAATACCTGCAGAAATAGCTGGATAAGCAGGTAATAAAATACGTGCATCAAGCCCTATTTGATTTTGGGCTTGCGGTAAAGCCCCTAAAACATCGGCTAAACCGCCTGTTTTGAGGAGCGGATAAAATTCTGAGCAAACGTGTAAAACTTTCATTTAATTTTTATTTTCCCTATAAAACATAAATAACGCTCGATCAACTCCCTTCTTTAGAAAAGAGGGGGGTATAAAGTGCGGTCAAAATTTACCGCACTTTTCATCATTAATCTAAATGCTCTTCAGAGACGACTTCTTCCCCTTCTAATTTTTTCAGCATTTTCGGGGTAACTAGAATAACTTTACCAGTTGAACTGATACGGAATCGTTTTTTATCTTCTTCTATATTCACACCAATTTCCATGCCATCCGGAATAATACATTCACGGTCGAGAATACAGTTTTTCAATATACAATTCTTACCGATTTTAACTTGTGGCAATACCACGCAATGATCCACTTTTGAGAAAGCATCAATTTTAACGCGATCGAATAGCACAGAATTACTGATAGACGCATCAGTAATGACACAACCGCCGCCAATTAAAGAATTATCGACTGGATGAACATTTGAATTTTTGTAGAAGAATTTTGACGGATAAGCTTGAATTGGATTACCGCGAATTGGCCAACTTTGATCATAAATATCAAGCTGTGGATTTTCAGATACTAAATCAATATTAGATTGCCAAAAGCTATCTAATGTACCCACATCACGCCAATAAATTTCACCTTCAGTATTACGTCCCATGCAAGAACGGCTGAAAGGATGCGCATAAAGGGTTTCTTCCGCTAAACATTTTGGTAATACATCTTTACCGAAATCGTGGCTAGTTTGTGGTGTATTGACCTCTCTCTCCAACATTTTGTAAAGATAATCTGCATCAAACACATAAATCCCCATTGATGCGAGTGAAACATCAGGTTTACCTACCATTGCTGGCGGATCTTTTGGTTTTTCAACAAAGGCTTTGACTTTTAAATTTTCGTTTACCGCCATGACACCAAATTCATGTGCTTCAGAGCGTGGTACTTCAATACAACCCACCGTACATTTTGCACCGCTGTTCACATGGTCCATCAACATGACGCTATAGTCTTGTTTGTAAATATGGTCACCCGCCAAGATCAAAACATATTTAGGGCGATAGTGATCACGAATAATCGCCATATTTTGATAAACCGCATCCGCCGTACCACGATACCAAGTTGAATCATCAATTTGTTGACGAGCAGGAAGCATATCAACAAACTCCCCTTTTTCTTGTGGTAAGAAAGACCAACCAGTTTGCAAATGACGAAGTAAAGAGTGAGCTGCATATTGAGTCACTACCCCAATTCGGTTTAAACCAGAGTTAATACAGTTAGAAAGTGCAAAGTCAATAATACGGCGATTACCACCAAAATAAAGGGCGGGTTTTGCACGTTTATCCGTAAGTTCATGCAAGCGTGAACCACGTCCACCCGCAAGAATAAGCACCAAAGTATTTTTAACTAAATCATATTTGTTAAGGTCGCCAGCTTTCATAAGGATCTCCATAGTCTTATAGTTATTCGTCACTCAGCATACAAAAGCCCATTGAGCTAAGCTCTGCTTGTTGTGCATCGAGGGTTAAATTATGTGTGCCGATTTGAGGTGTCCATTTTCCATCAGGTAAGCGAAACACCTGCCATTCGGCTTTGGCATTAATCAATAAAAGACAATGCTTATCTAAAACTACTTGTAATGCTTTGGTTTGTTGATTTTGCCAATCGTCAACTGTCATCTGGTTACCGTGAATGTTAAGCCATTGCACATTGTCACCTGACCACCATTGATTCCGATTTAAACTACCAATTTGCTTACGCGCCGCAATCGTTTGCTTGGTAAGTTCAAATAATTCCTTGTTAAAATTTACCCATTTCAACCAAGTAATCTCGTTATCTTGGCAATAGGCATTATTGTTACCATATTGAGTGTTGCCGAACTCATCGCCTGCCAAAAGCATAGGCGTGCCATTCGCAAGCAATAAACTCATTAATAATCCACTTTGTGCAAAAGTGCGGTTATTTTCCACCGCACTTTTTTGCGGTTCAGAAAGGGATTCAGTAGAACCTTCTACCCCATGGTTATAACTGTAATTTTCATTGCGACCATCACGATTTTCTTCGCCATTCGCTTCGTTATGTTTTTCGTTATAACTCACTAAATCTTGCATGACGAAACCATCATGGGCGGTAATAAAATTAAGCGTTGTGTGTGGCAAGCGATCATTTTTCTTAAATAAATCGCTAGAACCTGCAAAGCGTTCAGCAAATGCACCGATTTCGCCACTTTTCCATAACCAAAAACGGCAAAGATCATCACGAAAACGATCATTCCATTCCGCAAAGTAATTTGGGAAATTTCCGACTTGATAGCCGTAATGTCCTATATCCCAAGGCTCTGCAATCAATTTAATATTTTGTAAACTTGGCTTATTTTTTATGTCAGTAAAAAGCTGAGCCTGTGCATTAAAATCTGGTGTATCACGCCCGAGCACGGAGGCTAAATCAAATCGAAAACCATCAACATGACACTGTTCAGCCCAATAACGTAAACAATCTACAACCCATTTTCTCCCAATATCAGAGGATAAATTGAGCATATTGCCGCAGCCTGTCCAATTGATATAACGCCCTTGATCGTTGCGCCAATAGTAAGTTTGATCATCAATACCACGCTGGCAGAATGTTGGGTAAGTTTGCTCTGATTCTGCTGAATGGTTAAACACCACATCTAAAATAACTTCAATACCCGCATTGTGAAATGACTTCACCATCGCTTTAAATTCAGCTAATGGATTATTTGTTGCCGCATATTTAGGTTCCACCGCAAACATGGCTAAGGGATTGTATCCCCAATAATTTTGTAAGCCTCGTACCTGTAAGTGCGGTTCATTTATATGGAAATTTACAGGCAGCAATTCCACTGCTGTCACACCTAGTTCTTTTAAATAAGCTAAATTAGTAGGATGACTTAAGCCCGCATAGGTGCCCCGTAATTCAGCGGGAATCTTGTCGTTAAGTTGGCTAAAACCTTTAACGTGCAATTCATACACAATGGTTTTCGCCCAAGGCGTATTGGGTGCTGTTTCATTTTCCCAATCAAAATCTTCTGAAATAATCACCGCTCTTGGCGCAATATGAGCATTATCCCGATGATCATTCATTAAGAACCAAGAACGACTTTCTTCGGTAATTAAATCATGTTTACCATTCACCGCTTTCGCATAAGGATCGAGCATTAATTTATTTGGATTGGCATATTCACCATGAATGCGGAATCCATATTCTGCCCCAACCTCAACGCCTTCTACAGCTAAATGCCATATATTATTTGTGCGAACCATAGGAAAACGCGTTTCCTTATCGCCATCAAACAGGCAAAGTTCAACACCACTCGCTGCACCAGAGAATAGTGCAAAATTAGTCACCTTCACGCCATTCTCGGTGAATATTGAATAGCCCATTGGCACTGGTTTGCCGTTGTTATAAATCGTAAACATATCTTACAAATTGTATTTCAAATAAACTGTCGCCAATGGTGGAATAGAAATCGAAATAGAATTTTCTCGTCCATGGCTTTCAATTTCTTCAGTTGTTACATAGCCAAAATTGCCTACGTTGGAGCCCTGATAATACATAGAATCAGTATTCAGAATTTCTTCATAAGTGCCCGCAACATTTACCCCAATACGATAATTATGGCGAGGCACAGGGGTGAAGTTACTGATGACAATAATGCGCTCACCATTTGAGCTGCGACGCTCAAAAGCAAATACAGAATTTGCTGCATCATCAACGACAAGCCAATCAAAGCCTTCAGGTGAATAATCCAGTTCAAAGAGCGGTGAGTTTTCTCGGTAAATGTGATTCAAGTCTTTTACTAATTTCAATACGCCTTTATGCCAGCCACCACCGACATTTTCATCCAGCAAGAACCAGTCCAAACTTTCTTCGTAATTCCACTCACGACCTTGAGCAAATTCATTGCCCATAAAGAGCAATTTTTTACCTGGGTGCCCCCACATGTAACCGTAGTAAGCGCGTAAGTTCGCAAATTTTTGCCATGCGTCTCCCGGCATTTTATCGAGGAGCGAATATTTGCCATGCACCACCTCATCATGTGAAAGCGGTAGCACAAAATTTTCGCTGTATTGATACATCATCCCAAAAGTCATTTTATTGTGATGATATTGGCGGTAAATTGGGTCAAGCTGCATATAGGCGAGCGTATCGTTCATCCAGCCCATATTCCATTTGAAATTGAAACCTAATCCGCCGTTTTCGCTTGGGTGGGTTACGCCAGCAAAAGAGGTAGATTCTTCCGCAATAGAAATAGCACCCGCCATTTCGCTGTGAATTTTCCAGTTGGTATGTTTTAAAAATTCAATAGCTTCTAAGTTTTCACGTCCACCATATTGATTTGGAATCCACTCACCTTCCGCACGGCTGTAATCTCGGTAAATCATAGAAGCCACTGCATCCACGCGAATACCATCTACACCAAAGCGTTCAAGCCAATACAGGGCATTACTGGATAAGAAATTTTTGACCTCATTACGCCCATAGTTATAAATCAAGGTATTCCAATCTTGATGATAACCTTCGCGAGGATCTTCATGCTCATACAAGGCTGTGCCATCAAATGCAACTAAACCATGCGTATCACTTGGGAAATGACCTGGCACCCAATCTAAAATCACGTTGATGCCTGCTTCGTGAGCACGTTTTACTAAACGGCGGAATGCCTCAGGTGAACCAAAGCGACTGGTTGGAGAATAAAGTCCAAGTGGTTGATAGCCCCAAGAACCATCAAACGGAAATTCAGAAAGCGGCAAAAATTCAATGTGAGTAAAACCCATCTCTTTTACATAAGGAATGAGTTCATCAGCAATTTGATCGTAATCTAGCCAAAAATTATTTTCTAAATTACGACGCCAAGATCCTAAATGCACTTCATAAATGGAAATCGGTTGATTGGCTTGATTTGCTTGACGACGTTGTTCCGTCATTTCCACCACATTTGGTAATGCACTCACTTGCGATGCAGTATCAGGGCGAAGTTGCGAACCAAAGGCAAATGGATCGGCTTTCAAACGAAGATTGCCATGGCAATCAATTAATTCAAACTTATAGAGCTGTCCTAAACTGGCTTTTGGTAAAAAGAGCTCCCAAACACCACTTTTTAGATGAAAACGCATAGGATGACGGCGACCATCCCAATAGTTGAAATCACCCACAATAGAAACTCGTCTTGCATTAGGTGCCCACAAGCGGAAATTCACCCCGCTCACACTATCACATTCCATAAAATGCGCCCCAAGCACTTCATACGGGCGAAGCATAGAACCTTCAGAAAGTAGCCATTGTTCTAAATCATCAATCATGGGATGAAAACGATAAGGATCTTCGACTATTTGCGATTCATTTCCCCAAAAAACCTGTAATTGATAAGCAAAAAAATGACGACAATTTGGAATTACACCAACAAAAAAGCCACGCTCATCGACACAACCTAGTTCCGTTATTTCTTTACCACTTTCACGCTCAATTACCACCACTCGATTGGCATCTGGCAACAACGTACGAATTTCAATTCCTCGCTCAGTTTCGTGCATACCAAGCGTAGCAAAAGGATCGCCATTGCTCGCATTAAAAAAACCATCAATAATTGCTTGTGTTACTGCGGTTGTCATATTTACTCCTTATACATTTCGCCCTTGGTTAATTTGCACAAAGAACGTTTTTAAAGCCTCATTGCCAAAAATAAACGCTAACGGTTGAGCAAGTTTCTTGCACCAGTTTGGGTATTCATTTGAGGTGCTCGGCAAATTAAAACTGATTTCTTGGCTAAGTAAATTTTCTAATTGCACACCAATCAATCGGCTGTTACTTTCCGCTAAATAATGATGGATCATTCGGTTTAAATAATCGTGCATCGCCATAGAAAGCGCATCGCCTTCATAATGCGGCGGTAAATAATTATCACGATGTAAACTATTTAATAAGGCTTGTTTATCCATGACACGTTGATCGTATTTTTGCTTGAGCACTTCCCCATTCAGAATACCAAGTTGATTAAATAATTCTAAATCACGGCAATGCCAAAAACTTTGTAATGAGGGAACATCATGTGTACCAATAGTGGCATAAGCATTTCGAGGATAATCAGATATACGAGGATATTCGCCATTTCGTTGGGCGAAATACAATACAAAATAAGAGAAAATTTGAAACTCGTTTAATTTCCACCGCACTTCATCAGGCACAGTGCCGAGATCTTCACCGATAATCAAACATTCATTGCGTACACTTTCAATGGCAAGAATCGCCATTAATTCATCAAAAGGATAATGCACATAAGCACCATCAGCCGCGGTTTTTCCTTCTGGAATCCACCACAAACGGAATAAGCCCATAACATGATCGATGCGTAGCACACCGAAATATTGCATATTGGCTCGTAGCATATCGATAAATGGCGCAAAGCCACGTGCTTTTAGCACGGTTGGATTATAAGGTGGCAAATTCCAATTTTGCCCGACTGGGCCTAACGGATCGGGTGGCGCGCCAATAGAGGCATTTATACAATATAAATCAGGATCGATCCATACATCAGCACTGCCACGAGAACTATTCACCGCTAAATCGCCATAAATACCCAACTTCATACCAGACTGTTTACAAAGATTTTGTAATGCGGAAAGTTGTTCTTCCGTAAGCCATTGCAACCAAGCAAAAAATTGGATTTGCTCATGGTATTTTTTCAATAGAGCTTTTCTTTTTGCCGCACTTAAATGTTGCCATTCCTTACGCCAGCCAAGCCAACCGATGGTGTTTTCTTCTGCTTGATGATCGGCGTGTTCTTGTAAATCCAAGACATTAAATAAGCCCTGTAACAACAAAGGTTCGCCTTTGTTTTTTAAATAATCAGAAAAGATTTTTCGACGCATCACAATTTCAACGGATTGACTACGTTGAAAGAAATCAAACAGGGACTCAAGTGCGGTTAATTTTAAAGCCAATATTGAAGAATAATCGACGCAATCACTTTCACGTAAAGCAGCAATTTTTGCTTGAATATCCTCACGCTTAAACCAATTTTGCACTGAACGGCAACGCTTAAATTCTGGTAACTCTAGAATAGATAAATATAAAAAATTCAACCAACGGCGAGAGGATGAACTATAAGGACTGGCCCAGTTTGGCACAGCAGGATACGGCAAATGTAATGGATTAATTCCTACATAATCTGCGCCTAATTTTGAACTTTGTTCAATCAAAGTGGCCAAATCGCCAAAATCGCCAATTCCCCAGTTTTGTTCTGAGCGTAAACTGTAAAGTTGCACATTCACGCCCCACACTTTTTTATTTTTTAATACGGGTGGTTGAAAAGCTGTTTTAGGAGAAATAAGTAAACGAACGCGGTACTGTTCAGTATCAGAAAAAATAGATAATTGATAATAGCCAAAAGGAAGTGGAGGCAAGGAAAGTGCGGATAAATTTGAAAGTGTTTTTTCTAGCAGAATTGCATTAGATTCATTAATTAGCTGATAACGATATTCATCGGCAGCGGGCAAATCTAGACGATTGAGTCGATAATCAATCGGTTCATTTTCAAATGCTGCCAGTACATCGTAAAACTGTCCTTGCGCTTTTGGTGGAGGCTGCAAAAGCTCAACAAAAGTTGAAACCGTCTTTTCATCTGCGAAAATAAGATGTCCATCAATATCATAATGAGAAAGCGCTATACCGCATTTTTCTGCTTTTTGTTTGAGAGAATCCGAGATTTGCATAGACACCACATGACAACTGTATAACTCTTGTTAGGGATTATAACTAAGCTGAAAGTGATGACAACCGGCTTTATTTAAAAGTGTGATCTTCGTCAATAATAAATTCAAACCAATCAATTACATCGCATTCATGTACACCATTTTTGATTAAAACATCAGCATTTTTCAAGGAGTCAGCATGGCCAGAAATAAGTGGATGCCATTCAGGGAGTGTTTTTCCTTCATAAAGCAAACGATAAGCGCAAGTGTCAGGCAACCAATGAAAATCAGGTAAATTCTTTTTGGTGAGTTTGGTGCAGTCGGTTTCAATTTTAAAACGCTCTGAATAATTACCGCACTTTCCAGTTTCCACATCTAAAAGGTTACAAGCAATTCGAGTGTAATAAAGTTTTTGGCGTTTTCCTCGCCCTTGAATATATTTGCGATAACAGCATTTGCCGCAGCCATCGCATAAGGCTTCCCATTCAGATTCGGTCATTTCAAGCAGGGATTTTGTTTGCCAAAAATTAAGTTCAAGTTGCATAGTTGATACAAATAAAAAGTGCGGTCAAAATCGCATTTATTTTGACCGCACTTGGTTGATTAAAATTAGAAGCCTTCTTTTAAGCTTACGGTTAAGTTAAACACCAAATGTTCAGGACGGCTATCTTTACTATCCGCACAGAAATAACCCTCACGTTCAAATTGATAACCTTTCTCTGCTTCTGCAGCAGCCAAGCTTTGTTCAACAAAACCATGTTTTACCACGAGAGAATGTGGATTTAACACGCTTTCAATATCATCTTCAGCACCTGGATTTGGCACGGTAAATAAGCGATCATACAAACGGAATTCAGCCGGATGATTATGTGCAGCAGAAACCCAGTGAATTACCCCTTTTACTTTGCGACCATCTGCTGGATTTTTACCTAACGTTTCTGGATCGTAAGTACAGAAGATCGTGGTGATTTCACCATTTGCATCTTTTTCGACACGTTCAGCTTTAATCACGTAAGCGTTACGTAAACGTACTTCTTTACCTAATACTAAACGTTTATATTGTTTATTTGCTTCTTCACGGAAGTCTGCGCGATCAATATAAAGCTCTTTCGTAAACGGCAATTGACGCTCCCCTAATTCAGGGCGATTTGGATGATTTGGTGCCGTTAAGGTTTCTTCACCTTCAAAGTTTTCAATCACGACACGAACAGGATCAATCACCGCCATTGCACGTGGTGCGTTTTCGTTTAAATCATCACGAATACAGGCTTCAAGTGCAGAATATTCCACCACGTTATCTTGTTTAGTCACACCGATACGACGGCAGAACTCACGTAATGAAGCTGGAGTATAACCGCGACGACGTAAACCTGAAATCGTTGGCATACGCGGATCATTCCAACCATCCACAATGCCGTCATTCACTAATTTCAATAATTTACGCTTAGACGTTAACGTGCCTTCTAAATTCAAACGAGAGAATTCATATTGATGCGGTAATGGACGCTCAATACTGATATTTTCCAACACCCAATCATATAAACGACGGTTATCTTGAAATTCTAATGTACAGATCGAGTGTGTAATACGCTCAATTGCATCAGAAATACAGTGGGTGAAATCGTACATTGGGTAAATGCACCATTTGTCACCTGTTTGGTGATGGCTAGCGAATTTAATACGATAAATTACTGGATCACGCATGACCATAAATGGCGATGCCATATCAATTTTAGCACGTAAACTTGCTTTACCCTCTGCAAACTCACCGTTCTTCATTTTTTCAAATAAAACTAAGTTTTCCTCAATAGTGCGGTCACGATATGGGCTGTTTTTACCAGGCTCGGTTAACGTACCACGATATTCACGCATTTCTTCTGGAGAAAGCTCATCCACATAAGCCAAGCCTTTTTTAATCAATTCAATCGCATAGCCATAAAGCGCATCAAAATAATCAGATGCATAACGCGGTTCGCCTTCCCATTTAAAACCTAACCATTCCACGTCAGCTTTGATGGAATCTACATATTCCACGTCTTCTTTTACAGGATTGGTGTCATCAAAACGTAGGTTACATAAACCGTTATATTCTTTTGCCAAACCGAAGTTTAAGCAAATAGATTTTGCGTGACCAATATGCAAATAACCGTTCGGCTCAGGCGGAAAACGGGTATGAACGCTTTTATGTTTACCCGAAGCTAAATCTTCATCAATAATTTGGGTAATAAAATTGTGAGTGCGAGTATTTTCTGCACTTTCTAGAATTTCTGTATTGCTCATAACTTTCTCATAAATAGAAAAAATAATTTTGCCATTCTATACGAAAAGCAAGGCTTTGTGAATTTGATCACTAAACTAACCGCACTTTCTATTAATAGCTTATGACTTTTTCAGCATTTTTTGTTTAACAGTAAGATTTTTCGTGCAAAAAATAGAATAAATCATTACAATTCCGCCCTTTCATGAACAATCGTTCAGTGGTTTGTTTTATAATTGGGTTCGCAAGGGAATAATTTTGTAAAACACAAAAGTGCGGTTAAAATCATCCGCACTTTCCACTCATTTTCGTAAGAAGGAAAACTCAATGTTTAAAATGAAAAATATCACGCTTGCTTTGTTGATGTCTGGTGCATTAGTGGGATGTGCCAATATTGGCGATTCTTATCAAGCTAGCCTTGAAGATTACAAGCAACATGAAGAAATTACCAAGCAATATAATGTAAAAGAAAATTGGTGGTCATTATATAACGATGCGCAATTAAATCGTGTCGTAGAACAAGCGTTAATAAACAACAAAGATTTAGCTAAAGCAGCTGTGGCAGTAAACCGTGCGCTTTACAGTGCAAATTTAGTGGGTGCAAATTTAGTGCCTGCATTTAATGGTTCAACTTCATCTGCGGCACAACGTCGAGTTGATACAAGTGCAAACTCTACCATTTCACACAAAGGTTCTTTAAATGTGAGCTATACATTGGATCTTTGGCAACGTTTAGCCAATGCCGCTGATGCTGCGGAATGGTCGCACAAAGCAACCGCAGAAGACATGGAATCTGCTCGTTTATCATTAATCAATTCTGTGGTCACGACTTATTATCAAATTGCTTATTTAAATGATGCAATTAGCACAACCAACGAAACGATCAAATATTACACTGATATTGGTAATATTATGCAAACGCGTTTAGCACAGGGTGTGGCTGATGCGGTCAGTGTTGATCAAGCACAACAAGCAGTATTAACAGCACGTAATAACAAATTAAATTTTGAAACCCAACGCAAAACGGCAGAACAAACCTTACGCAATTTGCTGAACTTAAAACCAAATGATGCGTTAAATATCACGTTCCCTCATATTATGAATGTGAAAACAGCTGGGGTGAACTTAAATGTACCAGTCTCTGTGATTGCAAATCGTCCTGATGTAAAAGCAGCGCAATTCCGTTTAAGTAGCGCATTCAAAAATGCCAAAGCAACTCAAAAAAGTTGGTTCCCTGAAGTTAATTTAGGCGGAAGCCTATCTTCAACAGCAAGTACTGTTGGCACGGCGTTACACAATCCTGTGGCTGCTGGCACAGTCGGAATTAGCTTGCCATTCTTAAATTGGAACACCGTAAAATGGAACGTTAAAATTTCTGAAGCTGACTATGAAACCGCGCGTTTAAATTACGAACAACGTATTACTACCGCTCTCAATAACGTGGATACCAACTACTTTGCCTTTACCCAAGCGCAAAGCACATTAAGTAATTTACAGCAAACCCATAGTTACAATCAACGTATCACGCAATATTATCGAAATCGCTATAATGCGGGCGTGTCCGAATTGCGCGAATGGTTAGTTGCAGCCAATACTGAAAAATCATCACAACTTGCAATTTTGAATGCAAAATATCAAGTGTTGCAAAGTGAAAATGCGGTATATAGCTCAATGGCGGGATATTACTCTCGTTAATAAAAACAAACATAGGGCGTTTTTAAACGCCCTTTTTAATATTACATTCCTCACTTAAGGTATAAACCTTACCAATAAATATTCCTAAAAATGAAAAAACAACTTACTTTTTATTTTATTCGTCACGGTCGCACTGTTTGGAACGAACAAGGATTAATGCAAGGCAGTGGAGATTCTCCATTAACAGAAGAAGGCATTCAAAGTGCGGTCAAAACTGGACAAGCTTTACAAAATGTCAATTTTATTGCGGCCTATTCTAGCTGTTTAAAACGCACCATTGACACGGCCAATTATATTATTGGCGATCGTGACATTCCCTTATTCCAACATCGTGGATTAAATGAACATTATTTTGGTAGTTGGGAAGGAACAAATGTAGAACTGATCCGACCTTTGCCTGAATTCCAGCAAATGATTAATGATCCTGCTAACTATAAAGCTGAATCGAATGGTGGAGAAACCTATGAACAACTAGCCAAACGAGCTATCGCAGCTGTACAAGATATTATTAAGATTCATCAAGAAGGGAATATTTTAGTGGTATCGCATGGGCATACCTTGCGTCTATTGATTGCTTTACTCAATGGTGCAACTTGGCAAGATCACCGAGATAAAGACAAATCAGTATCTTTATTAAATACAGCTATTAGCATCATGCATTATGACAGTGAAAAAGGCTTTAGCCTTGAAAAACTAAATGACACAACGCATTTACAATAGATAAAAAAAAGCCCCTAAATCATTAGGAGCATCAAAAAGGAATTTATGAATAAAATCTCTAAAGTTTAGCTTTATCAAAGGAATCTCGATAAAACAAGGTCATTATATTGACTAATCTAAAGAATAGCAAGAGAAATCTTTACATTTCTTTACAAATCTTTATGTTTCTTTACAGACCTTTACATTTCAACATTTCGATAATTACTTGGACAGTATTTTCCATGCCTTGTAAAGAAACCAACTCGTGTTTACTATGGAAATTGTAGCCACCAGTAAAAATATTCGGGCATGCTAAACCTTTAGAGGCTAAAAATGCCCCATCTGTACCGCCTCTAATCGGCTTATGACTTGGTTTAACCCCTACCGCTTTCATTGCGCGATCAGCAAGTTCAATTGATTGAGGAACATTTTTTACCACATCATACATATTTTGGTAGCTATCTTGAATTTCTAACTCAATAGGCTTTTTCAAACCTTTTTTAGCATTAAATTTTTCCACCTGACTTTTAATAAAAGCTTTTCTTTGTGCGAAATTCTGCTCATCAAAATCACGAATCAAATAAGTGAGCTCCACTTGCTCAATATCGCCAGAAAAATCTTCTAAATGATAAAAGCCCGCTTTCCCATCCGTTTTTTCTGGTACTTCATCAACAGGGAAAATTTGCTGAAATTCACAAGCTAAAGTCAGTGCATTCACCATTTTTCCTTTTGCGTAACCAGGATGAATACTCCGGCCGAAAAACCGCACTTTTGCCGTTGCCGCATTAAAGTTTTCGTATTCTAATTCCCCTACTTCTCCCCCATCAATGGTATATGCCCAATCACAGGAAAACTTTTCCATTGGGAAATAATGGATTCCCAAGCCAATTTCTTCATCAGGCGTAAAAGCAACACGAATATTGCAATGAGGAATATTCTCTTTTTGAAGAATGGAAAGTGCGGTCATAATTTCTGCAATTCCTGCTTTATTATCCGCCCCAAGCAAAGTGGTTCCGTCGGCAACAATCAGAGTCTGCCCGACCAATTTTTGCATAAAAGAATAATAAACAGGACTAATAAACTCCTCGCCAATACCTAATGCAATATCTCCGCCACGATATTGCTCTATCACTTCAGGGCGTACATTTTTACCACTACATTGCGGCGATGTATCAAGATGCGCAATTAAACCAATGGTTTTCGTTAAGTTAGGATCATTAGCGGGTAAGAATGCTGTCACAACCGCGTATTTACTTACTTCAACATTCTCCAAACCAAGCTGGATGAGCTCTTTTTGCAGCTGCATAGCTAACTTCATTTGCCCGACTGAGCTAGGGGAATGCTTAGCATTAGGTTTTGATTGGGTGTCAAAAGACACATAATGTAAAAATCGTTCTAAAAGTTCTGTTTTATCTATTTGAGAAATCATATTCTCGCTCCTTTTAAAAATATCTTTTTTAGTTTAACGAGAAAAATAGAAAACATCTTGATATATAACAATATTTATAAAATTAATGAAGTAAAATTCATTGAAAGTGCGGTTAAATTTCTCGTTATTTTTATGGACGGCAGTTTTTTTACTTTCTAAGGCATTAAGTCCTTTTAATTATTAACAATTCACTATATCATAGGCGTCTATTTTTATATGTCGCCCCTGCAGTCTTGCAGGTTTTATTTCTACTCAGTACCAAATCATTGGTGAAATTAGGGAGAAAACCAAAGCTAGTGGAAAATCAGCTTCAAAACAAGCCTATTATTGAGCTTCGTTCAATCAAAAAATCCTATGGTTCTAACACCATTATTAACGATTTCAATCTCACAATTAATAACGGTGAATTTGTCACTATTCTTGGCCCTTCAGGCTGTGGTAAGACCACAGTTTTACGCTTACTTGCAGGCTTAGAAGAATTGGATTCAGGTAGCATTATTTTAGATGGTGAAGATATCACCAATGTGCCAGCGGAAAAGCGTCATATTAATACAGTATTCCAAAGCTATGCGCTATTTCCACATATGACAATTTTTGAGAACGTAGCTTTTGGTTTGCGTATGCAAAAAGTACCAAACGACGAAATTAAACCGCGTGTTTTAGAAGCCTTACGTATGGTACAGCTAGAAGAGATGGCAGATCGTAAGCCAACTCAACTTTCTGGCGGACAACAACAACGTATTGCCATCGCTCGCGCCGTAGTAAATAAACCAAAAGTGTTGTTACTTGATGAGTCTTTATCTGCATTGGATTACAAATTGCGTAAACAAATGCAAAATGAACTCAAAATGTTACAACGTCAGCTTGGCATTACCTTTATTTTCGTCACCCACGATCAAGAAGAAGCAATTACAATGTCTGACCGTATCGTGTTATTACGTAAAGGTAAAATCGCACAAGATGGTTCTCCACGTGAAATCTATGAAGATCCAGCAAACTTATTCGTTGCTCGTTTCATTGGCGAAATTAACGTATTTGAAGCTACTGTGATTGAACGTAAATCAGAACAAGTTGTACTTGCAAATGTGGAAGGTCGAGTTTGTGATATTTACACAGACATGCCTGTTGAGAAAGATCAAAAACTTCAAGTACTACTTCGTCCTGAAGATATTGTGATTGAAGAATTAGATGAAAATGAACATTCTAAAGCAATTATCGGCCACATTGTTGACCGCACTTACAAAGGAATGACATTAGAATCAACGGTAGAATTTGATCATAATGGTATGCGTGTTCTCGTAAGTGAATTCTTTAACGAAGACGATCCACATATGGATCATAGCGTAGGTCAACGCGTAGGCATCACATGGCATGAAGGCTGGGAGGTTGTTCTCAACGATGAAGATAATCAATAATAAATTCCAGAAAATTACTGTTGCGATTATCTTCAGTTGGCTCATCTTCTTTGTGTTGATTCCAAACTTATTGGTATTCGCCGTAAGTTTTCTGACTAGAGACGGTAGCGACTTTTACGCTTTCCCAATCACCATTGAAAACTACACAAACTTGTTTAATCCGCTTTATGCACAAGTTGTGTGGAATTCATTGTATATGTCGGGCATAGCTACCATTATTTGCTTATTAGTTGGCTATCCATTTGCTTTCATGATGAGCAAAATTAATCCTAAATATAGACCGCTCTTATTGTTCCTTGTGGTTTTACCATTCTGGACAAACTCGTTGATCCGTATTTATGGAATGAAAGTGTTTCTCGGTGTGAAAGGTGTGCTTAATACCATGTTGATGGACATGGGAATATTGAGTGAACCAATTCGCATTTTGAATACAGAAATTGCGGTAATCATTGGATTAGTTTATTTACTATTGCCATTTATGATTTTGCCACTCTACTCTGCGATTGAAAAATTAGACGGTCGCTTATTAGAGGCTGCAAGAGATTTAGGCGCAAATGCATTCCAACGTTTCTTCCGTGTCATTTTACCATTAACCATGCCAGGCATCATCGCAGGGTGTTTATTAGTATTATTACCGGCAATGGGTATGTTCTACGTTGCAGACTTACTTGGTGGAGCAAAAGTATTGCTTGTTGGTAACGTAATTAAAAGCGAATTCTTAATTTCTCGTAACTGGCCATTTGGTTCTGCAATCAGTATTGGTTTAACTGTTCTAATGGCATTATTGATTTTCGTGTACTACCGCGCGAATAAGCTATTGAATAAGAAAGTGGAGTTAGAATAATGAGTCGTTTACTACGTAATGCATTTATGTTTGTGGTATACGCTTATTTGTATATCCCAATTATTATTTTGGTCACCAATTCCTTTAACGAAGATCGTTATGGTTTAAGCTGGAAAGGCTTTAGCTGGAACTGGTACGAGCGTTTATTTAATAACGACACCTTAATACAAGCTGCAATTCATTCGGTGACTATTGCATTTTTTGCAGCTACCCTAGCTACTATTGTAGGTGGATTAACTGCAATCGCACTTTACCGCTATCGATTCCGCGGTAAACAAGCGGTAAGCGGCATGTTATTTATCGTTATGATGTCACCAGATATTGTAATGGCAGTATCTTTACTTGCATTATTTATGGTTGTCGGTATTTCATTAGGTTTCTGGTCTTTATTACTGGCTCATGTGACCTTCTGTTTACCGTATGTGACCGTAACTATCTTCTCTCGCTTAAATGGCTTTGATTCCAGAATGTTAGAAGCAGCGAAAGACTTAGGTGCAAGCGAAGTGACTATTTTACGTAAAATTATCCTTCCTTTAGCATTACCTGCAGTTGTATCTGGTTGGTTATTAAGTTTCACTATTTCATTAGATGATGTTGTGGTTTCATCATTTGTCAGTGGTGTAAGTTATGAAATCTTACCATTGAGAATATTCTCTTTAGTGAAAACGGGTGTAACACCTGAAGTTAATGCTTTAGCAACGATTATGATCGTTCTTTCACTGGCTCTTGTCGTTTTAAGCCAGCTTATTACACGAAAAAATAACCATTAATAAACAAAAGGTTTCACAAACCTTTGAATTTAAAATAGAATACGCCTTGACGCACAATCAAGGCGTTTTTTTATGCCTGTCATTCGGCAGGTGGTTTTTTTACGACTCTTTACGGAGAACAAACAAAAATGAAAAAATTCGCAGGTTTAATTACTGCAGGCTTAGTAGCTGCAACTTTAACTGCTTGTAATGATAAAGATAGCAAAGCTGAAGCTGCAAAATCTCCGGCTACTGCCAATGACACCGTGTACCTCTACACATGGACTGAATACGTACCAGATGGTCTTTTAGATGAGTTTACTAAAGAAACTGGCATCAAAGTTATCGTTTCAAGCCTAGAATCAAACGAAACAATGTATGCAAAACTCAAAACTCAAGGTGCTGCTGGTGGCTATGATGTGATTGCACCATCTAATTACTTTGTTTCTAAGATGGCTAGAGAAGGCATGTTAATGGAACTCGATCACAGCAAATTGCCTGTTCTTAAAGAATTAGACCCTGATTGGCTCAATAAACCTTATGATAAAGGTAATAAATACTCTCTTCCGCAACTACTAGGTGCACCAGGTATTGCATTCAACACCAACACTTATAAAGGCGCTCAATTCACTTCTTGGGCTGACTTGTGGAAACCAGAATTTGCAAACAAAGTTCAGTTATTAGACGATGCGCGCGAAGTATTCAACATCGCTTTATTGAAAATTGGTCAAGATCCAAATACTCAAGATCCAGCCATTATCAAACAAGCCTATGAAGAATTATTAAAACTACGTCCAAACGTACTTTCTTTCAATTCCGATAACCCAGCTAACTCTTTCATCTCAGGTGAAGTTGAAGTAGGTCAATTATGGAATGGTTCTGTACGTATTGCTAAAAAGGAAAAAGCACCTTTAGACATGGTATTCCCGAAAGAAGGCCCTGTACTTTGGGTTGATACTCTAGCAATTCCTAAAACTGCTAAAAACCCAGATGGTGCACATAAACTTATTAACTATATGTTAGGCGCTAAAGCGGCAGAAAAATTAACCTTAGCAATTGGCTATCCAACAGCTAACTTAGAAGCGAAAAAAGCATTACCAAAAGAAATCACTGAAGATCCAGCGATTTATCCACCAGCTGATGTATTAAAAAATAGCCACTGGCAAGATGACGTTGGCGATGCAATTCAATTCTATGAACAATATTATCAAGAATTAAAAGCAGCTAAATAATCTAAAATCCCAAAGTGCAGATAAATTTCCCCGCACTTTTCTATTCGAGATAAATATAAAAATAGCCGCACTGATATTAAAGTGCGGCTATTTTATTAGCTATTTTTTATTTCTGAACTGATGCTAAAAACTCTTTGCGAGTATCTCTATCTTCTAAGAATACGCCACCATACGCAGATGTGACAGTATAACTATTTGTATCTCTAATACCACGCGCTTTCACACAGAAATGGGTCGCTTTCACATATACCGCGACATCATCTGTCTCAAGAATTGTTTGAAATGCTGTCAAAAGTTGCTCGGTTAAGCGTTCTTGAACCTGTGGACGTTGAGCAAAAAATGAAACGATTCGATTAATTTTAGAAAGACCAATCACCCAATCTTTTGGATAGTACGCCACACAAACTTTACCATCAATCGTAACAAAATGATGTTCACAAGTACTTGTTAGCGTGATGTCATTCACTTGCACCATTTCGCTGACTTTCATCTGATTTTTGATTTTCGTCATTTTAGGAAAATTCGCATAATCCATTCCGCTAAAAATCTCATCAATAAACATTTTAGCCAAACGATTTGGAGTTTCTTCTAAACTATCATCTCGCAAATCTAATCCAATCAACTTCATCACTTCATGCATATGTTTTGCAATGCTTTCTCGACGTTCGTCTTTAGCCTGTGTGGGATCAATCATAGGTGTTTCAATACCTTTTTCAATCAAGGCATTTCTTACATTCAGTGCATCCAGTGAAATTTTGCTCATAATAGTCTTTCCTAAAAAAATAATCGGCTATTCTAGCAAAGGATAATAGGATGGTAAAATGAGAAAAATTGCAAATTTGAATGAATTAGTCTTTAGATATAGAATAGCTGACAAATTTTATCAAATAAGGATTTTCTATGCTTACATTGGATCAAGCTCGCTCGAAAATGCTCGAACAGATTCCCTTCCCGACTCAAACTGAATACCTAAATTTACAAGAAGCCGCCAATAGAATTTGTGCAGAAGATATTATTTCACCTATTAATGTTCCTTCTTTCGATAATTCAGCAATGGATGGTTATGCTGTACGTTTATCGGATTTACAACAATCTTTAACGCTTTCGGTAGCAGGAAAATCTTTTGCAGGTAATCCATTCCAAGGGGAATGGTCATCACAAAGTGCGGTCAGAATTATGACTGGCGCGATGATTCCAGAAGGCGCAGATGCAGTGATAATGCAAGAGCAAGTGACACTCAATGAAGACGGAACCGTCACTTTTAGTGAATTGCCTAAACCAAATCAAAACATCCGTCGTATTGGCGAAGATGTAAAAAAAGGCGATGTGGTATTAGAACAAGGCGCACAGCTCACTCCTGTTTCCTTGCCATTATTAGCCTCTCTAGGCATTGCAGAAGTAAAATGCTATCGCCAATTAAAAGTCGGCGTACTCTCAACTGGCGATGAACTTGTCGAAGTCGGCAAGCTATTGCAAAGCGGACAAATCTATGACACTAACCGTTTCACCGTAAAATTACTGCTAGAAAAACTAAACTGTGAAGTCATTGATTTAGGACTATTGCCTGATAACGAAGCGGAATTTGAAAAGGCATTTATTGCCGCACAAAGCCAAGCTGATTTAGTGATTACCAGTGGCGGGGTTTCCGTTGGTGAAGCGGATTTCACTAAAGCGGTATTGGAAAAAGTAGGCCAAATAAATTTCTGGAAAATTGCAATCAAACCGGGCAAACCATTCGCTTTTGGTAAATTAGAAAATGCTTGGTTCTGTGGTTTACCCGGTAATCCCGTTTCCGCATTAGTGACTTTTTATCAACTTGTTCAGCCACTCATTGCTAAACTGCAAGGCCAAAAACAATGGAAAAAGCCACCGCACTTTTCAGCTATTGCTACAATCAATTTGAAAAAAGCACCTGGACGTTTAGATTTCCAACGGGGCTTTTATCACATCAATGAACAAGGCCAAATTAAAGTGCAATCAGTGGGGTTCCAAGGATCTCATCTCTTTAGCGCTTTTGTAAAAAGCAATTGTTTTATCGTGTTAGAACAAGAACGTGGCAATGTCACTGCAGGTGAAACAGTGACGATTGAGCCTTTCAATCATTTATTAGGATAACAAATGATCGAACTTAGTCACGAAGAAGAATTGCGTTATAACCGTCAAATTATTCTTAAAAGCGTAGATTTTGATGGGCAAGAAAAACTTAAAGCAAGCAAAATGCTGGTCGTTGGGCTTGGCGGCTTAGGTTGCGCAGCGAGTCAATATCTCGCAGCAGCAGGCGTTGGAAATTTAACACTGTTGGATTTCGACACAGTTTCGCTTTCGAATCTTCAACGACAAGTCTTGCACTACGATGCACGCTTGAATATGCCAAAAGTGGAGTCAGCTAAAATTGCACTGGAACAAATCAATCCACATATAAACATTGAGACGATTAATGCGAAGTTAGACGAAGAAAAACTGGCTGAAATCATTCCACACTTTGATATTGTTTTAGATTGTACAGACAATGTAGAAATCCGTAATCAATTGGATCGCCAATGTAATCATGCAAAAATTCCTCTTATTTCTGGCGCAGCGATTCGGATGGAAGGTCAAATTTCCGTTTTCACTTATGAACCAAATACGCCTACTTATCGTGATCTCAGTAAATTATTTGGGCAAAATGTATTAAGCTGTGTGGAAGCAGGTGTGCTTGCACCAATCGTCGGCATTGTGGGCACGATTCAAGCCTTAGAAGCTATTAAAGTGCGGTTAAAAATCGGTAAGAATTTATGTGGCCGCTTACTGATGATTGATGGTTTTTCGATGAATATCCGAGAAATTAAACTTCCAACCAATGTGGAATAAAATGCTTAAAAAGAGAAAAAAATTTAACCGCACTTTTTATTAACCATAACCTTTACTACAAAAACACTATGACAACAGAAATTAAAAAACTTGATCCAGATACAGCCATTGATATTGCTTACGATATTTTCTTAGAAATGGCTGGAGAAAATTTAGATCCTGCCGATATTCTTTTATTCAACTTACAATTTGAAGAACGCGGTGGCGTGGAATTTGTTGAAACTGCCGATGATTGGGAAGACGAAATTGGAGTACTAATTGACCCAGAAGAATACGCTGAAGTGTGGGTGGGCTTAGTCAATGAGCAAGATGAAATGGATGATGTATTTGCTAAATTCTTAATTTCTCACCGAGAAGAAGATCGCGAATTTCACGTTATTTGGAAAAAGTAACGATAAAGTAAAAATAAGGGAAATCATCTGATTTCCCTTTTTCTTTTAAAATTAACGCGCTATTAAATTGGAAAACTCGAGAAAAAGACTAATAACAACGGCGGTAATAAATTCGTCACCATACCAAAAGAAATGGCGATAGGCGTTACTTCAATTCCGCCTGATTTTTGAATAATAGGCAATGTACAATCTAATGCCGTTGCGCCTGTAATCCCTATAGCTGTAGAGCGATAATGTTGCATAAACAATGGAATTAAAAATAAACTCAAAATTTCACGTGATAAATCATTGAAAAAAGCAATACTGCCCTGCATCGGTCCCCAAGCATTTGTCAGCACTACGCTTGATAAAGAATACCAACCAAATCCCGATGAAAAGGCTAAACCTTGAGTAATCGGCATACTCAGAAAAAATGCCGAAATAACACCACCAATTAAAGAACTTAAGGTAAAAATCGCTCCCATCATTAAACCTTGCTTATTTAATAAGACTTCTTTCAAGGAAATACCATTATTACGAAGCTGAATACCTACAAAAAAGATCAACGCAATAAGCACGTAAAGATTGGAACCATGTGGGAAATGCAACCAATCATTACATAACCAACCTAAAACAATGCCGATAATCACCGCACTTAATAATTTAATTGAGTCCATTAACGAATGCCAACGAGATGGTAATTCTCCCTGTAAATAATTAACAGGCTTAGGCAAAGTGCGGTCATAAATAGCCAAGCCTAGGATATTACAAGTCAAAATAATAGCCGATAGCCCTAAAGCAGTCATACCAATAATTGGCAATTTTTGTTCTAAATGCTCTAATTGCCCGAGCATAAACCCCATCATAAATAAAATGATATAAAGCAATAACATCACAATTTTATTAATGAATGCCAATGCATTTTTATTCTGTATTTTGACTAAGTAACCTAGCACCATCGGCACAAGCACAATGAGTAGTCCGTTAATTATTTCTTCCATTGTATCCTTCACAAATATTACTTTTATCTCGTCTGTAAAAGTAAAGACCATTTCAATATCTAAGCACTATTTATAATATATACTTTTTATCAATCTACCAAATTCCCAATGAAAAAATATCTACATTATGCCAGAAATAAAAAAGCGGCTGGTTAAATTTTAATTACCAGCCGCTTGATTTTATTTCTCAATAAACTTAATTATTTGCTCCCGTCCTAAATGTCCTGGCACAGTTCTCTTCACATTTAAATCAGCATCTAAAAATAGATTAAACGGATAACCTCGAACATGAACACGATCAATAATTTCACCATTTTCATCTAGCAAAACTTTAATATTTTTATATTCCAATCCTTTGTACCATTCAATAAAATCAGCAGTGTCTTTTTCGCCTTTGTGATCGGGCGAAACAATGGTAATCACTTCAAAATTGCGATCTTTTTCCGCACTTAAATCATCAATTTCAGCCAATCCCGCCAAGCAAATCGGGCACCATGACGCCCACATTTTTACATACACAGGTTTGCCTTTATATTGGCTTAAAGTAACTGGCTGATTGTTTAAATCTTTGAGTTGCACATCCGCCAAATTACTTTGTGCGAAAGCGTTTAGGCTGAATGCCATTAGAAATATTGATAGTAGTTTTTTCATTGCTTTTTTCCTTTTATAGATTTCTTTTGTTGAGGTTATGTCTTACGAAAAATTATTCGTAATTAATAAAATACCCATCACGATAATTAAAATTCCGCCACCGATTTTAAATTTTTCTAAGTGTTTATTTAACCCTTTAGTACGTTTGAGCAAGCTGTCAGAGAAGAACGAAAACAGTACAAAAGGCGTTGCTAAACCAAGTACATAAACAAACATCATTGATGCACCGTAAAGTGCAGATCCTTCATCGCCTGATAAAGCTAACACGGAAGCCAGAATCGGGCCAATACAAGGTGTCCAACCAAGACTAAAAGTTAAACCAAGCACAAATGCCTCAAGTGCGGTTGATTTTCCTGATGTTTTTATTTCCACCAATTTCGTGCGTTCCAACAAACCAATTTTGAAAATGCCAAGTTGATGAATGCCCAAAATAATCACAATAACGCCAGCGATAATGCGGGTGGTGTTACTAAATAAAATATTCCCTAAAAAGCCAAAACTAAAGCCTAAACTGATAAATGTAAGGGAAAGCCCTAAAATAAATAAAAAAGTATTTAGGACTTTTTTACCACCTTTACTCAAAATACCAAAATAAATTGGAATAATCGGAAAAATACAAGGCGAAAGAAAAGAAGCAAGCCCAGCTAAAAATACAGTTCCAATAAGGAGTTGTTGATCTAACATCCTACATCTCCTTATTTTTTAATTGATTGAATCAAATATCCGTATCCTGCCTTTTCCATTTCAGCTAACGGAATAAATTTAATTGATGCACTGTTAATGCAATAACGCAAACCGCCTTTATCTTTCGGACCGTCATCAAATACGTGACCTAAATGAGCATTGCCCGCACGGCTTAACACTTCGGTACGTTGCATATTGAAGCTGTTGTCGGTTTCATAATGCACTACATCTTTAATGATCGGTTTCGTAAAACTTGGCCAGCCACAACCTGATTCAAATTTATCATTTGAAGAGAAAACAGGCTCTCCTGTGGTGACATCAACATAAATACCGGGTTGGAAATTATCCCAATATTCGTTACTAAAAGAGCGTTCAGTATGTTTATTTTGAGTAACTGAATATTGCAACGGTGTCAATTTCGCTTTGAGTTCTGCATCACTCGGTTTCGGATAATCTTTCTCGTCAATCACAGGTTCATCTGCTTTGGTAATATCAATATGGCAATAACCATTTGGATTTTTCTTCAAATAATCCTGATGATATTCTTCCGCTACGATGTAATTTTTTAGCGGTTGCACCTCAATTTGCACTGGTTTTTTATATTTGGTTTGAAGCTGGGCGAGAGCTTGTTCGATCACCGCTTTATCTGCCCCATCTTGATAATAAATCCCTGTGCGATATTGTCTACCACGGTCGTTACCTTGTTTGTTTACACTCGTTGGATCAATTACCTTAAAATAATATTTAAGCAGTTTATCTAACGAAATTTGATTTGCATCGTAAGTAACTTTTACGGTTTCTGCATGATCGGTTACGCCAATCATCTGATAACTAGTTTTGTCGGTATTACCATTGGCATAGCCAGAAATCGCATCTTTCACACCGTGAATGCGCTCCATATATGCTTCCATACCCCAGAAACAGCCACCAGCAAGATAAATTTCACGAATATTTTGCGTATTTTCCATTGCCATTTTTTGTTCTCCAGATGATGATGTTGAATTTTGTATTGCTAAAGTTGGTGTTGCACAGCAAAGTGCGGTAATGAATAGAAATGTTTTTGATAGTTTCATTGTTTTTCCTTATGATGTAAAAATTAACGTTACATAAGGTTAGACGGCGAATAATTCGATTTCTTACAGATTTTTGTAAAATTTTTAAAGAAATTGACTAAAATTCATTGTTATAACCAATAATAAAGCGTTAAAACACGCTATTTTCTAAGGCAAAAAAATCTATATGCAATCATATTCCACTCCTTCGCTTTATCACAAAGCGATTAGTTTTATGGTGTCAGCGTACTTTTCCATTACCTTGATGAATGTATTTGTCAAAACCGCGTCTCAAACAATCCCTGCAAGTGAAACCTTATTTTCACGCTTTTTAATCGGCTTGCTTTTCTTACTACCTTTTGTGATTAAAGATCGCGATTTTAAAGTAGATACCCGTCAATGGAAATTTTTAATCCTGCGTAATGCCGCGGGTGTATCGAGCATGTTGATTAACTTTTATGTCGTGAAGTTCTTACCGCTTTCCATCGCTGTCTTATTGATGAATACCTCTGCCCTATTTATCCCGATTTTATTGCTCTTTTTCCATCAAAAAACACCGCTTAATGTACTTTTGTGTAGCTTAATCGGTTTTCTTGGCGTTTCCATTATTTTACTCACCAATCACAATGGCGATGTTGATCCTATTTATGTGCTGATTGGATTAGCTGGTGCCGTATTGGCAGGAATGGCATTTATTGGCTTACAAGAATTAAACAAATACAACACACCAAAAAATATCGTATTTTATTTTCATCTGATTGGGACACTCATGCTACCAATCTTCTTTATTCATCAATGGAAAATCCCTAATTTATACGAGTTTGGTTTATTGCTATTGGTGGGCGGATTTGGATTGATTTTCCAATTATTGCTCACGCGCGCTTTCAGATATGCGCCAGCCAACGTTATTACCCCTTTTGCTTTCACTGGTGTCATTTTCTCTAGCGTATTCGACTGGCTCTTTTGGCATCATACGCCTAACCTCTATTTTTGGTTCGGCGCAGTTGTAATTGTGGGAGCGGTAAGTTTATTGGCAAAAATGAAGAAATAAACACTTTATTTATAAGAATATTAAATTTAGTACGATTAGCTTATAGCTGGCTCAATAAAGTGCGGTGAAAAGTAACGGTGTTTTTCACTCTGTCAAAATTCCTAATGTGAATCTTTAAATTTCTTCATCATCATACTTAAGGTTTTGCAATTTCGTTGAAAACGACGGCAATGAGGGCAAGTTAACAAATGCATTTTTAAACCCATTTTTTCTTGCAGTTCTAATGGTCGCTCATGAGAATCAGAAATTATTCGAGTAGCTTGAATACAACGCATAATTTTCTCCTAAAGTTTTTTTGATAGACAATTTTGCAACTGCAAACGAGCCCGATAAAGTGTAGTATGCAAGTTGGAGGTGGTAAGCTGAGTTTCTTGACAAATTTCATCCGATGACAATTCTAAAAACTCTCTCATCATAAAAATTTTGGCATGTTTAGCGGGTAAACAAGTCAGGCAAGTTTCGAAAATCAACCAAAACTCATCAGAATACACCGTTTCCTCTTCACCCTGTAATTCGCTCGGATAATATTCTATTTTCCAATGGCCTGTATCATCAAAAAATGTATTAGTTGACTGTTCATCTTCAATTTCACTTTCTAATACAAAGCGTCCTTTCTGGCGAAGGTAATCAATAATTTTATTTTTTAGAATAGCAAAAACCCAAGTTTTAAAAGCCGCTTGATGTTTAAAATTCGCGAGATTGTTAAATGCACTTAAAAATGCTTCTTGTACTAAATCCTCAGCAAGATCGGTATGGTGCAACTGTAACGTTGCAAATTTCAGCATCTGCGTACGAATTTGTTGGAGTTCCGTATCAGAAATAGCATTCATTTTAATTCCTTTAAAATTTTTGTAAGAAATGAAAGAGTGTTTCGTCTAATAACATGAAAGAAAGAATTTCTTTCAGTATACTATTTTTACCACTCAAACAAGGAAATTTAAAATGAAAAATATTACATTGAAAACTGCAATCTTAGGTATGGCTATGTTGTTTGGTGCAAGCACCCTTTACGCAGAAGAAATGAAATCTGATGCCATGCCAATGAAATCAGAATCGATGATGAATACCCCAATGAAAAAAATGATGAAATCAGATGACATACAAATGCACTCTGACCACATGATGAAATCTGACAATATGATGAAGTCTGATGAAATGGGCATGAAATCTGATATGAAAATGAAATCTGATGAAAAGATGAAATCAAATAAAAAAATGAAAATGACAAAAGAAAAAATGTAAAAAGATACTTTTAAAAGTGCGGTGAAAATCTCAAAAATTTTTCACCGTACTTTGTTGAAACGGAGTTTACATCACCACCACATCAAACTGTTCTTGGTTATAAAACTGTTCTGTTTTTACTTTTACTCGTTTGCCAATAAACATTTCCACTTCTGGTAGCAAACCGTGAGATTCTTCGTTAATAAGATATTCGGAAACCGCTGGCGAGGCATAAACAACAAATTGTTCACTACTGAATAAATGATACACCCGAATAATTTCACGCATAATTTCGTAGCAAACTGTCTCAACCGTTTTCACCCGACCACGTCCATGGCAAGTTGGGCATTCATCACATAGCACATGCTCAAGGCTTTCACGAGTTCTCTTACGGGTCATTTCCACAAGACCTAATTGCGTAAAGCCATTCACATTAGTTTTCACACGATCTTTAGAAAGCGCATCACATAAAGATTCTAATACTCGATTGCGGTGTTCATCTATTTGCATATCAATAAAATCAATAATGATTATGCCACCCAGATTACGTAGTTGTAGTTGCTGTGCGATAGCTTTTGTCGCTTCAATATTGGTATTGAAGATGGTTTCTTCTAGATTACGATGCCCTACAAATGCACCTGTATTAATATCAATGGTGGTCATTGCTTCTGTTTGCTCGATAATTAAATAGCCACCCGATTTGAGATTAACACGTTTATCTAAGGCTGTTTGGATCGCATTTTCAACCCCATACACATCAAAGATAGGTTGATTACCAGAATAAAGAACAAGTTTATCGCTTAGTTCAGGCATAAATTCATCGGTAAACTCTTTCACTTCGCCAAAGCAAAGCTTAGAGTCGATACGAATTTTTTCTAAGTTCGTGCCGATAAAATCACGCAAAATACGTTGTGGAAGCGCTGGTTCACCGTAAATTTTTGATTTGGTTGGATATTTAGATTTACGCTCTAAGACTTTACGCCATAAGCGTTTTAAAAATTCAGCATCTTGACGTAATTCTTCTTCGCTTGCCCCTTCTGTTGCGGTGCGAATAATGAAACCGCCGAGTTCATCACAAAAAGGTTCAACTAATGCTTTTAAACGGGCACGTTCCTCTTCGCTTTCAATACGTTGTGAAACGCCTACGTGGCTATTTTCTGGCATAAAAACAAGATGACGCGATGGCAATGTGATGTCTGTTGTTAAACGTGCGCCTTTTGTACCTAGGGGATCTTTTACCACTTGTACAACAATATCCTGCCCTTCGCGTACTAATTCTGAAATGCTCTTAACTTTAAATTGCTTTTGTTCATTTTCATCTACACATTCTGTGTGGGATACAATGTCAGCAGCGTGTAAAAAAGCCGCTTTTTCCAAACCAATATCAACAAACGCAGACTGCATTCCCGGTAGCACTCGAGTTACACGACCTTTATAAATATTTCCGACAATTCCTCGTTTGGCTTGGCGTTCAATATGCACTTCGCGCAACATTCCTGTTTCTACTAGCGCAATGCGTGTTTCGTTAGGCGTTACGTTCATCAATAACTCTACAGCATCCATTTTATATTCCTAATTTCTTAAATTTCATCAAATATTCAGTCTAAATAGAATAATAGCCCGAAATAAGGTAAAATGCACCCTTTCTGAAATTTTTAACCCATTTTGGACTTATTAAATGTTTGGATTCGACCCAACTCTTGTTACTTTTACTATTTATATTTTCGGGATGTTGCTGATTGGCGTACTAGCCTATTATTATACGAATAATTTATCAGATTACATTCTCGGTGGACGTCGTTTAGGCAGCTTTGTCACGGCAATGTCAGCTGGTGCTTCAGATATGTCTGGTTGGCTTTTAATGGGCTTGCCTGGTGCAGTATATTTATCAGGCTTAGTTGAAGGCTGGATTGCTATCGGCTTAACACTTGGCGCTTATTTTAACTGGCTTCTGGTGGCTGGTCGTTTACGTGTTTATACTGAATTAAATAATAATGCCCTCACTCTTCCAGAATATTTTCATAATCGTTTTGGTTCATCACACAAATTATTAAAACTTGTTTCTGCCACCATTATTTTAGTGTTTTTTACTATTTATTGTGCTTCGGGTGTAGTTGCAGGTGCAAAATTATTCCAAAATTTATTTTCAGTCGAATATTCCACCGCACTTTGGTACGGAGCATTAGCCACCATTCTTTACACTTTTATCGGTGGTTTTTTAGCAGTAAGTTGGACAGATACCATTCAAGCAACTCTTATGATTTTTGCGCTACTTTTAACGCCTATATTTGTATTATTAAGCATTGGTGATACCGCTCAATTTTCCGCAGTATTAGCGCAAGCTGAAGCGGCTGCCAATAAAGATTTTACCGATTTATTTACTGCCACTACGCCACTTGGTCTATTAAGCCTTGCCGCTTGGGGATTGGGATATTTTGGGCAACCACATATTTTAGCGCGTTTTATGGCGGCTTATTCTGTCAAATCACTTATCAAAGCTCGTCGCATTAGTATGACATGGATGGTGCTTTGCTTAGGTGGAGCAATCGGTATTGGCTTCTTCGCGATTCCTTATTTCTTTGCTAATCCAAACATTGCAGGCACAGTCAATAATGAACCGGAACAAGTCTTTATTGAACTCGCTAAACTTTTGTTTAATCCTTGGATCGCAGGCATATTACTTTCAGCTATTTTAGCTGCAGTAATGAGCACATTAAGTGCGCAATTATTAATTTCGTCTAGCTCAATCACAGAAGATTTCTACAAAGGTTTTATTCGCCCTAACGCATCTGAAAAAGAGCTCGTATGGCTTGGAAGAATTATGGTGTTGGTTATTGCCGCACTTGCTATCTGGATAGCACAAGATGAAAACAGCAAAGTATTAAAACTAGTAGAATTCGCTTGGGCTGGTTTTGGTAGTGCATTTGGCCCTGTAGTACTTTTCTCTCTTTTCTGGAAACGAATGACATCATCGGGTGCGATGGCAGGTATGCTGGTAGGCGCAGTGACAGTATTTGCTTGGAAAGAAGTTGTTCCAGCTGATACCGATTGGTTCAAAGTATATGAAATGATTCCGGGATTTGCTTTCGGTAGCCTTGCAATTATTGTTGTCTCATTACTGTCTAGCAAACCAGAACAAAATGTTCTAGATACCTTTGACAAAGCAGAGAAGGCCTATAAGGAAGCAAAATGATCGACTTTCGCCCTTTTTATCAACAAATTGCGACCACAAATTTATCAGACTGGTTAGAGACCTTACCACTCCAATTAAAAGAATGGGAAACTCAAACTCATGGCGATTATGCGAAATGGAGCAAAATTGTTGATTTCCTACCTGATTTACATGCTGATGAAATCGATCTCAAAAGTGCGGTGAAATCTGACCGCACTTCTCCCCTTTCAGAAGGTGAAAAACAACGAATTATCCATCATTTAAAACAATTAATGCCATGGCGAAAAGGGCCTTATCATCTTTTCGGCATTCATATTGATTGTGAATGGCGTTCAGATTTTAAATGGGATCGTGTTCTTCCTCATTTAGCACCGCTGCAAGGTCGCACTATTTTAGATGTGGGCTGTGGCAGCGGTTATCATATGTGGAGAATGGTAGGCGAAGGCGCAAAAATGGTGGTCGGGATTGATCCTACCGAGCTTTTCCTTTGCCAATTTGAAGCTGTACGCAAACTGCTTAATAATGCTCGTCGAGCAAATCTTATCCCACTTGGTATTGAGCAAATGCAACCATTAGGGGCATTTGATACTGTATTTTCAATGGGCGTACTCTATCATCGTAAATCCCCATTAGATCATTTAAGCCAGCTGAAAAATCAATTGGTAAAAGGTGGCGAATTGGTATTAGAAACCTTAGTGGTGGATGGCGATGTAAATACTGTACTCGTACCGACAGATCGCTATGCGAAAATGAAAAATGTTTATTTTATCCCCTCTGTCGCTGCACTAATTAACTGGCTAGAAAAAGTTGGCTTTACCAACGTACGTTGTGTGGATGTAGCGACAACTACATTAGAAGAACAGCGTAAAACTGATTGGTTGGAAAATGAAAGCCTGATTGATTTCTTAGATCCAAATGATCACAGTAAAACTATTGAAGGCTATCAAGCACCGAAAAGAGCGGTAATTTTAGCAAACAAATAAAAAAGGGAAATTATTCCCTTTTTTATTTTCCATCAAGAATCTTACATACTCACAATGAATGGTACTCTAATTTCACTGATGTTAATGTAGAAAGTAGCGCTTCAGCCATGGTTTTATGGCTTAGTTTTAATGCTTTTTCAGCCATCACAATTCGCTCAATATCAGTCAATTTTTTATCATTTAAATACGCAAAATTAAGTGCGGTTTGCAACGCTGGTAAACTCGGATTAAATGCGGCATTTTCTGCATAACGTCCTGTCACCACATCACCATTTTTAAATAAAATTGCAATGCCATGCGGGCTATTTGAATAAGGACAATGAGATTGATTTGCCGCCAAAATAGCTTGATTAACCAAATCATCTTGGTGATCAGCCACTAAATCATGATTTTCTTCCGCTAAAAGATGAACCGCAATATCGAGATCTTTCGGTCCAAAAGCATCAGGTAAATAAGAATGCAACGGATTATTTTGGCTACGTGGCAAATGAATTGAAATTTTTTCAGCGCCATGCAATTCATTCATAAATTGACGGCAATGCCCGCACGGCGTGTAATTGACCACCATATCTGAAATACGACGTTCATTACGCAACCATGCGTGAGAAATTGCACTTTGCTCTGCATGAATCGTTTGCTGAATGGCTGAATTAGAAAATTCTTGATTCGCACCAAAATAAAAATCACCTTGTTCGCCAATAGCAATTGCCCCCACATTAAAATGAGAAATCGCGGTATGGCTATAACTCGCCGCAATCGGCAACAAATGCATAGCTAATTTTAATGGCGTAAGTTCAAAACCACAACAAAGCTGCTCCACTTGGGAACGATTTAAAAAACCAGCCCAATTTTGCAAACGAATTTCATCAACAATATCTTGATTGAGTGCATCATCTTGTGGCAATGCGTGCTTAATAAGTTCTTGCATAAGACATCCTTAAAATATTAAAAATTATAACTGCACTTATTAAAGCAAAATTTACTGTTAGCCGCGACCCTTTACTAAAGTATTCCTTATAACTGTGATCCCGATCACTTATTTTGATAGTTTAAATTTATTACAATTTATTAACATATAGTCAAAGACTATCAATTTTATTGAATAGAACAATTTCACAGCAAATTCTAGAAACGTATAATACCCATATCAAAGGCAGGGCATTAGCTCTATTATTCAACTAGAAAAAGGAAATTATTATGTCAAAAACATCTATCGGATTAGACAAAGTTCAATCAGCAGAATTAGCAAATAAACTTAACGAATTACTTGCAACCTACCAAGTATTCTATACTAACGTTCGTGGTTACCACTGGAACATTAAAGGTGTAAATTTCTTTGCATTGCACGCAAAATTTGAAGAAATCTACACAGATTTAATCACCAAAGTTGATGAAGTTGCAGAACGTATTTTAACTTTAGGTTACACACCAGATAATGCATATAGCCAGTACTTAAAAGTATCTCGTATTAAAGAAGATATTGCAGTAAGCGGCGCACAAGAATGTTTATCAGGCACATTACAAGGCTTAAAAACATTACTTGAACAACAACGTGAAATTCTTGCTCTTGCAGGCGATGCTGATGACGAAGGTACTGCATCACAAATGAGTGACTACATTAAAGAACAAGAAAAATTGGTATGGATGTTCCAAGCAGCTTGCCAAACTTGCCATGCTTAATGGGTAAATTTCAACTCTAACGAAAACTTAACCTGCAATCTATCTAACTCTAAAAAAGTTAGGCTAAATTAATACAAGGACTAAGTTCTATGTTCTAGAATTTGGTCCTTTTAATTAAGTAGACTAAACCAAATTTCCTCTCTATTTTTAACATAAATTAGTTATTTTTCTTAAAACACTTAAAAAAATATTAATTAGTCTTGACTTATTTCTTTTGTACTAGTTTAATAGTACAAAAGTTTCCAAAAGGATATCAATATGCAAACTCAAGCCTTTATTGCGGTGACAGCTCAACCCGTTCCTTATTATGCTGACACCACTGCTATTTTTAATACACTTTGCCAACCTAATTCAAATTCTCTTCTACTCGACTCTGCCGAAATCGGGAATAAAAACAGCTTACAAAGCCTTATCTTAGTCAATGCTGCAGTTAAGATAACTTGCTTAGGTCACAACGTCACATTTAAAGCATTAAATGAGAATGGAAAACAAGTTTTAAAAGAAATTCATCCAAAATTAACCGCACTTAGAAAAGTAAGTGCGGTCAATTTTGAAGACGAATTTTCTGTACAATTTTCGCCACTTGATAATCAACTCGATGAAGATAGTAAATTACAGTCTGCAACTATTTTTGATGGACTGCGTGTTATTTCTAATCTTTATCAACATAGCCAAACGCCAATTTTCTTAGGCGGATTATTTGCTTACGATCTCGTCGCAAATTTCATTCCAATGGATGGCATTACATTGCAAAATGATGGTATCAACTGCCCTGATTACAGTTTCTATCTTGCCGAACACCTCATTACTATCGATCATCAAAATCAACAAGCGACACTCAAAAGTTTCTGTTTTGCTCAAGAAGAACAAGTCAATATTGCCAAAACCTCACTTTCTATCGCACAAAAACTAAAAAATATTGATAACGTTCTTTCTATTAAAGCGGCAAGTGATGAAGTTAAAACAAACTTTGAAGATCCTGAATTTACCGGCATTGTAAAAGCCTTAAAACACCATATTAACATTGGTGATGTATTCCAAATTGTACCCTCTCGTCGTTTCTCCCTGGCTTGCCCGAATACATTAGCCAGTTACGCCCAACTCAAACAAAATAATCCAAGCCCTTATATGTTCTATATGAATGATGAAGACTTTATTTTATTTGGTGCATCGCCAGAAAGTGCGCTGAAATATGAGCCAGAAAATCGTCAGTTAGAAATTTACCCTATCGCTGGTTCACGCCCTCGTGGTTTTGATGCTCACGGCAACATTGATCCTGAATTAGATGCACGTTTAGAATTAGAACTTCGTCTTGATCACAAAGAACAAGCGGAACATTTAATGTTGGTTGATTTAGCGCGTAACGACATTGCTCGAGTTTGCCAAAGCGGTACCCGTAAAGTAGCAGAATTAATGCAAGTGGATCGCTATTCTCACATTATGCATTTGGTCTCTCGCGTAGTGGGTAAATTACGCCCTGAGTTAGATGCGCTCCACGCCTATCAAGCCTGTATGAATATGGGCACATTAACTGGTGCGCCAAAAATCAAAGCAATGCAGCTTATTTATCAATTTGAACAACAAAAACGCCATAGTTACGGTGGTGCAGTGGGTTATCTCACTTCCGATGGACATTTTGATACCTGTATCGTGATCCGTTCTGCTTTTGTACAAAATGGGATTGCCCATGTACAAGCTGGTTGCGGCGAGGTATTGGATTCTGATCCACAAATGGAAGCAGATGAAACACGCCACAAAGCAGCGGCTGTCTTAAAAGCTATTCGTCAAGTTAATACACAAGCAAAATAAGGAAGAATTATTATGGCTAATATTTTATTTTTAGATAACTTCGATTCCTTTACTTACAATCTTGTGGATCAATTCCGTGTATTGGGTCACAACGTGACAATTTACCGCAATGATTGCGATTTAGAAAAACTAGTAGAAACGGCAGTTAATACACCAGATACCATTCTTGCACTTTCTCCGGGGCCAGGAACACCATCAGAAGCGGGGATTTTGCTGCCATTGATCGAACGCTTAAAAAATCATGTTCCAATTATTGGAATTTGTTTGGGCCATCAAGCATTGATTCAAGCCTTTGGCGGGAAGGTTGTTCACGCTGGCGAAGTATTGCATGGTAAAGTTTCTCGCATTACCCATGATAACGAGGCGATGTTTAAAGATCTTGCTAACCCAATGCCTGTGGCGCGTTATCATTCTTTAATGGGACAAGATTTACCAAAAGAATTTATCGTCAATGCGGAATATAATGGCATTATCATGGCAATTCGTCATCGAGATTTACCTATTTGCGCATTCCAATTTCACCCTGAAAGTATTTTAACAGTGCAAGGTTCGCAATTATTACAACAATCCATTGAATGGTTGTTAAATAGATAAGACATCAAAAAGTGCGGTGATTTTTAACCGCACTTTAAAGGAGAAAAAATGATCACCGTATTCGGACTTAAATCCAAACTCGCACCACGTCGTGAACAACTGGCAGAAGTCATTTATAACAGTCTCTATCTCGGCTTAGATATTCCTAAAGGTAAACACGCGATTCGCTTTTTGTGTTTAGAAAAAGAAGATTTTTACTACCCTCTCGACCGTAGCGATGATTACACGGTCATCGAAATTAACCTGATGGCTGGTCGTATGGAAGGCACGAAAAAACGCTTGATAAAAATGCTGTTTAGCGAATTAGAGTACAAGCTTGGCATCCGTGCTCACGATGTGGAAATTACGATTAAAGAACAACCTGCGCATTGCTGGGGCTTCCGAGGTATGACAGGCGATGAGGCGCGCGATTTAGATTACGATATTTATGTTTAATAAAATATAGAAAATTAACAAATCCATATACAAAGAAAAACAGGAATAGACTATGCAACACAACCAATTATTAGAACAACTTTATAGCGGACATTCACTTTCAACCTCAGAAAGCACCGCACTTTTTAATGCAGTCATCCAAGGTGAGCTTTCCAATGAACAAATTGCTGCAATGCTTATCGCTTTAAAAGTGCGGGGAGTAAATACTGAGGAAATTACGGGTGCGGTTGCTGCCTCATTACAAAATGCCAAAGAATTTCCACATCCAAATTACTCTTTTGCGGATATTGTAGGAACGGGGGGGGATGGGCAAAACACTATTAATATTTCCACTGCTAGTGCGATTGTGGCAGCATCAATGGGAGCAAAAGTAGCAAAACACGGTAACCGCAGTGTATCAAGCAAATCAGGTGCCAGCGATGTGTTAACCGCACTTGGCGTGAATGTGAATGTCACACCAGAGCAAGCTCGACAAGCATTAGATGAAATTGGTGTCTGCTTTTTATTTGCTCAACAATATCATTCTGGCTTCCGCCATGTTGCGCCAGTCCGTGCTGCTTTAAAAACGCGCACTATCTTTAATATTTTAGGCCCGCTTATCAATCCTGCTCGCCCGACTTATCATTTGCTTGGCGTGTATGCACCTGAATTGGTGAAAACCTATGCTGAAACTGCAGTTGCCTTAGAACATCAACATTCCTTTGTTGTGCATGGTTCTGGCTTAGACGAAGTCGCATTACACGGTGAAACACAAGTGTCAGAAATTAAAAATGGCAAAATTGAATATTTCACTTTAACACCTGAAGATTTTGGCTTAGAAACGCAATCCCTAGAAAGCCTTCGCGGTGGTGAACCACAAGAAAATGCCCAAATGCTCACCGAACTTTTACAAGGCAAAGGAAAGGCTGAACACGCAAATGCTGTGGCAGCAAACACGGCATTATTATTGAAATTATTCGGGCATGATGACTTAAAACAAAATGTGCAAAATGTATTGGCGCATCTTGCATCAGGTAAAGCCTTTGAAACATTGCAGAAATTAACTACATATTAATAAAAGCTAATTTGATACGCCACAATAAGAAGAAAAATGATGATCACTCAAGATTTTACCAAACCCATTGATTCCGCTACTGTGCTACAAAAAATTGTGCTTGATAAAGCGCAATGGGTTAAAGCAAAGGAAACTGAATTTCCGCTTTCTCAGTTTAAACAAAACGTTCAAAAATCTGACCGCTCTTTTTACTCAGCGTTAGCAAAAGGCACGCATCAAAAGCCAGCCTATATTTTGGAATGTAAAAAAGCCTCCCCTTCCAAGGGATTAATTCGTGCTGAATTTAATTTGGAAGACATCGCCAATGTCTATAAACATTATGCCTCTGCTGTATCTGTTCTGACAGATGAAAAATATTTCCAGGGGAATTTTGAGTTCTTGCCTTTAGTTCGCGCTATCGTAAGCCAGCCTGTGCTTTGCAAAGATTTTATGATCAGCGAATATCAAGTTTACCTTGCTCGCTACTATCAAGCGGATGCAATTTTATTAATGCTTTCCGTCGTCAACGATGAGACTTATCGTGTGCTGGCAGATCTTGCCCATTCTCTTGGTATGGGCGTATTGACAGAAACCAGTAATGAAGAAGAATTTGAACGTGCCCTTGCGCTTGGTGCAAAAATTATTGGTGTTAATAATCGTAACTTGCACGATTTAACTGTGGATTTAAATCGTGTTGTGGAACTCACTGAAAAATACGCCGATCGTATTCCAACTGATATACGTATTATTAGTGAATCAGGCATTTACAATCACAAGCAAATTCGTCAATTACAAAAAGTGGCGCATGGTTTCTTAATTGGGAGTAGCTTAATGGGCAACCAAGATTTGAATAATGCGGTTCGCTCAGTCATTTTTGGAGAAAATAAAGTATGTGGTTTAACACGCGCGCAAGATGTCAAAATCGTTTACGAAAACGGTGCAGTTTACGGCGGATTAATCTTCGTAGAACATTCAAAACGTTGTGTAAGTTTACGCCAAGCGCAAGAATTGGTAACCGCTGCTCGACTTCGATTTGTTGGTGTTTTTCAGAATCAAGAAATTGACTTTATCGTAAAAATAGCCAACCAGTTACAGCTTTATGCGGTGCAATTACATGGTGTAGAAACTGCAGCATTTATTACCACACTTCGCCAGCAACTACCAGAAAACACGCAAATTTGGAAAGCGATTTCGGTCAATACTGAAGCCCAAAGTGCGGTTGATTTTACTGATGATTTAAATGTGGATCGTTATATTTTTGATAGTCAAACCGCGAACCAGCAAGGTGGCACGGGTAAAACCTTTGATTGGTCATTAATTCCTGAAAATCTTAAACACAAGATTATTTTAGCTGGAGGCATCTCACCAAATAATGTGGAAGAAGCCATTCAACAAAATTGCTTAGGGTTGGATCTTAATTCTGGAGTAGAAAGTTCTGCGGGCGTAAAAGATCAAGAAAAAGTGCGGTTAGTTTTTGAAAAAATTTGCTCTTAATTCAATCTAAGGCTGTGTTCTACAGCCTTTATTTTTGTTCTTTTTCAATCAAATAAGAACTCCTCTCAAATACAATAACATTACGTTCACAATTTGGACATATTTTTTCTATAAATTCTTCATTTCATGATTATGATCAAATTTTTTTTGAAGAAAACATTTATCATTGGCCAATTTCCACAATAAATGTGTGTCTTTGGAGTGATACTATGAATAATCCGGATGGCGTTTTTTCTGCGTTGGCAGATGTTTCTCGCCGAGATTTTATGAAATTATGTACCGCACTTGCGGCTACGATGGGGCTAAATTCTAAAGCTGGCGCTGAAATGACGGCAGCAATGACCAGTCCAGCACGCCCACCCGTACTTTGGATTGGTGCGCAAGAATGTACTGGCTGTACCGAATCTTTACTGCGTGCAACCCACCCAACTGTTGAAAATCTCGTACTCGATTTAATTTCCCTCGAATATCATGAGGTACTTTCTGCCGCATTTGGTGAACAAGCGGAAGAAAATAAACATAATGCTATCCATAATTATTACGGCAAATATGTGCTTGTAGTGGATGGTTCCATTCCAATTAAAGACGGCGGTGTTTACTGCATGGTGGCAGGCAAACCAATTGTGGAACATATTCGTGAAGCAGCAAAAGGTGCGGCAGCCATTATTGCAATTGGATCATGCTCATCTTGGGGCGGTGTTCCATCTTGCGGTGGCAACCCAACAGGTGCAGTCAGTCTTTCTGAAGTGTTACCAAAAGGCACACCAATTATTAACATTCCTGGTTGCCCTCCTAACCCACATAATTTCTTAGCAACCGTTGCCTATATCATCACTTATAAAAAATTGCCAGCAATGGATAAATTAAATCGTCCATTGTTTGCTTATGACCGTCTAATCCATGAAAACTGTTATCGCCGACCGCACTTTGATGCAGGCCGTTTCGCAAAAGAATTTGGCGATTATGGTCATCGTCATGGCTGGTGTTTATATCATTTAGGTTGTAAAGGACCCGAAACTTACGGCAACTGCTCTACACTAGAATTCTGTGATGTTGGTGGTAATAACTGGCCAGTGGGTATCGGACATCCTTGCTATGGCTGTAACGATCAAGGTATCGGCTTTACCAAAGGCATTTTCCAATTAGCGAACGTAGAAAATCCAACGCCACGCGTGGAAAAACCAGATGTGAACAATGTTGAAGGCGAAGGCGCCTCAATGACGGCGATTGGCTTATTAGGCGGTGCCGCAGCCATTTTAGCAGGCGTCAGCGTTGTGACATTGAAAGAATTAAGCAAACAACATAAAGCGAACAAAGCTGCAGACAATCAAGCCAATCAAGATCAAGGACACTAAAGATGGATAGACGAAATTTCCTTAAGGCAGGTCTGCTGGGAACAGTCACATCAGGTCTGCCCGTTGCAAAAGCCGAAGCGGTGGAAAATCTTCCGCCAATTCCTGGCGCACTAGGGATGCTTTATGACTCCACACTTTGCGTTGGCTGTCAGGCTTGTGTCGCAGAATGTCAGCAAGTGAACAAAACACCTGTCAATCCCAAAGGTGAGCAAACTTGGGCAAACAATGACAAACTTACTCCGTTCACACGCAATGTGATTCAAGTATGGAGCGATGGAGACGGCAAAAATAAAGATAAAACCGAAAACGGTTATGCTTATGTTAAAAAACAATGTATGCACTGTGTTGATCCAAACTGCGTTTCCGTTTGTCCAGTACAGGCTTTAACCAAAGATCCTAAAACAGGTATTGTTAAATACGATCCTGATATTTGTACTGGTTGCCGTTATTGCATGGTCGGCTGTCCGTTTGACGTGCCAAAATATGATTACGATAATCCATTTGGTCAAATCAGCAAATGTGAACTTTGCAACCAAAAAGGTGTGGAACGCTTAGATAAAGGTGAATTACCAGGTTGTTGTCATGTTTGTCCAACTGGCGCAATTATTTTTGGTACCCGTGAAGAACTTTTAGCAGAAGCAAAACGTCGTTTAAGTTTATTACGTGGCACCGAATATGACTATCCTCGCCAACATGTAAACAGCAAAGACACTTATCGCGCAACCGTGCCAGCCTATCAATATCGTATTTACGGTGAAAAAGAAGGTGGAGGTACACAAGTATTAGTCTTAAGTGCGGTTCCGCAAGAAAATTTAGGTTTCCCTGAGTTAGATGATATTGCTACAGGTGCACGTGCAGCGCATTTACAGCACTTCTTGTATCGCGGTTTAGCATTGCCACTGGTGGCATTAGCCGGTTTAACAATGATGACTTATAAGAATATGCACGGCGATAAGATTCGCGAACGAATTGAAGCGCAAAAAGAAGCAATGCGCCAAGCGCGTAAAGAAATGGAAGAAACGGAGGATGAACATCATGGGTAATCCACGTCCAGTGGGCGGTCGATTAGTTTCCGCCAGTATTCTCTTTTTTGCACCTTTGGCTGTAATTTGTATCTTATTAATTATCAAACGTTTGTTCTTAGGTATCGGTTCCGTCACCGCACTTAACGGCGGTTATCCTTGGGGCTTATGGATTTCCTTTGACTTACTTGTAGGCACAGGTTTTGCCTGTGGTGGTTGGGCATTAGCTTGGACAGTATATATTTTCAACAAAGGGAAATATCACCCTCTTGTGCGTCCTGCATTGCTTGCCAGCTTATTCGGCTATTCATTAGGTGGTCTTTCCATCACTATTGATATGGGTCGTTACTGGCACTTGCCTTACTTCTACATTCCAGGTCAATTCAATACAAACTCGGTGTTATTTGAAACCGCATTTTGTATGACGATTTACATCATTGTTGTCACCCTTGAATTTGCGCCAGTTTGGCTCGGGTTCTTAGGATTGAAAAAATGGTTTAATAAGCTCAACAAAATTATGTTCTTTGTCATCGCACTTGGCGCACTATTGCCGATGATGCACCAATCATCTATGGGATCATTAATGATCGCCGCAGGTCATAAAGTTCATCAAGTGTGGCAAAGCTATGAAGCATTACCAATCTTATCCTTACTCACCGCATTTATTATGGGCTTTTCTATCGTCATTTTTGAAGGTTCTTTAGTGCGTGCAGGTTTGGCAGGAAAAACACCAGATGAGCGTTCACTCTTTACCCAGCTTGCAAAAGTGACCGCTGGATTAATCGCACTTTTCCTTGCGGTACGCTTTGGCGAATTGATTTACCATGACAAACTCCATTATGTATTCGGATTCGATAAACTTGGTAAATTTGAAGCTTGGATGTTTTGGATGGAAGTATGGCTAATGACATTACCATTACTCACTTTATTCCTTGGTGAGAAAAAATCTGATTCACGTTGGCTATTTATCTCAGCCTTGAGCATGTTACTTGGCGCAGCCCTATGGCGTTTAAATTATTCAATGATTATGTACGATCCTGGTAATGGCTATCGTTACTTCCCATCAGCAGAAGAATTGCTAATTTCTATTGGTTTCGTTTCCATCGAAATTTGCGCCTATATTTTAATAATTCGTCTATTCCCTGTCTTACCAGTGTTGAAAGAAAAACATCATGAAGACTCGGAACAAATTATTGCCGAAAAAGCACAATTCAGTAAAAAAATGAGCGGAGCAGAATAATGACTGAAAAAAAACGTATCTCAATCGACCCTATCACACGCATTGAAGGCCATTTGCGTATCGATTGCGAAATTGAAAATGGCGTAGTAACAAATGCTTGGTCATCAGGCACAATGTGGCGTGGTATGGAAAATATCGTGAAAGGTTCAGATCCGCGTGATGCTTGGATGATTATGCAACGTATTTGTGGCGTTTGTACAACCGTTCACGCCATTATTAGTGTGCGTGCAGTGGAAGATGCTCTCGGCGCCAAAGTGCCAGTGAATGCACAATATATCCGCAATATGATTCTTTCTGCTCATAGCATGCACGACCATATCGTTCATTTTTATCAACTTTCTGCAATGGACTGGGTGGATATCACTGCGGCACTGAATGCTGATCCCGATAAAGCCGCTGAAATGCTTAAAGGTGTTTCAACATGGGGACTAAACAGTGCTAATGAATTCCGCAACGTCCAAAATAAAATTAAATCTTTAGTTGAAAGCGGTCAGCTTGGTATTTTTGCCAATGGCTATTTCGGTCACCCTGCCATGAAATTACCGCCAGAAGTAAACTTAATTGCGGTGGCTCACTACTTACAAGCACTTGAATGTCAACGTGATTGTAACCGTATTGTGGCATTACTCGGCGGAAAAACACCGCACATTCAAAACCTAGCAATTGGTGGTGTAGCAAACCCAATCAACTTAGACTCTCAATCAGTATTAAACTTAGAACGTTTAATGTTTGTAAAATCCTGTATTGATCGTTTAAATGACTTCGTGACTCAAGTTTATCGTGTTGATGCGGCTATCATTGCAGCTTATTACCCAGAATGGCTTAATCTTGGTAAAACATCAGGTAACTATCTTTCTGTACCTGAATATCCAATTGACGGTGATAATTCTAAATTTGCTCTAACGGGTGGCTACATTGAAAACTTCGATATTTCGACCTTCCGTCCTATTACGCAACAAAAAGATGAATTTGTTGTAAAAGGCATTAAGGAAAGTGGTAAACACGCTTGGTATGAAGACGATGAACCGCTTGAACCTTGGGCTGGTTTAACACGTCCCAAATATACAGGCTGGCAAGATGAAGGCAAATATTCATGGGTTAAAGCGCCAAGTTTCTACGGAAAAGTTGTTGAAGTGGGCCCTCTTGCCTATTTAATGTGTAACTTAGCAAACGAAAATAAAGATACATTACATCACTTTAACCATATTAAAGGGTTGTATGAAAAATTAAGCGGCAATACTTTATCTGTTGACCATTTACACTCAACATTAGGTCGTATTATTGCTCGTACCGTACATTGTTGCGTGCTAAATAATATTCTTGAACAACAATGGAAACTACTTGTTGATAATATTGGCACTGGTGATACTGTTGCTTATCTCAAGACAGACATTCCACAAACAGGTGAGTTTAAAGGTGTTGGTTTTGGTGAGGTACCTCGTGGCATGCTCTCTCACTGGGTTGTCGTTAAAAATGGCAAAATCGAAAATTATCAAGCCGTTGTACCATCAACTTGGAATGCAGGCCCTCGTAACCAAAATGATGAAATGGGGCCTTATGAGCTTTCCATCATCGGTACACCTGTAGCAGATCCGACAAAACCATTAGAAGTTGTGCGCACAATCCACTCTTTCGACCCTTGCATGTCATGCGCAGTGCATGTTGTGAACACAGAAAATGGTGAAGTCACACAAGTGAAGGTGCTCTAATGAAGCCATTAATCTTAGGCGTTGGTAATATTTTACTCGGCGATGAAGGCGTGGGCGTACGAATCGCCCAAGCCCTAGAAAATCGCCCTGAAATTTTACCGCACTTTGACGTGGTTGACGGTGGCACTTGCGGCATGGAATTATTGGATGAAATGGCAAATCGTGAGCATATCATCATCATCGATGCCGTACTTGCCAATAAACAGCCAGGAAAAATAATTGTGCTTCATGATGAGCAAGTGCCAGTATTTTTCTCGCGTAAAATTTCACCACACCAACTTGGTATTTGCGATGTACTTTCTGCGTTAAAATTAACGGATGAATTCCCTAAAAACCTATGTTTAATAGGGGTTCAACCAGAAACGTTTGAGCCGCAGATTGAATTAAGTGAAACAATTCAAAAACAATTCCCAGAAATTTTTAAAACATTAGAAAACGTTTTGAAAGAGTATGGATTTCACGTTCAAATATAGATGAGAAATAATACATTTCACGCACGCCATAATTTGCTCTTATGGTATGCGTGAATTGTTGAAATTCACCTCGCTGTAAATTTTAATAATTATGTATCGACACGAAAAAACACCAGAAAATACCACCGCACTTGAAGGTGTCATTAAAGGCTTCGCCGAAGATCCATCTTCAATCTTCCAAAACGAAATGCGAAAAGTTGCAGAAGAAATGAAAGATCTTCCTTTCTATCGAAAAGGTATCGATTGCTATTGTCCTAAATTTGTACTTTTTGAAAACCAATGGATAGGTACGGTTGTGACACCTTGGATGTTGAGTATTGTCATTTTGCCAGGCAAAGATCAAGAATGGGAACCGCGCGAAATTGGCGATAAACTTTCAGTACAACTACCCTATAAAACCTTCACTTTCACAGTGAGTAGTTTAGAAAATATTCCACAATATCTTAGTTGCTCCCTTCATTCTCCGATTGATCCTGCAATGACAAATACTCAAGCAGTTCAACTCGCACAAGATTGCCTCAGAATGATTTTATCTATGCCAACAAAAGCAACAACTTTTGATCCAGATCGACGTAACTTATTCCGCGCGATAGTAAAATAGACACAAATTTCAATAGGAGTGAAAGTATTATGTGTTTAGGTGTTCCAGGCCAAATTGTTAAGATTGGCGAAAGTGCTCTTCAACTTGCCACAGTGGATGTATGTGGCGTACAACGTGATGTGAATATTTCTCTAGTCTGCACTGGAGATCCTGCCGATTTACTTGGTAAATGGGTGCTCGTTCATGTCGGCTTTGCAATGAGTGTTATTGATGAAGATGAAGCCAAGAAAACCCAAGAAGCCCTACTTGCCATGAGTCAACTAGAACACGAAGTTGGGGATTTTTTAGGATTAAATCAAAAATAAAAAAGTAGGCATTGCGCCTACTTTTTTATTTCAATTTATACCTCTCAATCTTTCTAATTTTTCTAATCTAAACCAATATTTCTCTTGTCTTTTTGTTTAAGAATATTTCTATAACAATGTAAAAAGTCTATTAATTGAATCATTTAATTGTAATGTAGAAGATGATAGTGCAGTGGAAATTTTAATCTTTTGCAGCTTATATCGCATATGATATAAAACAAGCCTTATACTTCATAGCGTATGAAGAGTCACAATGGTTATTATCACCGCAAAAATGCTTTCTCATGTAATTAGAGTATTTCTCTATCAAGGAGAGCTGTCACAAACTGATGTCGCTAAACTCGCCAGAACGACCCCAACTAGAATTTCTAGCGTTTTAGAATAAGCCAGAGCGTACTAAATCAGAAACACTATTTAAAATTCTAGCTGAACTAGAGTTAGAGCTTATTATGAAACCACGCAAAAAGTCATCTGATACTGCTCCCTCAATCAAGGAAGAAAGCGAAGATTTCTGAATTTCTTTAGCCGACGCTCAGGAAAAAACAGCGCGGCTTTATATCAGAATCAATGGCAGCGCCCTTTGCATTCCACCACGACCAGTCATATTTTTAATTACCTATGGATATTATTTGGCTAGAGCCACTTAATCTTTCCTATCGTTGCTAGAACTAATGGCTTGTCTGAAATTCAGTTAAGAAAACCATTGAATAATTATATCTATAGCCTCAATCAGTCCTGTTCCACCCAAAATAACCCCGATTACCCCTAGCTTCCAATTACGTTTTTCATTAATACTCTGTTCTGCTTTTTGTTGAGTATAACTTAGTATTTGATGTACTTGTGCCAACTGAGAAGTAACCTCATTGTTTTTATCTCTAAGGTGATATGCCTCTCGTATATGTTCCCAAGCACAAAATGTTGGATAACGAGAAAACTCAATTGGATTATCAAAATAATAACGCGCATTAAAAATTGCTGCTTCAGTATACAACTTATCTAACTCTTGAATATTATCCGGCTTAGCCAAAACATTTGCTAACTCTTCGCTAATTTTATGTAACGCTCTGTAATATGCTAAAGCCAACATAATTAAAAATACTTGTCTATAAGCATTTGTCACCGTACCAAAAGATTCAAAAATAGCCATACCTCGGCCATCTATCGCACGCCACTCATTGCTCAAATGGAAAAATTCATTTTTATCTAACGAATCAGAATTACGGATAAACCAAGAAGAATTTTTTATGACTAAGCTTTCCTCCGAAGGAATTACACCTGATGCAATAACAATACTTCCTAAACTTTCTTTGCTATCTAATTTATCAAAAAGTACTGCTTTTAATTCTTCTTTAGTATCAAATAGTTTATTCGGAGAGTGAGAACAAAAATGCAAGGTTTGAGAAAATCGATTTCCTTGGAAAAAAGTTACTTTAAGAGCATATTGTTCAAAATTGTCTTCCGTAAACATAGTTTGTAATAGAAGAGGATTCAAAAATTTAATTTGCTGTTTACATAAAGAAGGCTTATTTGTTAAAGATATATGTTTTTCTAAAGGGTATATTTTTCCAAAATAAATATCTTTCATTATTCTCATCCTTCACAATAAAAAATATCCCTTCTGAAATAAACAGAAGGGACATAATATTTAAACTACAACGCTTCAATCGCCTTATACTGCTCTTGGATTTTTTCTAATCCAGATTGGTATTCCGCTTGTTTTTCACGTTCTTTCGCAATCACTGCTTCAGGTGCTTTAGCCACGAAAGCTTCGTTGCTAAGTTTGTTCTCGATACGTTTAACTTCATTTTGATATTTTTCAATCTCTTTAGTTAACCGAGCAAGTTCCGCTTCTTTATTGATAAAGCCAGCCATTGGCACGAGTAATTCAGCATTGCCAACGAGTTTCGCTACCGCAAGTGGTGCAGTTTCATTTGCCGATAACACTTGAACGTTGTCTAATTTCGCCATGGCTTTTAAAAGAGCGGTCTGTTTTTCGAGAATTTTTGCATTTTCTGTGCTTAAATTACGGAATAACAGATCGAGGCCTTTGCTTGGTGGAATATTGCTCTCGGCACGGATGTTACGCACAGCAACAATTACTTCTTTAAGCCAATTGATCTCTGTTTCTGCTTCGGCATCAAACGCATTTTCTTCCACACGTGGGAAAGGTTGCAACATAATGCTGTCGGCCGTGATACCCATAAACCCTTTCACTTTTTGCCAAATTTCTTCGGTAATAAATGGAATAAGTGGATGTGCTAAACGTAATAATTTTTCTAACACGTGAACCAAGGTTTGGCTTGCCGCACGAATTTGTGCTGCATTGCCGTTGGCAAATACTGGTTTAGTCAATTCTAAATACCAGTCGCAGAATTGGTTCCAGGTAAACTCATAAATCGCATTGGCACAAAGGTCGAAACGATATTGGCTTAATGAATTACGGAAAGTTTCCACTGTGCGATTGAATTCTGATTGAATCCAACGATCAGCTAATGAGAATTCGATCTCGCCTTCGCTTAAATCTAATTTTTCATTCGTTAAGACGAAACGGCTTGCATTCCACAATTTGTTACAGAAGTTGCGGTAGCCCTCTAAACGTTTCATATCCCAGTTAATATCGCGACCGTTTGAAGCCAATGCAGCTAATGTGAATCGCAATGCGTCTGTACCGTGAGCGGCAATGCCGTCCACAAATTCTTTGCGCGTTGCTTTAGCAATTTTCTCTGCTAATTGCGGCTGCATCATGTTGCCAGTGCGTTTTTCAAGTAAATCTTCAAGGCTAATACCGTCAATCATATCGATTGGGTCAAGTACGTTACCTTTTGATTTCGACATTTTTTGACCTTGCTCATCACGGATTAAGCCCGTTACGTACACGGTTTTGAATGGTACTTGTGGTTTGCCGTTTTCATCTTTTACGAAGTGCATCGTAAACATAATCATACGCGCAACCCAGAAGAAGATGATGTCAAAGCCAGTAATCAACACATCCGTTGGGTGGAACATTTTGAGCTCTTTGGTTTGCTCCGGCCAACCTAAGGTAGAGAACGTCCACAAGCCTGAGGAGAACCACGTGTCTAACACATCTTCATCTTGTTTGAGTTCAACCGCAGAATCTAAGTTATATTTTGACCGCACTTCTTCTTCGTTACGAGCCACATAAACGTTGCCTTCCGCGTCATACCACGCTGGAATACGGTGTCCCCACCAAAGTTGGCGAGAGATACACCAATCTTGAATATCACGCATCCAAGAGAAGTAAAGGTTTTCATATTGTTTCGGCACGAATTGGATTTCGCCGTCTTCCACCGCTTTAATCGCTACATCAGCAAGCGGTTTCACGCTTACATACCATTGATCTGTTAGCATTGGCTCAATCGGCACTCCGCCACGGTCGCCATAAGGCACTTTCAAATCGTGTGGCTTAATTTCGTCTAATAAACCTAGCGCTTCAAAATCTGCCACAATTTTCTTACGCGCCGCAAAACGCTCTAAGCCACGGTAATCCTCAGGAATTGTTGCTTCATAACCCGCAAGTGGTTTGCCATCGGTGCCGATAATTTCCGCTTCATCACGAATATCCGCGTTTAAGGTTAACACGTTGACCATCGGCAAGCTGTGACGTTTACCCACTTCGTAGTCGTTAAAGTCGTGTGCAGGGGTGATTTTCACCACACCCGTACCAAATTCACGATCCACATATTCATCGGCAATAATCGGAATTTCACGGTTTGCCAATGGCAGAACCACAGTTTTGCCGATTAAAGATTGATAACGCTCATCTTCAGGATGCACTGCAACCGCTGTATCACCCAACATGGTTTCTGGACGCGTGGTTGCGACCACTAAATAATCTTTACCATCAGCGGTTTTCACGCCGTTGGCTAACGGATAACGGAAATGCCAAAGGGAACCTTTGCTCTCTTTGTTTTCCACTTCTAAATCAGAAATCGCAGTGTGAAGTTTTGGATCCCAGTTTACTAAGCGTTTGCCACGGTAAATCAAGCCTTCTTCATGCAAACGAACAAACACTTCTTTTACCGCATTGGATAACCCCTCGTCCATGGTGAAACGCTCACGTTCCCAGTCGATAGAGTTACCTAAACGGCGCATTTGTTGGCTAATTGTGCCACCGGAATAGGCTTTCCAATCCCAAATTTTGTTGATAAACGCTTCGCGACCATAATCATGGCGGGTTTTGCCTTCTTCTGCCGCAATTTTACGCTCCACCACCATTTGGGTTGCGATGCCCGCGTGGTCTGTCCCCGCTTGCCACAAGGTGTTATGCCCTTCCATACGATGAAAACGGATTAACGTATCCATTAAAGTTTGTTGGAAAGCATGCCCCATGTGTAGAGAGCCGGTTACGTTCGGAGGAGGAATCGCAATGCAATAGCTCGGCGCGTTTTCATTTTCAGACGGTTTAAAATAACCGCTCTCTTCCCAATGTTGATAAAGGGCTTGTTCTACCGCAGACGGATTAAAACGGTCTGCCATTTCGAATTTTTGTGTCATTTATTTTTCTCTTGGTTAGGTGCGAATTGTTGCACCGTTAATTAAATTATCACTGTTGAAATTTTGAATTTTTCTGAAAAATCTTCTCTATTTTTCCATATAGAAAAGAATGGAATAATAACTTGTTCTACATCCATACCTAACATTTGTTCTCTTATAAAACTTTCGTTTAAATCAGAAATTGCAGGAATAATGCTAAATTCTGGAAGATGATTACAAAACAAAAATGAATAAATTTTATTTACTTTATTTGATTTTACATTTCTACATATATTGGCAATATTTATTTTAGACTGAACTAATAATTTTTCTAAAGAATCAACCCAATTTGACTGTACTAAGGCATTAACATTAGAATCTTTAAAATCAGATATAAAGTCCAAACAATCAATAACATCCCAATGAACGATGTTTGAGTTTGTTATGCAAGTAACTAGCATTTCTAAAGCAAAAATCGCTCGCTCTTGAGTAATAAAATCTTTTTCTTGTATGAGCAAATTAAATTGCTTATTTTCATCAATCACTTCATCAGTGATAATAATTGTATTTATCTCATCTAGTTCATTTTCTAACTTTTTATATAAACCATCCTTATAGGGAAGAAAAACTAAATAAAAATCGCCTTGATAAGACTCTAAATTCAATCTTTGATAAAACGATTCTGAGTTATATTTCCCTTGACATACGATATAGAATGTTCCTATAGGAATTAATTTGAAAGAGAGAATAAAAAACTGCTCTTCGTTCGGATAAATCCCTCGAATCACCTCTTTTAATTCTTCCAACCCCATATTCTCCTGCTTCGCATGCAGTTCCGTCAGTTCATCAAGGGTAATCGGCGAAACATTTAACACTTCAATCGTGCAGAAATATTGATTATCTTCAAAGCGCCCCACACGTAAAATATCACCTGCTTTAAAATGGCTTTCAGATTTATCTCGAATGGTGATGGTTTTACGCCCTGCGAGAATATCGGCTTCAAAGCGTTGGTAAAAGGTAATGTCGTTCATTTATTAACCCACGTTTTCAGTAGAAAGATTCCAACCTTGCAGACGTAATTGTTTATAGCGTTCTCGAGCTTGTGTTTTTAAGGCATCATCTTTCGGTACAAAATCAATAATTTGGGTAAAACTATGGCTAAAATCTGGAATTTCTTGTTGCAAATTAATTAACACGTCACGGCGTTGTAAATTTCGTTTTCCAAGCCATGAAATCTCAATCGGCGTGGGATATTGTGTAGCTTCACCCGATAAATTATGCGGAACAAATTCATTGGGATCTCGTTGCCACAAACGCTCGTCAATCTCTAGCGCTTGAGCCTCACTTTCACAGCTAATTAATACTTTTTTCCCTGATCGCCATATTGAAGCAGCAAGATTACAGGCTATTTCTTCGACAGTTAACGTACAATCTTCCGTAAGAATGTAAAATTGCGCAGTTTTTGCCATTTTAGCCCCGTTATTTTCTCAATCTTGCCCTATAAAGAGGTTAAAATTTTAACGAAAAAACCCTAAAAAATAAATAATTAAATATACATTATTACAAATGCGTGAAAATCCACCGCACTTTTATGATCTATGTCACAAAACTGATTTTTAACGTTTTTGTTACGTTCCACTCATAACTCTGAAGTGTTAAAATCAATCCAGTTTTAATTTTCATTCAATTCATAGGAGTACAGAATGGCATTTCGTATTGAAAAAGACACAATGGGTGAAGTTCAAGTTCCAGCAGATAAATACTGGGCTGCACAAACTGAACGTTCACGCAATAACTTTAAAATTGGTCCTGCCGCATCAATGCCACATGAAATTATCGAAGCTTTTGGCTATTTGAAAAAAGCAGCCGCATTTGCTAATCATGATTTAGGTGTATTACCTCTTGAAAAACGTGATTTAATTGCACAGGCTTGTGACGAAATTTTAGCAAATAAATTAGATGATCAATTCCCACTCGTTATTTGGCAAACTGGTTCTGGTACACAATCCAACATGAATGTGAACGAAGTGGTTGCAAATCGTGCTCATGTGCTAAACGGTGGAAAATTAGGTGAAAAATCTATCATTCATCCAAATGATGATGTGAACAAATCACAATCTTCAAATGATACTTTCCCAACGGCAATGCACATTGCGGCATATAAAAAAGTAGTTGAGCACACCATTCCTTGTGTTGAACGTTTACAAAAAACTTTTGCGGCAAAATCTGAAGCCTTCAAAAACGTGGTAAAAATTGGCCGCACTCACTTAATGGATGCAACGCCACTCACATTAGGCCAAGAATTTTCGGCTTATGCTGCTCAATTAGATTTCGGCTTAAAAGCATTAAAAAATACTCTTCCACATTTAAGTCAATTAGCATTAGGTGGCACAGCGGTTGGCACAGGTTTGAACACGCCGAAAGGCTATGATGTGAAAGTGGCAGATTACATTGCAAAATTCACCGCACTTCCATTTGTCACTGCAGATAATAAATTTGAAGCATTAGCCGCTCATGATGCGATTGTTGAAACTCACGGTGCATTACGTCAATTAGCAATGAGTTTATTTAAAATTGCAAACGATATTCGTCTATTAGCATCAGGCCCGCGTTCAGGAATTGGCGAAATTTTAATTCCTGAAAATGAACCGGGTTCATCAATCATGCCAGGTAAAGTCAACCCTACTCAATGCGAAGCGATGACAATGGTCTGCGCACAAGTATTTGGTAACGACACCACTATCGCATTTGTAGGCTCACAAGGTCACTTCCAATTAAATGTGTTCAACCCTGTAATGATTGCAAACTTCTTACAATCTGCTCAATTATTGGGTGATGTTTGCGTATCTTTCGATGAACACTGTGCAGTGGGTATTGAACCAAACTATCCTCGAATTAAACAACAACTTGAAAATTCATTGATGTTGGTGACCGCACTTAATACGCATATTGGCTATGAAAACGCAGCTAAAATTGCAAAAACTGCACACAAAAATGGTACAACATTGCGTGAAGAAGCGATTAATTTAGGCTTAGTTTCTGCTGAAGATTTTGATAAATGGGTTCGCCCAGAAGATATGGTGGGTAGCCTAAAATAATTCACCGTACAAATTAACATCAGTAATATTAAAGGCGAGTAAAATTACTCGCCTTTTTACTCGTTTATCATTTGTTTTTTGATGCGGTTTGTTATAATCAACACAATTTTACTCACGGCAATTTATTATGAAAATGAAATCCCTATTTGTGGCAATGATAACGTTTTTTTCTGCCGCACCTTTTGCTCATTGGCAACCCATTGGAAATGCCGAATACACGTGGGGGCCGTTCCATGTTTATACCATTGGTTTATTTTCTGAAACGGGTACTTATCAAGAAAATGAACGCCCATTAATGCTCTCGTTCAAATATGAAAAACCCATTGAAGGGAAAAATTTTGCGATTACGCTTATTAAAGAAATCGAAACCTTAAAACTTAATGATGGCGATACTCAAAGCTGGCTTAAAGAAATGCAATCCACATTTCCGGATTTCTCACCAAACGACATTTTAAACTATATTGCTTTACCAGATAGAGGCTACTTCGTCTTAAATGACACTGTTTTGGAACACGATTTTGATGCTAAATTTAATCAAGCGTTTATCGGCATCTGGCTTGCACCGAATAGTACCTTCGCAAAACTTCAACCACAATTATTAGGCAAAACGAAAAGCAATCATGAAGCGACAGAGTTTTATCTCAAACCTGAAATTGAATCCGTTGATGAACAAGATTCAATGCCTGAATTGCCGCCACATTATTTATTAGATAATCAGAAAAAATCCGAAGGATAAATTCAGTTTTTTATATTTTGAACCATAAAAAATACCTGTTTCCAAATAAATTTTATTATCAAGGAAACAGGTATTTATTATTTGAACATTCTCTATCTGACTAAAATTTTTCCCAAACTGGGATGACGCCATCAACTAAATCTAAATTTTTTCCTAACTCTACCCAACCACAAGGAAAATGAAAATCGGAGCCAACCGATCCCAGTAAATCAAATTCTTTTGCCCAACGAGCAAGAATTTGACGTTGATCTTTTGTCTGACCACAATCCGCCATTTCCATTCCATCACCGCCCCAAGCCTTAAAATCGGTTATCAGCTTAAGCACCCATTTCCCCGTCATGTTATAACGTAATGGATGCGCAATAATAGCTATACCGCCCGCGGCATGAATTGTCTCAATCGCTGTGGGAATATCTGTCCATTCAGCTTTGACAAATGCCGATTTTCCTTGCCCTAAATAGCGTTTAAAGGCCTGACCATCATTAGATACCTTACCAATCTGCACCAAATAACGTGCGTAATGAGCACGCGTCACTTCGCCATCGGCTAAAGCCTTTGCACCTTCATAAGCATTAGGAATCCCTGCTTTTTCTAATTTATCGCCAATTTCCACCGCTCTTTTTTCACGTAATGCTTTTTGGCTTTGCAAAAGTGCGGTCATTTTGAAATGAGTTTTATCGAAGTTTAATCCTACAATATGGATCCCTCGCCCTTCCCAATTTGTAGAAATTTCTACTCCAGTAATTAATTCAATGCCTACTTCTTTCGCTGCAGTCTCAGCTTCATCAATACCCGCAATCGTATCGTGATCACATAATGCCAGCACGTTCACGCCTTGCGCATAAGCACGATGCACTAATTCAGTTGGGCTCAATATCCCATCTGATGCTGTGCTGTGACAATGTAAGTCGTATTTTTTTGTCATTATTTAATATTTTTTACTAATTCTTTTACTAATTTTGGACCGTGATAAATCAATCCTGAATAAACTTGTAACAACTCTGCGCCAGCCTCAATTTTCTCTTGCGCATTTTGCAAGCCATCAATGCCACCGCTACCAATAATCGGAATCTGACCTTTCAGTTCTTGATGTAATCGCTTAATAATCTCGGTACTTTTATGCTGCAACGGCTTTCCACTTAATCCGCCTTGCTGTTCCGCATTTTTCATCCCCATCACAGTATCACGAGAAATCGTAGTATTCGTTGCAATAACGCCATCCATTTTATGACGAACCAACGTATCTGCAATTTGCACTAATTCACTTTCTGCTAAATCTGGTGCAATTTTTACCGCAATCGGCACATATTTATTGTATTGATTTGCTAAAACAGCCTGACGATCCTTGATGCTTCGCAATAAATCATCGAAATAATCACCATATTGTAACTGACGTAAATCCGGTGTATTGGGTGATGAAATATTCACCGTAATGTAACCAGCGTAGTTATAGGCTTTGTTCAAACAGAAAATATAATCATCTTTGCCTTGTTCTAAAGGTGTGAATTTATTCTTACCAATATTAATGCCAATCACGCCTTTATAACGGGCGTTTTTCACATTTTCTATAAGATAGTCAATACCATTATTATTAAAGCCATTACGGTTAATAATGCCTTCAGCTTCAATCAAACGAAACTGACGTGGCTTTGCATTCCCATCTTGCGCAACGGGCGTGACAGTTCCTACTTCGAGAAAACCAAAACCTAATGCACCAAAGCCATCAATCGCATCGCCATTTTTATCTGCCCCTGCCGCCAATCCAATGGGATTAGGAAAATTCACTCCCATTACCGTTTTAGGAAAGCCTTTGGGAGCATGAATAATAGATTTTAAGATCGGTTGAAATAAAGGATTACCAGCTAATTTCAAGCATTGAATCGTAAAATTATGAGCCTTTTCAGCATCCATTTGGAAAATACCGTGACGGAATAATTGATACATACTCGTTTATCTCTCGGGATAGTTGACTGTAAGAAAGTACGGTCAATTTTACCGCACTTTAAAAGGAAGACTGCCTGTATTCTACGAGGAACAAAGATGATGTGCAAATAAAAAACCGAACCCAATCGGATTCGGCTTTAATTATGTTGTGTTTGATAATTATTCTTTCTGTATTATTACTTACGCTAATTCCGCACGTAATTTTTTCGTTACATCCACCATCACTTTTAATTGATCGATAGTTTCTGTCCAACCACGTGTTTTTAAACCGCAGTCTGGATTTACCCATAAGCGTTCTTTTGGAATTACTTTTAACGCTTTGCGTAATAAGTGTTCAATTTCACCTGCGGTTGGTACACGTGGGCTGTGGATATCATATACGCCTGGACCGATGTCATTCGGGTAGTTGAATTTCACGAAGGCATCTAATAATTCCATATCTGAACGTGAAGTTTCGATAGTAATCACATCCGCATCTAATGCAGCAATCGCTGGTAAGATGTCGTTAAATTCAGAGTAACACATATGAGTGTGAATTTGCGTATCATCTTGCACGCCCATTGAGCTTAAACGGAATGCTTCGCCCGCCCATTGTAAGTATGCATCCCAATCAGCACGTTTAAGCGGTAGCCCTTCACGAATGGCTGGCTCATCGATTTGGATAACTTTAATGCCCGCCGCTTCTAAATCTAACACTTCATCAGATAATGCCACGCCGATTTGTTTACATACGATTGAACGTGGAATATCGTTACGCACGAATGACCATTGTAAAATAGTCACAGGGCCGGTTAACATCCCTTTCATCACGCGGTTTGTTAAGCTTTGTGCATATTGTGACCAGCGGACTGTCATTGGCTCTGGGCGGGTAACATCACCGTAAATTACTGGTGGTTTTACACAACGTGAACCGTAGCTTTGTACCCAACCAAATTTGGTGAACGCGAAACCATCTAATAATTCCCCAAAGTATTCCACCATGTCGTTACGTTCCGCTTCACCGTGAACTAACACATCTAAATCTAATTCTTCCTGGCGACGTACCACATATTCAATTTCTTTTTTCATTGCCGCTTCGTAATCTGCAAGAGATAACTCGCCTTTTTTGAAACTTGCACGGGCGTGACGAATTTCAGTAGTTTGCGGGAATGAGCCAATGTTTGTAGTTGGTAAAAGCGGTAAATTTAACCAGGCATTTTGCTTAACAATACGTTCTGCAAATGGCGATTTACGTTGATCCGCACCTTTTGGCAAGTTTGCTAAACGCTCAGCCACTTCAGGACGATGAATTTCTTTTGAGGTTGCACGTGCATCTGCTGCCGCTTGGCTTGCATCTAATGCTGCTTGTACAGACGCTCTACCATGATTTAATGCTTGTTTTAATACGTTTAATTCTTCTACTTTTTGTAACGTGAACGATAACCAGCTGTAAAGTGCGGTATTTTTTTCTTTTAATTGTACTTCCACTTCTAAATCAAATGGGGTGTGCAATAATGAACAGCTTGGTGCAATCCATAAACGCTCGCCTAATTTTGCTTTTAATGGCTCTAATACATCTAACACTTTGTTTAAGTTTGCACGCCAGATATTACGGCCTTCAATCACACCAGCTGATAACACTTTGCTGTAATCTTCAAATGCCGCTAACTGTTCTGGAGCACGCACTAAATCTAAATGCAAGCCCGCAACAGGTAAAGCTTTTAATAACTCAGCGTGTTCAGCAACGGAACCAAAATAAGTGGCTAACAATAATTTTGCATTCACTTTGCTTAATTCAGCATACACAGATTTATAGGCTTCAACCCATTCTGCTGGTAAATCCAATGCTAGTGCAGGTTCATCAATTTGAATCCACTCCGCACCTTCAGCCACTAATGCGTTTAAGATTTCAACATAAACAGGCACTAATTGATTTAATAAATCGAAACGGTTAAACGCTTCACCTTTTTCTTTACCTAACCATAAGAATGTTAATGGGCCAACAATCACCGGTTTGAAGTTTAAACCTAATGCTTTTGCTTCACGGATTTGGTTTACATAATGTGCTGGATTAGCTTTGAATTGTGTATTTTTATGAAATTCTGGCACGAGATAATGATAGTTCGTATCGAACCATTTGGTCATTTCAATCGCAAATTGATCTTTGTTACCACGTGCAAGTTGGAAATATTGATCAAGGGTTAAATTTTGGCTATCAAAACCAAAACGAGCAGGAATTGCCCCTGTTGCCACTTGTAAATCTAAAATATGATCGTAGAACGTGAAATCGCCCACGGCAACGAAATCCGCATTCGCCGCTGCTTGATGTTTCCAGTTCTTTTCACGCAATGCTTTCGCTAAATCTAATAAATCTTGCTCTGCTAATTCTTTACGCCAATAACGTTCTTGTGCAAATTTTAATTCACGTTTTGCACCCACACGAGGAAAGCCTAAAATATGTGATGTTGTCATAATAACTCCCGTTTTAAAGTAATCTTCTTAATCATTTAGACGGCTAAACGTCTGTACGGGTATAGAATGCGCCATCTTAGTGTATTATGCAAACTTATTATTTTCAGGATTTGTATGAAATAAATTAATACTTAAACCGCGTATAAAACAAAGGGGCATACTAAATGCCCCAAAAACTATTGCAAAATTTACCGTACTTTTAACCATATTTTAAAGATTTGGCTTTAGGTGATTTCATTTTCAGCTGGCTACAAATTGTAGACAACTCATTTCCTCTTTTACGCACATTTACGCCACCTACTGCAACGCTTTCTCAATTTTTTCAAATAAATCTTTTGAAAGATTTTCTACAATGCTTAGGCGTTCTAAAGCACGTTTCATCAACGTTTGGCGTTGGGCATCAAAGCGAGAAAAACGAATTAATGGCTCAATTAAGCGTGCAGCTACTTGCGGATTACTTTCATTTAAACGGATTAAAACATCCGTTAAGAAACGATAGCCTGCTCCGCTTACATTGTGGAAGGCTTTTAAGTTGTGATTAGCAAAACTGCCAATTAATGAACGTAAACGGTTTGGATTGTTGAAGTTAAAACTTGAGTGATCCATTAATAACTGAATAATTTCCAATACATTTTCATCTGGACGAGTGGCTTGTAATGCAAACCATTTATCCATCACTAATCCATCGTGTTGCCATTTTTGTTCAAAATCAGCTAATAATGCATCTCTGCAAGGTAATGCCGCTTTAGTTGCAACACTTAATGCAGCCAAGGTATCTGTCATATTATTCGCATTATTGTAGTGTTTTTGAACTAAGTTGTTACCCAAATTGGTGTAAGCCAAATAAGTTAAACAAAGATTACGCATTGCACGTAAGGCGATGTCTTGCTGTGTAACTTGATATTCATCAAGGCGAATATGGGTATAAACACGCAAGAAATCATCTTTTAAAGTCTCGGCAATTTGCGCTTGCATAAATGCTCTTGCGGCTGAAATGCCATCAGGATCGATAGTTTTGAAACCTTCAGCAAATTCCATTTCTTTTGGAAGGGTGAGAATTAATGTTGCCAGTTCAATATCTTTCTCATAATGATTCAGAACATAAGAAAGTGCGGTCAACATTTCAGGGGAAATTTCTAGTGGCTCGCCTTGTTGGAAACTCACAACATTACGACGTAATTCTTGCGTAAATAACATTTGTGCCGCATCCCAACGGATAAACTGATTATCTGCAAATTTCAGCAAGCCTAATAACTGCTCGGTTTTGTAATCATAATCCAGTTTTACCGGCGCGGAGAAATCACATAACAATGCTGGAATTGGGCGACCATAAATGCCATGAAACTCAAAGACTTGGTCTTTTTCAGTGACATTTAATACATCACTCAACAATTCACCATTATGTTGTAGCATTTGTTTTGTGCCATTCGCGTCATAAAGCGCCACTTTTAATGGAATATGTAAATTCACTTTTTCCATTTGATCGGCGGTTGGCGGTGTGGATTGTGAAACCGTTAAACGATAAGTATGCGTTTTTTCGTCATACGCATCGCTAATCAATAATTCTGGCGTACCCGATTGACTATACCAACGACGGAATTGGTTTAAATCGAGGTTATTTGCACGTTCCATAGCAGAAACAAAATCTTCGCAGGTTGCCGCTTTGCCATCGTTTTCAGCAATATAAAGTTGCATCCCTTTTTGGAAACCTTGCTCACCTAATAAAGTGTGCAACATACGAATGACTTCAGCCCCTTTTTCATATACTGTCACCGTGTAAAAGTTATTCATTTCAATCACTTTCTCAGGGCGAATTGGGTGTGACATTGGGCTTGAATCTTCGGCAAATTGCACGGTGCGTAAAAATTTCACATTATTAATGCGATTCACGGCACGCGAACCTGTATCTGAAGAAAATTCTTGATCACGGAAAACCGTTAAGCCTTCTTTCAAACTTAATTGGAACCAATCTCGGCAGGTTACACGGTTGCCTGTCCAGTTATGAAAATATTCGTGTGCAATCACACTTTCAATAGCAAGATAATCCTCATCTGTTGCCGTTTGTGGATTGGCCAACACGAATTTAGAGTTAAAGATATTTAACCCTTTATTTTCCATTGCGCCCATATTGAAGAAATCGACGGCAACGATCATGTAAATATCTAAGTCATATTCTAAATTAAAGCGATCTTCATCCCATTTCATCGCTTTTTTCAGACTTTCCATTGCCCAAGTTGCACGGTTAAGATTGCCACGATCCACATAAAGCTCTAACGCAACTTCTCGCCCACTTTTGGTGATGAATTTATCTTGTAATAAATCAAAATTCCCTGCCACTAAAGCAAATAAATAGCTTGGTTTCGGGAATGGATCGTTCCATTCCACCCAATGGCGACCATCTTCTAATTCACCACTTGCAATGCGATTACCATTAGAAAGTAAGAATGGATATTTGGTTTTATCTGCCGTAATTTTAGTTGTGTAACGCGCTAACACATCAGGACGATCAAGCATATAAGTGATTTGACGAAAACCTTCCGCCTCGCATTGCGTACAAATACCTTCTCCAGATTGATAAAGCCCCTGTAATGAAGTGTTTTCGACTGGCACAAGGAAGGTCACAATTTCAAGTTCAAATTCTTCCGCACTTTTACCTTTTAAATCGAGCGTTAAACTCTCGCCATCTTGTTGATAAGCAGAAAATGGCTCACCATTAAATTTAATAGAGGAAAACTGGAAACTATGCCCATCTAAACGTAAAGAAGTCGCTTCATCATTTAAGCGTTGGAATTTTGTGGTTGCGGTCACCACAGTATGTTTAGGATCAAGTTGAAAATCTAAATAAACGTCTGTGACAGTAAAATCTGGTTGTTTGTAATCTTTTCTATATTTTGCTTTGGCTAACATAATTTGCCCTATTCTATAAAAATTGTGCTTAGGATAAAATTTTATCCTTAAAGTTGCAATGGTATTTTCCTATAAAACCCATTTAGCAAACGTTTGCCTGACATGTGTAAGATGTGCTATTCTACGCCACGTTTTTAATTAAAAAATTGAGAAAATAGCATGTCAAAAACTGCACAAATTGCCGTTGTGATGGGTTCCAAAAGCGATTGGGCTACCATGCAAGAGGCAACTCAGATTTTAGATGAATTAAAAGTACCTTATCATGTGGAAGTCGTCTCGGCTCATCGTACGCCTGATAAACTTTTTGAATTTGCCGAAAATGCACAAAAAAATGGTTACAAAATAATTATTGCTGGTGCGGGCGGTGCGGCACATTTACCCGGTATGATCGCAGCGAAAACACTTGTGCCAGTGCTGGGCGTACCAGTAAAAAGTTCTATGTTAAGTGGTGTGGATAGCCTTTATTCAATTGTGCAAATGCCAAAAGGAATCCCAGTCGGAACATTGGCTATTGGCCCTGCGGGCGCGGCAAACGCAGGATTGTTAGCCGCCCAAATTCTAGCAGGTTGGGATGCAGAATTGCTTTCACGCTTGCAATCTTTCCGTGAAAGCCAAACTCATGCTGTACTGGACAATCCCGATCCACGCACATAAAAATTTCTTCAGTTCTGACCGCACTTTTAAAGTGCGGTTGTTTTTTTCGTAAATTTAACGAGAAATATTATGCAAAACTTCACCTTATACCCAACCGTTTATGTACTTGGCAACGGACAACTCGGCAGAATGTTACGTTACGCAGGCGCACCTTTAGATATTTATGTTGAACCCTTAGCCTTCAATGCGCCAGTTTTTGACTTACCTGAAAATGCGATCATTACGGCGGAAATTGAACGCTGGGAAAAAACGCCTTTGACTGAATTACTCGGTAATCATAAAAACTTCGTCAATCAACATGTATTTGGATTATTGGCCGATCGTTTTACGCAAAAATCCTTGCTTGATGAGCTAAATCTTTCTACCTCACCTTGGTGTTTATTAAAAGATAAAACGCAGTGGAATGATGTTTTCCAAACCGTTGGCGAGAAAGTCGTCGTTAAACGCAGAACCGGCGGATATGATGGACGTGGTCAATGGATTATCAGCAATGAAAACAAAGCGGACATCACCGATGACTTATTTGGTGAAGTGATCGCAGAAAAATTTATTCCTTTCGATTATGAAGTTTCTATTGTAGGCGCAAGATTTAAAAATGGTGAAAAACGTTTTTATCCCGTTACACATAACCTGCAACAAAACGGTATTTTGCGTTACAGCGTGGTTGATATTGCGTTTCCTCAACAATCTGCACAACAAAAGCAAGCAGAAGCCATGCTCAGCAAAATTATGGATAAATTAGGCTATGTGGGTGTAATGGCAATGGAATGTTTTGTTGTAGGCGACAAATTACTGATTAACGAACTTGCGCCTCGCGTACATAACAGTGGGCATTGGACACAACTGGGATGTGCTATTAGTCAATTTGAATTACATTTACGTGCGCTACTTGATTTGCCAACACCTGAATTACAAACATTCGCCCCTAGTGTAATGGTGAATTTAATCGGCACAAACCATAATCCCAAATGGCTTAATACACCGTTTGCACAACTTCATTGGTACGGTAAAGAAGTAAGAGCTGGGCGTAAGGTTGGGCATATCAATCTTTCTCATCCTAATAAAGCGGTCATTATTCAGCAATTAGAAAAACTCCGCACTGAGTTACCAGAAGATTATCAATCTGGATTAAATTGGGCGATTGAAAAACTAAAATAATGTAAAAAATGACCGCACTTTTTGATGAATATTTAAAAATATCAAAGTGCGGTTAATTTTTATAAAAATCTTTCTTGATAAAATAAAACGGCTGAAGTATAAAATTATCCACCACACAACACATACATAAGGAAAAGCTATGTTTGAACATATCAAAGCGGCACCAGCCGATCCTATCTTAGGCTTAGGCGAAGCATTCAAATCTGAAACGCGTGAAAATAAAATCAATTTAGGTATTGGCGTTTATAAAGATGCGCAAGGCACAACCCCGATTATGCGTGCGGTCAAAGAAGCAGAAAAACGCTTATTTGATAACGAAAAAACGAAGAATTATCTGACTATCGATGGTATTGCGGATTATAACGAACGAACAAAAGCGCTACTTTTCGGTAAAGATTCTGAAATCATTAAATCTAATCGTGCGAGAACAGTACAAAGTTTAGGCGGAACAGGTGCATTACGCATTGCGGCTGAATTTATTAAACGTCAAACCAAAGCACAAAATGTTTGGATCAGCACACCAACATGGCCAAATCACAATGCCATTTTCAATGCTGTCGGCATGACGATTCGTGAATATCGTTATTATGATGCTGAACGTAAAGCCCTTTATTGGGAACATTTACTCGAAGATTTAAGCCAAGCAAGCGAAGGTGATGTGGTGCTTTTACACGGTTGCTGCCACAACCCAACTGGTATTGATCCAACCCCTGAACAATGGCAAGAATTAGCTACACTTTCGGCAAAAAATGGCTGGTTACCACTCTTTGACTTTGCTTATCAAGGTTTAGCCAATGGCTTAGATGAAGATGCTTACGGTTTACGTGCTTTTGCGGCAAACCACAAAGAATTATTAGTAGCAAGTTCATTCTCGAAAAACTTTGGTTTATACAATGAGCGTGTAGGTGCCTTTACCCTTGTGGCTGAAAATGCAGAAATTGCTTCCACCGCTTTAACACAGGTGAAATCAATTATTCGTACACTCTACTCTAACCCTGCATCTCACGGTGGAGCGACCGTAGCAACAGTGTTAAATGATCCGAAACTTCGTCAAGAATGGGAAAATGAATTAACTGAAATGCGTGAACGTATCAAAAAAATGCGTCATTTATTCGTTCAGTTATTAAAAGAATACGGTGCAGAGCAAGATTTCAGCTTTATCATGGAACAAAACGGTATGTTCTCTTTCAGCGGCTTATCACCTGAACAAGTTGATCGCTTAAAAGAAGAATTTGCGATTTACGCTGTTCGTTCTGGTCGTATCAATGTGGCGGGTATTACTGAAGATAATATTCGTTATTTATGTGAAAGCATTGTGAAAGTGCTTTAATTCATAAAAAGCAAAAGTGCGGTTAAGTTTAACCGCACTTTGCCATTACCACTTCTCTAACGCTTCTTTATCGCTTTCTCTCGCTTCAATCCAACGTTCACCTTGATCAGTTTGTTCTTTTTTCCAGAACGGCGCTTTGGATTTTAAGAAGTCCATAATAAATTCATTAGCATGGTAGGCATCACCTCGGTGAGCAGAACTGATGCCGACTAAAACAATTTCATCGCCGGTATGTAAAAGTCCCACACGATGAATTACAGATACTCGCTGGATATCCCAACGCGCTTTCGCCTGTTCTACAATTTCACGTAAGGCTTTTTCTGTCATTGCAGGATAATGTTCTAAGTATAAACTGGATACCTCATCGCCTAAATTAAGATCCCGTACTTTACCCACGAAAATAACCGTTGCGCCAACCGAATGTTGCTCAGATAGCCATTGGTAAACGGCATTTTGATCAAAAGGTTGTTCTTGTACTGAAATTTGAATATCAGCCATTTAGCCTCCTGTTACCGGTGGGAAAAACGCAATTTCATCCCCATTTTTGACCGCACTTTCTAACGGCGTCAAAGTTTGATTAATCGCTACTAAAAGCTTCCCTTCTTCAAGTGCCAATGCCCACTTATCGCCTTTTTGAGCAAGATGTTCACGCACTGCTTCCGCAGTGGCAAAATCATCTTCTAATTGAATGGAATCAACGCCAATTAATTCGCGAGTTTGAGCAAAAAATAAAACATTTAACATCTTATTTTTCCTCCGCAATAAAATGACCGGATTTTCCACCGCTCTTTTCTAACAGGCGAACGTGCTCAATCACCATGTCTTTTTGTACGGCTTTACACATATCGTAAATGGTTAAGGCTGCTACGCTTGCTGCCGTTAATGCTTCCATTTCTACGCCGGTTTTTCCGGTTAATTTACAAAGAGATTGAATACGAACTTGATTGGTTTCAAGTAACGGTTCTAAATTCACTTCCACTTTAGAAAGTAACAATGGATGGCAAAGCGGGATAAGTTCCCAAGTACGTTTTGCCGCTTGAATACCTGCAATACGTGCTGTAGCAAATACATCGCCTTTGTGATGTTTGCCTTCCACGATCATAGCAAGGGTTTCTTTTGACATGGTGACAATGGCTTCAGCACGAGCTTCACGAACAGTCTCTGCTTTTGCAGAAACATCCACCATATTGGCTTCGCCTTGAGAATTGATATGCGTAAATGTAGTCATAATAAAATAAAGTGCGGTTAAAATATTAAATGTTTTACATGTGTGGCAAAGAAAATAAGTGAATAGCAAAATTCACCTATTTTCTTTTAGCCACCAATAGAAGCCAAATGGTTTCTTACGCCACTATCGCCAACATGTAAGTAATGATGCTCACGTTTACCTTGAAGTGCGGCAAAAATACGAGCCTGTAAAATATCCTGCTGTTCATGGGATTGCAATAAATCACGTAATTCAATACCTTCTTCGCCAAATAAACAAAGATGAAGTTTGCCCTTCGCTGACACTCTGAGACGATTACAGCTTGCACAGAAATTCTTCTCATAAGGCATAATTAAGCCAATTTCGCCTGCATAATCAGGATGTGTAAAGACTTTTGCAGGGCCATCCGTGTGGGATTTATGCTGTAATGTCCAACCATTTTTCAGCAATTTATCCGCTAAGACTTGCCCAGAAAGATGGTGTTTATCAAAGAAACTATCCATTTCGCCCGTTTGCATGAGTTCAATAAAACGCATTTGAATCGGGCGATCTTTCACCCAAGTAAGGAATTGTTCAAACTCTTTATCATTCAAATTTTTCATCAAAACTGAATTAACTTTAACTTTGTTGTAGCCCACCTCAAATGCACGATCGATACCACGCATCACGTCATCAAATTTATTAATGCCTGTAATTTGATGGAACATTTTTGGATCTAAGCTATCAACACTGACGTTAATAGACGTAATCCCTGCTTTCTTCCAATCAGCCACATCTTTTGCCATTCGATAGCCGTTTGTCGTAACGGCTAATTGACGAATGCCATCAATGTTAGCGATGCTTTCTGCAATAGAAATAAAATCTTTGCGTAAAGTCGGTTCGCCACCCGTTAAACGGATCTTTTCGGTGCCCATTTCAGCAAATGCTTGAGCAAGATGGGTAATTTCTTTTAAGGTTAAGAAACTTGGTTTGTTAGCTTCGGGTTGATAACCATCAGGTAAACAATAGGTACAACGGAAATTGCACTGATCGGTAATCGACAGTCGTAGATAGTAATATTGGCGTTGAAAAGGATCGACTAAGCGAGACTCTCCTACGTTTTTAATAGGAATGGATTGCATTTTACACCTTTCTAAATACGGAGAGGATAAACCGTTTCCAGCGTATCCCTGAATAACACACGGCGTTATTGGCTTGTCGCCGTATTTCTATGAAACTTAGGCTAAACAAGCTCGGAGTTATGCGTTAAATTTAATTTGTCGTCATTCTAAAAGATTTCACTTCATAAACACAATCAATAATATTGATGAAAATCAGTATTTTCCTAAATTCTTAAAAATCAATTATATAAAAAAATACATAATGAATATGAGACTGGCTCATTAGTGATAATTAATCCTATTTATATAAATAACCATAAATTTTTAGCTGATTATTATGAGGTATTTTTATTGATTTAAATCATAATTTAATCAATAAATAAATCTCTCTACTTTTCATAATCAGAAAAATATCCTACTATTTTTATCGGATTTATTTTTACTTAATCAATATAGGAGTGATTTATGTCTTTTGCCCAACAAAAACTTAGCGAACTCGCTGTTTCAATTCCAGGTGCAACTAAAATTTTTCGTGAATATGATTTAGATTTTTGCTGTGGAGGTTCTGTATTATTAGAAGTCGCAGCGCAACAAAAGAATCTTAACCTTGCTGAAATTGAAAAACGTTTAACTGATTTACAACAAAGTAAAGCAGAAAATAATGATAAAGATTGGACTTCGGCATCTTATGCAGAGATGATCGATCACATTATTACTCGTTTTCATAATCGCCATCGTGAACAACTCCCAGAATTAATTACATTGGCGGAGAAAGTAGAAAATGTACATGGTGATCGTGATGACTGCCCTGTCGGCGTAGCGGCACAATTAGAAAAAATTTATGCTGAACTTAGCCAGCATTTAATGAAAGAAGAACAAATTTTGTTCCCAATGATCAAAATGGGGAATTATGCTATGGCCTCAATGCCAATTCGTGTAATGGAAATGGAACACGATGAAGCAGGACAAGATGTGGAAGTGATCAAATCACTTACTAATAACTGCACGCCACCTGCAGATGCTTGTTTCAGTTGGAAAGCCTTATATAGCGGTATTAATGAATTTATTGATGATTTAATGCACCATATTCATTTGGAAAATAATATTTTATTTCCACGTGTATTAAACGAAAAATAATTCATACTCATCAAAAAATAACCGCACTTTAATCTATTCCGAAAAATAAACTAAAGTGCGGTCATTTCCACAAAAATTTTGAGTTGGTCGATAAGCCGAGTTCTGTCGTGGACAATCATTCCTCTAGGCGACAAATTACTCTGCCGCTCAAGCAACCTACCCGAATCCTGAGCGGGCCACTCATTGGATTCCTATTTGGTCTTGCTACGAGTGGAGTTTACCCTGCTGCCAACCGTTACCGGAGGCACGGTGCGCTCTTACCGCACCCTTTCACCCTTACCGTTTACACGGCGGTCTGCTCTCTGTTGCACTGGTCGTCGGCTCACGCCGCCCGGACGTTATCCGGCACTCTGCCCTGTGTAGCTCGGACTTTCCTCTCGTTTACTTGTCCCACTAGGTCGTATAAATACGGTTAAGGGCTTCAATAAACCAGCGATTGTCTAACCAACTCGGCGCGTAGTATAGGGGCAATCATTAGTGCGGTCAATAAAATCCCCAATTTTTGAATATTGCTCATCAATCTTATAAACAATAATGCCTAATTTTTCATTCGTATTTTTTTATGATTCCGCTAAAATAACGCCAATTTCAACCGCTCTTTTAGGAAGAAGAATGAACTATCTAAAAATTGCACAGGATTCCCTTTCAGTGGAAAGTAACGCACTTTTGCAACTCAGCCAGAGTTTAGGCGAGGATTTTAATCAAGTCGTCGATTTAATCCTTGCTTGCGAAGGACGATTAGTCATCGGCGGGATAGGGAAATCTGGTTTAATCGGTAAAAAAATGGTGGCTACATTTGCCTCTACGGGCACACCAAGTTTCTTTTTACATCCGACGGAAGCCTTCCACGGTGATTTAGGTATGTTGAAACCAATTGATATCGTGATGTTAATTTCCTATAGCGGTGAAACCGATGATGTCAACAAACTGATTCCAAGTTTAAAAAATTTTGGTAATAAAATTATTGCCGTGACGAGTAACAAAAATTCCACGCTCGCACGCCATGCAGATTATGTTTTAGACATTACTGTTGAGCGAGAGGTGTGTCCGAATAATCTTGCACCAACAACATCCGCACTTGTAACGCTGGCACTTGGCGATGCACTCGCCGTATCACTTATTACGGCACGCAATTTCCAACCAGCTGACTTTGCTAAATTCCATCCAGGTGGCAGTCTTGGTCGTCGTTTATTATGTAAAGTGAAAGATCAAATGCAAACTCGCCTACCAACAATTTTACCGACCACCAATTTTACTGACTGCCTCACAGTCATGAATGAAGGGCGAATGGGCGTTGCCTTAGTGATGGAAAACGAGCAACTTAAAGGCATTATCACAGATGGCGATATTCGCCGCGCGCTTACAGCCAATGGTGCAGAAACGCTGAATAAAACAGCCAAAGATTTTATGACAAGTTCACCAAAAACTATTCATCAAGACGAATTTTTATCCAAAGCAGAAGACTTTATGAAAGCGAAAAAAATTCACTCGCTAGTCGTTGTTAATGATAAAAATCACGTAGTGGGTTTAGTGGAATTTTCAAGCTAAGGAATCCCAATGCAACAAAAATTAGAAAACATTAAATTTGTCATTACTGATGTAGACGGCGTACTCACCGATGGACAACTCCATTATGATGCCAATGGTGAAGCCATCAAAAGCTTTCATGTACGAGATGGTTTAGGCATAAAAATGCTGATGGATGCGGATATTCAAGTGGCAGTGCTTTCTGGTCGCGACTCCCCTATTTTACGTCGTCGCATTGCCGATCTTGGTATTAAATTATTCTTTCTTGGCAAACTTGAAAAAGAAACGGCTTGTTTTGAACTCATGAAACAAGCAGGCGTCACCGCCGAGCAAACCGCTTATATTGGCGATGATAGCGTAGATCTTCCCGCCTTTGCAGCGTGTGGAACTTCTTTTGCTGTGGCTGATGCCCCTATTTATGTGAAGAATGCCGTTGATCATATACTTTCTACCAATGGCGGCAAAGGTGCCTTCCGAGAAATGTCCGACATGATTTTACTGGCACAGGGAAAATCTTCTGTGTTTGATAGTGCTCAAGGTTTCCTAAAATCAGTGAAAAACATGGGACAGTAATAACTCATTCGTCAGTGTTATTGCTTAATAAAAAATAAAGTGCGGTTAATTTTCAAGGTGTTTTAAAATCTCTCAAAAATCAACCGCACTTTTATATTTATAACGATCCCATACTCTTTAACAAGATTCTTTCCTAAAATACTCATAGAACTGCGGTAAGAGTTGCGTAATCAAATTTAATTGCTGATACGGTAAACTAAAGACGGCTCGTTCTTCTGCGGTCATCTCTTGTTTTTCTAATTCTTTTAAATATGTTTCAATACGTTCTTGCTGTTGGTTAAAAATAGCTTCGGGTATTTCTTCAATGTGTTCTAAGGTATAGATAATTTTCTTTGCCACGGGATAAAAACCAGATAAAAACTGTGCGGTCTGTTGCAAATTTTTCATTCTGTCGCGATAAGCGCCAAGGGCCGAAATATAGCTTAATAGAGAATAATTAAGCTTGAGCAAATCAAAACCTTTCTGTAAATATGCCTTATATTTCACTGGCTCATTATTCATATTAGAAAGTGTTGTACTCAGTGCGGCAGCATATTGATGCGCATTACGACGTGCTATGCGATATTTAAGATCGTCACTTTTACCAAATTGCAATTGGCTAATAATATGCAATAAATATACCGCATCACTACGCAATGCTTGATGGCTCACTTTATCAAGTTGCAAATATTTCCAATCTGGCCATAAGTAAGATACTGCAAACCATGAAATCGCCGCACCAAGTAAAGTATCGAGTAAACGTGGCATTAACGCAGCTGCCGTATCAAATCCCATGACATCAAAACTCAGCAAAACTTGTAGTGTGATGAAAAAGGTTGAAAAACTATAATTATTACTACGGAAGAAAAAGAACAATGTACTTGTAAGCACCACAAGACCCAGTTTTAATTCTAAGGTTGGATTTAAATAAGGTAATAGAGACCCTACCACTACACCTAATATCGTGCCAATAATGCGCTGGCGTAAACGTACTTTAGTTGCAGAATAGTTTGGCTGACACACAAATACAGTGGTCAATAAAATCCAATAACCAAGATTAAATTGGAAAAATTCAACAATTGCACAGCACAGAAATACCACAATAGATAATCGTACCGCATGTCGGAACAACGGTGACTCAAAAGTAAAATGGCTAAAAATCACTGCACTTATATTTTTTAACCCAGTGATTTGTTCCGTATGAATTTGAGCTAATTGTTCTGTATCCATCATTTCTTGTGCCAATTGGCGAAGTTGCCAGTTGATACTTTGTAAATTATCTAACAAGGTTTGAATATCAATCAGTTCATCTTGATCATTGAGATGTTGCACTCGATATAGATCAAAGGAATGCAAGGTGCCTAAAAGTGCACGTTCGACACGTTCATTAAAATGATAAGGTTTATTTTCACGCAAACTCGCGGTAATTTCTTTACACGATTGTGCTTGTAGCTCTAACAAACGTTGAATACGGAAAATCAAATCTGTATTTTTTAGTTTTTCTGTTATTTGTTGATAATCAAAATGCGTAGAATTGGCGCGCTCATGAATGTCTTGCGCGGCAAAATAGTAACGTAACATTCTCTGGGTACGAGGATGGCGATGTTGCCCTCTAATACGGTAAAAAAGTGCAGTGCGCACGATATTAAATGCCACGACAACATTCGCATTTTTCATCGCGAAATTAAGATGTTTTTTTTCAATCTCAGCCACTTCGTCAGGATCAAAAAAACAGGATTTGGTATCTAAATATTCACCCAATGCACAAAACGCTTTAGCGACACTTTCTTGCACGGGACGATTTGGGAAAAACAGGTAAACAATCAGAGTCACCACGCTATACAGCAAGGTACCGCATAAAATCATTACGGGATTAATAAACCATACATTTCCTTCTGGCACATAAGTCAATGTGGTATAAAGAGCAACCACTAATGAACCAAAAGCAATCGTGCTATAACGCTGCCCCACGGCGCCAATCATGGTGAAAATAAATGTCAGCACCGTCATTAACACAATATATTGGATAGGCTTACCGATATGTAGCTGCACAATAAAGGATGAAATAGAAAAAGCAATGAGCGTGAAAAATACGTTTTTCAATCGTCCAGTTAAACGGTTATCCAAATCCACCAAACCACCTGCAATGATCCCTAGAATCAAAGGCATTGATTGCGAAGAAATATCAAAAGCCCATATTCCCACTGCCGCAATATTTACAGCAATAAAAACAGGAATCGTAGCGATTACTTTGGCATTTAACCGAATATTCATTTCAAATCCTTATCAAAATAGAAAAGTGAGCAACAAGGCTCACTTTTTATTGTATGAAGTGCAGTAATTATTTATGGGATTTTGCCCAATTTAAGAAACGTGTCTGAGTTTCTTTATCAGCTTGTTGGAACCAATATTGGAGCTGTTGCTCTGCAACGTTTTCACCTTGAACAACCACTTTACCTTTATTCGCTTTTGCATTACTTGCTGGAGTAGCGACCATTGGGCTAGCAGCTGTGGTTGCAGCAAATGCAGCAACAGATGCGATTGCACCAGACGCATTATATTCAGCAAGATCATTCACCACATTAGCACTTGGGAATAAACCTTCTTGTTTTAACACATCCACTTTTGCTGAAAGCGTATTGCCTGATTTTGTTTTCACGCTAATACTTGGCATCTCATTGAATTTATCACCTTCAGAACGACCACGAATAGCTGGCGCCGAAATAACAAGATCCTCTGCATTGCCTTGGAATGTCACGATTACTGGGTTAGATTCAAAAAGGGTTTGGCTAGATCCAGAACCAATAATTTCACTTAAACGAACAACAACCTGATGGTTTTGGGTGTCATTCACAGCAAAGGTTTTAGCATCCTTCGCAAGAGATTTAGATGCCTTTTGACCATCAATGGCTAAAAGCTCAAGGTTAGATGAAGTAGAAACCATGCCAGCAAAAGTCGCTGTGCTAGCACATAATGTTGCAAGACCTAATACAACAGCACGTAATTTCATAATTACTCCTTTTTATAAATGAAAATGAAATCGTTCCTTATGCTATGCTAAATCAGCAGAAATGAAAATAAAAAAAGTGAGAATTAGTTTAAAAAATCTTTGTTGTAATAGCACAAATAATCACAATATTTTATCATGTTAATGCCTAGACTAGTCACGACTAGTACCAAGCACAATGTAATCTATAAAATATCAATAGGAGTAACAATGTTAAACGATATTTTAACTGGCTATGGAATTTTCATTCTGGAAATTCTAACAATTTTATTACTCATTCTTGCTATTGTTGGTTTGGTGATTTCTTATCGTCAACATAACAAATCTAAAATAGGGGAATTAGAAATTAAAGATTTATCTGAAGAATTTGATCATCAAGTTCGTGTGTTGCGTGATTTTAATCTTTCAGAAGAAGAACTAAAACAGCAAGCTAAAGCAGAGAAAAAAGCTGAAAAACAAAAGGCTAAAAAACGTAAAGAAAAATTAAAAAAAGGTGAAACCTTAGATGACGAAAAGAAAAGCTGTGTGTATGTCTTAGATTTTCATGGTGATATTTCAGCGTCAGAAACGACCGCACTTCGAGAAGAAATTTCAGCAATCTTAAATGTAGCAACACCAGAAGACGAAGTATTATTACGTTTAGAAAGCCCCGGCGGTATTGTTCATGATTATGGGTTTGCAGCCTCTCAGTTGTCTCGTTTGAAACAAAAAGGCATAAAATTAACCATCGCTGTAGATAAGGTTGCAGCAAGTGGCGGTTATATGATGGCTTGTGTAGCAGATAAAATTGTATCTGCGCCTTTTGCTGTTATTGGTTCTATCGGCGTCGTAGCACAAATTCCAAACGTTCATCGTTTATTGAAAAAATATGATGTTGATGTAGATGTGATGACTGCGGGTGAGTTTAAACGCACAGTAACTGTATTAGGTGAGAATACCGAAAAAGGTAAACAAAAATTTCAACAAGAGTTGGAAGAAACACATCAATTATTTAAACAATTCGTCTCACAAAATCGCCCTTGTGTAGATATTGATAAAATTGCTACTGGGGAACATTGGTTTGGTCAACAAGCAATTGACTTGAAATTAGTCGATGAAATTTCAACCAGTGATGATTTGATTTTGGAGAAAATGAAGGAAAAAGATGTATTAAGTGTGAAGTATCGCTTGAAAAAATCCTTAATAAAAAAATTAGGTCGTCAAGCTGAAGAAAGTGCGGTAAATATTGTTCATCGTTATGCTACAAAGCGAGCAAATGATTTTATACATTAAAAATAGATATCTTTACATTCCTTTACAAAAAAGAGGGCTAATTTACTGATTTTATTATTTACAAGGCGATTTTTTGCCATTAGTATATGCACCCGAAACTTTAACAGTTTTGTTATATTTTATTCATAAAGTTTAGTTATGCCCTTTATAGGGTTTCTAACAAATAAAAGGTAAAGCCAATGAAATTATCTCGTATTTTATTATCAACTGTTGCTATCGCAACTGCTGCTGCTTGTGGCAACTTAAGCAAAGTTACTGACGCAGGTACTCCAGAGTATAAAGATGTAAATGGTCAACAAGTACCTCAATTAGTATGGCCTAAAATTGACTCAGCAAAATTCAACCATGATGGTAGCCAATTCGGTACTTGGCCAAATTGGGATAATGTTCGTATGATTGAAAATGGTATGAACAAAGATCAGATTCGTCAATTAATCGGTGATCCACACTTCACTGAAGGCCTATATGGTGTATCTGAATGGGATTACGTGTTCAACTATCGTGAAGATGGTGCACATAAAGTTTGCCAATACAAAGTATTATTTGATAAAAACCATAATGCACAAAGCTTCTTCTGGTATCCAAATGGCTGTAACGGTAATTCAGCATTCAATTTAAGTGGTGACTTCTTATTTGACTTCAACAAAGACACTTTAACTGCACAAGGTAAACAAGTTGTTGATAGCGTAGCATCTCAATTAAAATCTACTGGTGCTAAAGATGTTAAAGTTGCGGGTTACACAGACCGTTTAGGTTCTGATGCTTATAACTTAAATCTTTCACAACGTCGTGCTGATCGTGTTAAAGCACGTTTAATTGAAGATGGTGTGAATACTCAAATTACCGCTGTTGGCTACGGTAAAAACCCTCAAGTGAAAGCTTGTGATGGTATTCCACATGGTCAAGCATTAAAAGATTGTTTACGCCCTAATCGTCGCGTTGAGATCACTGCTTCTGGTTCTGTATTAAAATTACAAGAAGGTGGTCAAGTTAACGGTGGTACTCAAGGTCCAGCAAAACTATATCAAAAATAATTGATATTGAACTTCAAACAGTACTCTACTCACATAAGTTGAGTATTGTTAATCCAAATATTGTGCAGCTAATCATTTAAATGATTAGCTGCACTTTTTTATTCATATTTAACAAAATATGAAAATTTAAATTTTCTCTTTCTCCTACCCCAAATTTTCTATTGTTATCGCGCCTATAAATGAGGATAATAGCCGACTTATACACAAGGCAGAAAGTAATGACACACTATATTTTATTAATTATCGGCACTGCGCTGATTAACAACTTTGTATTGGTGAAATTCTTAGGACTTTGTCCTTTTATGGGCGTATCCAAAAAAATTGAAACCGCAGTGGGAATGGGGTTAGCAACAATGTTTGTATTAACAGTCGCTTCCCTTTGCGCATATTTAGTTGATCATTATATTCTTTTTCCCTTGAATGCTACTTTTTTACGCACATTAGTATTTATTTTGGTTATTGCCGTAGTTGTACAATTTACCGAAATGGTGATAAATAAAACTAGCCCAACGCTATATCGCTTACTTGGAATTTTCTTGCCTTTGATAACCACAAACTGTGCAGTTCTCGGTGTTGCATTATTAAATGTAAATCTTGCTCATAATTTAACGGAATCTGTCGTTTATGGTTTTGGTGCATCTCTTGGGTTTGCACTTGTATTAGTGCTTTTTGCTGCGCTTCGTGAACGTCTTGTCGCGGCTGATGTACCTTTAACTTTCAAAGGTTCATCTATCGCCCTTATCACAGCTGGTTTGATGTCTCTTGCTTTTATGGGATTCACAGGACTAGTGAAGTAATAAAATGATCTATCTTTTAATGGCTATTACCATTTTGATTTTATTTATTGGGTTCTCTCAGTATTTTTCAGGAAAAAGAAAGAAATAATGACCCTTCTATTCATCATAATCACTTTACTCGCTTTAATTTTCGGTGCGATTTTAGGCTTTGCTTCACTTAAACTCAAAGTTGAGGTCGATCCCATTGTGGAAAAAATTGACTCTATTTTGCCACAAAGCCAATGTGGACAATGTGGTTATCCAGGCTGCAAACCTTATGCTGAAGCTATTTGCAATGGAGAAGAAATCACAAAATGTATTCCAGGTGGTCAACCTACCATTGTAAAAATTGCAGAGATTTTAGGTGTTGATGTGCCAGCAATGGATGGTGTAGAAGAACCTATCGAGAAAGTCGCTTTTATTGATGAAAATATGTGTATTGGCTGCACAAAATGCATTCAAGCCTGTCCTGTTGATGCCATTATTGGTACAAATAAATTCATGCATACGATCATTCCAGATCTCTGTACGGGTTGTGAACTTTGCGTAGCACCCTGCCCAACAGATTGTATATCAATGATTCCCGTGAAAAAAAATATCGATAATTGGGATTGGAAGTTTGATGCAAAATTAGTCATTCCAGTAATGAATGTAAATGGTACTGAGAAAAAATTGGTTGTGGGGGAATAAATGGCGGACGTATTATCTCGTTTCAATTCCGGTAAATTATGGGATTTCAAAGGTGGCATTCATCCGCCTGAAATGAAATCACAATCTAATTCACAGCCATTACGTCATCACCCTTTAGTCACGGATTTTTATATTCCTCTTAAACAGCACGCAGGAACAATAGGTAACCTTTTAGTAAAGGAAGGCGATTACGTATTAAAAGGTCAGCCCTTAACACAAGGTGATGGCTTACGTATGCTACCCGTTCATGCGCCAACTTCAGGCTCAATTAAATCGATTAAACCTTATGTTGCCGCACATCCGTCTGGTCTTGATGAACCTGCAATTCATTTGCAAGCAGATGGCTTGGATCAATGGCTAGAGCGTAATCCTATTGATGACTTTTTAACACTCTCGCCAGAACAACTCATTAACAAAATCTATCAAGCTGGTATAGCTGGCTTGGGCGGTGCAGTATTTCCGACTGCCGCTAAAATTCAATCAGCAGAGAAAAAAGTTAAACTCTTAATTATCAATGGTGCAGAATGTGAGCCTTATATCACTTGTGATGATCGTCTTATGCGTGAACGCGCCGATGAAATCATAGAAGGCATTCGTATTTTGCGTTATATCCTACGACCTGAAAACGTAGTCATCGCCATTGAAGATAACAAACCTGAAGCAATAGAGGTAATTCGTAAAGCGCTACAAGGAGCAAATGACATTAGCGTTCGAGTGATTCCAACAAAATATCCTTCGGGTGCCGCAAAACAGCTTATTTATTTGCTTACAGGAATGGAAGTGCCAAGTGGTGCGCGTTCTTCTAGTATTGGCGTACTGATGCATAATGTTGGTACAGCCTTTGCAATTAAAAGAGCGGTTATAAATGACGAACCTTTAATTGAACGTGTCGTCACCCTTACAGGTGATAAAATTCCTGAAAAAGGTAATTATTGGGTCCGACTTGGTACACCAATTTCTCAAGTATTGACGCTCGCTGGCTATCAGTTTGATGAACGTTATCCTGTATTTGCGGGGGGGCCAATGATGGGATTGGAACTTTCCAATCTCAATGCACCAGTGACAAAAATTGTCAACTGCTTGCTTGCACCAGACTATTTTGAATATGCAGAACCAGAGCCTGAACAAGCTTGTATTCGCTGTTCTAGCTGTTCTGATGCCTGCCCAGTCAACTTGATGCCACAGCAACTCTACTGGTTTGCGCGTAGTGAAGATCACAAAAAATCGGAAGAATACTCCCTCAAAGATTGTATCGAGTGCGGGATTTGTGCCTACGTATGCCCAAGCCATATTCCGCTGATTCAGTATTTCCGCCAAGAAAAAGCAAAAATTTGTCAAATAAAAGAAAAACAGAAAAAATCAGATGAAGCCAAAATTCGCTTTGAAGCGAAACAAGCGCGAATGGAACGTGAAGAACAAGAGCGTAAAGCACGTTCACAACGTGCAGCAGAAGCACGTCGAGAAGAATTAGCGCAAACCAAAGGTGAAGATCCTGTTAAAGCGGCGCTAGAACGCTTGAAAGCGAAAAAATCCAATGAAACAGAATCAGTACAAGTTAAAACGATTACCTCAGAAAAAGGGGAAGTTTTACCTGATAACGCTGATTTAATGGCACAACGTAAAGCCCGTCGTCTGGCTCGTCAGCAAGTAGAATCTCAAGTTGAAAACCAAGAACAACAAACTCAACCAACCGATGAGAAAAAAGCAGCGGTTGCAGCCGCACTTGCTCGAGCAAAAGCGAAAAAACTTGCACAAGCAAATGAAACCGCTGAATCAGTCTCAAATACTCAAACCGTAGAAAGTGCGGTAGAAAAAACAGACGAAAATTCAGCCGCACTTGATCCTAAAAAAGCAGCGGTAGCTGCAGCGATTGCCCGTGCAAAAGCGAAAAAACTTGCGCAAGCGGGAACAATAGAATCAGTTCCAAGCACTCAAGCCATAGAAAATGCAGTAGAAAAAACGGAAGAAAATTCAACCGCACTTGATCCGAAAAAAGCGGCGGTAGCTGCAGCGATTGCTCGTGCAAAAGCAAAAAAACTTGCACAAGAGAATGGAACCACAGAATCAGTTCCAAGTACTCAAGCCGTAGAAAATGCGGTAGAAAAAATACAAGAAAATTCAACCGCACTTGATCCGAAAAAAGCGGCGGTAGCTGCAGCGATTGCCCGTGCAAAAGCAAAAAAACTTGCACAAGCAAATGGAACCTCTGAACCAGTCTCAAATACTCAAACCGTAGAAAGTGCGGTAGAAAAAACAGACGAAAATTCAACTGCACTTGATCCGAAAAAAGCGGCTGTAGCCGCTGCGATTGCTCGAGCAAAAGCAAAGAAATTGGCAAAAACACAAGCAACATTAGAAAATAATCAGGAATAAAATAATGTTTAAAATGGTTAGCTCTCCTCATACTCATTCGGGGAAACTCACAGCTCGTATTATGCTTTGGGTAATCTTGGCAATGATGCCAGCTTTTTTCACGCAAATTTATTATTTTGGATTTGGCGTGGTGATTCAATCTGTATTAGCCATTGGTACAGCAATTATTGCGGAATTTATTGCAATAAAATTACGCGGCAAAAAGCCGTTAAATTATCTTTCAGATTTCAGCGTATCCCTGACTGCTTTAATTTTGGCGATGGCTATTCCACCTTATGCGCCTTATTGGATCATCATCATTGGAACACTTTGTGCAGTTTTATTAGGTAAACAGGTTTATGGTGGCTTAGGACAAAACCCATTCAATCCTGCGATGATTGGCTATGTAATTCTTTTAATTTCATTCCCGTTACAAATGACAACTTGGATGCCACCAATTAATTTATTACAGGAACCACCGACTTTTTCAGATGCGTTCTCATTAATATTTTCAGGTTTAACCACTGATGGATTCACGCTTTCACAACTTACGCATAACATTGATGGCATCACTCAAGCCACACCTTTGGATAGCGCAAAAATTTTCTATAAAAGTCACACTCAATTAAATGATTTTTATGAATTAATTAAACTGCCGATTTTTATGGGTAATGGAACCGACTTTGCTCAAGGCTGGTGGCAAGTGAACGTGGCTTTCTTAGCGGGCGGAATTTTCCTTATTTTAAAACGTGTCATTCACTGGCAAATTCCAGTGGCGATGCTTGTCACCTTTTTCTGTTTAGCCACAGCGACCGCTTTTACTGGCTTCACGCATTTAAGTGCGATTAGCCAACTGGTTAGTGGCGCAATGATGTTTGGCGCATTTTTTATTGCGACAGATCCTGTCACAGCCTCCATTACACCACGAGGAAAAATTATTTTTGGCGCATTAGTGGGGTTATTTGTCTATCTCATTCGCTATCACGGAAACTTTCCAGATGGTGTAGCATTCGCAATTTTATTAAGTAATATTTGCGTTCCACTTATCGATCATTACACGCGTCCTCGAGTATCTGGTTATCCAACAAAAGGGAAAAAATAATGGGCACAGTAAAAATCACATCGCGTTACGGAATATTGTTAGGCTTTGTCGCCCTACTCTGCACAGCAATTTCTGCGGGTATTTTTTTCCTAACAAAAGATAAAATTGACGCGGTGATGGCGGCACAACAACGAGAATTACTTTTACAGGTCATTCCACAAGATTATTTCAATAATAATTTGCTAGAAAGTGCGGTTATTCCTCAAGATAAAAATTTGGAGGGCATTCAGAAAATTTATTTTGCGAAAAAAGATGGAAATGTTTCTGCCTATGCCTATGAAACCACTGCACCTGATGGCTATTCTGGCGATATTCGTTTGCTTGTGGGATTAGATCCGAAAGGTGAAATATTAGGTGTACGAGTAATCGAACACCATGAGACTCCTGGCTTAGGCGATAAAATTGAACTCCGTATTTCCAACTGGATTCTAAATTTCACTCATCAATCGATTAATGAGCATAATTTAAGCGAATGGGCGGTAAAAAAAGATGGCGGGAAATTTGATCAATTTTCTGGTGCAACCATTACACCTCGCGCAGTGGTGAATCAAACTAAACGCTCAGCATTAATCATGCTAAATAACCAAGCCTTGTTACAACAACTTTCAACACAAGTGAAATAATATGACAGATTTAACTGAAAAAAATACCGCACTTGAAGAAGAAAAAATAGAAAGTGCGGTTGAAAATCAACAAAAGTCCATGTGGAAAGAAATCTTTACTCAAGGAATTTGGAAAAATAATCCAGCGGTTGTTCAACTTCTCGGGCTTTGTCCGCTTTTAGCGGTGTCTAGCACCGCCACCAATGCACTGGGTTTAGGTTTAGCGACAATGCTTGTGCTCACTTGCACAAATACGGTTATTTCGCTTTTCCGTAAATATATTCCGAATGAAATCCGCATTCCAATCTACGTGATGATTATTGCGACAACAGTAACTGTCGTTCAACTTTTAATGAATGCTTATACCTATACGCTTTATCAATCACTTGGGATTTTTATTCCACTCATCGTTACCAACTGTATTGTGATTGGTCGAGCAGAAGCGTTCGCCTCAAAAAACAGCTTACTCCATTCAGTTTGGGACGGTTTCTCAATGGGATTAGGGATGGCACTTAGCTTGACAGTACTTGGTGCATTGCGTGAAATCATTGGACAAGGTACGGTTTTTGATGGCATCGAAAATCTATTTGGCGAACAAGCTAAATTTTTAACGCTCCATATTTACCATACAGACAGTAGCTTTTTACTTTTCATTCTGCCACCAGGCGCATTTATAGGATTAGGCTTGCTCCTTGCAATAAAAAATCGAATTGATAAATAAGATGAATAAATTAAAAAGAATCGAAATATTAACCCGATTAAGAGATCAAAATCCCCACCCGACCACAGAATTACAGTATAATTCGCCTTTCGAATTATTAATTGCGGTAATTCTATCGGCACAAGCAACCGATAAAGGCGTGAATAAAGTGACAGAAAAACTATTCCCTGTTGCAAACACGCCACAAGCGATTTTAGATTTAGGATTAGATGGTTTAAAAGGCTATATTAAAACTATCGGGCTTTTTAATAGTAAAGCAGAAAATATTATCAAAACCTGCCGTGATTTAATTGAAAAGCACAACGGTGAAGTGCCCGAAAATCGCGAAGCCTTAGAGGCATTAGCAGGAGTGGGTAGAAAAACAGCCAATGTTGTACTAAATACGGCATTTGGTCATCCAACCATTGCGGTGGATACCCATATTTTCCGTGTATGCAATCGAACTAATTTTGCACCTGGTAAAGACGTGGTAAAAGTGGAAGAAAAACTGCTTAAAGTCGTACCTGATGAATTTAAAGTGGATGTTCACCATTGGTTAATTTTACACGGGCGCTACACTTGTATCGCACGTAAACCTCGTTGTGGCTCATGCATTATTGAAGATCTGTGTGAATATAAAGAAAAAATTGAGTTTTAATTTTTGCGATAAAACACTCTAATTATTTACCGCACTTTTTATTAAAAATAGGAAAACAAATGACAACAAATAATAAACAGCGACAAACTTGGTCGAGCCGACTCACTTATGTAATGACTGTCGCAGGCGCAACTGTCGGTTTCGGCGCTACTTGGCGCTTCCCTTACCTTGTGGGCGAAAATGGTGGCGGAGCCTACGTTCTACTTTTCTGTATCGCAATGATCGTAATAGGTATTCCGATGATTCTGGTTGAAAACGTGATCGGCCGCCGCTTACGTGTAAACTCCATTGATGCCTTTGGTGATAAAATTCTGGATAAAGGAAAAGATATTTCCAAATATTGGAAAATCCTTGGCTACATGGGATTACTCGGTTCATTCGGTATCATGGCGTATTATATGGTACTTGGTGGCTGGGTTATTTCTTATATCATTAGCCTAATCAGCGGTACCTTAGATATCTCAGCCCCCATTACTAAAGATGTTGCCAAAGATTTCTACGAGCTGCATATTGGCAATAGCCCTTATGAAATTATGCTATACACCTTCTTATTTGTTGTGGTGAATTACATTATTCTAGCTAAAGGGATCATTGGCGGGATTGAGCATTCTGTAAAATATTTGATGCCATTGCTATTCATCTTCCTCATTGGAATGGTTATTCGCAACGTCACATTACCTGGTGCAATGGAAGGAATTACATTTTATTTAAAACCAGATTTCAGCAAAATTACACCACAATTATTTATCTTCGTTTTAGGTCAAGTATTCTTCGCATTAAGTCTTGGTTTTGGCGTATTAATTACGCTTTCCAGTTACTTAAATAAAGAAGAAGACTTAATACAAACTGCAGTTATTACAGGTTTCACCAACACAATTATTGCTGTACTTGCTGGCTTTATGATCTTCCCATCACTTTTCACCTTTGGGATTGAACCAAATGCAGGCCCAACTTTAGTATTCCAAAGTTTACCTATCGTATTCTCTCACTTATGGGCGGGTAAATTCTTTGCAATTATTTTCTTCGGCTTATTATTAATTGCTGCGCTAACTACTTCTATCACAATTTATGAAGTGATCATTACCGCATTACAGGAAAAGCTCAGAATGCGCCGTGGCAAAGCGATTGTCTTAACCCTTGGTGGGATTTTTATATTAGGTAATATTCCAGCAATTTTAGGGGATAATGTATGGAAAGATGTCACCATTTTCGGCAAAAGCATTTTTGATTTCTATGATTATGTCAGTGGAAATATTCTCTTTATGCTGACCGCACTTGGTTGTGCTATTTTCGTTGGTTTCGTGTTAAAAGATGAAGCGAAAAAAGAACTTTCTCCAACACCTGACTCAACATTCACTAAAATCTGGTTTAACTATGTGAAATTCGTTGTGCCAGTGATTATTTTAGTCATCTTTATCAGCAACCTATTCTAAAAAAGAAAAACCGAGTCTTTACTCGGTTTTCTTTTTTTTAAAGAAAATGTCTATAAAAATATTTGTGCCTTTAAGCCAATTCGCTGCCCTTCTTTTATAACATTTTCTAACCGCACTTTGAATCCGTGTAATTCCGCAATTCGCATGACAATAGAAAGCCCTAAACCGCTGCCTTTTTCATTTTGCCCAGCTGGACGATAAAAACGCTGACCAAGTTTTTTCAAATCTTCAGGTTCAACACCACCACCATTATCTTCAATAATAATCTGAGAAGATGCGATTTTCACTGAAACAATTGTGTCTTCTGGGCAATATTTAATGGCATTATCGAGTAAATTTCTAAGCATCAATGAAACTAAAATTGGTTGCCCTTGCTTCTGCTTGGGTTCAGATTCTTTCTCAAAAGCCAAGGTAATTTTACGCTTTTCAGCCACAAAATAACGCTCAGCAATCAGCGACTGAATGATGCCATCCCAATCAATAGGCTGTAACTCTTCCAATTCTTGTAAATTATCCAGTTTTGAAAGGGTCAAAAGTTGCTCAATTAACTGCGATGCACGATCAATCCCTTGTGTTAAATGCAAAAGTGCTTGTTCTCGTAATTCCCTATCATCACCCGCCAGTTGAGCTACTTCAGTTTGAATACGCAGTGCCGCCAATGGACTACGCAATTCATGGGCGGCATCAGAGGTAAAACGACGTTCGCGTTGTAGCATAGCCGAAGTGCGGTCAAAAAATTGATTTAAATTTTTTACTAAGGGTAAAATCTCAGCAGGTAAGCCCTCTGTATTCAGCAATGACACATCACCAGATTTTCTCGTTTGAACCTCTTGGCTTAAACGTTTAATCGGTAGAAGTTCTTTATGAATCAACCATCCTAAAACGATGATCAAAATAGGCAAACTCGCAAACCAAATCCACATTTGCCCAAAGATCATTTTCTCAATTAAATCTTCGCGGTAATCAAGCTCTTGCCCAACGGCAATAATCAAATTTCCATTCGCTACAGGCTGCCAGAAAATACGCCATTCATCGTCATCATTCAGCATATAGCCTTTTGCAAATCCAATTTCATTATCAAATACAAAATTATCGCCATTACGTCCATCTGTTAATAAACGTTTTCCATCTTTAGAAAAAATAGCAAAAGCCAATGCGTCATCATCATAGTTTTTCTTGAAAGAATGTGACTGGATTTTATTAATATCTTCCACATGCTCTAACAGAATATGGCTAAGATCTGAATTGGCAAGACGTTCAGCAAAAAGAATTTGCTGGGCATCGAAAACATCATTCACTTCACTACGCACCTGCCACCAAGCGACAGCCGTAGAAACTACCCACACAAAAAGTGCGGTGAAAGAAAGAACAGAAATAAGACGAAAACTTAAACGTTTGTTTTTCATTTATTGGGTTACTCCCAACGCATATCCTACGCCGTGCACTGTTCGAATAAATTGCTTACCTAATTTCTGACGGAGATTATAAATATGCACATCTAATGCCCCACTGCTGATTTCCTCATCCCAGCTTGATAATTTTTCTTCAATCGATGAGCGAGACAATACACGATCTTTATTCAGCATAAATAATTCAAGTAATTTATATTCACGGCTTGTTAAAGAAATAGGTTGATTATTTAGCAAAACAGAACGCTGATTTGGATCGAGTTTAACGCCGCCGTGCTCAATCACCGAATGATGATGACCATAACGACGACGAATAAGTGCCTGCAAGCGAGCCACAACTTCAGCTAAAGCAAAAGGCTTACAAAGATAATCATCTGCACCACTTTGTAAACCTTTGACTCGTTCATCTAAGGTATCACGGGCAGTCAAAATCAATACGGGTACATCTTGATTCTTAGAACGCCATTGTTGCAATACATCTAATCCATCAAGTTTCGGCAAAGTTAAATCTAACACTACGGCATCGTAAGGCGCTAAAACTAAAGCATCCATTCCAGTTTTACCATCCGTAAACCAATCTACGGCAAAACCAAGTTTAGTTAAACCAATCTGTAAACCATTGCCGATTAGATTATCGTCTTCTATCAATAAAATTCTCATAAAAAAATTGACCGCTCTTTATAAACAAAAACAGCGAGCTAATGCTCGCCATTTTCAAAGAATGATTATTTTACTTTTTCGATACGTAATACTTCAAGATCTGCTTTCTCGAATGCTTCATTATCCAGTTTACCGTAAATCTTCACTTTATCGCTTGGATCTACATTTAAACCATTCCAAACGTGACGTTCAATTTCCACTTTGATTTGACCCGTACCATCGCTAAACCAGAATTCATCGTCATCAATTTGTTGTGTGATATTACCCACTAAAGTGATCATTGAATTATCTGCTGCAGATAAAGCTTGTTTTACGCTAATTGCTGAAGGGGTTGCTTGCTGAAAACCGCCTTGAGTATTTCCGCCATTAAAACCTGCAAATGCAGAAGTTGTTGCTAATGCGAAGATTGTTGCTAATGCAAATTTTTTCATAATGTTTCCTTTATTAAGTAAGTTAATTTCAAGCACCATTGCTTGGATGTGTGTATTAAAACAAACAAATCTTAAGAAAAGATTAAGAAACATAAAAAAACCTAAATTTTTTTAATTTAGGTTTCTCATAAATTAAAGTTTATTCAACTGCTCAATAGACGGTGCGTAATAATAAGCGCCCGTTACAGCCTTAGTGAAACCTAAAATGCGGTCAGTTTTTCCGTCTTTTTCACCAAACATATTAAGTAACTGTTGTTCAATGTTATAAAGCGTTGCACAGTAAGCAATAAAGAATAATCCGTGTGTACCGCTGGCTGTACCATAAGGTAAGCTTTGACGTAAGATTTTTAAACCTTTGCCATTCTCTTTCAAATCTGTACGACCGACATGAGAAGTATCCGCCTTATCTTCCATTTCTACGCTATCCGTTTTGGTGCGTCCGAACACATTTTCTTGTTTTGCTGTATTTAATTTTTCCCATTTAGCGAGATTATGTTCATAACGTTGAGTAAACACATAACTCCCGTCTTTATCATTGCCATTTGATATTAATGCCACTTCTGCTCGTTGTGCATCCTTTGGATTTTCAGTTCCGTCAATAAAACCAGTGAGATCTCGTTCCTCCACCCAACGGAAACCATGAATTTCTTGCTGAACATCAATAGCTTGACCAAAAGCATTCACTGCAGCTTGTGCCACAGAAAAATTAACGTCAGGGCGTAACGATTGAATATGCACTAAAAGATCAGTTTGTGTACTTGGCGCAGTTAAATCACCTTTTCCTAAAGTAACAAAAGGTTTTAGCTCTGGTGCATCCTGCCCACCAAGGGTTTTCCAAGCTTTATCACCAAAAGCAACCACCGCCCCCAAACGTGCCTCGGGATAAGTCTGTTGAAGCTGTTCTAAGCGAGTAAGGAATTGGCGAGCCGCCACTGAGATCTGAGAATAATCTGAGATATTTGCTTCTAAAAATACGCCTGCTTTGCAACTATCAAGCAAAATACCAGTTTGTGCTGTCATAAAAATCTCCTAAAAGGGCAATTGGAAAACGCTTGTATTATACAACAGCCATTAAAAAATCTTAAATATTCAAATAAAACTTGATCTAAGTAGCAAAAATTCAAATTTATTGTTGAGATTTTTTCTCATTAGATATATCTTTCAAATACGAATAGATTTCATTTATAAGGTTATTAGTTCTATGCCGTACCTTTTACGTTATATCAGCATATCTTTACTATTTTTATTTTCTCAAGCAGTCTTTGCCGATAACTATCAAAAATGGGTTGATGACATCACTCAACGCTTGAATCATACCGAACAACTTCTTAAAGAAAACAAAATTGATGATGCCAAAACCGAAGTACAAATGGCATATTTTGAAGTATTTGAAAATTTAGAAGGTCCCATTCGCATTAATTTTTCTGCGCAAAAAAGCTATCAAATGGAAGCCACTTTTGGTGAAATTCGCAAAATGATTGGCGAAGGTAAACCAATGAATGAGGTTCAAGCCAAAATCAACGGTTTAAAAAATGAATTACAGCAAGTTTTACCTTCTCTTGTTGAAGGGCATCAACTCAATGCTGACAGTCAGCACGGCGTTTATGATAATCAAGCGATCAAACCTTATTGGCAACAAAGTTTCAAAACCATTGATGATTTCATCGCACAAGCCATTAGCGCTTATGAAAGCGGCGATTTTGCCAATGCTAAAAAAGCATTCCAACAAGCTCAATATGACGGCTACAAAAATTCTGAAATGGAAATGTCGGTTAGAACTAACCGCTCTTCTGAAATTTCAGCTGCGATCAATCAACAATTCTATAATTTGATTCGTTTGAGCGAACAACCTGATCAAATGACAGAAATTGCTTACCAAAGCACACAACTCTTACAAGATATTGAAGAACAGCTTCCTAATTTGCCTACTACTCGCGATGAACAAAATGCTCAAGCGACACAATCACAAGCGCAAACTTCAGATAAGGTTACAGATCAAGATTGGGCAAAAATTACGACTGAAATCAACCAACGGATTCAACAAGCTATCGCCCTTTACGAACAAGGCGATGCGAAAAAAGCCATGCTTGCAGTACAAGACACTTACTTTGATGTATTTGAAAGTTCTGGCATGGAAAACAAAGTAGGCTCGCGCGATAGCAATTTTAAAGCAGAATTAGAAGGTTATTTCACTCGTTTAGTCAGCCTGATGAAAGCGGGAAATGGCGACAAATTACAAGAACAAGCTGCAGGTTTAAGCCAAAACTTAGCGAAAGCCGTTCAAATATTGCAAGGTGGCGAACAAAGTGATTGGTCTATGTTCTTATATAGCTTGCTTATTATTTTACGTGAAGGCTTAGAAGCGTTGTTAATCGTTGCCGCTATTGTGGCTTATATGGTGAAAAACAATCATCACGATAAATTGCCAGTTATTCGCCAATCCGTTTATATTGCGTTAGGGGCAAGCGTAGTTACCGCATTCATCTTCCAACTTATTTTTGAAAACTCAGGGCAAAACCGTGAATTGCTTGAAGGTTTCACAATGATTATTGCGGTCTTTATGCTGTTTAGTATGAGTTACTGGTTGCTTTCTAAAGTCGAAGCACAAAACTGGAAACGCTATCTTGAAGGCAAACTTTCAACGGCATTAACGGCAGGCTCTCTATTCGGCTTATGGCTTACCAGTTTCCTCGCAGTATATCGTGAAGGCGCAGAAACCGTATTGTTCTATTATGCTCTAGTTGGCGATGCGAAAAGTGCGGTAAGTTTAGCCTATCTTTTTGCTGGCTTTATTTGCGGGGTGATTTTACTGGCGATTTGCTACTTTGTAATGCGTTACACCGTGGTTAAATTGCCATTAAAACCATTCTTTATGTTTACCGGTTCATTTATGTATTTAATGGCATTTGTGTTCGCTGGCAAATCTGTACTTGAACTTATTGAAGGTAAACTGTTTGAACCGACATTAATTAACGGTGTACCAGAAATCTCGTGGTTAGGTGTTTATCCTTATGTGGAAACCCTTGTGCCACAAGCAATCTTAATTCTTGCTGCTATTTTTGCTTTGTTTGTTATGAAATATCAAAGCAAAAAAGCGGTATCAAATTAACTCAAAACTCATCTCAGGAGAGAAACTATGAAAAAAGCACTTCTTAGCGCAAGTTTATTAGCAGGAATGTTTGCAGCAACTTCTGCTTACGCATTCCAAGAATATCCAATCGGTGAAGCGGTTACCATGAATGACATGGAAATTGCAGCGGTTTACTTAAAACCAGTGGATATGGAACCTCGCGGCATGGGCTTACCAGCAGCAAAATCTGATATTCACTTAGAAGCAGACATTCACGCGGTGAAAGGTAACAAAAACGGTTTTGGTGAAGGTGAATGGATGCCTTATTTAACCATCAACTATACTTTAGTCAACACTGATACTGGTGCTAAACAAGAAGGTACATTCATGCCAATGGTTGCTGGCGATGGCCCACACTATGGCGCAAACATCAAAATGATGGGCGTGGGTAACTACAAATTAACTTATCATATTGATCCGCCACCAAAAGCAGGTATGCACCGCCACACTGATGAAGAAACTGGCGTGGGTCGTTGGTGGAAACCATTTGATGTAAATTATGAATTTAAATTTACTGGTTTAAAATAATAGTGCTGTAGGGTGGGCTTCTGCCCACCAATTAACAATCAGACGTGAAAAAACGGTGGGCTAAAGCCCACCCTACCATTTAAAAATCCTCTTTCTATGACTTATTTTTTCATTTTTGTTCTGCAATCTCTTTTGCCAATTTCGCTTTTACTCGGTGCATCTTGGGCAATCAAAAAAGGCAACATTTCGCCTAAAACGCTTATTTGGCTAAGCCTTATTGGCTTGGCTTTAGGTGTTGTCCTACGACTCAATATTCCTAATGGACAAACCACCAACCTTATTCTAACCATCGGCTTTTTAATTATCTTCTTACTTTTTGCAATCAGCCAATGGAGCAAATCATCAAACCTTGCCGCATTCTGGCAATTTGCATTAATGCTTATTGCAGGGGCAACTTGGGCAAAAGATCCAAACATCACTGCACTCACCAATACAGATGTTATTAACACTGACTTTATTTTAAATATAAGTGCGGTCATTTTTGGTGTGATTTTTAGTTTAGCCTCAAGTGCATGGCTCTATTTCTTACTTAAACAGCAACAAAAAACACAAGGAAAATCCACCGCACTTTTTGCACTCAGCTTTTTACTTTTTATCGCTTTAATTCTTCCGCTTGTAGCAGAACTGTTGCTTACCTTAATGAAATTACAACTCATTGAACTCACCAAAGTGCGGTTAAGTTTTGTGGCAAAATCAGGGGAAATCACCGCTTGGCTCAATATCATTTGTGTTGCGTTAATGCTCGTTGTTTTGTGTATTTTTACCATTCAAACACATTCAAGACGTTTAAGAGAAGCAAAAGCTGAAAAAGATCTTATTGAACAACGCAAAAAATTAGCCTTCGTACAAACATCAAAACGCACCATTTACTGGGGCATATTGGGTATTTTATTTGTAGCTGCAAGCCAACTTTATTGGGAAAAAGTTGCCTCTCAACCACCACAACTTTCCGAAGCGGTTCCAGTACAACTTAATGACAAAAATGAAGTACATTTAGCACTTGAGCCACTTAAAGACGGTAAACTTCACCGTTTCGTTTGGATTGCTGATGATGGCAAAGCCGTACGCTTTTTTATTATCAATCGCCAACCGAATAAAGTCAGTATGGCGGCAGTATTCGATGCTTGCCTACTCTGCGGCGATCAAGGCTATGTTATGCAAGGCAATCAAGTGGTCTGCGTTGGTTGTGGCGTGCATCTCTTTATTCCATCTATCGGTAAACCAGGCGGTTGTAACCCTGTACCTATTGAAAATTGGCAACAAACTGAAAATGAAATCGTGATTTCTCGTAAAAGCCTTGAAGATGGCTTAAATCTATTCAGTACGATTGTGGAAATTGAAGTACAAGATCCGATTAGTGGCGCTAAACTCAAAAACACTAAAACTGAATATAAATATAGCCACGAAGGGCATACTTATTTCTTTGAGAACGAAAAAAATCTCGATTTATTCCGCGATAATCCCGATAACTATCTCGGCATTAATAAAAACGAAAATCCAAAAGGGGAATAACAATGCTTGCTAGAATGTTATTTCAATCTTGGCGATTTGGTATCAAACGTAAATTGCTCGCCATTATCACTATTTTCTTAGCAGCAGGCTTAGTCTCTGCGCTGCTCGCAGTTTCCATTGATATTGGTGACAAAATGGCGAAAGAGCTGAAATCTTACGGTGCCAATATTTTGGTAGAGCCAGCTAGCAATGCGGCATTGCCTGATGAACTCAGCCATAGTGCTTCATTATCTAGCCAAGATTTTTTAGATGAGAAAGAACTTCCCAATATCAAAGATATTTTCTGGCGAAATAATATCGTGGGGTTTGCCCCGTTGCTTTCAGCAAATGTGCAAGTGACAAAATCTTCACAAAATTCCACCGCACTTTCAGCCTCAAAAACGATTAATGTGCTTGGTACCTTTTTTGATCATAATATTGCCGTGCCCGATGAAGAGGATTACCACACGGGGCAACGAATCATTAGCCCTTATTGGAAAGTGGAAGGGGAATGGGTTGATGATTTAAACAATGACTTTGGCGAAGTCGTCCCTGCACTTGCAGGCGAACAACTTGCCAAAAGTAATGGTTGGAAAATTGGCGATAAACTTAGCTTAAGCTACACAAACGATAACGGCGAAAGCCAACAAAGTGCGGTAGAAATTAAAGGCATTTTAAGTACCGGTGGAACAGAAGATAATCAGCTTGTTATGCCCCTAAGTGCGGTACAAAATTTGCTTGGTTTAGAAGGCAAAGTGCAATCCGTCCGCGTATCTGCCCTCACTGTGCCAGAAAACGATCTTTCCCGTAAAGCGCGCGCCAATACTGATGCCTTAGATGCGGAAGCCTACGACCGTTGGTATTGCACCGCTTATGTTTCTTCAATTTCCCATCAATTAGAAGAAGCGATTTCTGGTGCAATGGTTCGCCCAATTTGGCAAGTTGCTGCGTCTGAAGGTGTAGTCATTGGTAAAATCCAACTCTTACTTGCGGTCGTTACCTTCGCGGCATTAATCGCTGCGGCAATGGGTATTGCTTCCTTAATGAGCGCAGGAATTATCGAACGCTCAAAAGAAATTGGCTTAATGAAAGCACTGGGCGCTTATCAATGGCAAATTACCTTACTGTTCTACTGCGAAGCGGTGTTAAGTGCATTAGTAGGCGGAATATTTGGCTGTTTAGCCGGATGGGGATTAGCCAAATTTATCGGTGCCGCCTTATTCGGTGCGCCTCTTGATTTTGCTTGGATCGTCGTGCCTTGTGTTCTCGTGCTCTCCATTCTTATTGCTGTGATTGGCACTTGGTTCCCTGCGCATAAAATCGCTAAACTTTACCCTGTCGAGGTGCTTTATGGCAGAGCATAAAAACGCAAATACTCAAAGCATGTTCTGGCGATTAATTTTCCGCGCATTACGATTACGCCTCCAACGAGTATTCATTATTTTCACCGCACTTACAGTGGGAGCAAGCATCGTCACTGCAATGGCAGCGGTTTACTTCGACATCAACACCAAAATGAGCCAAGAACTGCGTACTTTCGGAGCAAATTTCTACATTGGTTCAGCCGATGGCGGAATGATGAATCAAGCAGAGTTAAACGCAATTTTACAAAAAGCACCCGATGGTTTTATCACTGCAGCTAGTCCTTATCTTTATGGCGTCGCACGTAGTGATTTAGAAAAAATTGTACTGATGGGCGTAAATTTTGATGCTATGCGAATCCTCGCCCCTTACTGGCAAATTACAGGATCAGCGATCAACGTAAACTTTGACGATCGCAATGCGATGATCGGAAAAACCCTCGCTGAACGATTACATGTAAAAGTGGGAGACAGCCTACAACTTTCTAAAAATGCCGTAGAAAAACATAGTTTCAACATTAAAGGAATTGTAGAAGCCGGTGATGCAACTGATAATATGCTCATTGTAAATGTTGAATTTGCCCAAAATTGGCTAGATAAAGAAGGTGTAGTAAACAACGCCTTACTCAATGTGCAAAATGAGCAAGGTGTGAATACGGTAGATCAATTTGCCGAAAAAATCATGCAACAATATCCTGATTTAACCGCTCGCCCGATCCGTAAAGTTTCCGCCTCAGAAGGACAAATTTTAGAAAAAATTAAAGGCTTAATGGGCTTAATTTCCCTTGTGATTTTAGTACTTGCAACCTTATGTGTGAATACGACCTTAATTGCAATTGTTGGCGAACGCTCCAAAGAATTTGCCTTACAGAAAGCCCTGGGCGCGAGAAAATTAGACATCATTCGCCAAATCAGCACAGAAATTTTAATTATCGCATTTTGTGCCATTATTATCGGACTTGGCTTGGGTTATTTATTAGCTCAAGTATTGGGAATAACCGTATTCAAATCTTATATTGATATGCGACTGCCTGTATTGCCAATTACGATTGTACTTTCGTTATTAGTGGCATTTGTGGCTGTTATTATTCCAACACGTCGAGCATTGAGTATTAATGTGGCGAATGTGTTGAAGGGTGAGTAAAAATGAAATGCTTATAAATTAGATAATAAAAGAGAAAAACCATGACCAACTTTGTAATAGAAACCCAACATTTATATAAACGCTTCGGGCAAGTTACCGCGCTGGAAGATATTGATATTCAAATCAAACAAGGGGAATTTGTTGCCATTATGGGGGCATCAGGCTCAGGTAAAACCACGCTGATGAATATTTTAACGGGCTTAGATACCGCTAGCGAAGGAAAAGTGATTTTGGATGGTGTTGATGCGGCACAATTAGATGAAGTCGGTCGTCAACGTTTCCGCGCAGAAAAAATTGGCTTAGTGTTTCAACAATTCCATTTAATCCCTTATTTGACCGCTCTTGAAAACGTGATGCTGGCACAACATTATCACAGCGTGATTGATGAAACATCCGCCAAAGCGGTATTGGAACAAGTAGGCTTAGGTCATCGAATTAATCACCGCCCTAGCCAACTTTCAGGCGGTGAGCAACAACGTGTTTGCATTGCGCGTGCGTTAGTGAATCAACCGCCCGTTATCTTTGCTGATGAACCAACGGGAAATTTAGATGAGCAAAATGAATCATTAGTTTTAGACTTACTCACAAAACTTAATCAACAAGGGCGCACTATTGTAATGGTGACGCATAATCCAGAGTTAGGTGAACTCACCGATCGTGTTATTTATTTACATCACGGAAAATTTGTAAAGGAAGAAAATCATGCGAACAAATAAACTATTAAAATTAGTTGCCATAAGTGCGGTTATTTTTGGCGTCGTTTCTTGTAAAGATGAAGTTGCCTCAATAGGGCAAAAAGCGCCTGATATTGCTGCCTATGATCTTCAAGGCAATCCTGCAAACCTTGAGAATTGGAAAGGCACTCGCTTACTTATTTTTTGGTCAGAAACTTGCGGACGTTGTATCGCAGAGTTAAAAGAATTTGAAAAACTCGCAGAAGAGAATCCAGGAAAAGTTTCACTCATTGCGATTAATGTGGATAGCGATAAAATGGACACCAAAGCCGTCGTGGCTAAACGAGAACTCCATTTGCCTGTAATCAAAGATCAAATGAAAATTACAGCGGAACGTTATCAACTTATCGGCACGCCAACTTCATTTGTCATTAGCCCTGAAGGAAACATTCAAGCTAAATATGAAGGCAAAATTCCCGAAGACGATTTAACTAAATTATTTAAAGGATAACCCATGAAAAGAATTTACTCTACTCTACTCTCTTTAAGCTTACTCACTGCCAGCCAATTTGTATTGGCTGATGTAAATATGGAACAAGCTGAAAATTTTTATAAACGAACCTGTGCGACTTGCCATGGAAAATCCGCTGAAAAGTCAGCATTGGGACAATCCCAAATTATCAATACGCTAAATTCAGAGGAAATTTACACCGCACTTTCTGATCGTAAAAGTGGAAAAATACAAGGTGCAGGCAATATGGTAAAAAGCAGATTAAGTGAAGAAGAGATAAAAATGCTATCTGAGTTTGTGCCGACATTGAAAAATAAGTAAACAAAAATGCGGTCAATATTGACCGCATTTTTATCACAACCCTACATTATCTTTAATCCGTTCAGCAAACATACCGATGCTCAACGCAAAATAATTAGATTTATTCCAATCTAAAATAGTACGGAAATTATTTGAAACTAAAAATGCTCTGCCCGCTTCGCGATCAGGGCGAACTAACCAAAGTTGAGCATTTTCAAGTGTGCTTAACTTGGCTTGCTCCTGTGGATTGGCGCTTTTTAAAATTAACCCCATCGCTTGCCAATCTTTTAAAGAGCGAGCTTTATTGCTTTCTGTACCAGAATAACTCAAATCAATAGGTTGGGTGAGCATCACTTCTACGCCCCAAGGCAAATTATTATCCCAGCCTACTGTATGCAAATAATTTGCAATAGAAGCGAAAGTATCAAACTGATTTTTCCAAATATCTTTTACGCCATCATTATTTCCATCAGCCGCATAACGTAAGAAAGTGCTTGGCATAAACTGAGTTTGTCCCATCGCGCCCGCCCACGAACCTAACATACGTTCACGTTGGATATGATCTTTTTCAAGCATTTTCATGGCTGAGATAAATTCTTTCGTAAATAATTTTTCTCTACGACCTTCAAAAGCCAACGTTGCCACTGCAGAAAGTACATCATATTTGCCTTGATAATGCCCGAAACTACTTTCCATTCCCCATAACGCAAGCAAATACTCCTGCTGAACACCATATTTTTGGCTTGCTTTTTGCAATGGCACTTGCACTTCCCAATAACGCTCACCCGCAACATTCACTTTATTTTGAGTTAGCACTCTATTGAGATAATTGCTCGTGCCATTCGGATTAGCTACTGGAGGTGAATTAGGATCTCTTTTACGAATTTTACCGGCTTGTTCACGATCTAAATCTACTGCCTTTTGCATATAGAGAATATTATTTTGAGCATTTAATACCGATAATGACACACCTTCAGCGGCGGCTTTACCTTTTAAAAATTGAACATAATCATTAAAATTTTCTGGTGTTCTTTGCTTAGTATAACTGGTGCTATTGACCACAGGCTTAATATCAGACGAACTAGAACAGCCAACTAAAAAAAGTACGGTGGATAATGCAGAAATTTTAAATAAAATATTTAATTTCATCGTATTTCCTATTTACGTAAAAAAGTTTGATAAAGGTTTTTCAATAGCGAGGTTGGCAATAAACGAGAACCAAAACGCAATGCAAAAGTAAATAATCCAGATAACAATCCTTGAATTCCCAAACGGTATTTCAATTTGAACAAACGCCATTCTGCTTTGGCTTGATTGACGCCACGGCGGCGACTCACCATGCCATTTCCTACTCGTGCATAAACTAAAATATCTGGCAAATTCGCCACATATAAACCTTGTGCGACAAGTTTGATCCACAAATAATAATCTTCTTGAAGATCTTCATATCCACCACAATTAATGACCGCACTTTTTTGATATGCCACCGTCATGTGATTAAACGGACAACGTTTTTGCGTGAATTTGATAATTTCTTGAGCTGACGTTGGCACATTACGATATGCCACAATATCATTTACATTTTCACCAAATTCGGCAATTTGTCCGCCAAAAATGATAGTTTCAGGATGCTGTTCAATAAACGCCACTTGCTTTTCAAAACGCTCAGGCACGCAAATATCATCCGTATCCATACGAAAAACCCAGTCATAAACACAATGCAATAACCCCTCGTTCAAGGCTTTGCCTAAGCCTCGATTTTGTGGCAATTTAACTAATTTTAATGGCAGTTTTGTTTCAAACTCCGTCACAACGGATTCTAATTCTGGCGTTACTGCGCCATCAAAAACCAATACAATTTCATCTGCTTGACGAGTTTGTGCAACAAGACTTTCAAAACACTCCCGCAAGAATTGAGGATTTTCCTTAATATATAAGGACATAAGGACTGAAAATTTCATTTTATTTTCCTACATAAACCGTTTTAAATTAATGGCTAATTTTGGCGAAATTAAAATAACCAACGTAATAATGAATTGTTTAATGCTTTTTGTTTTCTTAAAAATATCAAAATAATATTTTGCTGCTTTACGCGATAAATTCATGATATGGGGATAAGCCAAAATATAGCTCGCGTTAATATCAAAATTACAAGCTTGCTCTACCGTTTTCACATAATTCTCACGAATATAATCAATCGCTTTTTGCGTGTTGGTAGTATCCGTAGACACGCTTGAACGTTTAGTATGGAAAGTACAATAAGTCAGTGGATCATTAATTTTATAAGGTTTAAAACTTGGCTCTTGCAGCAGTTTTAATAAGAAATCATAGTCTTCCAAAGAACGAAGTGCGGTCGATAATCCGCCTATTTTTAAAAACATCTCTTTTTTAATTGCAACCATTGGCATGCCACCAATCTTATTGGCTAACAAAATACGTTCTGTCGAGATTTCTTGAGGTTCAATCGGTTGAGTCACATAAGTAAACCCTTCATTGACCATTTCACACTTAGCTGGATGATAAATAAAATTAATATTCGGATTTTGTTCAATAATTTGTAATACTTTTTCACATTTTTCTGGCATAAAACGATCATCATCATCGAGAAAAAGCAACCAATCTCCCTTTGATGCACGCGCGCCAATATTACGACTTTCTGCTGCACCTTGATTCGTTTCATTACGAATCACTGTAACTGGAAAAGAATAGCGTTGCTCAACGACGACTTTTTCTTTTGAGCAATCATCCACAATAATCACTTCAAAATGGGTCGATGTTTGTTGAGTTAAACTTTCTAATAAAGCTGGCACTTCTGCTTTTCGATTATAAGAAGGCACAATAATGCTTAACATAATTCCTTCCTTTAATTAGCCAAATTTTTCTTAATCGCAAAGATTTTTTTCAATGGATATTTCATTAATTTTTTAAACAAATTATTGGATAAAGATCCACGAACACTTTCTAAATTACTTATCAATACAGGATTTTCAATGACCATGAGAGGGCGAACCACTTTATTTCTTATATTAAAATCCTGTTCAAAGAGTAAAAAATCATCCGCTAACCAAAATGGTTTGTTTTGAGAAACTTGCTGGATAAATGTTCTTGCAGCAGATTTTTTAATAAGATAGCCCACAGTTCCAGCAAAATAACTTTTATAAGGGAAAGCGTAATTTACATTGCCTGTTTTTTTGCATAAAAAAGAAAAAGTTGTCGGGTAATTAATTTCTAAATCGGCATCATTGAAATCATTAATTTTTGACTGCCCAACCAATACAATTTCAGACTCAAGTTTTTCTGATAAAAGTGCGGTTAAATTTTGCTGAAAATCTGAGTGGAATAAAGCATCGTCTTCACAGACTAACACATAACTATCTTCAGCGATGTCATTATCTTCAACAATTTTTTGGTACACAGAAAGATGGCTTAATGTACAGCCGATTTCGCCCTTAGTCACATTACGGCCATAATGTGCTTTAAATTGTTCAATATTAAAAATAGAGGCTAATTCATCCCAATCTTTTTGCATGGTATTAATGGCAGAAAAAATTTGGAAATCCTCAGTATTTTTTTGAGAAAAGAATAATTCCCGACGCTGAATATCTTTATCTAAAGAGATCAAATATTTTTTTAACATAAAATTATTCCTTATAAAATCGCTTTCCATTCTTCAATAATTTTCTCAATGCCATAATCTTCACTCATTAAACGAGATTTGTCTGACATCTGTTGATAAAGTTCAGGATTATTCATTAATAAATCTAAACCATTAACCATTTCTTCAATATTATTTTGTTCACACAGAAAACCATTTTCTTTATGTTCGACTAATTGCTTTACACCTGGAGAACAATTAAAGGCAACAATAGGTAAGCCAAATGCCATTGCTTCAATAACCACTAAAGGCAAGCCTTCTGTTTGTGAAGGTAAACAATAAATTGAACTGCTTTCATAATAAAAAGCGACATCATTGGTACGAGGAATAAAATTAACTGAATCTTCAATATCCAATGCTTTAGCAAGATTTTTTAAATTCTCTTCTTCCTCACCCGATCCCACTATTTTTAAATTCCAATCTGGGTGATTTTTTGCTAAAACTTGCCAGGCTTTTAATAAATAATCAAAACCTTTATAAGAAAATAAATGCCCTACAGATAAAATAGTTTTATTTTCCCATTTTGCTAATTTATTCTTTGGCAAAAGCGTATTTGGATTAGCAATACTGATTATATTGTTCGTTTTAAATTTTTCTTGCCACAGCGTTTTCTCTGACTCGGTTAATGTAATGACTTTATCACATCTTGTAGAAGCTAAATATTTACCGAGTGTGCGAACTAGACGATTGCCTGTAAAGTTAAAAGAATAATGCTCCCATAAAATATGCTTTACATGTAAATTGACCAACGCCAAAGCAGAAAAAAGCATAATCGCACCATCAACCACAATTAAAGTATCTAGCTGCAATTCTCTAACCAATTCTCTTAATTTTTTTGTAATAGAAAAATAATCTTTTTTCAATGAATAGGGCAATTTATTCATTGCATAAATATTAATTTTTTCATCGACTTGGAAAAAAGGCTTATTACCGCCAATGCTAATAAAGGAAACATCATATCCCTGTTTAGCAAGAGCATTAGCAACATTAATGGAAACGCGCTCCGTTCCCCCCGCACTTTCGATATTCATAATAAAGAAACCAATTTTTTTCATCTTAAATTTCCTTATAAATCGTTAATCCAAGGTCTGAAAATGAATCGTAACAGAATTGCCATCTTGGAATACTCGTTCTAATAAAACGAATTTCTACATTAGGATGACTTAATAAATTAAACGCAACAGAACTGAAGAACGTGTAAATAATCACCTTTTTATCTGCTAAATTCTTAAATACGTAATCTTCAAAAATGAGTTCTGATTCAACATAATTTACCCCATCCACTCGATAATCTTCTGCTGGATGAGGGAAATAATAGTCAAAAGGAATCTGATCTTTTAATTTTTTTATTAATGAGATGTTTTCCTCTTTTGTATTTAACAATGGTTGCCCAATAAAAAATGAGACCTCGCCATCTATCTCACCATCTACTTTATTATCCCATAAGGAAATAGGTTCAATATTGGAAACAATATTTTTATAATTAGGATAAACCGTATAATGTTCTTTTATTTTTTTAAATAATTTATTCACACTATATTTATCGCCAATAAAGGCTTTAATCAGTTTATATTTAAATGTATCAGGCTCTCTCAATAAATTAGGATGTGGAAAAATATTATCTGAGCCATCATCAAAGGTATAAAGCTCTTTAAATGAAACATGACTAAGATAAGTTTGTAGCCATAATGAATTAAGATTGGCGAGAAAAACCTTATCAAAACCTTTATGCGTAATTTTATTCTTAAGCTGGCGCATTAATTTTAGGGAATCGAAACCTTTTAGATCTTTTCCCGTATCAATGTTGATCGAATCATTACAAACTTCCGCTAATTTACTCGCGTACAAGGTTCTTTTTTTATCCCATACACCACCAAACATGACGCCAAAGAACTGCTCGTTAGGATGTAATTCAATTATTTTTCTCGCAATTAATACTTGCAATGGTGTGCAACAAAGAATGAGATTCATAGGGTTTTACTCACTTTAGATGTCATAACATAAAGAATAGGAATAATGGAAAGCGAACCAATAATTCCAGCATAAGGGATATATTTAATTTCTGTAAAAGTTAAAGTTACAAGGCTTGCCACATAAATAACTGTAGATAAAACCGAACATTGGGAAATGAGTTTATTTTTTCCATAATAGAAAAGATAATTAACTAAAATCAAATAAGGAATACTTAATGTGGTCGAAATTAAAAATAAAATAAAATAATATTTCGTTCCCACAAATTGGCTACCTAAAATCCAAACTAGCACATCCTCAGGAATAATCCACATGATTAAAACAGGGATAGGTATCAGCAAAAAGGAAAATAACGCCCATTTATGTAACTGTTGAATCACTATTTTTTTTTGTTTTAAGGCTTCATAAAAATAGGGAATGATCGCTTTATTAAGTGCTTGAATAGCAATTGAAACGACCAAAGCAAGTTGTGCGCCCATGGCATAAAGCCCTAAATCTGTTTCACTGAATTTGTGATAAATAAAAATACGGTCTAACTGCCCTTTTAAGAAAAAGCTCGCATGATGCAAAATAAGCGGCAATCCAAATCCTAAAATATAAAATAATGCGGATTGATAATGTTTAAATTGATATTTTTTAGATGTCGCACTCTTTCTGTAAAGAAAATAAGAAAAAAACCAAACGACTAAATTACTCAATAAAATGGCCAAAATTCTTTTTTCAACAAGATCATTTTGATAATACTCGAGCAGTGCGACGGTAAATACCGCACCAGTAACAGTGAGTGAAAATTGAATAAAAGCATAGGACCAAGCCTTTTTCTGGCATTGTCTTACACTTAACTGAACATTTAAGAAAGATTGGAAAATTGAGGAAAGTGCGGCATAAAACAATATTTCTGACTGGGCAATCCAACAACCAATTAAAATAATGCAGCCAATTATCGTGGTATAAGCATAGCCGGTATTCACCACTAAATTTAATGAACGTTTTCCGTAAAAATAAAAATAACGGGAAATTGCGCCTTCTTGGGTTAAAGAAACTACAATCAAAAATAAACTTAAAAAAGTTTGATAATAAGAAAGTGAGCCATACCCTTCTACGCCCAATTTACGCGATAAATAAGGCAAAAGTAAAAAAGGAACTAACTTTGACGATAATTCCCCAACAAGGTAAATGACACTGTCTTTAAAAACTTTCATAAATATAACCGCACTTTTGATGAATTCGAGCGTTTGTTTATCAAAAAATAAGGGGCTTATTTTAACAAAATCAACATGGACAAGCTATGACTAATCATTATAATGAAACCGCTCTATATCAAGGATCTTATCTATGTTAGAACTAGGAAAACTTCTTACCGCACTTATCGCACCACCTCTCAATACTTTTGTATTACTGATTATTGCAGCGATTCTTTATCTTGTTCATTTCAAAAAATTAGCCAAATTTATTGCGCTTATCAGTTTCACTTGGCTTTATGTCATGAGTGCGCCTTTTACAGGTTTATTGCTAACAGATAATGATAACACTCCAGCCCTTACGCTAGATGACTATAAACAAGCTCAAGCCATCGTCATATTAGGCGGTGGATCTTACCCAACCCAAGAACTGTATGCAGAAACTGCTTCTGGCGCACCGCAACTAGAACGGTTACGTTATGCGGCATTTTTACAAAAAGAAACTGGCTTACCTGTTTTAACCACAGGCTATTCTTTGGTAGGCATTTCTGAAGGTGACTTAATGGCGAAAGAACTTAACCAATTCTTTAATGTGCCAACGCAATGGATCGAAAATAAAGCCCGTAATACAGAAGAAAATGCCAGTTTCACTAAAAATATTTTAGTTAAAGATCATATTAAAAAAATTATTTTAGTAACAAATCAATGGCATATGAAACGAGCCAAATATCTTTTTGAAAAACAAGGATTTGATGTTCTTCCGGCTTCAGCTGCAAGCTATAGCAGCAAAGGAAATTTATCTGCAAAATCTTTTGTTCCTGACTTAAGTGCATTGAATAGCAATATGGTTTTATTAAAAGAGTGGATTGGTTATTGGAAAGCCCATTACGCACAATAATTTGCTTATAAAAACGAATCTTCTTTGATGAAAATCACAGCTTGCACATATATTTTCGGTTACCATAAAAATCACTCAATTTGATGTAGAGAATAAGTTATGAACGGAATCGAATTACGCATTAAAGGTAAAGTGCAAGGTGTGGGATTTCGCCCTTTTGTGTGGTTGTTAGCAAATGAATATGGCCTAAAGGGCGATGTAAATAATGATGGGCAAGGAGTGTTAATTCGATTTGTAAATCCAGAAAAAGATGCGCTTACACATTTTTTAAAAGATTTACAGGAAAAACTACCGCCTTTAGCACTGATCACAGATATTCAACAATGTGAAAAACACTGGGAAAATCTACCGCACTTTACTGAATTTGTCATTCGAGAAAGCGAAAACAATGCAATGGACACGCAAATTGTGCCTGATGCTGCCACTTGCCCCGCTTGCGTAGAGGATTTATTCAATCCTGAAAATCGTCGTTATCACTACCCTTTCACTAATTGCACCCATTGCGGACCTCGTTTTACGATCATCAAAAAAATTCCTTATGATCGTAAAAATACATCGATGTCGGATTTTCCTTTCTGCCCAGATTGTGAACATGAATATAAAAATCCAGCAGATCGCCGATTTCATGCCCAACCTAATGCCTGCCCAGTTTGTGGCCCGCATATTTGGTTACAAGATGCCGAACATCAACTTGCAACACGTCAAACAGCCTTAAAACAAACCGCACTTTTGCTAAAAGAAGGAAAAATTTTGGCAATTAAAGGGATCGGCGGTTTTCATTTAGCTTGTGATGCACAGAATTTCGATGCGGTTCAATTACTGCGAGATCGTAAACATCGTCCAAGCAAACCTCTTGCCATAATGGTGCCAAGTTTAGATTTTTTACAAAATTTAACAGAAACAGAAATCAAATTACTCACTAGCACAGCTGCACCAATCGTTTTGTTACAAAAAAATAAAGTGTCTAATCTCGCAGAAAATATCGCCCCAAATCTAAATGAAATTGGGGTGATGTTACCGAGTAATCCATTACAGCATTTGCTTTTACGTGAAATCAATCAACCGCTCGTCATGACATCTGCCAATCCTAGTGGTGAGCCACCTGTTTTAGACAACGAAAGTGGGGTGAAAAAATTAAGTAATTTGGCAGATTTCTATCTTTGCCATAATCGTGATATTTTGCAACGCGCTGATGATAGCTTAGTGAGAGCCTCTTTTGATGGTGTGGAAACGCTACGCCGAGCACGTGGCTACGTTCCTGATGAAATGCTATTGAAAACGGAAAATACAAAAAATATCTTAGCGTTGGGCTCTGATCTTAAAAATACATTTTGCCTACTAAAACAAAATAAAGCCGTTGTTAGCCAACATATTGGTGATACCGCCAATGAACTTGTGCAACAACAATTAGAAAATAATATCGACTTATTTTGTCAAATTTATCAATTCAAACCGGATTTAATCGCGGTGGATACTCACTCAGGTTATTTTTCATCAAAAACAGGGAAAAACCTCGCACAAAAATTATCGGTACCTTATGTGGAAGTTTTACATCATCACTCACATATTGCTGCTGTGTTAGCAGAACATCATTGTCATGAAAAAGTGATTGGTCTTGCTTTAGATGGAATTGGAATGGGGGCGAACGGGCAACTTTGGGGCGGTGAATGTTTATTAGTAGATGGCGAACAATCTCAACATTTAGGTGGATTGCCTGCCGTTGCTTTGCCTGGTGGCGATCTTGCCGCAACTCAACCTTGGCGCAATTGGCTTGCTCATCTTCAAAAATTTGTACCCAATTGGCGTGACATCGCGGCTAAAACTTGTTCCGAATTGCCTTGGGAGCCTCTTTCCAATGCCATTGAACGTAATCTTAATTCCCCCCTTATTTCATCGGCTGGGCGACTATTTGATGCCGTAGCTTATGGATTAGGTATTGTGGGTGACAAACTCTCTTGGGAAGGAGAGGCTGCGTGCTATTTAGAAGCGCTAGCCACAAAATCTGATTTTATCAAAGATGAAAAAAGTGCGGTCAATGTTCTGATTAAAATACCAATCAAAAATAATCAATTGGATTTAGCCACATTTTGGCAAAATTGGCTGGATTACGATGATTCTAAAGAAAACAAAGCATTTATTTTCCATTATGCGCTGGCAAAAGGTTTTGCTGAATTAGCTTGTCAGCAAGCCAAACGCCACAATTGCAAAACCATTGTGCTTTCAGGCGGTGTAATGCATAACCAATTATTACGTCGTTTATTAAAACAAGCGCTTGCAGAATTTAATGTGTTAAGTGCGCATCAATATCCAATGGGAGATGGCGGATTAAGTCTAGGGCAAGCGATGATCGCAGCGAGATTGTCTAACGAATACTAAATCCATTTAAGCAAATGCTCTTATTCGCATATAAAAAAACGATCGCAAGTTAAGTGATCGTTTTTTATGAATGAAGGCAATTACAATCGAGTAATTTCTCCTAAATCACCCCCATCCTTCAAAAATCCATAGAAAAATTCTACCGCACTTTTTACAGCGTCACTCATTGGAAAACCAAAGGAAACAAGATCGGGCTGGATACCAATAAAAACAACCTCAGGAATATCTTCTTCTAATTGCTCGATTAAAAAATTAAGTGGCAAATTATGCGTGCTGACGAAGAACATTTCTGCAATAAGTTCTTTGTCGATAATACGAATTTTACCAACGGGCAATTCCATTTCTGTTGCATCAAAGATAATTAAACGCTTTGGTTTCATGGCACGGATCTGATGCACAAGATTTTCTGGTGCAGAACCACCATCAAGTGCGATCCAATTTGGCAACGGATTTTCACTACAAAGCTGAGCAAGATAAGGGCCTGCGCCGTCATCGCCCATCATTGTGTTACCAACCGTTAGGATTACATTTTCATTCATCACGACGTTTCACCATAATATACATCACAGGTTCACGCTGGATGGAAGCAAGCGTGTCCATTAAAATATCGACCCATTTTTGATGTTCAGGCGAAAAATTGGATCTATTTTCATCAAGTGCCTTAGCCAATAAATTCACATGACTCGAATCAATCACAATTTCGCCAAATTTCATTAAGCCCGCAAACTTACGTTTTGCATCTCCTTCAGGGAAGGTATCTACAAAACGTTGGTAATCGGCATAATCACAAATCAGCAATTTTTTAAAGCAATCAATCACGCCAACATGGTGACCAATCGCAAGGGAATAATACATTACTTGCTTGGCTTGCTCTGGCACTTGCTCATCGTTTTCAACAAAACGCTCATTGAGTAAATAGAAAAAAACTTGGGTTGTCATGGTACGTCCTATAAAACTTGTAAAGTAATTTCTTCGCTAATCAATACTGCCAAATCTCCCCTTACCCCTCTTTGCTAAAGAGGGGGATTTTTCTTTAGCAAAACAGTATCTTCTCTCTCATTTTAATTTTCTGTTGTTAATGTAAAAAGCTAGATTGAAATCGACCGCTCCTATTCCCCTCTTTAGCAAAGAGGGGTAAGGGGAGATTTGGCAGAAATCAAAACGGAGCTATTAGTTTATTTAGCAATCATTAGACTATCCCGAAAACGGCATACTAATTGCATGTAATCGGTTTACGATTTCACTCAAACGAGGATCCGCTTCACGTTCCAAAAATTCGCCAAGACGAACACCAAATGGAACCTGATCTTTTTCAGACATCATACTCATAAATTGATTAGCAATGTCTCCACCTTGTCGATAACCTGCCAAACGACGCGCTTCACGTTCTAATTCCACGCGTAAATCTAATGGAATATTTGGGAAACGTAATTTAGCCTCAGCATTAGGATCGGCAACTTCTTGTTTACCTTTTAGTTTTTGATCAAGTAAACCAAGTGCCATTGCAAAACCATAAATAGTCGCCGCTGGAGTTGGAGGACAACCGGGAATATACACATCAATTGGTACAATTTGATCGCTACCGCCCCACACGCAATATAAGTCATGGAAAATACCGCCACCACAACCGCACGCCCCATAAGAAATACAGATTTTTGGATCGGGTGCAGCTTGATAAGCACGCATTGCCGGTGTACGCATTGCACGAGTTACCGCACCAGTAAATAATAAAATATCCGCATGGCGAGGTGATGCAACAACCTTAATCCCAAAACGTTCTGCGTCAAAGGTTGGTGTAATGGTACTAAAAATTTCAATTTCACAACCATTACAACCGCCACAGTCAACACGGTAAACATAAGCGGAACGTTGAATATTTTTCAACAAAGTTTGTTTCATTTTCGCAATGTTTTCATCCACACTAAATGGCGTTGAAATACCATTCACGGGCATTGGGATTTGTGTGTTCATCTTGCAATCTCCCTAACGTGATCAAATAACGCCAATTTCACGCGCATATTGGATTCCATATCGGCGGTTTTTTCCAAACTGTTTTGGCGTTTACAGGTTGGGCAAGTATTGAGCACCGCTAATTTATGTTTTACCAGTTCATCGTTATCCAACGTTTGTTTGAATAAATCCACGGCATAATTGAGTTCTTTATGAGAAACAAAAGGCTGACCACATTGATGACAAATCGTTGTAGTGAAGGTTGTTTCTTGATAAAGATCCTGTTTATTGCTGACTGATAATTCAAAATCTTGGCTTAAACGAATCGCTTTTGTTGGGCAAACTTCTTCACAACGGCCACAGAAAATGCAGCGGCCTAAAAATAATGACCAAGTACGTTCGCCTGTTTCTGGATCAGTACGCATGGTAAGCGCATTAGCTGGACATGCCATTGTACAGGCTGCACAAACAATACATTGATCAGAATTCAGTTCTGGTTTACCACGGAAATCAGGATCAACTTCATAGGGTTTAAACGGATATTTAGTGGTAACATCCCCCGCATTTAATACGGTTTTAAGTAATTTAAACATTGTGCGCCCCCTATTTTAATGGTGAATTTTTACGTTCAATGCCGTAGCGTTCGATTTCTTTGTAAGAAACCGTTTGTGCTTTGCGTTTACGTACATCCACCACTGTCACACGGTCAGTACAAGAATAGCAAGGGTCAAGGCTACCAATGATAAGTGGCGCATCTGATACCGTATTGCCACGCAACATATAACGTAAAGTTGGCCAGTTTGCATAAGTCGCTGCACGACAACGCCAGCGATATAATTTTTGGTTATCGCCAAGCATTGACCAGTGAATATCTTCACCACGCGGCGCTTCCGTGATACCTAAAGCAAAACGTCCAGGGGTGTAATTGAAACCTTCAGTGATAATCGCACCAGTTGGCAAGTTATCCACCATATAATCAATGATATTCATGGATTCAAACACTTCATTTACCCGCACTTTCACACGAGAAATGACATCACAACCGTCTTCAGTGAAAACATTGAATGGCACATCGCCATAGCCTGAGAATGGGTGAACTTTACGCACATCACGGGCAAAACCAGAGGCACGAATTAATGGTCCAACAGGACTGAAATCACGTGCTACTTGGCGTTCTAATTTACCTACGCCCACAGTACGTTGTTCCATATTTGGCGTATTGAGTAAAATATCCACCAATGTTTTAATTTCTTCACGCATTTCTGCAATAAGCTTAATACATTGTTCACGTTGGTGTTTCAACATATCACGACGCACGCCACCGATTAAGTTGATACCATAGGTTTTACGTGCACCAGTAAGCACTTCTGCAAGAGTCATCGATTTTTCACGAACACGGAAGAACTGCATAAAGCCTGTATCAAAACCGGTAAAGTGGCTAGATAAACCTAAGTTCAATAAATGACTGTGCAAGCGTTCAACTTCCAACAAAATTGCACGAATCCATTGTGCACGTTCAGGAATTTGAATACCTAACGCATTTTCGACTGAGTTAGCATAAGCAACGCTATGGGTAAAACCACAGATACCGCACACACGGTCAGCCAAGAAATTGACTTGATCGTAATCCATTCGGGTTTCTGCCAATTTTTCCATACCACGGTGTACATAGAATAAACGGTAGTCTGCATCAATAATATCTTCCCCATCGACAAACAAACGGAAGTGTCCCGGTTCATCTGATGTAATGTGGAGAGGACCAATAGGAACGATACGCGCCTCACCTTTTTCGTTAATGAACTCATAGGTTTCCGTTGCCGTAGTTGGATCTGGACGCAAACGGTAATCCATCGAATCTTTACGTAATGGGTAAAGATCATCTGGCCAGTCATCTGGTAACACTAAACGACGTTGATCGGGAAGACCGACGGCTTTTAAACCGTACATATCAAATAATTCACGTTCGCCCCACACCGCTGCTTTGACTTTCGGTGTTACGGAAGGAAATTCGAGTGTGACTGGATCTACGAGTGCTTTAATCGTCACAAAAGTCTTGACGACACCTTCCATAGAAAGCACGTAATAAACAGCATAATGACCATGAATTGAGCGTTCATCGTTACCAAAAACTAATGGCAACCAGCCTTCATGTTGATAGTAAAGATATTCCACCACATCAGGTAACATATTAGTTTTCACCGTTAAAGTTACTTGATTCGATGTAGACCACTCCTCATCTAAAATGGTATTCGGAAATTTTGCATTAACGGCTTCAATATAATTTTTGCCGAGCATTTTTACCGGATCGACCGATGTATTTTTAGTTAATTCCATTTTTTCCCCCAGTTGTCGATCATTTCGCTAAACTTTGCCAAGGTAAAACTAGCATATCGCCAAAGGACACATGTTCAGATCCAAGCACAATTCCTACCGCACTTTTTAGTAACTGCAAGATTGGCTCTGCAATATGGATACCCATTACAAACATTAACAACAATAGTATGGCCATTGCCGCCAAAGAGACTTTACTGACTTCGCCTGCTTCCACATTATCAGGTTGTTTGCCAAGCACTGTTTTTAATAGCATTAAGGCAAGTCCTGCAAGCACGATGGTAAGTAAAATTAAGCATAAAATAACTAACCAAGTTTTACCTGCTGTAATCCCTGCGACCACAACACTAAATTCACTCACAAATACGTTAAATGGAGGGATACCACCTAATGCCAACGCACCACCAGCGAAAAGCACCGCACTCACTGGTGCAACACGCCATAATCCACGCACTTGATTCATATCGCGAGTTTTATATTTCAATAGAATATTACCCGATGCACAGAATAATAAAGTTTTCGCAAGGCTGTGGTTGATGGTGTGAAGTAAACCTGCAAATACCCCAATTGGGCCACCAAGACCGAAAGCAAAGCTGATCAAGCCCATATTTTCGATACTTGAGTAAGCAAGCATACGTTTAATATCAAATTGCACGATGATAAATAACGCCGCCACAAGCACTGAAAGTAAACCAAAGATCAACATTAAAGTTTGTGGAAATTCTGCGCCAACTGCTTTTGAAACTAATGTGTAGTAACGCAATACCACAAGCATTGCACAGTTTAATAACACCGCTGATAAAATTGCACTCACTGGGCTTGGTGCTTCACTGTGTGCGTCTGATAACCAAGTATGCATTGGAAATAGACCGCACTTCGTGCCGAAACCAATCAATACGAAAGCGAATGCGATATACATCAACATTGGGTTTAAACCTGTAGCTTGTTGATTCACGGCTGACCAGAAAATCGCTTGGCTTGGATCAGCAAGCACGCCATTTGCATTCGCAAAGGTTAAAAGTGTGCCGTATAAACCAAAAGCGACGCCCACAGAACAGATGATGATGTATTTCCACGCAGCTTCAAGAGATGTTTTTTGTTTGTAAGTACCGACCAAAAACGCAGAGCTTAATGTTGTTGCTTCAATTGCAACCCACATTAAAATTAAGTTATTGGTGATAACTGACACAATCATCGTAAAGAAGAATAAGTGTAAGAAACCGTGATAATGTGAATAGGTTTTAAAATCAATATGCCCTTCTTCCAATTCTGTGTTCATATAACCGATGGAATACACACCAGCAAGTGAACCCACGACAGCAATTAAGCCTAAGAAAATGGCAGAAAGACTATCAACATACACCCAGTTGTTAAATGCACTGATACTGCCTTTTTCCAACACGCCAGAAATGACTTGTACGGAAAAGAACAACATCAAAATTAACCCGGTAATATGGAATGCAGTACAAACTGTCCGATTTTTTGTTCCGCGTAGTGCAAAGCTTTCAAAAGCGATGACTAAAGGTGCGACTAATAACGCAATTATCCATTGTTCATACATAGCGTTACCCCTTTAAACTCATAAGTTGTTTGGCATCAACAGTGTTGAAAGTGCGGTAAATTTTATTCACCAACACCACCATAATGATGACCGCAAAAATCGCATCGGTGGCAATGCCGATTTCAACTAATTCTGGCGCATTGTTGGCAAGTAAAGCCAACGTTAAATGCGCACCGTTTTCCATTAAACAATAACCGAAAACTTGTTTCACAATATTGCGTTGGCTCACAATACACACTAAACCTAAAAGGAAGTGACTAAGTGATACTGACAACGCTGGTTTTAAATGTTCAACTAACGGTAAGTTCACTGGAATGACAACAAAGTAACATAAGCAAACGATGATAGATGTGATCGGGATCAACCAAGCGACATTCATTCCTGCAGGAGTTTGACTTTCATCAATTTTTCGTAAAGAAAAGATTAAAATTCCTGGCACTAATAATACTTTCGTGATGAATGCACTAATGGACCACATATAAAGTTCGTGAGCTTGCATTTCAAATGCCAAATAAACGAATAACACCACCAATACAAGAGACTGTAAGCCATAGCACAACGCGGATTTTTTTGCGGTTTTTGCCATAATGACACAAAGCGATGTAATGATGAGCAAACTCGCTAATACATTGATCATTAACATAATTCTCTCCTTAACCCGCAAGGCCTAACCAATAGGCAGCGATAAAGCTAGAACACACAGACATCACCATTAAAATCACTAAAACAAATGTCATAGAGAATGGCAATGGTTGCGCATTTTGCACGTCTTCAGATGGTTTACCGATAACACATTGACCAAATTTATAAAGCAACCAAACAAATGTTGCAGTAGATTCAATCAACGCAATCACCATTAACCAAGTTACCCATGAATATTCTTGTCCAAGGTCGAAACCTGCGGCAAATAATGGGAATTTGCTGAAGAAACCATTAAACGGCGGCACACCAGCAATAGCCAATGCGGCAATACCAAATCCAGTACCAACAACAGGCATGGTGCGCATAATCCCTTGTAAACGAGGCATTGAACGTGTGCCAGTGGCATAACTCAATGAACCCGCTACCAAGAAGAATAAGCTTTTCGCAAAGGCGTGGTTAAAGATATAAGCAATCGCCGCAACAAAGGCTAATTTAGAACCTAATGCTGCAAGAGAAAGCCCGATGAAAATGTAAGAAAGTTGAGTAATAGTTGAATACGCAAGTAAGCGTTTTAAATCCGCTTGTGGCAAGTACATTAAGAAACCATAAATCAATGTAATCATTGCCATCACAATTCCCACTTCACCCACAATGTGCGGAATTTCACCAGCTGACATCACGGAACGAGCGAAAATATAGACGCCCACTTTTACCATTGATGCTGCGTGCAAATACGCACTGACTGGTGTTGGCGCTTCCATCGCATTTGGTAACCAAATTTGCATTGGAAGTTGTGCTGATTTACCCCACGCGGCAAACATCACGCCAAATAACACAATGGTTTTCGCTTCTGGTGCAAGATGTTCTAACGCGGTGATAGAGAATGTGCCAGATTGGCTAAATAAATAAGCCGCAGCAAGATATAAACCTAATGAACCTACGTGAGTGATAATCAACGCTTTCATCGCAGCCGCCATTGCTTTTTGGCTTTGATAATAGCTGATTAATGCCCAAGAACATCCCCCAGTGATTTCAAAGAAAAGCAACTGACCGGCTAAAGTTGATGAATACACCAAGCCTGCCATTGCACCAATGAAAATCAATAAGAAAGCATAAAAACGAGGTAATCCGTTATGCGGATGTTCACGGTTTTTATCGGTTAAATAACCACAAGAATATAAGCAAATTAAGAAACCTAAACCCACAACGGCAAAGGCAATTAATGTACTCACTGCATCTAAGGTCACGCCGAAGATTGCGGTATCACCAAATTTAACTAAATCATAGGTGACAGATTGTGCGCCATTTGCATACCACTGCCCCGCCACAGCAAGTGTGCCAAGGGTAGCAAGTGCGGCAAAAATTGTGGCAATTTTTGGAAAAGATTGTTTGTTCAACCCCACAATAAACGCACCGACAAATGGCAAAATGATTGTAATTAGTGCTAAACGTTCCATATTTCCTCCTTACAATCCTGTGAAGTAAAACACAAACGCCAACACTGAAATGCCGAAACCGACCACAGTTAAACGTCCTGTTAGCATAAAGCGGGTACGTGCCAATGTGTTTTCAAATACACATGCGGCGATAAATACCACGAGCAATTTCACAAAGAAAGAAACGATGCCTAAAATGACCGCACTTACCGTGAACTCTTGTGCTGCACCGAATGGGAAAAGCACGCTCACAAAGATAGAGGCAACCACCATTGATTTTAAACTCAAACCGACTTTCAATAAGGCGAAAGAAGGGCCTGAATATTCAGTAAGTGGGCCTTCTTGAAGTTCTTGTTCTGCTTCAGCCAAGTCAAATGGGATTTTGCCCATTTCGATAAAGATCGCAAAAGCAGCGGCAACTAAGGCAATCACCGTTGCAACGGGATATTGCCAAGGTTGGCTAGAAAGTGCGGTGCTAATTACTGCAAAATTCGTAGAACCTGCAATTAAAGCAATCACGATGAATGCCAACATTAAGATTGGTTCAACAAGTACGCCTAATGTCACTTCACGGCTTGCACCTAAACTTGAGAACGTACTGTTAGAATCCAAACCCGCAATTGAGAAGAAAAAGCGGAACAACGCAAACAAATAAATAACGGTGATTAAATCACTGCCTGCCCCAAACGGTGAGTGATGAGTAAACATGGGTAAACTCATCGCAACCACCATGACGGTGCTAATTAACACATAAGGCATAACACGAGATACCCAACCCGCATTATCTGGCCAAATATTTTGACGCGTCATTAATTTAGCAATGTCGCGATAATCTTGTAACAAGCCCGGGCCACGACGAGATTGAATACGAGCCCGAATCATCCGTGAAATGCCTGAAAAGAGCGGTGCCAAAGCGAGAAGAATTAACGCTTGCACAATGGCTAAAAGGAACATTCCAGCGGAAGTGGAAATTTCTGAAGGTAATGAAATCATAATTTCCTCCTACATCAACGCAATGGAAAGTAATAACACAACCAAGGCAATCACGAAGTACACGCAATAAACGCGGAAGTCGCCTTGTTGTAGCCATTGGATTTTACGACCTAACCATGGGATAAAATGCGCAATCGGCATTGTTACTTTTTCTTCCCAGAATGGTTCTGTTTTGGTCGCACCTGAAATTAATGCATTGATACCTTTTGCACCAGCAGGCGCAGGATCAAGCACTTGACGCAAGGTATAAAGCGGTTTGAAGATAATACGAAGCGGACGAGTAAAACTACCCGCAGATGCTGCCATATCCATTTCGTAAGCATAACCACAAGCCCAAGGATTGCCTTTTGCACGATCTGCCATACGATTGCCTTTGGTGTAAGCGTAATACATAAATGGCAACACAAAGAATGCAATCAACATAATGCTCACCATTGGTGTAGAAAGCACCGTATTCGGTGTATTGCTTGCGACCACTACGCCATTTTCCGATAAATTAAGCATGTCATTATGAGAAAGTGCGGTTGCAATATTGGCAATAATTGGCGTTACCACAGAAGCGCCCACACCTAAAAGTACGCAGAATAATGCCAAGATTGCCATTGCAATCACCATTGGTTTTGGCACTTCGCGTGCATGTGCTGCTTTTTCGCTGCGTGGTGCACCACCAAAGCTAATACCATACACTTTCACGAAACAAAGTGCGGCAAGCGCACCAGTTAAGGCAAGCATAATGATTGCAACAGGGCCTGCAATGCGTAATACCACATCATTGTGTTGGCTTAGGCTGAATAAAGATTGATAAGTAAACCATTCACTCACAAAACCGTTAAACGGTGGTAATGCAGAAATTGCCATGGTACCAATCAAGAAACAGAAAGCAGTAAATGGCATTAATTTGCCAAGTCCGCCCATTAAATCCATATCTTTTGAATGTAAACGGTACATTACAGAACCAGCACCCAAGAACAATAAGCCTTTGAATACCGCATGGTTAAGTAAGTGATATAAACCGCCAAGTAAACCGACAATAGCAAGTACAGGATTATGGATTGCCATACCAATCATACCGACACCCACACCCATCATAATAATGCCGATGTTTTCTACGGTGTGATACGCCAAAAGTTTTTTGATGTCATGTTCTGCTAAGGCATAAAGTACGCCAAGCACAGAAGAAACTGCGCCAAAAGCAAGCACAATCACACCAAACCACATATTGTGTGCGCCAAGTAGATCAATACCAACTTTGATAATCCCGAAGATACCGATTTTAACCATCACACCAGACATCATTGCAGAAGCATGGGAAGGTGCAGCAGGGTGAGCTTTTGGTAACCAGCTATGCAATGGAATCATCCCAGCTTTTGCACCGAAACCAAGAAATGCCAAAATAAATACCGTAAAGGCTAAAGGCATTGAAAGCTCGGTGTGGCGGAAGGCTTCAAATTCAAAGCTACCTGCGTAGCAATAGAAAATAAAGAAAGCGATCATAATCAACACAGAACCAGCGTGAGCAATGAAGAAATACAACAAGCCCGCATTGGTTGCGTTGTCATCTTGTTCGGTTAGTACTAAGAAGTAAGATGCCAAAGACATCATTTCAAAGAACACTAAAAAATAGAAAGCGTTATCGCTGGTGACTAAGGCAACCATTGAGGCGATAAACAAATTCATAAAGAAGCCCATCGTGCCAGCGCCTTTGCCAATGTATTCTTTCACATAGGAAAAGGAATAAAGTGCGGTGATAATAACCATTAAAGAAATGACACACACCATAAACGCAGCTAATCCGTCAATGCGGATTGAAAATTGGGCGAAGTCGAAAGGGGTTGAAAACACATCAACGACCGTATCGTTGCTGATAAGCACGGGAATGCAGGCAACAATGCCTAACAAGCCACCAAGTATACCGGTCACGCCGGATATATTGATTGAAAGTTGTTCATTTTTTCGCACAGCGAGAGAAATAAACGCACCAACGACATAAATCAACAAGGACGTGATGAGCAAACTGATTGAAGAACTCATAATTTCACTCCATTGATTAACGAGTAAACAAACAATAAACTTTTATCTTGGCACGACAGGAGAACCCACCATTGCCATTTCGCGTTTTTTGCGATTTGCTTGTTCGATACTCTCATCACTAATTAAGAATAAAGTTTTTGTTGGGCAAGTTTGAATACAAGCAGGGCCATCTTCACGGAAATAGCAAAGGTCGCATTTTACTGCGATAGCTTTTACACCAGGTTCCCATGCAAGCATATTATGAACATCAGTATTATTCGGTGCGGTGCGAATATCACGTTTTACCGCATCTGTGAAAGAGAAACTGTCGTAGTGGTTTGGTGCGTCTAATGGCGCGCTACCATGTTGAGTAATCGCCCCGAATGGACAAGCAATGGCGCAAAGTTTACAGCCAATACACAAACCTTCATTTAATTGAATAGTGTCATTTTCGTGCTTAATTGCATGCACAGGACATACCGTAGCACAAGGTGAATCATCACAATGACGACATAAGATCGGCACAGTAATATCGTCGTTACGCATTACTTGTAACCGCGGAAAGGATTGTAATCCAAAAGCTTTGTGTACTTCGCTGCAAGCAGCCATACAGGTATTGCATCCAATGCAATCTTTCGGATCACCTATAACAAAACGGTTCATATTTTCCCCCAAAGTATGTATAGATAGAAACAGAAAGTAGGTGGAAGGCATGACGCCAATACATCACAATAACCACTCTGGAAATAAGGATACTCCTTCAGAGTTACCCAGACTAGAGTAAAACGATTGTTTTATTGACTGAGATCATAAATTTTTTTATTTTTATCGAAGGGAAAATTTCGTATTGAGATTGACTCTCAATTCAATTTGTTAAGATTGTAAGTAATTGAAACTATTAAACTAATTATTGAAAAACAATTGCTAATGCAATGTTAAAATCCTGTTGGCATTTTCTCATTTAGCAAAAAAGTGCGGTAGATTTTCCGCAAGTTTTGGAGCCTGCTTTGAAGTGGATTTTCATCATAAAAATCCTCTTTTCTAAATGAGAATAAATAAAAAAGACATAAAAAAACACCGCACTTTGCGGTGTTTTTTCATTATGTTTTCGCTATCAGCTGATTACCATTGGTAACCTACGCCAGCTGCAACGCCAGTTTTACCTTGGCTATTTGCCGTACCAGATAAACGGATAATAATCTTACCGTTATCAGAGATACGAGACATACCTACTGCAAGACCATTTTGCCCTTGATAGTTACCAGCTGCAATACCAACTAAGCTCTTACCTGGTGTATAAGCTTGCGGAATATTCGCAGCCGCTAATGCACTTGCAGTACCTGCATCGGCATGTTTACCAACTTTATTGATCTTGTTGTTCAAGTTTGAAGCAACTGCATGTAACTGGCTACCATTTATAGCATCTTTAGAAGTTGCTGAAATTTCACCTGGAGCCACACCTGTAATTTTAGTAGGTGTTTTACCATCTGGACCACTTACGTTGATATTTCCAGCCTTATTAGTGATCTTAGGCCCTTTATCACCAAACTGAACACTGTCAAATTGAGGGGTCATTGAAGTTGCGATCGCAATATCACGACCATTACGTGTAATCTCGATATTGTTACCAGCATCAACATTAACCGTCTCATCCATTTTAACTTTAGTTGGAGAAGTATTACCTGAAATGACTTTACCTGTTGAACCTTCTACCGTTCTAGAATGAACATTGATGCCACTATTTTGTAATTGATCAACATTCACCGCATCACTTGGTTTCGTACCCCATGCAACATTAGAGATGACTGTACCACCAGTACCTTTATCTAAGCCATTATCTTTTAGATATTGTACTTTAGCTTCTTCTTTTGCCGCATCCACTGCAGCTTTAGAAGCGGCCTCAATAACATCCTTAGATTGACCTTTCAATAAATCCTTAATCTTCTCTTCTGCGGCTTTTGCGGCAGCTTCTTGTTTACCCGTCAATTCACCAAGCTGAGTTGGAGTTAAACCCTCTTCACGACTTGTTGTTGAGGTATATTTATCTCCTAAACTATCAGGATCCATGGAAGCTGATGTACGAACGTTACTTGGTTCTAAGGCTTCTTTGGTTGTATCAGGTTTACCCTCTTTAACTGGGTACCATTTACCATCAGCAGCTTTAGCAACCTTATTACCATCCTTATCTTCAGAAGTAATTTGACTAATTGGTAAATCAACATTAAATCTCACATAGGTATTGGTGATTTTTTTACCATCTTTATTCACCTCATCCATAGTTGCAGCTTGGACTTTAGTATTTTTACCATCGGCAAAACGAACATTGTCATCTGGATTTACTTTTTCAAGTTTATCTGCTGATAACGCTTTACTACTATCATTAAATGCTTCATTAGCTTTAGATGAATCAGCCAAACCAACATTCCAACCGGACTCTTGGATTGCTGTTGCCACGGTATTACCAGTAACAAAGCCTGAACCGCTGTTAGTTATCACATCATTATCTTTATCGATATTTAATGGGGTACCTGCAGGTTTACCATTCACATCTGTTTGGAAACCTTCTGGTTTTCCATCTTTACCGAGCTTGTAATAATTATCTCCGATCTTAACAGCTTCGGTTTTGGTTCCATCTTTATGAGTAACGGTTACTTTATCAGTAACTTCTCCCTCTTTGATGCCTACAGTCAATTGGCGGGTGCCATCTTCAAGGGTTTTACCTGTAATAGTAATGCCAGTTCCCCCTTTGAAATCCACTTTGTTAGCGTTCTTCACAACATCAGTGTAACCGTTGCCGTCTTTCGCTGACACAATCCAGCCCATATTCACTATATCACGAACTGTTGCAGCTGAATTTAAAGTCTCATCACTTAATGGCTCAGTAACTTTACCTGTTTTAGGATCCTTCTTACCTTCTAAATTTACTAACTTAGGTTGTTCAGCTTCAGGAGTTACAGTCTTACCATCCTTAGTACCCTCTGGAGCTGTTGGTACTGCAGTTGTATTCAAGACTGAACCCACACCTTTTAATTGTGTCGGTTTACCATCGTCAGATGAGATGTTTAATGCTGTTGTAGGTTCAACAACCTTACCATCTTTATCTTTACCTGTGTTATTTGTCGCAGGAGTTGCATTCTCAGCTTTAAATTCAACCGATGGTGCTGCTTTAGTTGTGACTTTATCTGCTTCAACTGGTGTTGCTGTTGCAGGATCTTTCACCTTACCATTTTCCACTTGATCTGCTGGATAGTACTTACCATCATCCGCTTTCACAAGAGGGTTGTTGTTTTTATCGGTATAAGTCGCACCATTTGGATTTGCGATTTTAACTGTGTTGAACTCTACATCGTCTTTCGTTGCGTAAGTCACTTTACCGTTTTCATCTTGTTTCACTGACATATTTTTGCCAGCTACCATTTCAACGGTTTCACCTGGATTGATTAACTCTCCTTCATCTTTCGTGCCTTTCACTTTCTGACCTTCTGCTGCAGAAGTTTTCAAGTTAAAGCCAGATTTGTTAATCATATCCGCAACATTTTCGGCTGTTGCAATCAAACTAGGTGCATTATTCACCGCACTTTGAGCTTTATTTACTGCATCTTGAGCAGCTTTTTTCTCCTCATCTGTTGCTGTTGGTTTATTGTTTAACTCATCTAATTTAGCTTGCGCCGCTTTTAATGCATCTTCAGCTGCTTTCTTCGGTCCTGTTACTGCACCTGTTTCTGTACCAGCTTCATTCTTTGCAACATCCACTAAGCCATTTGATACGTTTACAGTAATCGTACGAACACCATTCGCATCTGTTTCACCTGTTACCGTGGCTATACCTGTGCCTACAAAGTTCACTTTGTTAGTATTACGCACTTGGTCTGAGT
>NZ_LYCK01000013.1:0-216353 GCF_001679045.1 Haemophilus haemolyticus
CGCACTTTTTGTTTATAGGTAATATCTGATAATTAACTCGAGTATTTACTAGATTGTTTGATTTTTATAGTGATAGCTGTGGTGAATAATTCTCTGTGATTTCAACAAGTTCTTCTATTGAAATTAATTTTATCTTGCTGCTTTGAGGTAAAAGTGCGGTGAGATTTCTTGCTAAAACATCTTGTTCTAACATCATACAATTCGCCTTACATCTAGCAAAATAATCAAGGTATTTTACTGCCAATAACACACCATCTTGCCATAATACTACCGCATCTTTTTCTGTAATATATGAAAAATAGTCATCTAGTTCAGTTTGGGGATAATCTGATTGAGAAAATGTATAAAGCATGATATTCCTTAGAAAGTGAACAATTTTTCAGCTTGAGTAAGTTTTTCTATTAATAAAGAGCGGTCAATTTTTTCACAAGATAGGATGAGTTGCTTATCCTCTATCTTAAATTTCTGTAAAGACTCCGTACAGATAAAGCGTTGTTCTACATCATATAAATCTAATAATTTAAAGGTTCTAATGAAGTCTTTCTGTTGAATGAGTTCAGGTTGTTGATGATTAATAAGATTTAGTACACCATCATCTATAAAAAATACGCCAATGTCATCTGGATTACAAAAAGCTGTTGCGGCAAGAATGGCATCTAAGCCTTCTCGTGAAATGGATGCGCCATGTGGAGATGTGCGAAATAAAAAGGCTATTTTCATAGGGTTATTACTCGATCTGCTTTTAAACTTGCTGCCATAAATTCACCAAGGCCTGCAATTATGAATCCCTCTGCAAGATTGTAGTGATCTGTGGTTGATGTGGTTAAGTTATCGACGATACCTCGTCGTTGAGATGCTGCAACACATAAATGTAAAGGAACATTGTGGTCGATGGAAAACATTTGCCAATGTTTTTGTAAATTAACTTCATCATTAGCTGGATACGCTAATGCATTTCCGTTACTTACTCCATCTTGAAAGAAAAAAATCTGTGAGATTTCGTGGCCTTTTTTGATTAAGGCGTCTGCAAATTGATAAGCTAAAAATGCCCCTTGCTTTCCGTAAATAGGGCTTTTGACGGCGATAACATAGCGCATTATTCTTGCTCTTGTTTGATTTGGCGGATGTAGAGGTAAACCGTATGTCGGGAAATATCTAAACGTTCTGCGACTAAATTAATCGCATCTTTAATATCAAAAATACCTTTTTCGTAAAGAGAAAGGACGATTTGTCGGTTTTTAGTATTATTGGCAACAGAGCGATCTGCATTGACTTCTTCTATTGTTTTTTCAATAGTCTGCGCAACCAAGTCTTCAACTGAACTCGCAAAGTTCACTGAAGATGTTTCATTTGTATGCTCCGTTGGCATAAAACATTGCAAAAATTGAGACACGGGTACATCTAAATTGATATTGATGCAAAGTAAACCAATAATACGTTGAGTTTTATTACGAATAGCGATAGTTACTGATTTCATCAGTACGCTGCCTTTTGCTCGTGTAAAATAAGGCTTTGAAACACTTTCGCTTTGCATATTTCGTAGCGAACGTAAGGCAAGATCGGTGATTGGCGAACCAACTTGTCGATTAGTGTTATGTCCGTTAGCAATACAAATAGCAGAATGTTCAATATCTTCTAGAGAATGAAGCACGATTTCGCAGTGTTCGCCAATCAGTGCGCTTACACCATCAACGACCGCTTTGTAGGAGTTTATGATAGTGCGATCTTCGTCGGTGAAAGGATATTTGTCGTTTAAAGTCATGGTGTTAGGTTAAAAGTGCGGTAAAAATTTCGCTCGTTTTTATAATAAAAAGCACGCGTTAAAGAACGCGCGCTATTAAACTTATTAATTATTTTGTAGCTTTGGGATTGACGTCTAATACTTCCACATCAAAAATTAATGTTGAATTTGGTGGAATAGATGCGCCAGCACCTTGTTCGCCATAGCCTAATTCAGGGGCAATAACTAATTGAATTTTTCCGCCTTTTTTCACTAATTGAAGACCTTCAGTCCACCCTTTAATTACCTGATCAAGTTGGAATTCTACAGGTTGACCGCGCTCTACGGAGCTATCAAATACTTTTCCATTTGGTAATTTACCCGTGTAATGTACTTTAACGGTATCTGTTGCTTTGATTGCGTCGCCTTTACCAGCATTTTCAATTTTGTACATTAAACCAGATTGCGTAGTTTTTACATCTTTACCTTTAGCAAATTCAGCACGGAATTTATCACCTTCTTCTTTTGCTTGTTTAGCAATCAATTCTGCTTTTGCTTTTGATGCAGCCATTAATTTTGCTTCAATAGATTCTAAGGTTTTTTGGATTTTTTCATCTTTACGAACATCCACTTTACCTTCTAAAGCATCTTTTAAGCCATCTAAAATACGTGCATTATCATATTTGATGACTTCTTTGTGTGAATCTACAAGATCTTTCATTTGACCGCCCATGAGTGTACCTACGGCATAAGATGCAGCTTTCTCATCGAATGCGCTATCCTCTGCAAAAACTTGGCCAGAAATCACCGCACTTACCATTAATGCTGCGATAGATAATTTTTGAATTTTTAACATATGAGTTAATCCTTTATAATGAATGGAATAATACGAGGAATAGATTAAATGGCTTTCTATCTATTCTCAACTTTTTTTTAGAATTTAGAGAAAATTTATGCAAATTCAACAAATGTTAGAAAATCGCATCGAGGAACTTGAAACGAAAATTGCATTTCAGGAACAGTTATTAGATGAATTAAATCACGCTTTAGTTCAACAGCAATTTGATATTGATAAAATGCACGTCCAATTGCGTTATATGGCAAATAAATTAAAAGATTTTCAACCGTCTAACATTGCAAGTCAATCTGAAGAAACACCTCCGCCCCATTATTGATTTTTGCAATAAATTCGAACAAATGAAAAGGGCGCTTAATGCGCCCTTTAAATTACATTCCCAAATAATAACCAGCTAAATACTTGCCTGCTTATGCAAAGTATTTTTCCAAATCGTCGCTACCGCCAATGTGTTTACCACCGATAAACACTTGTGGAACAGTAGTACGACCTGAAACTGCACGTACGCTCACGATTGTTGCATCGTGACCTAATACGATTTCTTCGAAGCTTAAGCCTTTATCGTGTAAAAGTTGTTTTGCTTTTGCACAGAAAGGACAGCCAGGTTTTGTGAAGATTGAAATAGACTCTTGCACTTGGTGTTGTGGTGCAAGGTATTTCAACATAGTGTCAGCATCTGATACTTTGAACGGATCGCCTGGTTCGTTTGGTTCGATAAACATTTTTTCAACTACGCCGTTTTTTACAAGCATAGAATAACGCCATGAACGTTTACCGAAACCTAAATCTTCTTTACCAACTAACATACCCATGCCTTTGGTAAATTCACCATTACCATCTGGAATGAAAGTGATGTTTTCAGATTTTTCATCTTCTTTCCATGCGTTCATTACGAAAGTATCATTTACAGATACAACAAGAATATCGTCTACACCGTATTTTTTGAATACTGGTGCTAATTCGTTGTAACGTGGTAAGTGCGATGATGAGCAAGTTGGAGTGAATGCTCCCGGTAATGAGAACACGATCACTGTTTTGTTATCAAATAATTCAGAGGTAGTTACATCAACCCATTTATCACCCTGACGAGTGCGGAATGTCACTTGAGGGACTTTTTTTCCTTCCATACTAGACATTGTTTTTTTTCTCCTATTGGTTGTTAATTTAAATTTTATGCGCTGTATTATAGGGAAAATTATGATATAGTCATAATCAATTAATTCTATTCTTTTAATTGAATTTTTCTATAGGGAAAATCTCATGAATATCCGTGATCTAGAATATCTTGTTGCCTTATCTGAATATAAACATTTCCGCCGTGCTGCCGATTCTTGTAATGTGAGTCAACCAACATTAAGTGGTCAAATTCGTAAATTAGAAGATGAGCTCGGTATTATCTTGTTAGAGCGCACTAGTCGTAAAGTGTTGTTTACTCAATCTGGGATGTTATTGGTTGATCAGGCTCGTACAGTTCTTCGAGAAGTTAAATTATTGAAAGAAATGGCGAGTAATCAAGGTAAAGAAATGACAGGGCCATTACACATCGGTTTAATTCCAACAGTTGGTCCTTATTTGCTCCCTTATATTGTGCCAACGTTAAAAGCGGCATTCCCTGATTTAGAAGTTTTTCTTTATGAAGCGCAAACGCATCAATTATTAGAACAATTGGAAACGGGGCGTTTAGATTGTGCTATCGTTGCCACTGTTCCAGAAACTGAGGCTTTTATTGAAGTACCTATTTTCAACGAGAAAATGTTACTTGCCGTATCTGAGCATCATCCTTGGGCTCAAGAAAGTAAACTTCCAATGAACCAGTTAAATGGGCAAGAAATGTTAATGCTTGATGATGGCCATTGTTTGCGTAATCAAGCGCTAGATTATTGCTTCACTGCTGGCGCAAAAGAAAATTCCCATTTCCAAGCGACTAGCCTTGAAACTTTGCGCAATATGGTGGCAGCAAATGCTGGTATCACTTTTATGCCTGAATTAGCGGTGCTGAATGAAGGCACGCGCAAAGGTGTGAAATATATTCCTTGTTATTCGCCTGAGCCATCACGTACCATTGCGTTGGTTTATCGTCCTGGTTCACCATTGCGTAATCGTTATGAGCGTGTGGCAAGTGCGGTCAGCGATGAAGTTAAATCTATTCTAGGTGGGTTGAAATAATGGCTGGTGTTCGCGCTGTTCAAAAAGAAAAGACTCGTCGCGCTTTAGTGGATGCGGCATTTAATCAACTTAGTGCAGAAAAAAGTTTTTCTAATTTGAGTTTGAGAGAAGTTGCCCGCGAGGCTGGAATTGCGCCTACATCTTTCTATCGTCATTTTAGCGATATGGATGAACTCGGCTTAGAAATGGTGGATGAGGCTGGTTTGATGTTGCGCCAATTAATGCGTCAAGCGCGTAAACGTATTGATGCTGGCGGTAGCGTTATTTCTGTTTCTGTTGATACATTTTTTGAATTCATCACTAATAGTACGAACGTTTTCCGCTTGCTATTACGCGAAAGTTCAGGCACTTCTCAAGCTTTTCGTACTGCGGCAGCACGTGAAATTAAGCATTTTGTTGATGAGTTAGCAGAATATATTTCCTATAAACATCAATATTCGCAATATGTTGCTTATGTTCAAGCGGAAGGTATCGTAACAATCGTATTCACTGCAGGGGCTAATGCTTTAGATATGAGTAAAGCTGAACGTGAGCAACTTAAAGCTCGCGTGATTTTGCAGTTGAGAATGCTTGCAAAAGGCGCTGATTTTGCAGCGAATAAGGAAAGAGGTAAGTAAGATAGTTTATATCTAGCCTATTAGTTTAGATATTCACTATCTTTTATTTTTCCGAGTTATTTCTCATACCAAATTTTATTCACATAAAGTGTGATAAAACCTGAGGGCGTTTCTACCCGCACTTCGTCGTCTAATGTTTTTCCGATTAAAGCTCGAGCAACTGGGGAATCAATGGATATCCAATTTTTCGCAGGGGCAAATTCATCGCAACCGACGATACGGTATTGCTTGGTTTCACCATCTTCATCTTCCAATTCTACCCATGCCCCGAAGAAAACTTTTCCTTCTTGCTTTGGGTTGTAATCGACAATTTGTAGCACTTCCAATCTTTTAGTTAAAAAACGTACTCGTCGATCAATTTCACGTAAGCGACGTTTACCATAAATATATTCGGTATTTTCGCTACGATCGCCTAGAGCGGCTGCATCTGAGACAGCTTGAGTGACTTTGGGGCGTTCTTCTTTCCACAAAAACTTGAGTTCTTGGTCAAGCTCATTCCAGCCTTGACGGGTAATATAATTTGATTTTGCCATAATAAAAATAAAAGAAAGTTTTTCGAATTATATTTGAGCCAACAGCCTAAAACCAGTATTCTATCCCCGTTTTTTCTTGAATCCTTTCATAACAAAGAAGTATGACAATGTTAAATCAACAAATTAGCCAAATTATTGCGGCTGAATTAACCGTTCAACCCCAACAAATCCTCTCCGCCATTCAATTATTAGATGATGGCAACACCATTCCATTTATCGCCCGTTATCGTAAAGAAGCCACTGGAGGCTTGGATGACACCCAACTTCGTCATTTTGAAACCCGTTTAATTTATTTACGTGAATTAGAAGAACGTCGTCAAACCATTTTGAAATCTATTGAAGATCAAGGGAAATTGACCGATGAATTGCGTGACAAAATCCATTCGACACAAAGCAAAACTGAATTAGAGGATTTATATTTACCGTTCAAACCAAAACGCCGTACCAAAGGTCAAATTGCCATTGAAGCGGGTCTTGAGACATTGGCTGATTTGCTTTGGAACGAGCCAAAAAATGATCCAGAATCAACCGCACTTTCCTTTGTTGATGCTGATAAAGGCGTGACAGACACCAAAGTAGCCCTTGATGGTGCACGCTATATTTTAATGGAGCGTTTTGCTGAAGATGCAGGTTTATTAGCGAAAGTCCGTGATTATTTAGCAAAAAATGCGGTTATCGTATCCAAAGTGATCGAAGGCAAAGAAACGGACGGCGCAAAATTCCAAGATTATTTCGACCACCAAGAATTATTGAAAAATGTGCCTTCTCACCGTGCATTAGCGATGTTCCGTGGACGTAATGAGGGCATTTTACAATTAAGCTTAAATGCTGATCCTGATGCGGAAGAGGGAAGTCGCCAAAGTTATTGTGAAGAAATTATTCGTGATTATTTAGATGTACGTTTTACAGGTCAGCCTGCGGATAAATGGCGTGAGCAAGTGATTGCGTGGACATGGAAAATCAAAGTGTCGTTGCATTTAGAAACGGAATTAATGGCAAGTTTACGTGAAAAAGCGGAAGAAGAAGCTATTGATGTTTTCGCTCGAAATCTGACCGCACTTTTAATGGCGGCACCCGCTGGCGCGAAGAGCACAATGGGCTTGGACCCAGGCTTACGTACGGGGGTTAAAGTCGCAGTGGTGGATAACACAGGTAAATTATTAGATACCACCACCATTTATCCACACACGGGGCGTGAAGCTGAAGCGCAAGTGGCGATTTTCAGCTTAATCCGCAAACATAACGTAGAGTTAATTGCCATTGGTAATGGTACAGCTTCTCGTGAAACAGAACGTTTTGCGAAAGAAGTGATTAAAGAAATCAAAGAAAATAAACCTCAAACCGTTGTAGTGAGCGAAGCGGGCGCATCCGTTTATTCTGCTTCTGAATTTGCCGCAAATGAATTTCCGAATTTAGATGTATCTTTGCGTGGTGCGGTCTCTATCGCCCGTCGTTTACAAGATCCATTGGCAGAATTAGTGAAAATCGAACCGAAAGCCATTGGTGTGGGGCAATATCAGCACGATGTAAATCAAACCCAACTTGCGCGTAAACTCGATGCGGTGGTGGAAGACTGTGTAAACGCAGTAGGTGTGGATTTGAATACGGCATCTGCACCATTACTTGCTCGCGTGGCAGGGATGACGAAAACCTTAGCGCAAAACATTGTGGAATACCGTGATGAAAATGGTCGTTTTGAAAGTCGTGCAGAATTGAAAAAAGTGCCACGTTTAGGGCCAAAAGCCTTTGAGCAATGTGCAGGCTTTATGCGTATTGCAGACGGGAAAAATCCACTTGATGCTTCAGGTGTTCACCCAGAAGCTTATCCTGTTGTCGAAAAAATCTTGCAAGCCACCGCGCAATCTATCCAAGATTTAATGGGTAACGCTGGTGTGGTGCATCAACTTGACGCTAAACAATTCATTGATGAGCAATTTGGTTTACCAACGGTTCAAGATATTTTTAAAGAATTGGAAAAACCGGGTCGCGATCCGCGTGGTGAGTTTAAAACTGCCGTATTTGCAGAAGGCGTAGAAGAAATCACCGATTTAAAACCAGGCATGATTTTAGAAGGTACTGTCACCAATGTGACTAACTTCGGCGCATTTGTGGATATTGGGGTTCACCAAGACGGTTTAGTACATATTTCATCATTAAGCGATAAGTTCGTGGAAGATCCACATCAAGTGGTGAAAACTGGCGATATCGTAAAAGTAAAAGTGTTGGAAGTAGATGTGCCGCGCAAACGTATCGCATTAACAATGCGATTAGATGAAAGTGCGGTCAAAAATGACGGCAAATCTGACCGCACTTTATCTGCAAGACTTCGTGGAAATACGCAACGAGAGGAGCGTAGTTCAATAGGTAATAATGCGATGGGCAATGCCTTTGCTGATGCGCTAAAAAATTGGAAAAAATAACAAGTTATAGGGCGAGATTATTCGCCCTTTTTTTATATCTTTCCTTTCCCGAAAAGCATCGCCAAAACGGCGATTTTTTGCTATAATCCCACCCAATTTTTATTTACAAAAGAATGAGATAAATTATGTCAGAAACGACCAATGATAACTATGGTGCATCGAGCATTAAAGTATTAAAAGGCCTTGATGCGGTGCGTAAACGTCCAGGTATGTATATCGGTGATACCGATGACGGTACTGGTTTGCACCATATGGTATTTGAAGTGGTGGATAATGCCATTGATGAAGCCCTCGCTGGCCATTGTTCCGATATTATCGTGACAATTCATGATGATAATTCTGTATCGGTGCAGGATGATGGACGTGGTATTCCGGTGGATATTCACCCTGAAGAAGGCGTTTCTGCAGCAGAAGTTATCATGACCGTGCTTCACGCTGGCGGTAAATTTGACGATAACTCTTATAAAGTATCGGGCGGTTTACACGGTGTGGGCGTATCAGTGGTGAATGCGCTTTCTGATAAATTACAGTTAACCATTCGTCGTCAAGGTCACGTTCATGAGCAATTCTATCATTTAGGTGAGCCACAAGCGCCATTAACAGTGATTGGTGACACAGAGGCAACGGGGACAACGGTTCGTTTCTGGCCAAGCTCAGATATTTTTGCTATCACAACCTTTGATTACAAAATCTTAGCAAAACGCTTACGTGAGCTTTCTTTCTTGAACTCAGGCGTATCTATTCGTTTAATTGATAAACGTGATGGCTCAGAAGATCATTTCCATTACGAAGGCGGTATTCAAGCGTTCGTCGAATATTTGAACAAAAATAAAAACCCAATCCATCCAAAACCATTTTATTTTACCGCTGAGAAAGATGGCATCGGTGTAGAAGTTGCCTTGCAGTGGAATGATGGTGTAAATGAAAACGTGTATTGCTTTACCAATAATATTCCTCAACGTGATGGTGGTACTCACCTAGCAGGTTTCCGTGGGGCTTTAACCCGTAGCTTAAATAGCTACATGGAAAACGAAGGTATGCTGAAAAAAGAAAAAGTGGCGACTTCAGGCGATGATGCGCGTGAAGGTTTGGTGGCGATTATTTCAGTTAAAGTGCCTGATCCAAAATTCTCATCGCAAACTAAAGACAAACTCGTGTCTTCAGAAGTTAAAAGTGCGGTGGAATCTGCGATGAATGAAAAAATGCAGGAATATTTATTGGAAAATCCTGCAGATGCAAAAATCATTGTAAATCAAATTATTATGGCCGCTCGTGCGCGCGAAGCCGCACGTAAAGCTCGTGAAATGACGCGCCGTAAAGGGGCATTAGATATTGCAGGGTTACCGGGTAAACTTGCAGATTGCCAAGAAAAAGATCCTGCGCTTTCTGAACTTTACTTGGTGGAGGGTGACTCTGCGGGTGGTTCTGCAAAAGTTGGTCGCGATCGTAAAACTCAAGCAATTTTGCCATTGAAAGGTAAAATCTTAAACGTAGAAAAAGCACGTTTCGACAAAATGTTGTCTTCCCAAGAGGTGGGCACATTAATTACTGCTTTAGGCTGCGGCATTGGTCGTGATGAATATAATCCAGATAAATTACGCTATCATCATATCATTATCATGACTGATGCTGATGTGGATGGTTCTCACATTCGTACGTTGCTTTTAACGTTCTTCTATCGTCAAATGCCTGAGCTTATTGAGCGTGGTTATGTTTACATTGCTCAGCCGCCACTTTACAAAGTGAAAAAAGGAAAACAAGAACGCTACATTAAAGATGCGGATGAAATGGAGCAATATGAATTAACGCTTGCGTTAGATGGCGCAGAATTACATATTAGCGCAAATGCACCAGCAATGAATGCCCTTGTATTTGAAAAATTGGTGGCAGAATATAACAGCGTACAAAAACTTATCGGTCGTTTAAGCCGCCATTATCCAGCCCCTGTATTGCAAGGATTAATTTATCAGTCGCCAATTTCTGTTGAAATGATGAAAGACAAAAGTGCGGTTGAAAATTGGGGTAAATCTTTTGTTGAACAACTGACTGCAAAAGAAACAGAAGCGCATCAATATTCAGTGCGTATACAATTTAATGCGGAACGCCAAGTATATGAAGCGGTGATTACGGTTCGTAAACACGGTATTGATACCGATTATTTCTTGAATTTTGATTTTGTTCACGGCAATGAATACGCTAAAATTGTTTCTCTTAATAAACAACTCAATGGTTTATTGGAAGAAGGCGCTTACGTTACACGCGGTGAAAAAGTACAACCAGTGCGTAGTTTTGAACAAGCCGTTGAATGGCTGGTAAAAGAATCTCGTAAAGGCCTTGAAGTACAACGTTATAAAGGACTTGGTGAAATGAACGCAGATCAACTTTGGGAAACCACAATGGATCCAAATTCACGTCGTATGTTGAAGGTTTCTATTAAGGATGCCGTTGCTGCGGATCAACTCTTCACGACCTTAATGGGAGATGAAGTTGAGCCACGCCGTGAGTTCATTGAGTTGAATGCGTTAAGAGCAAATTTGGACGTGTAAATTTCCGTCTATTTATATTGATAACTGAAAGGGCACTCAAGTGCCCTTTCTTTGTTTATCTTATTATTTCATATAAGGATTCCTATTGGTTTTTTGAACTTAAGTGAGTAAACTAAATGCACTCATTTTCTCAACGGAGAACCTTTATGAAACCTTATCTTATCGCTCCATCAATTCTTTCTGCCGATCTCGCTCGTCTTGGTGATGATGTACAAAACGTACTTAATGCGGGTGCGGATGTTATTCATTTTGATGTTATGGATAACCATTATGTACCTAATCTCACTTTTGGGCCTGCGGTATGTCAAGCTTTACGTGATTATGGCATTATCGCACCGATAGATGTGCATTTAATGGTAAAACCCGTAGATCGTATTATTCCCGATTTTGCTAAAGCAGGTGCGAACTACATCACTTTCCACCCAGAATCTAGCGAACATATTGACCGCTCTTTGCAGCTTATTCGCGATTGTGGTTGTAAATCTGGATTAGTGTTTAATCCTGCGACACCGTTGAGCTATTTAGATTACGTTTTGGATAAAGTGGATGTGGTTTTATTAATGTCAGTGAATCCTGGATTTGGCGGACAATCTTTTATTCCAGCAACATTGAAGAAATTACAACAGGCTCGTAAGATCATTGATGAAAGTGGTTATGACATTCGTCTTGAAGTAGATGGCGGTGTGAAGGTTGATAATATTGCGGAAATTGCAGCGGCGGGTGCAGATATGTTCGTGGCGGGTTCTGCAATTTTTGGTAAGCCAGATTATAAACAAGTTATTGACCAAATGCGTACACAGTTAGCGAATGTAAGTGCATAATTGTCATTTTAATGAAATGCGATTGCAATAGAACAGAGAAAAACAATGAATACACAATTTAAACTTATTGGCTTTGATTTAGATGGCACCTTGGTAAATAGCTTGCCTGATTTGGCATTATCGGTAAATTCAGCTTTGGCTGAATTTGATTTACCGCAAGCGCTAGAAGCATTAGTGTTAACTTGGATCGGTAATGGTGCGCCTGTATTAATTGCCCGTGCGTTGGATTGGGCGCAAAAACAAACAGGAAAAGTTTTAACTGAAGAAGAGATTAAGCAGGTAACAGAGCGTTTTAATTTTTATTATGGTGAGAATTTATGTAACGTCAGCTGCTTGTATCCGAATGTAAAAGAAACATTAGAAACCTTGAAAGAAAAAGGCTATGTCTTAGCAGTTGTTACCAATAAACCCACAAGACATGTTCAGCCAGTATTGGCCGCGTTTGGAATTGATCATTTATTTAGTGAAATGTTAGGTGGTCAGTCTTTACCTGCCATTAAACCACATCCAGGTCCGCTTTATTATTTATGCGGAAAATTTGGTTTTGAACCACGTCAAGTGCTTTTCGTGGGCGATTCTAAAAATGATATTATCGCAGGCCACGCTGCAGGCTGTGCAGTTGTTGGTTTAACTTACGGTTACAATTATAATATCCCTATCAGTGAATCAAATCCAGATTGGGTGTTTGATGATTTTGCCCAGCTCTTAACGATTCTTTAAGTTTCTTATCTAACAAAAAAGTGCGGTAAAATTTCACCGCACTTCTTTTATCAAAGAAATTATTTTTAAAGAATGTTTGAAAATTCTTCTAACATTTCTTTTGGCCATACGCTTGATTGCACTTCACCGATATGTTTTTTACGAAGTAAAAGCATCGCTAAGCGAGATTGACCGATACCACCGCCGATAGTTAATGGTAATTTCCCGCTTAATAAATCTTGGTGCCAATCCATTTTTAAACGGTCTTCATCACCCGTTAGGCCAACTTGTAAGCGTAATGCACTTTCATCTACGCGAATGCCCATTGAGGAAAGTTCAAATGCTTTGCCTAATTGGTCGTTCCATACCAAAATATCACCGTTTAAGCCTTTGTAGCCATTTTCAGATTCAGTTGTCCAGTCATCATAGTCTGGTGCTCGACCATCGTGAGGTTTACCATCTGAAAGTTTTCCGCCAATTCCGATCAAGAATACTGCGCCGTATTCTTTACAAATTGCGTTTTCACGTTCTTTACTGCTTAAATCTGGATAGCGTTTTACTAAATCTTCGCTATGCACAAAGGTAATGTGTTTTGGAAGAATTGAAGGGATATCAAAACGTGCTTCTACGGCTAATTCTGTTAAACGAATAGCACGATAAATAGAATTTACCGTTTCTTTTAAGTATGCAAAGTTACGACGACCTTCAGGAATCACTTTTTCCCAGTCCCATTGATCCACATAAACAGAGTGAGTTGGATCAAGAGAATCTTCATCTGGACGCAATGCTTTCATATGAACAAACAAGCCTTCGCCTTCTTTAAAGTTGAAGCGAGCAAGGGTATGGCGTTTCCATTTTGCAAGAGAATGTACTACTTCAAATACGGCATTTGGAATACATTTCACGTTAACTTGAACGGCTTTCTCAATGCCAGATAAGTTATCTTGCATTCCGTTACCCACTTGGCTCAAGATAGGGCCTTGTACTTCAATAATGCCAAGTTGTTCAATAAGATTTTGGGTGAAGGTATTCTTCACAAAACTGATTTCTTGTTGTTGTAAAATAAATGTCTTTTTCATTTTGATAACCTTTTTTTAATGAGGAGTAATATTTTTGAGTATTATTCAATAAATTATGATTTTATTTCAAGTATTTTATTTACTTTCTTATTTTTATTGAATATTATCTAAATCAGAAAAGAAAAATTAAATAAAATCTAAAGGAGGCGATTTTATGCACAATATTGACAGTTTAGATCGGCAAATCTTACGTGTACTCACCAAAGATGCGAGAACTCCCTATGCCGAAATGGCTAAAAACTTTGGCGTCAGTCCGGGAACGATTCATGTGCGAGTAGAAAAAATGCGCCAATCGGGCATTATTGAAGGCACGAAGGTGATCATTGATGAGCGTAAATTAGGTTATGACGTATGCTGTTTTATCGGCATTATTCTAAAAAGCGCAAAAGATTATGAGAAAGTGATCAAAAAGCTAGAAAATTTTGATGAAGTAGTTGAAGCCTATTATACAACGGGCAATTACTCCATTTTCTTAAAGGTGATGACACACACAATTGCAGAATTACATTCTGTTTTGGCGACCAAGATTCAGTTAATTGATGAAATTCAATCCACTGAAACCTTGATTTCAATGCAAAATCCAATTTTGCGAGATATCAAACCTTAAGAAAATAGAAAGTGCGGTGAAATTTTTATTCAAATTTATCCTGATGTTTAAATTTCAATAAATCTCTCCGCTCTTTTTTATTTGGGCGACGATCGGGATGGGGCATGGAAAGGGAGTTATTTTTTCTTGCCCATGCTATTTCTTCTCTTTTTTTCACGCTATTTTCGGTTTCTTGATAGAGTAATTGTGCCTCTGGCGCACCTCGGCGTTGATCGCTTAAGGCGATAATTTTTATTTCTTTTTCTTCGTTTCCTTGACGAAGTTTTAACATTGCGCCTACTTCCACAATTTTACTTACTTTCGCACGTTGATTGTTGTAATGCACTTTGCCACTTTCAATCATGGCTTTAGCAATGCTACGTGTTTTGTAAAATCGCGCAGCCCACAACCATTTATCTAATCTGACTTCTTTTTCTTCCATTTGTGAATTTCTCTTTTGCTATTTTGTGGTACAGTTTGTCCCAATCCTATCACAAAATAAAGGAAAACTTATGTTATCCGATTCATCCAAAAAATTACCTAAAATTCTTACCGCACAAGTTGTTGCTAAGTCTCGTTTATTTGAAATTTAGTCTGTTGATTTGGCGTTTTCTAATGGGGAATTACGTACTTATGAGCGTTTCAAACCCGGTAATCAACAGGCTGTTATGATGGTTCCCATTGATGGGGATGATCTTTTATTGATTCGTGAGTATTCAGTTGGCACAGAACGTTATGAATTAGGATTTCCGAAAGGCGGCGTAGATAAAGATGAAGAACCGAAAGAGGCAGCAAACCGTGAATTAAAGGAAGAGTTGGAGCTAGGGGCCAATAAAATTGATTTCTTGCGTACGGTGATTACCAATCCAAGTTATATGCGTAGCGTTATGCATATTTTTGTTGCTCAGGATTTTTATCCTTGCCAGTTAGAAGGCGATGAGCCTGAACCGTTAGAAATTGTTCGCTTTCCGTTGTCGAAAATTGATGAGTTACTTGCAGACCCAAGTTTCAATGAGGCTAGAAATTTAACCGCGCTTTATTCCTTGAAAGATTATTTAAGCCAAAAATAATAGGCTTAATTTAATTATCGTTCTCTCATTTTCCCCTTTTGAAGGGGAAAATCATGGCTAGCCAGATGAACATCACTCTGAGTTAGCCTTTTTAGCTTATCTATAAATAAAAAATCATTCAAATATTCCCCTTTTTATTAAATATTTTCTAACAATCTCAAATTTCCCTTTAAAAAACTTGAAAAAATACTCGATTTTTGACAATGTTTAGGTGTTTTCTTTTTTTACTCAAGGAACATTTTTATGCATAACGAAAACTTAAAAGAATTGACCGTTCGAGGAATTATCCTCGGCGCATTGATTACAGTGATTTTCACTGCATCCAATGTGTATCTCGGTCTAAAAGTGGGGATGACATTCGCGTCATCTATTCCAGCGGCCGTTATTTCTATGGCTGTGCTCAAATTTTTCAAAGATTCTAGTATCCTTGAAAATAACATGGTGCAAACACAAGCATCTTCAGCGGGGACACTTTCTTCTGTGATCTTCGTCTTACCAGGCTTATTAATGATGGGTTACTGGCAAGACTTCCCGTTCTGGCAAACCATGTTGATTTGTGCTGCGGGTGGTACATTGGGCGTGTTATTCACCATTCCATTACGCCGTGCGATGGTAGTAAATAGTGATTTACCTTACCCTGAAGGCGTAGCGGCTGCAGAAATCTTAAAAGCGGGTAATCATGCAGATGGCGATAGCGGCGTGAAAGATATTGCTTACGGTGGTGTTTTAGCGGGATTAGTTGCATTTTTAACGAACGGTTTACGCGTGATGGCTGATGGTGCAAGCGCTTGGATTCAAACTAGTAAAGCGGCTTTCCAATTACCAATGGGCTTCTCCCTTGCCTTGCTTGGTGCGGGTTATTTAATTGGTATCGTAGGCGGTATAGCGATGTTAATCGGTGTTATTTTGACTTGGGGTGTGGCTGTGCCATATTTCACGATGTCAGGTGATATCGCAGCAGACGCAAGCTTAATTGATGCCGCAATGGTGGTTTGGAAAACGAAAGTACGCTTTATTGGTGTAGGTACGATTGGTATTGCAGCGATTTGGACATTACTTATTTTAATGAAACCAATGATTGAAGGGATGGTACATTCTTTCCGTATGTTGAAAGGTGGACAGGCTGAATCTGAGCATCGCGTTGATATCGACCTTTCTCCAAAAACAATGATTTATATCTTAATCGCAACAGTTGTGTTAATTGTTATTTCATTACACCACTTTATCGCGGCTGCACCGATTTCACCTGAGCTTTCCATTTTATTAGTTGTAGTTTGTACTTTCTTAGCGGTATTTATCGGATTCTTCGTGGCTGCAGCTTCTGGTTATATGGCGGGTTTAGTAGGTTCATCTTCAAGTCCAATTTCTGGTATCGGGATTATTTCTGTTATCGTGATTTCATTGGTATTGGTGTCAATAGGTAATGCATCTGGCTTATTTGAAACCGTAGATGGTCAGAAATTTTTGACCGCACTTACACTCTTTACTGCGTCAATTGTATTAACCACAGCAACAATTTCTAATGATAACTTGCAAGATTTAAAAACCGGTTTATTAGTGGATGCGACACCTTGGCGTCAACAAGTCGCATTAATTATCGGCTGCTTTGTCGGTGCACTTGTTATCGCGCCAGTATTAGAAATTTTATATCATGCGTATGGTTTCAGCGGTGCGTTGCCACGTCCAGATATGGATCCTTCACAAGCCCTATCTGCACCACAAGCAACATTAATGACCACCATTTCTCAAGGTATTTTCACAAATAAATTGGAATGGACTTATATTTTAACTGGTGTAGGTTTAGGTGCTGTGTTAATTACGATTGATGCATTCTTGAAAAAAGTCAGCAACAAAGTCTTTGGCTTGCCAGTTATTGCTGTGGGGATTGGTATTTACTTACCACCATCAATTAATATGCCTGTGATTGTCGGAGCATTCTTAGCGTGGATCATGACTCGTCATATTGCAAAACTTGGTAACAAAGAAGTGTCAGCTAAAGCAGAACGTTTCGGTACGCTTTTCTCTGCAGGTTTAATCGTAGGTGAAAGCTTAATGGGTGTCATTTTAGCATTCATTATTGCAGCTTCTGTTACTACTGGTGGTTCTGAAGCGCCATTATCCTTAAATCTTGAAAACTGGGATACTATTGGCGAGTGGTTAGGTTTAATTGTCTTTATCGTGGGCATTGTGATTTTTGCATCTCGCGTATTACGTGCGAAAAAATCTGATTAATCTTTAAATTTATTTTAGAATAGGCTACCTTTTGGATAGCCTATTTTTTTATTATGAAATCTTACTTAAAAACACTTATTTTTTTCCCTCTGATTTTACAGGTAATCGTCACCGCACTTTTGATTTGGTTCGATGATGATTCAAGTGGCGTTATCGTTCCTTTTTCTAGTTATGCTCTCACGGCATTTCTTCTCGCCACCATTCCCGCATTTTTAACCGTACTTTTAGCCGCAAAATTCCGTTACACACGTTATAACATTGCTTCTATTGTATTAGTTTCATCGATCATTTCATTTGTTTACTGCAATATGGCATCTTATTTTTATTTGTTATTGCTCGGCGAACAAGAAACGTCCTTTTGGGGCTGGTTGACAGAAGGGGGATTATCTCTAGGTCTAATAAGCACATGCGGAATGGTATTTTATGCTCTGTTTGTTATGCCGTGGTTGCTGCCAAAAACAAGAGAATAATTTTATGCTCACGCTAAACGAACACTTACTTAACCAAGTATTGCTGATTGCTTACCAAGCGGGTAAGCATTTGCAACAGTTTTATCAAAAACAGGTTCATGTCGAATTGAAAGAAGACAACACGCCTGTAACGGAAGCGGATCTTTTTGTGAGCCAATTTTTAACAGAAAAATTGACCGCGCTTTTCCCTAATGTCCCAGTTCTTTCTGAAGAAAATTGTCATATTTCCTTTGAAGAACGTAAAAATTGGAAAGAATATTGGTTGATTGATCCTCTTGATGGCACACGACAATTTATTAATCGTACCGATCAATTTTCTGTTTTGATAACCTTAGTTCGTAAAAATAAACCAGTGTTAAGCGTTATTCATGCGCCAGTTTTATCGATAACTTATTATGCAATGCGTGATTTCGGTGCGTTTAAAAAACAACTCGAACAGGTAAAAAAACTCACTAAAAACACGACAAATTTTGACAGCCCTTTACGAATTGCGGTGGGTGCAACCACTTCACAAGAAAAAGTGCGGTCGATTTTGCCGAAGGATTTTCCTTGTGAATTTGTTGTGGTTGGTTCAAGTAGCTTAAAAAGCGGTTTAGTGGCTGAAGGTGCAGTAGATTGTTATGTTCGTTTAGGACAAACTGGCGAATGGGATACCGCTGGCGCTGAAGTCCTACTGGGTGAAACTCATGGTGCTATTTTTGACTCTCATTTTGAGCCTTTAACCTATAACCAACGCGAAACCTTGATTAATCCGCATTTTGTTATGGTGGCCGATCAATCGCTCGATTGGCGTTCTATCTTTCAATTTAATTGATTGGTTCGATTGGTTTTTTTCTCTAGAATACGGCATTATTTTCGACATTACTCGGAATCTTATAAGGAATAATTATGCAAACTGATAATAACTGTATCGTCATCTTTGGCGCGTCTGGTGACTTAACTCACCGTAAACTCATTCCAGCTCTTTATAATCTCTACAAAATTGGACGTTTGAGTGAAAACTTTTCCGTTCTAGGTGTTGCACGTTCTGAGTTGAACGATGAAACTTTCCGCGAAAAAATGCGTGAGGCGTTAATCCATAATGAAGAAACAACACCAGAAACCTTAGATGCTTTCTGCTCTCATCTTTATTACCAAGCGGTGAATACTTCTGATGCGCAAGATTATGGCAAACTTGTTCCACGTTTAGACGAACTTCACGATAAATATCAAACTTGTGGTAACACCCTTTACTATATGTCCACTCCGCCAAGTCTTTATGGCGTGATTCCTGAGTGTTTGGCTGCACATGGTTTAAATACGGAAGAATATGGTTGGAAACGCATTATCGTTGAAAAACCGTTTGGTTATGATGAAAAAACAGCGCAAGCATTAGACGTACAAATCCACCGTTTCTTTGAAGAACACCAAATTTATCGTATTGACCATTATTTAGGTAAAGAAACCGTTCAAAACTTGCTCGTATTACGTTTTTCAAATGGTTGGTTTGAACCGCTTTGGAACCGTAATTTCATTGATTATGTGGAAATTACTGGCGCAGAATCTATAGGCGTGGAAGAGCGCGGTGGCTATTATGATGGTTCTGGCGCAATGCGCGATATGTTCCAAAACCATTTATTGCAAGTATTAGCGATGGTGGCAATGGAGCCGCCAGCGATTATTAATGCGAATTCAATGCGTGATGAAGTGGCAAAAGTGATGCATAGTTTGCGTCCATTAACTGCCGAGGATATGGAGCATAATCTCGTTTTAGGTCAATACACTGCGGCTGAAATTAACGGCAAAATGGAAAAGGGCTATTTAGAAGAAAAAGGCGTACCGGCAGATTCTCGCACTGAAACCTACATCGCATTGCGTTGTGAAATTGAAAACTGGCGCTGGGCGGGGGTGCCGTTCTATGTCCGTACGGGTAAACGCTTACCGGCTCGAGTGACTGAAATTGTGATCCATTTTAAAACTACGCCACATCCTGTGTTCAGCCAAAATGCACCAGAGAATAAATTGATTATTCGTATTCAACCTGATGAAGCAATTTCAATGCGTTTTGGTTTGAAAAAACCAGGCGCAGGTTTTGAAGCGAAAGAAGTATCAATGGATTTCCGTTATGCAGATTTAGCAGGCGCACAAGTATTAACCGCTTATGAACGCTTATTGTTAGATGCGATGAAAGGCGATGCAACCTTGTTTGCTCGTACTGATGCTGTGCATGCTGCATGGAAATTTGTGCAACCGATTTTAGATTACAAAGCTAATGGTGGTCGTATTCACGAATATGAAGCCGGCACTTGGGGCCCTGTGGCAGCCGATAAATTAATTGCAAAACAAGGCAAGGTGTGGCGTAAACCAACAGGTTTAATGAAGAAAAAAGTTTAATTAATCTAATTGGGTGGGCTTTAGCCCACCTCTCGTAATATCGAACATAATAAATTGTGGGCTAAAGCCCAACGGAAAATCAATGAACTATATCAGCTTCCCAACGGCTCAACACGCAGTCGATAAAATTGCTCAAGAATTTGTGATTTATAGTCAATTAAATCATCCCGTACATATTTCCCTTTCTGGTGGTTCAACGCCTAAGTTGCTATTTAAAACCTTAGCAAAATCACCTTATGTTGAACAAATTAACTGGAAAAATCTGCATTTTTGGTGGGGAGATGATCGTATGGTTCCGCCATCTGATCCTGAAAGCAATTATGGCGAAGTGCAGAAACTCTTATTCGATCACATTCAAATTCCAGCAGAAAATATTCACCGAATTCGCGGTGAAAATGAACCGCACTTTGAGCTCAAACGTTTCGAAGAAGAATTAAGTGCAGTCATTCCAAACGGTGTTTTTGATTGGATCATTTTAGGCATGGGAACTGATGGTCATACCGCTTCTCTCTTCCCACATCAAACCAATTTTGATGATGAAAACCTTGCTGTCATTGCTAAGCACCCTGAAAGTGGTCAAATTCGCATTTCTAAAACAGCCAAACTCATTGAACAAGCCAAACGCATTACCTATTTGGTCACCGGCGAAAGCAAAGCGGATATTTTAAAAGAAATTAAAACAACACCCGCTGAAAACCTGCCTTATCCTGCAGCAAAAATTAAAGCGAAAAATGGGGTAACGGAATGGTATTTGGATAAAGTGGCAGCGAAATTGCTATAACAAGTTAAGTATCAAATATCGCAGGCTTGTAAAATGATAAACTACAAAGTGAATGAACCGATTTCAGTTAAACAATTTATTGAATTGTTAAATAAAACAACGCTTGGGGCACGCCGTCCGTTAGAGGATGAAAAACGCGTCGCAGCAATGTTGCACCATGCGGATTTATTAGTGACCGCTTGGGATGGTGAACAATTAGTGGGCGTGGCACGTTCCGTGACGGATTTTGTCTACTGCTGTTATTTATCTGATTTAGCGGTTGATGAGCAATATCAAAAACAAGGTATTGGATTGCAATTGATTGAACACACTAAACAAGCCTTGCATCCACAAGCCAAAATTGTGCTTTTATCTGCTCCACAAGCTGTGGATTATTATCCACATATTGGATTTACTCAGCATATGAGTGCATGGACGAAGAGTTAATTTATTAGCATTGTACGGACTAAAATAAGATATAGATGAATCAGATTCGGAGTGACTTTAATGTTGAATTTAGATAATAAAAAATTCGTTGCTGTTGAAAATACATCAAATGGTGAGGTGAGTAGCCAAACAGACTTTCATTACCATCAACAAGGTGAAATGATTTGGGCCGAATATTGTGGTGGTGAAATTTTAAAAGGTTTTTTAATTGGGAAATGGATTGACGATACTCAAATTGAATTTACGTATCAACATTTAAATCAATCACTAGAAAATCGTTTGGGGCGTTGTTGTACCACATTTTCTTTAGAAAATAGTAAACTCATCGGTCATGAAAAATGGCAGTGGTTAGACACGTTAGAGCAAGGCAGCTCTTTAATTAGAGAAATTTAAAAGAAGTTTTGCTATAGAATATCTGAGACAAGCTTCTTATACTTTACAAGAAATACTAAATGATAGGTGCATCCGTACCTCACAAACAGGAGAAAACAATGTCAGTAAAAGGCGACATCGGTGTTATCGGCTTAGCCGTAATGGGGCAGAACCTCATTTTAAATATGAACGATCATGGCTTTAAAGTCGTGGCATATAACCGTACCACCTCAAAAGTGGATGAATTTTTACAAGGTGCGGCAAAAGGCACGAATATTATCGGTGCATACTCTTTAGAAGATTTAGCTGCTAAATTAGAAAAACCACGTAAAGTGATGCTAATGGTGCGCGCGGGTGATGTGGTGGATCAATTCATTGAGGCATTACTGCCACATTTAGAAGAAGGCGACATCATCATTGATGGCGGTAACTCAAACTATCCTGATACTAACCGTCGTGTAAAAGCATTAGCGGAAAAAGGTATTCGCTTTATCGGTTCTGGTGTTTCTGGCGGTGAAGAAGGTGCGCGTCATGGGCCATCTATTATGCCAGGTGGTAACCACGAAGCATGGCAATATGTTAAACCAATCTTCCAAGCAATCTCAGCTAAAACAGAACAAGGCGAACCTTGCTGTGACTGGGTTGGTGGTGAAGGCGCTGGCCACTTTGTGAAAATGGTTCACAATGGTATCGAATACGGCGATATGCAATTAATCTGTGAAGCTTACCAATTCTTAAAAGAAGGTTTAGGCTTGAGCTATGACGAAATGCAAGCCATCTTCGCAGAATGGAAAAAAACTGAACTTGATAGTTATCTAATCGATATTACCACCGACATTCTTGGTTATAAAGATTCCGATGGTGAGCCATTAGTTGAAAAAATCTTAGATACCGCTGGTCAAAAAGGGACAGGTAAATGGACTGGTATCAACGCATTAGATTTCGGTATTCCATTAACCTTAATCACTGAATCCGTCTTTGCACGCTGTGTTTCTTCATTTAAAGATCAACGTGTTGCAGCAAATCAATTATTCAATAAAACAGTTGTTCCAGTTGAAGGTGACAAAAAAGTTTGGATTGAAGCAGTGCGTAAAGCATTATTGGCGTCAAAAATCATTTCTTACGCACAAGGCTTTATGCTGATTCGTGAAGCCTCTGAACAATTTGGTTGGGATATTAACTATGGTGCAACGGCGTTATTATGGCGTGAAGGTTGTATCATTCGCAGTCGTTTCTTAGGTAATATTCGCGATGCGTATGAAGCAAATCCAGATTTAATCTTCTTGGGTTCAGATAGTTACTTCAAAGGCATTTTAGAAAATGCATTAAGCGATTGGCGTAAAGTGGTGGCAAAATCTATCGAAGTGGGTATTCCAATGCCTTGTATGGCATCAGCTATTACCTTCTTAGACGGTTACACTTCAGCACGTTTACCAGCAAACCTATTGCAAGCACAACGTGACTACTTCGGCGCACATACTTATGAGCGTACTGATAAACCACGTGGTGAATTCTTCCATACTAACTGGACAGGCCGTGGTGGGAATACCGCTTCTACCACCTATGATGTGTAGTTAAAAATATCGATAAAAATTACCGCACTTTGAGATAGTAAAGTGCGGTATTTTTTTATCTCTTTTATGTTTATATTTGGGAAATAAAAAACGGCGCTATTTCAGCACCGTTCTTTGTTATCGAATCACATTTTAAAGAATAACCTGAGAAAGACCTAAACCGATTAATAAGCAGAAAAGCATACTTAATAAACCAGGAACCATAAAGCTGTGATTTAAAATGTATTTACCGATTTTGGTTGTACCAGTGGTATCGAAGTCAAGAGACGCGATGATTGGGCCGTAGTTAGGGATAAAGAAGTAACCATTTACTGCCACAAATACACCGATTAATACTGGTGCTGGGATACCTAATGCGATACCAAGTGGGAATAATGTTGCTACTGTTGCACCTTGGCTGTTTACTAATACTGAAAGTACAAATAGCGCGAAAGCAAATGCCCATGGTGCAGTTTCAACTAAGCCTTTCACCATTTCTTTTACTTCAGTCATGTGCGCTTGCATCAATGTATCACCTAACCATGCAATACCGAAGATTGCGATTACTGCACGCATACCTGCGTGGAACACAGAACCTTTAGTGATTTCAGTACCATCTGGTTTACAAGTTAAGATAATTAACGCACCAATCGCTAACATAATGATTTCGATAGTGTGTGCCATCCCCATTGGTTTACCATCAAATACTGGACGTAAAGATGGAACCGCACCCATGATTACAACAAGTAATGAACCAAATAAGAATAAAGAAACAGAAATTTTAGCTGTTTTGCTCACTTCTACTTCTTTGACTGAAGTGGTAGAAGCAAAAGTATCTGCATATTTTGGATCATTTAAACGACGTTGATATTCTGGATCATCTTTTAATTCTTTACCCATTTTGTTTACAAATAAACAAGCAATAAAAATACCTAAGATGGTTGAAGGAATAGTTACTATTAATACGTCGCCAAGATGGATGCCTTGAGGTTCAAGGTAAGCTACGACCGCTACAACAGCTGCCGCAATAGGGCTTGCTACGATAGCAAATTGTGATGCGATTACCGCCATTGACATTGGACGTTCTGGACGGATACCATTTTGACGGCTCACTTCAGCGATAACTGGTAATACAGAATATGCTACATGGCCAGTACCCGCTAAGAAAGTGAATAACCAAGTTACTGCTGGAGCGATAAACGTAATGTGTTTAGGATTACGACGTAAGATTTTGGTTGCGATTTTGATCATGTAGTCTAAACCGCCAGCTGCTTGCATTGCCGCCGCCGCTGCCACTACAGCCATAATCATAAACATAACATCAATAGGTAAACCTGCTGGTTTTAAACCAAAGCCAAAAGAAAGAATAGCAAGGCCTAAACCACCAAATACACCTAAACCGATACCACCTACACGTGCACCCACAAAGATACACAATAATACGATGGCAAATTGTAGTAAGAACATTGCAGACATACTGCCCCCTAAGTTAATTAAAAAACATCTTTGTTTTATTTGTTAAAACAGCGACTAATATAGCAACAAATAGGTATCGATTCCATAACATGGATCAATAAATTGTGGTCAAAAGTGAGGTTATTTATAGTTTAGTTATAGATGTATAATTTAAGGTATTTAACGTTCATAAGAATTTTTTTGAAAGATAACCCAAGTGCGGTTATACTTGAGCCCTATTTTGACGTACTTAATCAGTAGAGAAAACAATGCAGGAATTTATCCCAATGGCAACAGAGTTTGCTCAAAAACATACTCTTTTAGCGGTTTCTTGGTTTGCGATTTTCGTGATGGTGATTTATACCTTCTATAAAGGCGCGACGAGTAAATTTAAAGTAATCACTCACAATGAGGTGATTCGTTTAATCAATGCGGATGAAGCTATTGTGGTGGATTTACGTAGTATTGAAGAATTTCAACGTGGTCATATCATTGATAGTATTAATTTACTTCCAAGCGAAATTAAAAATCAAAACATCGGTAAAATTGAACAACACAAAGAGAAAGCCATTGTGTTGGTGGATATTAACGGTGTTTCTGCACCAGCTTCAGCTACGCTTTTAGCGAAACAAGGTTTTAACCGTGTGTTTGTGTTAAAAGAAGGCATTTCTGCATGGGCAGCGGCAAATTTACCTTTAGTTAAAAAACATAAATAATAAGGAATAGAAAATGTCAGAACAAAAACAAGACGTTGCAGCAACAGAAGAACAACAACCCGTTCTTCAAATTCAACGTATTTATGTGAAAGATGTGTCTTTTGAAGCACCAAATCTTCCACATATTTTCCAACAAGAATGGAAACCAAAACTTGGTTTTGATTTAAGCACCGAAACGACTCAAGTTGGTGATGACTTATATGAAGTGGTATTAAACATTTCTGTTGAAACTACACTTGAAGATAGTGGTGATGTCGCATTTATTTGTGAAGTAAAACAAGCGGGCGTATTCACTATTAGCGGTTTAGAAGATGTTCAAATGGCGCATTGTTTAACCTCTCAATGCCCAAATATGCTTTTCCCTTATGCGCGTGAATTAGTGTCTAACTTAGTAAATCGCGGCACGTTCCCTGCGTTGAATTTATCTCCAGTAAACTTTGATGCATTGTTTGTTGAATATATGAATCGTCAACAAGCAGAAAATGCAGAAGAAAAATCTGAAGAAGGTCAAACTAAACACTAATTAAGTGGTAAAACAAAAGGCAAGCTAGGAATCCTAACTTGCCTTTTTTGTTGTTAAAGTGCGGTCAATTAATAGCTTGAATTGATTAACACTTCTTCACCATAGCCACCTAACGTCGGCATTGGTTGATAAGTTGAGTTTGCTGCACGCATTAAACGAATACCACGAATACCCGCTTCTTTAGCTGCTAATACATCATCATCGCTGTCGCCATAGTGAATAGTAACTTTGTGTGCAATAATGCCTGGGGTTTTGTTGTATTTAGTTGTGCGTTCACGTCCGCCCATAAATTCAACAGGGTGCATATTTTTAATATCAAACGCTTTTTGTAATACAGGAGTTACGCCATCCACGTTCCCTGCAGTACGGCCTGTAATAAAATAAATTTGGTCTCCACGTTCTTGGTGCATTTTGATCAAATCAACGCCGATTTGTTTTGGAATTGAGTATTTGTCGCAACCTGCGTTAACTTCATTCCAGAAATCTTGATTTTTCAAGTAGTCTTGTTTGCCTGGAGAATACTTTTGTTGACCGTAATAGAAACAAGGGCTACTGAAAAGTACGGTGTCATCAATATCAAAGCTCACATTAATTGGACCTTTGCCTTCTAATTCTTTTTTGATTTGATCTACTGAGATCCAGTGAATTGGTTGTTCTTGCAACATTTCACGTGCATTTGTACCAGATTGAGTATAAGGCTCAGTTTTTCCTGCCATAGCTGGAATTGCTGCTGCGGTTAATAAAGCTACAACAGATAGCTTGATCATCTTTTTCATAAAAAACTCCTAGTTGGATGGTCATTGAACGTAGGACATCATACACGTTTTATGCTTTATATCAATTTAAAGCAAACGTTTGCTATCTTGAAGTATGATCAGGCTCACATTTTTTTATTATTTTTGGCGAATAAATCGGCAAAAGAGTGTTTTCCCTTGAATTTTGTTAATTTACCGCCATATAACGAACAACTTTTCACTTTATAAAGGATAGAACAATGACAACGATTGTAAGCGTACGTCGCAATGGAAAAGTCGTCGTAGGCGGTGATGGACAAGTTTCTTTGGGTAATACCGTTATGAAAGGCAATGCACGAAAAGTGCGTCGTTTATATAATGGCAAAGTGATTGCAGGTTTTGCTGGTGGTACTGCAGATGCATTTACACTTTTCGAATTATTTGAACGTAAACTTGAAATGCACCAAGGGCACTTACTAAAAAGTGCGGTGGAATTAGCAAAAGATTGGCGTACAGATCGTGCACTCCGTAAGTTAGAAGCGATGCTAATTGTGGCGGATGAAAAAGAAAGTTTAATCATCACGGGTATTGGCGACGTGGTTCAACCAGAAGAAGATCAAATTTTAGCAATCGGATCGGGTGGTAACTATGCCTTGTCTGCAGCACGTGCATTGGTGGAAAATACCGAACTTTCTGCTCGTGAAATTGTTGAAAAATCTTTGAAAATTGCTGGTGATATTTGCGTGTTCACAAATACCAATTTCACTATTGAAGAATTACCGAATTAAGGAAAAAGCTATGTCTGAAATGACTCCTCGCGAAATAGTTTCTGAATTAGATCAACATATTATTGGTCAAGCCGATGCAAAACGTGCTGTGGCGATTGCGTTGCGTAACCGTTGGCGTCGTATGCAGCTTCAAGAACCTTTGCGTCATGAGGTGACCCCAAAAAATATTTTAATGATTGGACCAACTGGCGTGGGTAAAACTGAAATTGCGCGCCGTTTAGCCAAATTAGCTAACGCGCCATTTATCAAAGTAGAAGCAACGAAATTTACCGAAGTGGGCTACGTGGGGAAAGAGGTTGATTCCATTATTCGTGATTTAACGGATAGTGCGATGAAGCTTGTTCGCCAGCAGGAAATTGCGAAGAACAGAGCAAGAGCTGAAGATGCTGCCGAAGAGCGTATCTTGGATGCTTTACTTCCTCCAGCTAAAAATCAATGGGGCGAAGTTGAAAGCCATGATAGTCACAGCAGTACTCGCCAAGCGTTCCGTAAAAAATTACGTGAAGGTCAATTAGATGATAAAGAAATCGAAATTGATGTGTCGGCGGGCGTGTCTATGGGCGTTGAAATTATGGCTCCTCCAGGCATGGAAGAAATGACAAATCAACTGCAATCATTGTTCCAAAATTTGGGTTCAGATAAAACGAAAAAACGCAAAATGAAAATTAAAGATGCGTTGAAAGCGTTGATTGATGATGAAGCAGCGAAATTAATTAACCCTGAAGAACTTAAACAAAAAGCGATTGATGCTGTAGAACAAAATGGTATCGTCTTTATCGATGAAATCGACAAAATTTGCAAGAAAGGTGAATACAGTGGTGCAGATGTATCGCGTGAAGGCGTGCAACGTGATTTACTTCCGTTAGTGGAAGGCTCGACCGTTAGCACCAAACACGGAATGGTAAAAACCGATCATATCTTATTTATTGCATCGGGTGCATTCCAAGTTGCCCGTCCTTCAGATTTAATTCCAGAGTTGCAGGGGCGCTTGCCGATTCGTGTTGAACTTACCGCATTAAGTGCGGCTGATTTTGAGCGTATTTTAACGGAGCCACATGCCTCTTTAACCGAGCAATACAAAGCATTGATGGCAACAGAGGGTGTGAATATTGAATTTACAACCGATGCGGTGAAGAAAATTGCTGAGGCTGCATTCCGAGTAAATGAAAAAACAGAAAATATTGGTGCGCGCCGTTTGCATACCGTAATGGAGCGTTTGATGGATAAAATTTCTTTCAGTGCAAGTGACATGAATGGTCAAACGGTCAATATTGATGCGGCTTATGTAGCGGATGCACTTGGCGAAGTTGTTGAAAATGAAGATTTGAGTCGTTTTATTCTTTAAGTATTTTCTTTTCTGATACAAGAAGTGCGGTGAATTTTCACCGCACTTTTTTGCTGTTTTAAATTAAGAAATTAATTAGTTTTTAATTTGCTCCAATATTTTTCATAAATATCGACAGCTTCACCAACATCACCTTGCATAATCCCTTTTTCTACTTCTGATGCTGGTGGAAATAGTTTAGGATCATTGGCAACTTCTGGGTTGAGTAATGCTTTGACGCCTTCATTTGGCATAGAAAAGCCCATGCGTTCTACTACAACTTTGGCATTTTCTGGACGAAGTAAGAAGTCAATGAACTTATGCGCACCTTCAACATTTTTTGCTGTAGTTGGAATCGCATAGTTATCCATCCAGAAAATTGCCCCTTCTTTTGGATACACAAATTGGAGAGATGGATTTTCTTTATGTGCTAAATAAGCAGAACCATTCCAAATCATACCAATTGCAGCTTCACCTTGTACGTAAGGGACTTCTGGTGAGTCAGAGTTAAAGGTTGCCACATTTGGTAAAAGTTTTTCTAAACGCTCATAAGCTGTTTTGATGTCTTCTTCATTGGTGGTATTAGGCGATTTACCATCAAGTAATAATGCTACGTGGAACACTTCACGTGCATCACTGGTCATAAGAACTTTACCTTTAAATTCAGGTTTCCATAAATCCGCCCAGCTGGTGATGGTTTTAGGATCAATCTCATCCGCATTAACTTCAATACCAGTAAGTCCGTAAACATAAGGTAATGAATATTTATTTTCTGGGTCGAATTCTTTGTTTAATAAATGTTTAGGAATTTGATGAATATTGGTCAATTTACTTTGATCAATCGGTTGAAGCATCTTTTCCTTAATCATTTTATTTACGTAGTAACTTGATGGAAATACCAAATCATAGCCAGAACCCGTATTTTGGGTAAGTTTAAGTTTTGCGTACATTTCTTCGTTGCTTTCAAAGGTAGAATAAATTACCTCGATGCCGGTTTCTTTAGAGAACTGTGCGACTAAATCAGAAGGCACATAGTCTGTCCAGTTATAGACGTAAAGTTTGTTATTGGCAAAAGCGGAAGCCGCGAAAAGTGCGGTGGTGGAAAGGAAAAGATTTTTGAGTGAGTGAGCAAAGAATTTTTTCAATTTATTGACCTCCGAGGGTTATCGTTCATCATAAAACGCACAAATTTTGCGCGCGCGCAGTATAGCATTTTTTTTGTAAAAGGTTTGACATATTTCCCTTTCGGGGTAAGATTTTGCCAATTTTTTCCTAAGAGATTTTTTATGCTTAATTTTGCCTATCAAGAACACGTTCGCTCTTATTATTTCGACTCTCGTAACCAAGATTTTCAATTCCCACCGCTCACTCAAATTGAACATGCTGATGTATGTGTGATCGGGGCTGGATTTTTTGGTTTATCTGCGGCATTAGAACTGGCGGAGAAAGGAAAAAAAGTCATTGTATTAGAGGGAGCTCGAGTAGGCTTTGGTGCTTCTGGTCGTAGTGGTGGGCAGGCAATTAATGGCTTTGAAGAAGGCATTGATGAATACGTTAAACAAGTTGGCGAAGATAAAGCGCATAAACTTTGGAATATGTCATTAGAGGCCATTGATATTATTGATGAACGTATTGAAAAATATGGTATTCAATGTGATTGGAAAAAAGGCTATGCCACATTGGCATTAAATGAACGCCGAATGGATGACTTAATTGAAATTGAAAAAGAAAGTCATGAGAATTTTGGCTATCAGAATATGCAACTTTGGGATAAAGCTAAATTAAAACAGCACTTAGGCAGTGATATTTATGTGGGGGGCTTATTTGATAGTAACTCAGGGCATTTACATCCACTTAATTATTGCTTAGGTTTAGCGAAAGCTTGTGTCGATCTTGGCGTTCAGATTTTTGAACAGTCTCCTGTAGTGGATATGGTTGAGAAAAATGGTTGCGTTGAGGTTAAAACAGCTAAAAGTGCGGTTATTTCTCAAGACGTTATTTTAGCCACCAATGCTTATATTGATGCGCTCCCGAAATCTATTCACCGCGGAATTAATCGTAAAATATTACCTGTAGAAAGTTTTATTATCGCCACAGAGCCGTTAAGCCAAGCGGTTGCTGATTCTGTCATTAATAATGGCATGTCGGTGTGCGATAACAACTTATTATTGGACTATTATCGTTTAAGTGCTGACAATCGCTTGCTCTTTGGTAGTGATTCTAGCTCAGAAAAAGATATGGTCGCGATTATGCGGAAAAATATGTTGCGTGTATTCCCGCAACTTGAAAATGTAAAAATCGATTATGGATGGGCTGGCCCGATTGATATGACGTTAAATTCAACGCCACATTTTGGTCGTATTTCTCCGCACATTTATTTTGCCCATGGTTATTCTGGTCACGGTGTGGCTTTGACAGGTCTTGCGGGACGAATTGTAGCCGAGGCGATTTTAGGTGATGATGAACGCTTATCTATTTTTGAAAGTCTGAAAGTCCCTTCTGTTTATGGTGGTCGAATTATCAAAGATCTTGCAACAAAGATTGGTGTGCAGTATTACAAATTTCTAGATAAATATCGTTAAGATATCAAAATGACCTAGTTTAAAAGCTAGGTCATTTTTTATAAGTGGACTTATTGATATTACATCACATGCCTTAATTGCTTCTGTTCAAGAATCAAAGAATGAATGTTTGCTAAAAAATAAGTTTGTTCTGCTTCAGGAATGGAAAACGGCATCAACTCGAGTAAATCTTGGTGGATGGCTAAAACTTGTGGAAAAATGACCGCACTTTGAATTTCTTCGAGCATTTCTGGATAAAGTGATGAAACGCAACCTCCTCGTTCTATTCGACCTAAGCTGCAAGCAATGTGTAGCAGCATAAAATCCACTTGAGGCGTATTCACATCAGCTAGCCAGTAATGCGCTAATCGATCTCGTAAACGAAATACCACATCAATAATAGATTGATTTATTTGCCTGCGAATTTTCCAACGTTCTAGTTGCTTAAATAACCTCATTTGTTTTTATTAGTTCAAAATTTGTTCACTAATTTACCGCACTTTACTGAAATAAAACAGTGCACAGATCACAGTTTTATAGCAAAATGGTAAAAAATTTGTAAGGATGTAAAAATGTTAGATTATGAGATGTTCAATCCATATGAAGGATTGATTTTTGATATGGATGGAACTTTAATCGATACAATGCCCGTGCATGCGCAGGCTTGGACGATGGTGGGAGAGCGATTTGGCTATGAATTTGATTGCCAAATTATGTATAACTTCGGCGGGGCGACGGTTCGAACCATCGCGGGGGAAATGATGAAAGCGGCGAATATGCCATTGGATCGAATTGAGGATGTGCTGGCTGCAAAACGTGAGTTGTCTTATCAGCTTATTCCGACTCAATCTAAGTTATTGCCAACCTTTGAGATTGTTAAATCTTTCCATCAGAAAAAGCCGATTGCTCTAGGTTCTGGCTCACATCGTAAAATTATTGATATGTTGATGGATAAACTGGCTATCGCACCTTACTTTAATGCGATTGTTAGTGCAGATGATGTAAAAGAACATAAACCACACCCAGAAACCTTTTTACGCTGTGCGGAGTTAATTCAAGCGAATCCAAGTCGTTGTATCGTATTTGAAGATGCGGATTTAGGCGTGCAAGCGGGATTAAATGCGGGAATGGACGTGTTTGATGTGCGTACACGAGAAATCATTTCGCCAAGATAATGGATATTTTTTCATTTTTTAGCGCTGATTTTTGGCAAACCCATGCGTTATGCCTTATGTTTGTCAGTGCATTCCTGAGTGCAACGGTATTACCAGGTAATTCAGAAGTGGTGTTTGTTGCTCTTGCTGTACCTAAATTAGTGTTGGGATCTTTATTTAGTATAGATATATTGGCACTCGTTTTTTTCGCCACGCTTGGCAATGGATTGGGGAGTTTAACTACTTACGGGATTGGGCGATGGATGCCAAAATTTGACCCAAAAAATCACCGCACTTTATGGGTCATGAATCAGATAAAGCGTTATGGGGCGATTACTTTACTTTTAAGCTGGCTGCCTGTCGTTGGTGATTTATTTTGCGCTATAGCTGGTTGGTTAAGATTAAATTTTGTAGCAAGTAGTCTCTTTATCTTTCTTGGAAAACTGGTTCGTTATGTTGCGTTATTGTTTTTTAGTGCGCCATTCTTATTATAAAATGCGCAAGAAAAAGCCCCACAATGAATGCGGGGCAAATAACCTAAGGAACCAATTTTATTAAAACAACTGCAAGTTGCTTGTTCTATGAGACTAGCACTTTATAAGAAAGTTCAAATTTTCTGAAAATTTTTTTAATAAAATTTTGGGATAAAAAAAGCCCCACAATAAATGTGAGGCAAATAACCTAAGGAACCAATTTTATTAAAACAACTGCAAGTTGCTTGTTACATAAGACAATGAACTTTGCCATAAAGTTCATTAGAATTTGCAAAAAATGAACATTTATTCAAATTTATTTTTAATTTACTGATTTATAAGGAAAACTTTATGCCATTACTTGATAGTTTTAAAGTAGATCATACCAAAATGAATGCACCAGCAGTACGTGTTGCAAAAATGATGCGCACGCCAAAAGGTGACGACATTACCATTTTTGATTTACGTTTCTGTATTCCAAATAAAGAAATTCTTCCTCCAAAAGGTATTCATACTCTTGAACATTTGTTTGCGGGTTTCATGCGTGATCATTTAAATGGCGATAGCGTTGAAATTATTGATATTTCTCCGATGGGATGTCGCACAGGATTTTATATGTCCTTAATTGGTACGCCAAATGAACAGCAAGTCGCACGAGCTTGGCTAGCTTCAATGCAGGATATTTTAGGTGTGCAAGATCAAGCAACTATCCCTGAATTAAATATCTATCAATGCGGTACTTATACGGAACATTCTTTGGAAGAAGCACACGAAATTGCAAAAAATGTTATCGCACGCGGTGTGGGCGTGAATAAAAATGAAGATTTGGCACTCGATGATTCGTTATTAAAATAGGAGAAATCATGACAACACTTGGCACAGCATTAACCCCTAATGCAACCAAAGTAATGATGTTAGGTTCTGGTGAACTGGGTAAAGAAGTAGTGATTGAATTGCAACGTTTAGGCGTTGAAGTTATTGCAGTCGATCGCTATGAAAATGCCCCAGCACAGCAAGTAGCACATCGTGCATACACTATTTCTATGTTAGATGGTAATGCATTGAAAGCGCTTGTGGAGAAAGAAAAGCCTGACTACATTGTTCCTGAAGTTGAAGCTATTTCGACTGCCACTTTGGTTGAATTAGAACAAGCCGGCTTTAATGTTGTGCCGACTGCAAAAGCAACTCAACTTACGATGAATCGTGAAGGGATTCGTCGTCTAGCTTCAGAAGAGTTAGGGCTACCAACTTCGCCTTATCAATTTGTGGATAATTTTTCAGACTTTCAAAGTGCGGTCGAAAAAATTGGTATTCCTTGCGTGGTGAAACCGATTATGTCTTCTTCTGGACATGGGCAAAGCATTTTAAAGTCTAAAGATGATATTCAAAAAGCTTGGGATTACGCGCAAGAAGGTGGGCGAGCAGGTGCTGGTCGAGTAATTGTTGAAGGTTTTGTCAAATTTGATTATGAAATCACGTTACTGACAGTACGCCATATCAATGGTACAAGTTTCCTTGCGCCAATAGGTCATCGTCAAGAAGATGGTGATTATCGGGAATCTTGGCAGCCTCAAGCTATGTCGGATATTGCATTATCAAAAGCGCAATCGATTGCTGAGAAAATTACTGGTGCATTGGGGGGATTCGGTATTTTTGGTGTGGAGATGTTTGTGTGTGGTGATGAGGTGATTTTCAATGAAGTATCACCTCGTCCTCATGATACAGGAATGGTAACGCTGATTTCTCAAGAGCTTTCTGAATTCGCTTTACATGCCCGTGCGATCTTAGGTTTACCAATCCCCGAAATTGCGTTGATTAGCCCATCGGCATCTAAAGCTATTGTTGTGGAAGGCAAATCACAAAATGTGCAATTTGGTGGAATCGAAAAAGCACTGGCACAACCTCATACTAATATTCGATTATTTGGTAAAGGGGAAGTGAATGGCCATCGACGCTTAGGCGTTTTACTTGCGCGTGATGTATCCGTTGAAAAAGCCTTGGAAAAAGTAAAACAAGCTTATGAACAGCTAGAAATTAGTTTATAAAAATCGAAAGTGCGGTAAAAATTTATCGCATTTTATTAAATGACTAACAGTCAATTTTTTAGAGATATTAGGCTCATAAAAAACGCACTTTCTACAAAGTGCGTTTTATTTTTAGAAGCGATTAATTAGCAAGCTTGTTTGCCATAAGCATCTTGGCGAAGAATGTGACGAACACCTTCATCAAATTCTGCTAATACGCGATCTGCATCTTTTGGATCTTTACCGCGCGCATCTAAGTAGAATTTAATTTTTGGTTCAGTACCTGAAGGACGAGCAATTAAGCGTCCGCCATTTTCCAAGTTAAATACAAGGATATCGCTTTGACGATCTGTTTTAGTATGATCGATAAATTGCGCCACTTTCACGCCAGCGATTTCTGCTGGTGGATTGTTACGAAGTGCGGTCATTAATTTTCCGATTTCTGAAAGATCGCTGACTCGAATAGAGATTTGTCCACTTACATAAGCACCAAATTCTTTGGTAAATTCATCAGCATAATCGGCTAAAGTTTTGCCTTGTTTTTTCAAGTTACGCACAAGATCTAAGAACACGATTGCCGCAGAAATACCGTCTTTATCGCGTACTTTGTCTGGATCCACTAAATAGCCCAATGCTTCTTCAAAACCAAACAATAAACCAGATACTTTACCGATATATTTGAAACCGGTTAAGGTTTCTTCTGATTGGAAACCATATTTTTTCGCAATTTCAGCGAGCGCAGGAGAAGAAACAAGTGAGCAAGCCAATGTGCCTTGTTTACCTTGATATTGTTTTGCTAAGTACCAACCTAAGAAACAGCCTACTACGTTGCCGTGTAGTGATTTCCAGTTACCTTGTGCATCAGGCACAGCAACAGCTAAACGGTCTGCATCAGGGTCATTAGCAATGATAAATTCAGCATTCTTTTCTTTTGCTACTTTAATTGCTAAATCTAATGCGCCTTTTTCTTCTGGATTTGGGAAATTCACAGTTGGGAATGTGCCATCTGGCCAAACTTGATCTGCTACGACGTGAGGTTGTGGTAAGCTTGCTTTTTCCAGTGTTTTACTTAAAACTTCATAGCCAACACCGTGCATAGCGGTATAAACATAGTTAATGTCGCAAGCTGGCTCTTTAGCTAATGATGCTGTTTTTGCAATGTACGCATCTACAACTTCATCATTTAACACCACATAATTATCGCTACGTGGTAAATCTTGGATATTGCCTGCTGCAACTTTATCAATTAATGCTGCAATGTCTTTATCTGCCGGTGAAACGATTTGACCGCCGCCATTTGCTTTACCTAAATACACTTTATAGCCATTATCTTCCGGTGGATTATGGCTTGCTGTTACCATTACACCTGCAGTGGTATCAAAATATTGGATAGCATAAGCTAAAACTGGAGTCGGTAATTTGCGGGGTAATAAATAAGCTTTTACGCCTGCACCCGCCATAATTTCAGCTGTGTCACGGGCAAATACATCAGAGTTTTTACGGCCATCGTAACCAATGACGATTGATGGTTCTTTATCATAATCTTTTAAATATTCCGCTAAACCGCCAGCAGCTTGAGAAACTAAAACTCGGTTCATTCCCATTGAACCAGCTTGTAAACGGCCACGTAAACCTGCCGTACCAAATTGTAAACGACCATCAAAACGCGCATGTAATTCTGCTTCAGCCGCTTTATCTCCGCCTTTTGCCGCCTCTAAAAGTGCGGTTAATTCTGCACGAGTTTCTGCGTCAGGGTCTTGGTTTAACCAATTTTGCGCTACATGAAAAAGAGTTGTCATAGGATCATCCTTATTCTCTTGAAATAAATAAATCGCTGCTAGACTAGCTGAAATCACCTAAAATGGGAACGGATAATTATCAAAATTTTGATCTACTTAACATTTTTTGTTCACGCAATCGGTTATCCGAGCGAATTAGGAAAGCCGTTTGTTGCATAGGCATTTATTTGAAAAATTCGCTATAATACCGCCTCAATATTTACGGCAAAATTTAACCGCACTTTAAGGATTTTCAATGTCATCCCAGCCTCGTTTCGTCCATCTTCGCACGCACACAGATTTTTCGATGATTGATAGTATCGTCAAAGTAAAACCTCTCGTGAAAGCTTGTGCTGCCAATGAAATGGTTGCGATGGGATTAACGGATTTTACTAATTTTTGCGGTGTGGTACGTTTTTATGGCGAAATGCTTTCTTCGGGGATGAAGCCAATTATCGGTGCAGATGTAAAAGTAAAAAGTGCATTGTGTGGCGATGAATACTTTGATCTTACTTTGCTGGCTAAAAATAATGAAGGCTATAAAAATATTACTTTATTGTTATCAAAGGCTTATCAACGAGGTTATAACGATTTACCTTATATTGATCAAGATTGGTTGATTGAGCATCGCGAGGGCGTGATTATTTTATCAGGGGGGACACAAGGCGATGTAGGTAAGAAATTGTTAAAAGAAAACGCTGCAGAAATTGAAAGTGCGGTCGCTTTTTACCAAGAATTTTTTGCCAATCATTTTTATTTGGCATTAAGCCGTACTGGTCGCCCAAATGAAGAACGTTATATTCAAGCGGCTTTGAAATTAGCAGAACGTTGTAATTTACCACTAGTCGCAACTAATGATGTGATGTTTTTGAATGCAGAGGATTTTGAAGCCCACGAAATTCGCGTAGCGATTCACGATGGCTATACATTAGATGATCCTAAACGTCCAAAACGTTATACCCCACAACAATATTTCCGCAGCGAAGACGAAATGTGCAAGTTATTCGCTGATATTCCTTCCGCTCTCGAAAATACCTTATTAATTGCGCAACGTTGTAGTGTGACTTTGCGCCTTGGTCAATATTTCTTGCCTCAATTCCCGACGGGAGATTTAAGTACAGAAGATTTCTTGGTGCAAAAAGCAAAAGAAGGTTTGGAAGAACGTTTAGCTTTTTTATTCCCCGATGAAAAAGTGCGGTTAGAAAAAAGACCAAAATATGATGAACGCTTGCAGGTTGAACTAGATGTGATTAACCAAATGGGATTCCCAGGTTATTTCTTGATCGTAATGGAATTTATTCAGTGGTCGAAAGATAACGACATTCCTGTTGGGCCGGGTCGTGGTTCTGGTGCGGGTTCATTAGTGGCTTACGCATTAAAAATCACTGATTTAGACCCGCTAGAATTCGATTTGCTTTTTGAACGTTTCTTAAATCCAGAACGTGTGTCTATGCCCGATTTCGACGTGGATTTCTGTATGGATGGTCGAGACCGAGTGATTGAACACGTTGCTGAAACTTACGGCCGTGGCGCTGTATCACAAATTATCACCTTTGGAACCATGGCGGCGAAAGCTGTTATTCGTGATGTGGGGCGCGTATTAGGACATCCGTATGGTTTCGTTGATCGTATTTCTAAATTGATTCCGCCAGATCCAGGTATGACGCTTGCAAAAGCGTTTGAGGCCGAGCCGCAATTACAGGCTGCCTACGATAGCGATGAAGAAGTGCAAGCATTGATTGATATGGCGCGCAAGCTGGAAGGTGTGACACGTAATGCCGGAAAACATGCCGGTGGCGTGGTCATTTCACCAACCTTAATTACTGATTTTGCACCGCTCTATTGTGATAATGAAGGCTTACATCCCGTTACTCACTTTGATAAAAATGATGTGGAATATGCGGGGCTTGTGAAATTCGACTTCTTAGGCTTGCGTACTCTCACTATCATTAAATGGGCATTAGATATGATTAATGCTCGTATGGTGCGTGAAGGCAAGCCTCAAGTAGATATTGCCGCCATTCCACTTGATGATCCTGAATCTTTTGAATTACTTAAACGTTCCGAAACTACAGCCGTGTTCCAGCTAGAATCGCGTGGTATGAAGGATTTGATTAAGCGCCTGCAACCTGACTGTTTTGAAGATATCATTGCGTTGGTGGCATTGTTCCGTCCTGGTCCGTTACAATCAGGTATGGTGGATAACTTTATCGACCGTAAACATGGGCGAGAAGAAGTGTCTTACCCAGATGCAGAATATCAACATGAAAGCTTGAAACCTATTCTTGAGCCGACCTACGGTATTATTTTGTATCAAGAACAAGTGATGCAAATTGCGCAGGTGTTGGCTGGCTATACCTTGGGTGGGGCTGACTTATTGCGTCGTGCAATGGGTAAGAAAAAGCCAGAGGAAATGGCAAAACAGCGTTCTGTATTTAAAGAAGGTGCGGAGAAAAACGGCGTAGATGGCGAGCTATCCATGAAGATTTTCGACTTGGTGGAAAAATTTGCTGGCTATGGTTTTAATAAATCTCACTCCGCTGCTTATGCCTTGGTATCTTACCAAACCCTTTGGCTCAAAACCCATTTCCCTGCTGAATTCATGGCTGCAGTGATGACATCTGAAATGGATAATACGGATAAAATCGTAGGTTTGTACGACGAATGTTTGCGTATGGGCTTAAAAGTAACGCCACCAGATATTAATATCGGCAAACACCATTTTAGCGTCAATGAACAAGGCGAAATTGTATATGGTATTGGCGCGATTAAAGGGGTAGGAGAAGGCCCGATTGAAGCACTTGTGACGGCTAGAAATGAAGGGGGCATTTTCAAAGATTTATTTGACTTATGCGCTCGTGTAGATTTGAAAAAAATTAACCGTCGTACCTTTGAAAGCCTAATTATGTCGGGTGCTTTTGATAAATTAGGCCCACATCGCGCCGCACTTTCTAAGAATTTAGAAGATGCGCTTAGAGCTTCCGATCAGCATGCGAAAGATGAAGCAATGGGGCAAACGGATATGTTCGGCGTGCTGACTGAAACCCATGAAGAAGTGGAAAATGCCTACGCCAATACACCACCTTATACCGAAAAACAAATCCTTGATGGTGAACGAGAAACCTTGGGACTTTATTTAAGTAGCCATCCGGTTAGCCGCTATTTGAAAGAACTTTCTCATTACACATCGACGCGGTTGAAAGATCTTGCACCAAATCGTCGTGGACAAATTAGCACTGTGGCGGGGCTAGTTGTAGCATCGAGAATTGCGATGACGAAAAAAGGCAATCGTCTAGGCATTGCAACATTAGATGATCGTTCAGGTCGCTTAGATTTAACATTATTTGGTGAAAGCCTAGAACAATTTGGTGAGAAATTACAAAAAGATACGGTGATTGTTGCTTCAGGGCAAGTGAGCTTTGATGATTTCTCTGGTGGCTTAAAAATGACGGTGCGCGAGTTGATGACCTTGGATGAGGCTCGTTCTCGTTATGTCAAATCCTTAGCTATTAGTCTTTCTGACCACCAAATTACACCAAGTTTCATTAAACAACTTAAAGCATTACTTGAGCCTGTTAGTGGTGGAACGTTGCCGATTAACGTGTATTATCAAAGTCCGAAAGGTCGTGCGTTGTTACGTTTGGGCGTGCAATGGTCGATCATTCCAACAGATGAAATTCTGACGGAATTGGTGAATTTACTTGGCGAAAGTGCGGTGGAATTAGAGTTTGAATAATACAAAGGCGTGAAAAATATCACGCCTTTTTTATAAGATTAACGTAAGAAATAACAATAAGATTTGCTTTCTGTTACATCTTCAAAAACATAATTGAGTTGAGCAAGTGCCTGTTCAAATTCTGCTTGTTCGGATTCTTCAATTTGGAAACCAGCAAGGATATTTCCATAGTCCGCGCCGTGGGCACGATAGTGGAATAATGAAATATTCCAACGATTTTGCAACGTTTCTAAGAATTTTAATAACGCACCTTTTTGCTCTGGGAATTCGAACGTATATAAGCGTTCATTATCATTGGCTGCGCGCCCCCCCATTAAATAGCGAACATGCGTTTTCGCAATATCATCATCAGACATATCCTCAACATCAAAACCATTTTTTGTGAGGTCTGCAATAATATCTGCTTTTTCTTGCTCATTTATCGTTCTTACCCCAACAAACACACAAGCACATTTATCATCTGCATAACGATAACTGAATTCGGTTACTGCTCGGTTACCTAATACATAAGCAAATTTTAAGAAACTACCTGGTTGCTCAGGCATGGTCACAGCTAATAAAGCTTCTCGGTTTTCACCAATTTCACAACGTTCAGATACATAACGTAATGTGTGGAAATTCAAGTTCGCACCAGACAAAATTGCCGCCATATTTTTGCCTTCAATATGGTTTTGTTTTGCATATTTTTTCAAACCGGCTAAACCTAGCGCACCTGATGGTTCTGCAACAGCACGAACGTTCTCAAATAAATCTTTCATTGCCGCGCACACTTCGTCACTATCGACCAATACCATATCATCAAGATATTGTTGGCATAGGCGGAATGTTTCGTCACCAATGCGTTTTACGGCAACGCCATCCGCAAATAATCCAATATGGGTTAAATCTGTGGGTTCGCCTTTGTCGAGAGCGGCTTTTAAGCATGCAGAATCCTTTGATTCTACACCGATGATTTTAATTTCTGGCATAAATTGCTTAAGCAAAATTGCCACGCCTGCAGCTAAACCACCACCGCCGACTTGTACAAACACATAATCCAAATCCGACACTTGTTGTAGCATTTCCATTGCTAATGTGCCTTGCCCTGCGATCACTAATGGATGATCGAATGGAGGAATAAATGTCATATTTTTTTCTTTTGAAAGCTCAATCGCTTTTGCTTTGGCTTCATCGAAATTAGCACCGTGCAACAACACCTCGCCACCAAAACCACGCACAGCATCCACTTTAATGCTTGGGGTGTTTTGTGGCATGACGATCAATGCTTTTAAGCCTAATTGTTTCGCTGATAATGCCACACCTTGCGCATGGTTACCCGCAGAAGCGGCTATTACACCAGCTGCTTTTTGTTCTGCTGAAAGGCTAGAAATCATTGCGTAAGCGCCGCGTAGTTTAAAGCTATTTACTGGTTGGCGATCTTCGCGCTTGATCCAGATATTATTGTGCAGTCGTTCAGAAAGTTTTCCCATTTTTTGTAAAGGGGTTACTTGCGCGGCTTCATATACGCGTGAACCAAGTTTAACAATAGCGTTGATGTAATCTGATTGAGAGGGTTGAGGATTGGTGAGTAGGTTTTTCATAGTGTTTGTTTTGATGATGAAGTGCAGTTAGTTTTTCCTTTGTTTTATCCCCCTCTTATGAAGGAGGGGGGAACCATTAAATTATTTTAATAATGTTTTATCGCGTACCGCACCTTTGTCCGCAGAGGTGGCGAAGTGACCGAATACTTTTAAAGCGAAAGATACTTCACGTTCACGGTGAGCTGGTTGCCAACCTTTTTGATCTTGTTCAGCTCTGCGTGCTGCGAGTTCTTCATTACTGATTTCTAAGTTAATTGCACGGTTTGGAATATCAATGTTGATAATATCGCCATCGCGTACTAAGCCGATTGCACCGCCAGAAGCAGCTTCTGGTGATGCGTGTCCAATAGACAAGCCTGATGTACCACCAGAGAAACGGCCATCCGTTAATAAAGCACATTTTTTGCCCAAGCCCATCGATTTTAAGTAACTGGTTGGGTATAACATTTCTTGCATACCAGGTCCGCCTTTAGGGCCTTCGTAACGGATAACAACGACATGACCTTCTTTGACTTTGCCACCCAAAATGCCTGCAACCGCATCTTCTTGGCTTTCAAATACGATAGCAGTGCCAGTGAATTTCCAAATAGATTCATCTACGCCTGCAGTTTTAACGATACATCCGTCTTCAGCGAGATTACCGAATAATACGGCTAAGCCACCTTCTTGCGAAATTGCATTTTCTTTATTACGAATACAACCGTTTACACGATCATTATCGACGGTATCCCAACGGCAATCTTGTGAGAATGCTTGAGTTGTGCGGATGCCTGCTGGGCCTGCACGGAAGAATTTATGTAATTCTTCATCTTGATTGCGAATAATATCGTATTGGTCTAGTTGTTCTCCCATGCTCATTCCAAGCACGGTGTGTGTATTTTTATGAATTAATCCTGCGCGATCTAATTCACCCAACAATCCCATAATACCGCCTGCACGGTGTACGTCTTCCATGTGGTATTTATTGGTGTTTGGTGCAATTTTGCTTAAACAAGGTACTTTGCGCGATAAACGGTCAATATCTTCCATTTTAAAATCTACGCCCGCTTCTTGAGCAGCCGCTAATAAGTGTAAAACAGTATTGCTTGAGCCACCCATTGCGATATCGAGGCTCATTGCATTTTCAAAGGCATCAAAGGTACCGATTGAACGAGGCAATACGCTTGCATCATCTTGTTCGTAATAACGTTTGCAAAGCTCGACAATTTGACGGCCTGCTTTTAAGAATAATTCTTTGCGGTCTGCGTGAGTGGCTAACATGGAACCATTGCCTGGTAAAGATAAACCTAACGCTTCAGTTAAGCAATTCATAGAGTTTGCGGTAAACATTCCTGAGCAAGAACCACAAGTTGGGCACGCACTACGCTCAATGGCATCAATGCGTTCATCTGACACATTCGGATCGGCTGCTTCAATCATCGCATCAACTAAGTCTAAGCGAATAAGCTGATCAGATAATTTCGTTTTACCCGCTTCCATTGGGCCGCCTGAGACAAAAATTGTCGGAATATTTAAACGCATTGCCGCCATTAACATTCCTGGGGTGATTTTGTCACAGTTGGAAATACACACCATCGCATCAGCACAGTGTGCATTGACCATATATTCCACGCTGTCAGCGATTAAATCACGGCTTGGCAAAGAATAAAGCATTCCACCGTGTCCCATCGCGATACCATCATCCACTGCAATAGTATTGAATTCTTTTGCTACGCCGCCTGCTTTTTCAATTTCTGCGGCAACAAGCTGACCCATATCTTTTAAATGCACATGCCCTGGTACGAATTGGGTGAAAGAGTTCACCACCGCAATAATTGGTTTACCAAAGTCATTTTCTTTCATCCCTGTTGCACGCCATAAGGCACGTGCGCCTGCCATATTACGACCTTGTGTACTGGTCGCTGAACGTAGTTTTGGCATAAATAATCTCTCCGAGTAAAATTTGGTTAGGGTAGCGTGCAATGCCTTGCACTTAATTCTTATTTTATTTCGTTTACATCTGGCAATTTCGCCAACTGATTCACTAATAGATCTAAAGTGCGGTCAGATTTTACGGTGATTTTTAACCGCACTTGGGTTTCAATCAGTGTCATTTCCATTGTTGTAACGGTAAATCCGCGGTGACGTGTTACGCGTAAAATGCGTTCTAGCACTTCAGGACGATGGCGAGCGACGAGTTCCAGTTTATATTCATTCATTAGTTCATCTCCTCTACCATATCCGCGTTACATGCACCCGGTGGCACAAGTGGCCATACACATTCATCTGGTGGAATACATACTTGTAATAAATAGGCTATTTTGCTGTTTAATAATCGGTTGAGTGCTGCATCCACATCATCGGCGGACTCAATACGTTCTGCAGGAATACCGAACGCGTTAGCAAGCATTACAAAATCTGGGTTGTCATCTAAAATGGTTTCACTGCGACGTTTATTCCAGAATAAATCCTGCCATTGACGAACCATACCTAAGCGTTGGTTATCCAATAGCAAAATTTTTACAGGTAAATTGCCACGTTTGATTGAACCTAATTCTTGAATGTTCATCATTAATGAACCATCACCTGTAACCAAAATGACGTCATCTTGCGGGCGTGCTTTTTTTGCTCCCACTGCAGCGGGTAAGCCAAAGCCCATTGTGCCGAAACCTGCCGAAGTAATGTAGTTCTCTGGCGCAAAATGCTTCATATGTTGCGCTGACCACATTTGATGCTGCCCCACATCGGTACAAATTACCGCATTATTTGGTTTGCGATTAGATAGGGTGTTGAGTAATGCCCAAGGATCAATCGGGCGATTACCTTGATTTTCAACATAAGTGAAATCTAATTTTGCTTTGAAATTTCTGATTTGTTCACGCCAAGGTTCAATATCAAGATCTTGTTTGAGTGCATTAAGTGTTTGGATTAAGTCTCCTTGTAATGCAACATCTGCACGGCGTAATTTATGGATTTCTGCCGCATCAATATCACAATGAATCACTTTAGCATGAGGCGCAAAAGTATCGAGTTTACCTGTTACACGATCGTCAAAACGCGCACCGCAGACGAGCAACAAATCACATTCTTGCACGGCAAAATTAGCAGCTTTTGTACCATGCATACCAATCATTCCCATATACACATCATCATTTGGATCAATTGCACCTAAACCTTTTAAAGTTGAGACTGATGGCATTTGGGTCTGGGCTAAAAATTCGCGTAAGGCAGGAACAGCCTTCGCCATACCAACTCCGCCACCCACATAAAGCACTGGTTTTTTAGCATTTTTTAATAATTCTTTTGCTTCAGCGAGTTTATCTACTGAAAGTGCGGTCGGTTTTTCTGGTGTTTTAACGTAGGCTTTTACATTTGCTGGCACTTCACCAATTTGAATATCGCGAGGCACATCAATAAGAACGGGGCCGGGACGTCCGCTTTGGGCAATTTCAAAGGCTTCTGCAAAAACATCAGCTAATTCATCCGCACTTTGCACGATAAAGCTGTGTTTAGTGCAAGCAAGAGAAAGTCCTAGAACATCCGCTTCTTGGAACGCATCCGTGCCGATTAATGGAGAGGAAACTTGACCGGTAATGGCTACAACTGGAATGGAGTCCATCATGGCATCGCCTAATCCAGTAACTAAATTGGTTGCGCCAGGGCCTGATGTTGCAATACAGACGCCTACTTTTCCTGTGGATCGAGCATAACCAATCGCTGCGATGGCTGCTCCTTGTTCATTACGACAAAGTAAGTGATCTAAGCCTGCGTCATAAAGGGCATCGTAGGTTGGCATTATTGCGCCGCCTGGATAGCCGAAAAGAGTCGTGACATGGTGTGCTTTTAGGCACTCCATGATGAGTTGTGCTCCTGTCATTGTGTTTGGTTCCTATTGTTTTTATTTTGGGATAAGTTCAGCATTGTAGCGAAATTTCGAGTCATTGGTAGGGTTTAGGGCGAAAAAAACGAAAAAAGTGCGGTGAAAATTGGCTTGCTTTGAATGTTTATGTTCTTTTTATTAAAAAATTCATTAATTTTTACCGCTCTTTTGGCTTATTTATTGACTGATGATTAGATTTCATTATATTGAAACTCTTTTCATTTTTTTACATAGGATAATTTATGGCGCACTCAGCCCAAAAAGCGCAAAAGCGTGAGACTTTTTCTGGTCGTCGTGCATTTATTATGGCCGCGATTGGTTCGGCCGTCGGTCTTGGTAATATTTGGCGTTTCCCTTATACCACTTATGAAAATGGTGGTGGAGCATTTATCATCCCTTACCTTATCGCGTTATTAACTGCAGGGATTCCTCTTTTATTTTTAGATTATGCAATTGGTCACCGCAATCGTGGTGGTGCCCCACTTTCTTATCGCCGTGTTAGCCCGCACTTTGAGGTATTTGGTTGGTGGCAAATGATGGTAAATGTCATCATCGGATTATATTACGCTGTGGTATTAGGCTGGGCGGCAAGCTACACCTATTTTTCTTTCACTGGCGCATGGGGTGATAAACCAATCGATTTCTTCATCGGTGAATTCTTAAAAATGGGCGACATTAAAAACGGCGTTAGTTTTGAATTTGTCGGCATGGTTACTGGCCCATTAATTGCGATGTGGATTGTTGCGTTAGGCGTGCTTTCTATGGGCGTTCAAAAAGGGATTGCTAAAGCATCCTCTGTATTGATGCCTGTACTCGTTGTAATGTTTATGGCGCTTGTGATTTATTCCTTATTCTTACCAGGTGCGGCAAAAGGTTTAGATGCATTATTTACACCAGATTGGACAAAATTATCCAATCCAAGTGTATGGATTGCCGCTTATGGACAAATCTTCTTCTCTCTTTCTATCGGCTTTGGGATTATGGTGACTTACGCCTCTTATCTTAAAAAAGAATCCGATTTAACGGGAAGTGGCTTGGTTGTAGGTTTTGCTAATAGTAGCTTTGAAGTGTTAGCGGGTATCGGCGTATTTGCAGCATTAGGTTTTATTGCAACAGCGCAAGGTCAAGAAGTGAGCGAGGTGGCAAAAGGCGGAATTGGTTTAGCATTTTTTGCGTTCCCAACCATCATCAACAAAGCACCATTTGGCGAAGTGCTTGGCGTATTGTTCTTTGGATCATTAACCTTTGCGGCATTAACTTCATTCATTTCTGTAATTGAGGTAATTATTTCCGCAATTCAAGATAAAATTCGTATTAGCCGTGGGAAAGTAACGTTTATCGTGGGTGTACCAATGATGTTAGTTTCTGTCATCTTATTCGGCACGACAACTGGCTTACCAATGTTAGATGTGTTCGATAAATTCGTAAACTATTTCGGTATTGTTGCCGTAGCATTTGCTTCTTTAATTGCGATTGTGGCAAATGAAAAACTCGGTTTATTGGGTAATCACTTAAACGAAACTTCATCTTTCAAAGTGGGTTTCTTCTGGCGTTTATGCATTGTATTAACGAGTGGTGTTTTAGCATTCATGCTTTTCAGCGAAGGGGCAAAAGTCTTCTCTGAAGGTTATGAAGGTTATCCAAACTGGTTCGTAAACACCTTTGGTTGGGGGATGTCCATTAGCTTACTTGTCGTGGCATTCTTCCTTTCTCGCTTAAAATGGAAAAGCGACACCAAGTTAACCATTGATGAAACTAAAGGAGAATAAAATGAGTACTGGTGCAATTATTATGATGATCGTGTCTCTCGCTTTGGTATGGGGTGGATTGGTTTACGCCCTGATTCGATTACCAAAAGAAGAATAATCATAAATCTGACCGCACTTTGATCTGTCCCCCAAAATTTGGACTAAATAACCAATTGATTAAGGTGTAGATTATTAACAAGCATTATTCGATATTATTTAAGGGGCTGAAGCAGATTAACATCATTGCTAATCTACTTCAGCCTCTAATATTTTTAATGTTTATCTAATATTAATGCTAATTTTATATAAAAAGCGTTGTAAGCTTATATATAAGATATGGTAGATAAGAATAAAAAAGCGACTTACTTTCACATAAGTCGCTTTTTGGGATAACCTAACTAAGTATGTTTAGGTCTGAAGAAAATCATCGTAAAGATTTGCCAGAAGAAAGCTAGTGCACCGAAGATGAATACCACATCACCACCTAAACGAACCCAACGTAAGGTATCGAATAATGGTTGTTGCATAAAGTCTTCACTACGTGCATACCATAAGCCTTCAGAGATACTTGCATATCCTTGGATAACACCGATAGGTAATAAGCTTGATACGATCATCAGCACTAAACCGCCGTTTAATAACCAGAAGCCCCATTTCATTAACTTATCGTTAAATGGTGTATCCGGACGTAAATAACGAGCGATTAAGAATACGAAACCTAATGCTAAGAAGCCATACACACCGAATAATGCAGCGTGAGCGTGAACAGCAGTTGTGTTCAAGCCTTGAACATAGTAGAGTGAAATTGGTGGGTTGATTAAGAAACCAAATACACCAGCACCTAACATATTCCAGAATGCGACGGCTACGAAGCAGTAAAGAGGCCATTTTAAACGGTCCATCCAAGGTGTTTTTTGTTGCATTGCCCAGTGTTCCCAAGCTTCATGACCTAATAACACTAATGGAACCACTTCAAGTGCTGAGAATGACGCACCTACTGCGATAATTGGTGTGGTTGCACCTGCAAAATATAGGTGGTGGAACGTACCAGGAATACCGCCGATTAAGAATAATGCTGCTTCAGTAATGGTTGCCACAGTTGCAGTACGACGTGAAACTAAACCTAAACTTACGAAGATGAATGAGAGTGCCGCTACAGAGAATACTTCGAAGAAGCCTTCTACCCATAGGTGAACCACCCACCAGCGCCAGTATTCCATCACAGAAATGTGAGTGTGCTCGCCGTAGAATAATGCAGGGCCATAGAATAAGCCGATTGCAATGACAGAAGCGAAGAATAACGCTAATAAGTTTTTGTCTCCTGGTTGTTTGAATGCGTTCACTGTACCGCGAAGCATTAAGACTAACCAGAATAAGATGCCTACGAATTTCACCGCTTGCCAGAAACGACCTAAGTCAATGAACTCATAGCCTTGGTGACCGAACATGAAGCTCCATTCTTCTGGAAGAATATGTGCAATCGCTAAATAGCTACCAGTGAATGAACCGACGACTAATACTACTAATGCCCAGAATAAAACATCCACGCCCAATTTTTGGAATTTTGGATCTTTACCGCCATTAATGATTGGTGCAAGGAATAAACCACCAGCAAGGAAGGCCATCGCAATCCAGAATAAGGCTGATTGAATATGCCAAGTACGTATTAATGAATAAGGAAAATATTGCGAAATATCAATACCATAGAATTCTTGACCTTCAACGGTATAGTGAGCAACAATCGCCCCTAAATTCACTTGCAGTAAGAATAATGCAAGCACCGTAAAGAGATATTTGCCTAATGCGCGTTGAGAAGGGGTTAACTGTAGTTTTGTTAGGGGATCAACTTCCGGAATAGGGGGATCTTGTTCATCTTCACGTTTTTTGAATGACCAAATCCAAACAACGAAACCAATACCCGCAATCAGGAATACCACACTCGCAATAGACCAAACCACGTTTTCTGGTGTTGGCACGTTATTGATTAATGGCTCGTGTGGCCAGTTGTTGGTATAACTTGCATTTGTATTTGGACGTTCAGCTGAAGCAGTCCATGCAGTCCAGAAGAAGAATTTCGTTAAGTCTTTACGTGCTTGTAGGTCAGGAAGGGTATTATCCTTCATAGCAAAGTGTTCACGCGTGACTTTAGTCGCAGGATCATCGCCGTATAAAGAAATGTAGTATTGTGCAGTTTTTTCCATTGCCGCTAAACGGGTATTTGAAAGCACAACGGTGTCATTTTCAACTTTGCTGCTACGGTATTCTTTAGTTAAACGTGCTTTTAATAAAGCTTGTTGTTCTTCATTAAGATCTGCAAAGTTTTTACCAAATTCTTTATTTGCAGTGATATCTAACCAGTTGGTTAATTCACGATGTAGCCAATCTGCAGTCCAGTCAGGTGCTTGGTATGCACCATGACCCCAAACAGAACCCACTTGCATACCACCAGTGGTTTGCCAAGCGGTTTGACCATGTAAAATTTCATCGTGAGTAATCACTTTTTCACCTGATTCTGAAACATATTGTTGCGGAATTGGTGGTGCTTCACGATAAACTTCAAACCCATAGTAACCGAGAATGGAGAATGCTCCAATCAATACGGCGACTAATAGGTACCAGAACTTTTTATACTGTCCCATTTTATCACTCCTAGGTTATTGAAAATTAACTTCCGATTTAAAATCATAGGTAAATATTTTACATAAAGCAAAATACCTGACTAATTATATCGGGTATTGTGGTGCTAAAATAATACCTATAACAAAGTAATTGACTAAAATAGTAGGTTATTTTGATTGAGATCATCAAAAAAGCGCAGTTAAAAAATGTTTTAACAGTTCTTCAATTCACAAAAGCATTGCTTTTCTACTATTAAGTTTAAGTATGTAAGAAAAGGTTTAAAAATTTGAGTTTGGTGTAAGATATCAATGTTTAAGTTAATTTATGCGCAGTCTAAATTTATAATGATGGACTTACTTTGACTAAGTGCAGTTATTTTTTATGCCCGTGGAGTTAGAATGAAAAAATATTTCTTGTCATTATTTGCCTTACCTATTTTTTGCTTTGCTCAAGAAGAACCCATAAATCCCGCATTACTTGGATTAGGTCAGGCTTTCTTTTTTGATAAATCACTTTCACACAATAAAACACAGAGTTGTTCTACTTGCCATATGCCTGCAGCTGCTTTTGCGGATTTACGTGAAAATGATATCGATAAAATGGTTTCGCAAGGTGATGATCCGACAAAGTTTGGTAATCGCAATACACCAACGGCCATTTATGCAAAATATTCCCCTGATTTTCATTTCGATGAAAAAATTAAGGATTATGTTGGCGGCCAATTTTGGGATGGTCGAGCAAAACATTTAGCTGAGCAGGCGGGGGGGCCTCCACTCAATCCTGTTGAAATGGGCATGAAAGACAAAGCCAGTGTGGTAAAACGTATTGCCGAAAATCAGGCAGTAAAAGATTACATTACCAAGCATTGGGGCGAGGAAATTTGGCAAGATGATGAGAAAATTTATGCCATTATGGAACAGGCACTTGCTGCATTTCAGCAATTAGATTTGTTTGCTCAATTCAGTTCTAAATATGACCGCACTTTGGCTGGGCAAGATAAATTTACTGACCAAGAAGCATTAGGCGAGGCGTTATTTTTTGATAAAGAAAAAACAACTTGCAGTAATTGCCATCAAATGAATGAAAAAGATCATCGTGAAGAAACTTTTACAAATTATCGTTATTTCAATCTTGGTGTGCCGAAAAATGAGACGTTGATTGCTCATAATAAATTAGGCGAAGATTGGGTGGATAATGGATTGTTAGATAATCCAATGGTGAAAGGTGATATCGCTCAAAAGGGCAAATTTAAAGTACCGACATTGCGTAATGTCGCCGTTACCGCACCTTATATGCATAACGGCGTATTTAAAGAGCTGCGTACTGTATTATTATTTTTAGATAGCCATAATAATCCTGAGCGTAAGATAAATCCTGAAACGGGTAAACCTTGGTCGGCAGCAGAATATGCGCCAACAATAAGCCATAGCGATCTTAAAGGTAAACCGCTTACTGATGCAGAAATTGATGCGTTGGAAGCATTTTTGAAAACGTTGACTGATGCAGCCTATGATAAGAGCGGTGAATAAGGTAATTTCACCGCACTTAAAGCTAAAATTTAACTCACATTTCTATGTTACAATTTACGGCATCATGTTAAGGGGGATATATGTCAGAGAATTTGTGGCTTTTTAGCTTGTTAGCAATCGTTGTTCTATTGATTTTATTGCTTATTCTGCGCCAGCAAAAATATACACATCTTCATCAAGAATTATCGAAAACGACTCAAGATTACAATCAGCTTGCTAGTAAATTTGATGAACTTAGCAGCATCAAAAATCAGCTAGAGCAGCAAGCCATCAAAGCTCAAACAGAAAACCAAGGCTTGTTAGTTAGACTCAATGAGCGTGATGAAAAAATTCATTATCTCACTCAAGAACTGGATGAGGAACAATCTCGCCATTCCGCCATAGCGGAGCAAATTACCGCATTAAAAGAACGCTTCGGGATCGCTTCTGCGCAAGCTGAAAGTTTGAATGCCCAGTTGCAACATAGCCAAAGCCAGTTATCTCGTAAAGAACAGGAGCAACAACATTTAACCGAAAAATTGACCGCACTTTCTCAAGAATTAACAGGATTAAAAACAACGTTAGCTGAAAAAGAAAAACATTTTTCCGAGCAACAACAAAACTTTGAACAATCCAAACAGCAATTGGGTGTGGAATTTCAAAATCTAGCCAATCGGATTTTGGATGAAAAAAGTCGATCATTTAGTCAATCAAATCAAACTGCCTTGGAAACGTTGCTCAAGCCTTTCCGAGAGCAAATTGAAGGTTTCCAAAAACGTGTCAATGAAATTCACTCCGAATCCGTGAAAGGTAATGCAGGCTTGGAAGCTGAAATTAAAAAAGTGCTGGAAATTGGTCTGAATATGTCGCAAGAGGCGAGTAATTTAACTTCTGCGTTGAAAGGCGAAAAGAAAACGTTAGGCAACTGGGGCGAAGTGCAATTAGAACGAGCGTTGCAACTGGCTGGGCTTGAAGAAAATGTGCATTACCGAGCCCAAGCACATTTTAAAGATGAACAAGGTGGGCGCAATTACCCTGATTTTGTGTTGAATTTACCTGATGAAAAACACTTAATTATCGACAGCAAAATGTCGTTGGTGGCTTATGAAAGTGCGGTAAATTCTGACGATGATTTTGAACGTGAGCGTTTACTCAAAGAACATATTTCTGCATTAAAAACCCATATTAACGATCTGCATAAAAAAGATTACAGTAATCTTATTGGCATGCGTAGCCCGAATTTTGTTCTTATGTTTATTGCGGTGGAGCCCGCATATATTGAGGCTTTAAAATCCGATCCTGCTTTATTTAATTACGGTTATGAACGTAATGTTATTATGGTCTCTCACACTACGTTAATGCCGATTTTACGTACCGTAGCAAACCTCTGGCGCATCGAACGCGGTAATGCCGAGGCAAAAGAAATCGCTGAAAAAGCGGGTGAAATTTATAACCAAATTTGCTTGGTCGCTGAACGTTTAAGTAAGCTCGGCAATACGCTTTCCACCGTCAGCAATCAATACAACAGCACAGTAACCGCACTTGTTGGCCAACAAGGTTTAGTTGGCAAAGTCGAACGATTTAAAACCCTTTCCGCAAAAGCGAATAAAACGATGCCAGAAGTGGAGGTATTGAATAATCAACTGGATTTGGCTAGGTTGGATACGTTGAACTAAGATAATTTCAAATAATTTATTCTCCGATTGAATGTGAATTTGGTCGGAGAATTTTTTATTTTATCTAATCAAAAAATTTTGTGATTAATATCTCAAATTTGAAATTTCTCAGTTGTTTTTCTGTTTTTGTTCTTTATATTTATCTTATCGAAACGTTTCGATAAAGGTGGATAGAGGAAATATATGAAAAAAACGATGTTATTAAATGCACAACTTTCTCGTTGTATCGCTTCTCTTGGTCACACAGAAAGTTTGACGATTTGTGATGCGGGGCTTCCTATTCCATTAAGTGTGGAACGTATAGATCTGGCCTTAACTGCGGGAGTGCCAAGTTTTTTACAAACTTTAGATACAGTGATCACTGAGATGTATGTCGAGCGAGTAGTGATTGCTGAAGAAATTAAAGAAAAAAATCCTGAAATTTTTACCGCACTTTTATCTAAACTTAGTCAAATTGAGACTAATCAAGGTAATAAGCTTCAGATAGAGTTTGTATCCCATGAAACTTTTAAAAAATATACACACCAAAGCAAAGCGATTGTTCGAAGTGGTGAGTGTTCTCCTTATGCTAATGTAATTTTATATTCTGGTGTGCCATTTTAATTTAGGTGAAATTATGGAAACCTTACTTAAAATTTCTGGCATTGATAAATCTTTCCCTGGTGTGAAGGCTTTAAGTAATGCCAGTTTATCAGTTTATTCTGGTCGAGTTATGGCATTGATGGGTGAAAATGGTGCAGGTAAATCGACTTTGATGAAGGTGCTTACTGGTATTTATTCTAAAGATGCTGGCACTATTGAGTATCTCAGTAAGGAAGTGACCTTTAAAGGCCCAAAAGAATCACAAGAGGCGGGTATTAGTATTATTCACCAAGAGCTGAATTTGGTCGACAATCTCACGATTGCTGAAAACATTTTCCTTGGTCGTGAGTTTAAAACCTCATGGGGGGCAATTAATTGGCAAAAAATGTATACCGAGGCAGATAAACTGTTAGCTCGTTTAGGTGTAACCCATAGTAGTAAAAAATTATGCTCAGAACTTTCTATTGGTGAACAGCAGATGGTTGAGATTGCAAAAGCACTCAGTTTTGAATCTAAAGTAATCATTATGGATGAACCAACGGATGCATTAACCGATACTGAAACAGAGTCTTTATTTAATGTTATTCGTGAACTTAAAGCTGAAAATCGTGGCATTGTTTATATTTCCCATCGTTTAAAAGAAATTTTTCAGATTTGCGATGATGTAACGGTTCTGAGAGATGGGCAATTCATTGGTGAGCGTGCAGTAGCTGATATTGTTGAAGATGATTTAATTGAAATGATGGTAGGGCGTCGCTTAGATGAACAATACCCACACTTGGCACGAGAAAAAGGTGAATGTGTGTTGAGTGTAGAGCATCTGAGTGGTAGTGGCATTGATGATGTTTCATTTACGCTTAATGCTGGCGAGATTGTGGGCGTTTCCGGTTTAATGGGAGCAGGAAGAACGGAGCTTGGAAAGTTACTTTACGGCGCATTACCAAAAACAAGCGGTAAAGTGCGGTTAAAAAATCAGGATATTGAGAATCACACCCCGCAAGATGGTTTAGATAATGGTATCGTGTATATATCCGAAGATCGTAAAGGTGATGGCCTAATTTTAGGCATGTCGGTAAAAGAAAATATGTCGCTAACATCTCTCGATCATTTTTCTAACAGAGGCAATATTCGCCATCAAGCAGAAAAAATGGCAGTCGATGATTTTATTTTGATGTTTAATATTAAGACCCCTAGTCGTGATCAACAGGTGGGTTTACTGTCTGGTGGAAATCAACAAAAAGTGGCAATTGCTCGTGGATTAATGACTCGTCCAAATGTGTTGATTTTAGATGAACCTACTCGTGGTGTAGATGTTGGTGCTAAGAAGGAAATTTACCAACTTATTAATGAGTTTAAGAAGGATGGTTTGAGTATTTTGATGATTTCATCGGATATGCCAGAGGTGCTTGGTATGAGTGATCGAGTGTTGGTAATGCGTGAAGGTAAAATTAGTGCAGAATTTTCTCGTGAAGAGGCAACACAAGAAAAGTTATTAGCAGCAGCTATTGGTAAATAAGAGTAGGTAAGTATGATGAAAAATGAAACATCTAATTTTCAAATAGGAAGATTTTTGATTGAACAGCGTTCTTTTATTGCGTTGATTATTCTTATCGCAATTGTATCAGTGATTAATCCTGATTTTTTTAGCGTAGATAATATTTTGAATATTTTACGTCAAACTTCAGTTAATGCGATTATTGCAGTTGGGATGACCTTTGTTATCTTAATTGCGGGAATAGATCTTTCTGTTGGATCTGTATTGGCATTGACTGGTGCTATTGCAGCCTCAATGGTAAGTATTGAATTGCCTATTTTTTTAGTAGTGCCTGTTGTTTTATTGATTGGAACACTTCTTGGTGGTGTAAGTGGTGTAATTGTTGCAAAAGGAAAAGTTCAGGCTTTTATTGCTACCTTGGTTACCATGACCTTACTGCGTGGTATAACAATGGTTTATACAGATGGTCGTCCTATTACGACAGGTTTCTCTGATAATGCGGATATATTTGCTGGTATTGGTACTGGATATTCCTTAGGTATTCCGGTACCAATTTGGATTATGAGCGCTGTGTTTGCAGTAGCTTGGTATATTTTGAAACACACACCAATCGGTCGCTATATTTATGCTTTAGGTGGAAATGAGGCGGCGACCCAACTTTCTGGTATTAACGTCAATAAAATCAAAGTATTTGTTTTTGCGGTGAGTGGTTTCCTTTCTGCATTAGCAGGTTTAATTGTTACTTCACGTTTATCCTCTGCACAACCGACAGCTGGTGTATCTTATGAATTGGATGCTATTGCTGCTGTTGTTGTTGGGGGAACAAGTTTGATGGGTGGTAAAGGTCGTGTAATGGGAACCCTCATTGGCGCATTAATCATTGGTTTTTTAAATAATGCATTAAATTTATTAGATATTTCATCTTACTATCAGATGATAGCAAAAGCGTTGGTTATTTTGGTTGCCGTTTTAGCCGATAACTATCTTGGTACGAAAAAACTGTAATTCACTTCAAGGAGAAATTATGAAAAAACTAACCGCTCTTACTTCTGCTGTATTATTAGGTTTGGCTGTTACTGGTTCAGCATCTGCACAAGACACGATCGCTTTAGCCGTGTCTACATTAGATAATCCATTTTTTGTCACATTGAAAGATGGTGCCCAGAAAAAGGCTGATGAATTAGGTTATAAATTAGTCGTGCTTGATTCACAAAATGACCCAGCTAAAGAACTCGCTAATGTTGAAGATTTAACAGTGCGTGGTGTAAAAGTACTATTGATTAATCCAACTGATTCTGAAGCTGTTGGCAATGCAGTGGCGATTGCAAACCGTAATCATATTCCAGTTATTACACTAGACCGTGGTGCAGCTAAAGGAAAAGTAGTAAGCCATATCGCATCTGACAATATAGCAGGCGGAAAAATGGCTGGGGATTTCGTTGCACAAAAATTAGGTGATGGAGCTAAGGTTATCCAACTTGAAGGTATTGCTGGTACATCTGCAGCGCGTGAACGAGGTGAAGGTTTTAAACAAGCCATCACTGCACATAAGTTTAATGTATTAGCTAGTCAGCCTGCGGACTTTGATCGTACAAAAGGTTTGAATGTAACGGAAAATTTGCTTGCCTCAAAAGGAGATGTACAGGCTATTTTTGCTCAAAATGATGAGATGGCATTAGGTGCATTACGGGCAATTAAAGCATCTAACAAAAAAGTCCTTGTTGTGGGATTTGATGGTACAGATGATGGTGTTAAAGCGGTGAAAGGTGGAAAAATGGCTGCAACTATTGCACAACAACCTGATCTTATTGGTTCATTGGGTGTTGTTACAGCTGATAAAATCTTAAAAGGCGAAAAAGTGGAATCAAAAATTCCAGTAGATTTAAAAGTAATTAGTGAATAGTTATTGCATCACTTTGTATCTCCCCCTTGCTTATATGCGACAGACTACATTAATGGCAGGGGGAGTTCCAGTTTCTTCAGATCCATGTCTCTTTCAATTTATAAAGACAAATTTTAATTGTTCAAGGAGTTTAACATGAACAAAAAACTCATCGTTCTTGGCAGTATTAATGCTGATCATGTGATTTCTGTTCCTTATTTTTCTAAGCCTGGCGAAACATTAACTGGTGATAATTACCAGCTTGTCTATGGTGGAAAAGGTGCAAATCAGGCGGTAGCTGCTGCTCGGTTAGGGGCAAATGTAGAGTTTATTGGCTGTGTTGGTTCTGATGTTATAGGTGAAACAATGAAAAATGCATTTTCACAAGAGGGGATCGATACGACAAATATTCATTCTATTTCTCAAGAAATGACGGGAATGGCATTTATTCAAGTAGCCCAATCAGGTGAAAATAGCATCGTATTAGCTCGTGGAGCAAATGCACATTTAGATGAAAAATTGGTGCGGCATAGTGAAGCAAAAATTGCTCAATCTAATTATTTGTTAATGCAGTTAGAAACGCCTATTTCAGGTGTGGAGCTCGCTGCAAAAATTGCTCAAGAAAATGGTGTGAAAGTCGTACTAAATCCTGCGCCTGCGAGAGATTTATCGGATACCTTATTAAGTATGATTGATATCATTACACCAAATGAAACAGAAGCTGAAATCCTTACTGGTGTACGAGTGAGCGATGAACAAAGTGCGCTGGAAGCTGCGCAAGTTTTCCATAAAAAAGGAATTGATTGTGTCATGATTACATTAGGTGAGAAAGGTGTATTTGTTAGCCAAAATGGTGAAACTCGTATAATTAACGGTTTCCGTGTAAAAGCAGTAGATACAACGGCTGCGGGTGATACATTTAATGGTGGATTTGTTACAGCCTTGCTAGAAGGTCAATCCTTTGAAAAGGCCGTTAGATTTGGTCAGGCGGCAGCAGCGATTAGTGTAACACGTAAAGGCGCTCAACCATCTATTCCTACTCGTCAAGAAACATTAGAATTTCTGGCTCATGTTTAAAGTGCGGTCAATTTTTTAGGTGTTTTATGGCAACAATGAAAGATATTGCTCGATTGGCGCAAGTATCTACGTCTACTGTTTCTCATGTGATTAATGGATCTCGTTTTGTCAGTGATGAAATTCGAGATAAGGTAATGCGTATAGTTGTTGAACTTAATTATACGCCTTCTTATATAGCTCGTAGCTTAAAGGTAAAAACGACAAAAACGATAGGGTTGCTTGTTACTGCGACTAATAATCCTTTTTTCTCTGAAGTTATGACTGGAGTGGAGCAATATTGTCAGAAAAATCAATATAATCTCATTATTGCTACAACGGGTGGTGATTCCAAGCGTTTACAGCAAAATCTACAAACCTTAATACATAAACAAGTAGATGGTGTATTACTGATGTGTGGCGATAGTCGTTTTCAAGCCGATATGGAGCTTGCAGTATCTTTGCCTTTAGTTGTAATGGATTGGTGGTTTACTGAGTTAAATGCAGACAAAATTCTAGAGAACTCAGAACGTGGCGGTTATCTTGCAACGAAATCTATGCTTGATGTGGGACACCAGAAAATTGGCATTATTACGGGTAATCTCAGAAAGTCAGTAGCTAAAAATCGTTTGCAGGGATATAAGAAAGCTTTGTCTGAAGCTAATATAGTTTTAAATCCCGATTGGATTGTAGAAAGTCATTTTGATTTTGAAGGAGGGATAGTTGGGGCGCAAAAACTGCTTGCGTTATCCGATAGACCGACGGCTATTTTCTGTTGTAGCGATACTATTGCTATTGGCGCTTATCAGGCAATTCAGAATCAAGGTTTACGTATTCCGCAAGATATTTCTATCATGGGATACGATGATATTGAATTAGCTCGTTATCTTTTCCCTTCTTTATCTACAATCAGTCAACCTAAAGCTGAATTAGGTAAGCTTGCTGTTGAGACTTTATTGCAACGTATACAAGAACCCAATGAAAATTACCGCACTTTAGTGTTAGAACCGACCTGTATTTTGAGAGAATCAATTTCCTCCCCTTCAAATGTAAAAATAAAATAAGAATAACCCGATTTCTTTATTGCTATTTTCAAAAAAACTGCTATTTTCTTGCGGTTTTTTTTGTTTATTTAACCCACTGTTTAATTTAGGAATAAAATCTAATGGAAGAAAACAAACCTGTTGATCCTTATGCGAAATATAACGAACAATCGAATATTATCGCGAAAATAATTTTTGGTAGTCGCTGGTTGCAAGTACCGATTTATTTGGGTTTGATTGTCACCCTTGCGATCTACTCTTATAAGTTCATTAAAGGCTTGTGGGCATTGGTGATTAATGTCAATGAGATGGATTCCAACACGATTATGTTGGGTGTGTTGAATTTGATTGATGTCGTGATGATAGCAAACTTGCTTGTGATGGTGACTATCGGTGGCTATGAAATTTTTGTATCCAAACTGCGTACGCGTAATCACCCCGATCAGCCTGAATGGATGAGCCATGTAAATGCGACGGTATTGAAGGTTAAACTTTCTATGTCTATTATCGGTATTTCATCTATCCATATGTTGCAAACCTTTGTGAACGCAAGTAATACACCAGAAAAAACCATGATGTGGCAATTATTGTTACATTTGGGCTTTTTGGTGTCGGCAATTGCTTTGGCTTATACGGATAAAATTTTGTATAGCACAAGCCATAAAACGCATTAAAAATTCACCGCACTTTATCTAAATATAAAAACGTCGTTCATGATTGAACGACGTTTTGTTTTATGGAGATTGGGAAGTGCGGTAGGTCTTCCTCTCGTTTTTTAGCCCACAACAAATGGCAAGTAACCCGCACGAATCGCAAATGGAATGGATGTAATGATTACGCCTAATACCAATACGATAATTAAAGTTAGATTCCCCCCCATACTTTGTATGGCAAATTGGTGTGAGCTCGACGAGCTTTCCAAACAAGGCTAACTGGCAATACTACGGCATAGAATGCAAACATTTGGCCTGCGTAGCCTAGCGCTAAAATAAAACCTTCAGGATAGAAAAGCGCAAAGACGAGAGGTGGAATGAATGTCATTAAGCCAAGTGAGATACGCCCTGCGGAAATATTAAAAGATCGTTTTAATAAATCTTCGATACATTCCAACAATCCAAGCCCTACGCCCAAGAAAGAAGTAACCAGCGCCAAAGTTGAGAATAATTTTACCGCACCTGCGATCATGTTACTGCCAGTGATAGCAAGCGTTGCTTTTACTAAGCCATTTAAGGTGGCATCTTCTTTTAAGATTTGTAAAAACTCATTTTGTGTGAGCAAGCCATGAGTGGACATTTGCCACAAAATATAAGCGCAAAGGGTAATTGCGGAACCCGCTAAAATAGAAATACGTAATGCTTTCATGTTGCCGTCTAAGTATTTATTTAAACTTGGAATAGAACCGTGGAAACCAAATGCTGTGAAAAATACAGGGCTTGCAGAGATCATTAAAGCATTATCAATTGGCGTCGCCATTAAGTTATCAAATTTGATTTCTGGCAACATTAAGCTTAACACCACGGCAAAGGCTGCAAGCATCACAAAAAATAACACGCGATTAATTTTATCTACGCTATGTGTGCCGATGACGATAAATGAACCGAAAATCACGGTAAATAATAAGATGCTAACTTTATCGCCAAAACTTTCTGGTAATAAATCTTTTAGTAGTGAACCGCCACCGCTGACATAGGCGGCAATTAATGCGTATAAGAAAATAATTAGCACTGCCGTAGCAATAATGCGTCCTGTTTTACCAAAATATTGTTCAGCGAGTGTACCGATACCCGCATCACTTTCCTCAGTTTGATAGAGCTCAACGAATAAAAGTGCACTAAAAGTTAATAATGCCCAAAGCCCTAATAATAAGACTAAAGTAAAGCCGAATCCGATGCCGGCGGAAGTGAGTGGCATAGCCAACATCCCCGCGCCAATCATCGTACCGGCAACGAGAAGTGTGCTGCCTACAGTTTTGTTCATGTTTGCTTCCTTATTGTGTAATAATAAATTTACGATGATTGTATTTTAAAATTTACAGTGTGTAAACAACAGAATACAAAATATCTTTATTATTTACCGCACTTTTCTTTTCCCTTTCTGTGTTCATCTAGTTAAAATACTTAGTGAATCAACTAAGACAAAATAGGAGAGCTTATGATTTACAGTATGACCGCCTTTGCACGCCTTGAAGTGAAAAAAGATTGGGGCGATGCAGTATGGGAAATTCGTTCCGTTAACCAACGTTATTTAGAAAACTTTTTCCGTTTACCAGAGCAATTTCGCGGATTAGAAAACACGTTGCGTGAGAAACTTCGTCAAAGTCTTACTCGCGGTAAAATTGAATGTTCTTTGCGCATTGAAACAAAAAAACAAACAAATGCAGAATTGAATTTAAATAAAGAGCTTGCGAATCAAGTGATTCAGTCTTTGCAATGGATTAAAGATCAGGCTGGAGAAGGTGAAATTAATTTGACGGATGTGTTGCGTTACCCTGGTGTGGTGGAAGCACAAGAGCAAGACTTAGATGCGATTAGTCAAGATTTGTTGACAGCCTTTGATGATTTACTGACAGATTTTATTGCAATGCGTGGTCGTGAAGGCGAAAAGCTGAACGATATTATTCAACAACGCTTGGATGCTATTGCTGTGGAAGCCGATAAAGTGCGGTCACAAATGCCGGCAGTTTTGCAATGGCAGCGTGAACGTTTATTGCAACGTTTTGAAGATGCTCAAATTAATCTTGATCCGCAACGTGTGGAACAAGAAATGATTTTACTGGCTCAACGCGTTGATGTGGCGGAAGAGCTCGATCGTTTACAAATGCACGTGAAAGAAACCACGAATATTTTGAAAAAAGGCGGTGCGGTTGGTCGTAAATTAGATTTTATGATGCAAGAGTTGAATCGTGAATCGAATACCCTTGCGTCCAAATCCATTAATGCGGATATCACGGCTTCTGCGGTTGAGCTAAAAGTGCTTATCGAACAAATGCGTGAGCAAATCCAGAATTTAGAATAGGAAAGTAGAATGTCTCAATTTATTTCTCTTACTCAATATCAACTGATTGAGGCACATGGTGCGGATGCAGAAAAATATTTGCAAGGGCAGTTAACGACGGATGTTATGCGATTAGCAAGTGGAGCAACAACACTTACTGCTCACTGCGATCCAAAAGGTAAAATGAATGCAATTTACCGTTTGTTTAAAGTAAGCAGTGAACAATTCTTTTTGCTGATTAAGAAAGATCTATTGCCAAGTGGGCTAGATGCCTTGAAAAAATATGCGGTATTTTCAAAAGTCAGTTTTGATTTACGTGATTGGCAAATCATTGGCGTGATAGGTGAAAAATGTGGAAAAATTACACCGCACTTTTCCTTGGAAATTGATGGACAACGTTCGATTTTATTGAATGAAACCGAATTATCTGTGAATTTTAATGGTGATGAAAAAATTTGGGATGTAGCCGATATTCAAGCGGGGTTACCAAATTTAAATCCGAAAACGCAAAATGAATTTATCCCACAAGCGCTAAATTTACAGGTTATTGAGCAAGCAATTTCTTTTACCAAAGGTTGCTATATTGGACAAGAAACGGTGGCTCGTGCGAAATATCGTGGTGCAAATAAACGCGCAATGTTTGTCTTTAAAGCACAAACCCAGCAGGAAGTAGAAATTGGTAGTGAAATCGAAATGCAGATTGAATCTAATTGGCGAAAAACAGGCACGATTACAAATGCGGTCAATTTAGACGATGTTTTATGGTTGCAAGTTGTGATGAATAACGACATTGATTTGGCACAAGTATTTAGATTGCCAAATAGTGAAATACTGTTAGAGCGAGTTCAGTTACCTTATTCGATTACTGAATAATAAAGCAAAAAAGATCAGGCATTAACCTGATCTTTTTTCTATTTAGTACAGTACACGCGCACGAATTGTGCCATCGATTTCTTTCAATTTCGTCAGTAATGGCGATGCATCATTTGTTTCTACATCAACGACAACATAACCAATTTTCGGGTCAGTTTGTAAATATTGCGCGGCAATATTGAGGTTGGCTTCGACGAAAATTTGGTTCAGTTTATTCAATATACCAGGACGATTTTCGTGAATATGCAATAAGCGTTTTGTTCCTTCATGTTCTGGTAAAGATACTTCAGGGAAGTTAACTGAAGACAGCGTTGAACCATTGTCTGAATATTTGACAAATTTGCCTGCCACTTCAAAACCGATATTTTCCTGTGCTTCTGCTGTTGAACCACCGATATGTGGCGTTAAAATCACATTATCAAATTCGCGTAACGGTGAGACAAATTCTTCATTAATTGACGCAGGTTCAATTGGGAATACATCAATTGCGGCCCCGTGAATTTTACCGTCTTTTAAGGCTTGAGCGAGAGCATCAATATCTACCACTGTACCACGCGCGGCATTGATCAATATTGCACCTTGTTTTAATTGTGCGATACGATCAGCGTTCATTAAGTTTTTGGTAGATGGTAACTCTGGCACATGTAATGAAACCACATCGCAAGAACTGAGTAATTCTTCAAGGCTACGAACCTGTTTGGCATTACCGAGCGGAAGTTTATTTTCGATATCGTAGAAATACACATCCATGCCTAATGATTCCGCAATAATACTTAACTGTGATCCAATATGGCCGTAACCAATAATTCCTAATCTTTTACCCCGCACTTCATGAGATCCAGTCGCTGATTTATTCCAGACACCACGATGTACCTCGGCATTAGCCTGTGGCACATTGCGCATAAGTAATAAAATCTCACCTAATACAAGTTCTGCAACGGAGCGAGTGTTTGAGAATGGGGCATTAAATACAGGGATTCCACGCGCTTTTGCTGCATTTAAATCCACTTGGTTGGTACCAATACAGAAACAGCCTACTGCGATTAATTTGGGTGCGGCCTCAATCATTTCTGCCGTTAAATGGGTGCGAGAACGCAAGCCGATAAAGTGTGCATCTTTAATGGCTTCTTTTAATTCATTACCATCTAGTGCTTTTTTATAGTAATCAATATTGGTATAGCCTGCCGCATGGAGCGTATCAAGTGCGCTTTGATGCACACCTTCAAACAATACAAATTTGATTTTTGATTTGTCTAGAGAGACTTTGTTTGTCATGTTTGCTTCCTTATGATTTTTATTATGAATTAGTCAATAATTTTGGCGCCTTCAGGCGTACCGACGATCACAACGTCTGCGCCACGTAACGCGAATATCCCGTTAGTGACGACACCCGCAACGTTGTTTAATTCTTTTTCCATTTCAACTGGATTTAAAATAGTGAAGTTGTGCACATCTAAAATCACATTGCCGTTGTCAGTCACCACTCCTTCACGATATTCAGGCGCACCACCAAGTGCGGCTAATTTTCTGCCTACTTGTGAACGAGCCATTGGAATAACTTCAACTGGTAATGGGAAGGTCGAACCTAACACATTCACTTGTTTACTAGAATCCACAATACAAATAAATTTTTTCGCTAATGCAGCAACGATTTTTTCACGAGTGAGCGCTGCGCCGCCGCCTTTAATCATCATTTTTTGTGGATTGATTTCATCTGCACCATCCACATAAATATCTAAGCTAGAGACATCATTTGCATTAAATACTTCGATACCTTGTTTACGTAATAATTCTTCTGATGCTTTTGAAGCCGCAACTGCGCCTTGAATTTTATCTTTGATTGTACCTAAAGCCTCAATAAAGCAGTTCACCGTGGAGCCGCTTCCCACGCCAACAATTGTGTCAACTTTTACATATTGTAATGCAGCTTGTGCGGCGAGTTTTTTCATTTCTAATTGATTCATTTCTTTTCCTTATTTTAATAAGTAAACGATTGCGTTACTTTATTACGAGAGTATTGAATAAACAAGTGTAATTTTTCAGCAATGAGAGGTTTAACGGATGAGCTACGATTCCGTTAAAAATAATTCCAATAGTTCATTGAGAAATAACTTGCCATGCTCAGTGATTTGCCAAGAATCAGCGTTTTCCACAATATAGTTTTGTTGAATGGCAAAATCAATTTGATTTTTCACCGCACTTTGGGATAAACCTGTGTAATCTTCAAATTCTTGTTTGGGTACCGCTTCTAACAAACGAAAGCGATTCATAAAAAACTCAAAAGAGCGGTCAATTTCTGGCACGTTTTTTTCTTCGTAAAGATATTCTCCACGCAAATAACCTTTCGGGTGTTTGGTTTTAGAAAAGCGGGTAATTTCACCATTTGGGAAGGTCAGTTTTCCATGTGCGCCACAGCCAATGGCTAAATAATCCCCAAACCGCCAATAATTCAAATTATGTTTACATTGAAAACCTGCTTTTGCATAGGCTGACGTTTCATATTGCTGATATCCTGCTGCGGTTAAAAGTTGGTGGCCTTGCTCAAAAATATCCCAAAGTTCATCATCATCTGGTAATTTAGGTGGGCGGTAAGCAAACATTGTATTTGGCTCAATAGTGAGCTGATACCAAGAAAGGTGAGGAGGAGATAGCTCAATAGCTTGACGAAGATCATCTAAGGCTTCTTCTAATGTTTGGTTTGGCAAACCGTGCATTAAATCTAAATTGAAACTTTTTAGTCCAGAAACTTTCGCTAAATTGACCGCACTTTTTGCCTCTGCTGTATTATGAATTCGCCCAAGACGCTGTAATTTTTCATCATTGAAACTTTGAATTCCCATAGAAATTCGCGTAATGCCTGCGGATACATAACCTTTAAAACGTTCAGCTTCTACCGTGCCAGGATTCGCTTCTAATGTGATTTCAATATTATCTTCAAAATCAATCTGTTTTTTTATTTTTTTTAAGAGATACGCAATGCTTTCTGCCGAGAACAAACTTGGCGTACCGCCACCAATAAAAATTGAATGGAGTTTTCGTTGTTGAATAGAATCTTTAAAGCGCTGTAAATCAGTTTGTAGATCTTTCAGAAGGTGATGAATATAGTCTTGTTCTGGTATATCGCCTTTTTGTGCGTGCGAATTAAAATCACAATAAGGGCATTTTTGAACGCACCATGGAATGTGTACATAAAGGGAAAGTGGAGGAAGTTTGAGCATGCTGTTATTAACGATTTTTAAATGTGAGAACAGTTAGAAAAAGTACAAATTCACGTTGTGTAAATATGAAATCTTAGCTGATGCTGTGAATATTGATAAAAAGGGCCTGTTTTCACAAGCCCTAAAACATTCAATTAATTGACCGCTCTTGTTGTTTTACTGGTCGCTTTACGGCGGGGTGATTTTGTCGCTTTAGCTTCAACTTTGACAAACTCAATGCCTTCAGGCGGATTTTCTAACGCAAGACCAAGTACTTCATCAATGGTTTCTACCGCATGAATCGCAAGATTTTGTTTTACGTTTTCTGGAATTTCTTCGAGATCTTTAACGTTCTCTTTTGGAATTAATACGGTTTTAATTCCACCACGATGTGCCGCAAGAAGTTTTTCTTTTAATCCGCCAATTGGTAATACTTTACCGCGTAAACTGATTTCACCTGTCATGGCTACATCCGCACGTACAGGATTACCGGTTAAACAAGAAACTAATGCAGTACACATTGCAATACCTGCACTCGGGCCATCTTTTGGTGTTGCACCATCTGGCACGTGAATGTGAATGTCGCGTTTTTCATGGAACTCAGAATTAATACCAAGTTTATCCGCACGAGCGCGCACAACAGTCATGGCTGCTTGGATGGATTCTTTCATCACATCACCTAATGAACCTGTGAATGTGAGTTTTCCTTTACCGACAACAGAGGCGGTTTCAATCGTGAGTAAATCGCCGCCCACTTCTGTCCAAGCAAGGCCTGTCACTTCACCAATGCGGTTTTGTGTGTCGGCTTTGCCAAATTCAAAGCGTTTGACACCAAGATAATCGTGCAGATTATCTGAACTTACCGTGATAGATTTAAGTTTTGGATTTACCAATAAATTTTTCACTGCTTTACGGCAAATTTTTGAAATTTCACGTTCTAACCCACGCACGCCCGCTTCACGAGTGTAATAGCGGATAATATCTAAAATTGCACTTTCTTCGACGGTAAGTTCGCCTTTCTTCAAACCATTACGTTCAATTTGTTTCGCTAACAAATGACGCATCGCGATATTAAGTTTTTCATCTTCTGTATAACCAGAAAGACGAATAACTTCCATACGATCTAATAATGGGCCTGGAATGTTCATGGAGTTTGATGTTGCCACAAACATCACATCAGAAAGATCATAATCCACTTCTAAATAGTGATCGTTAAACGTGGTGTTTTGCTCAGGGTCTAATACTTCAAGCAATGCTGATGCTGGATCGCCTCGCATATCGGATGCCATTTTGTCGATTTCATCAAGCAAGAATAATGGATTTTTCACCCCCACTTTTGCCATTTTCTGAATCAATTTGCCTGGCAATGCACCAATATAGGTTTTACGGTGACCACGAATTTCTGCCTCATCACGAACACCACCTAACGCCATACGCACATATTTACGACCAGTGGCATTAGCAATAGATTGACCAAGAGAGGTTTTACCTACGCCTGGAGGGCCAACTAAGCAAAGAATGGGTCCTTTCACTTTGTTTAAACGAGCTTGTACTGCAAGATATTCAAGAATACGTTCTTTCACTCGTTCTAAACCATAGTGATCGGCATCTAATACTTGTTGTGCTTTTGAAATGTCTTTTTTCACTTTAGAACGTTGATGCCAAGGCACTTGGATCATCCATTCAATGTAGCTACGAACAACGGTCGCTTCAGAAGACATGGCTGACATCATTTTGAGTTTTTGTAACTCATTTTCAACTTTGTCGCGTACCTCTGCTGGCATGCCTGCAGCTTCTACTTTTTGACGAAGTTGTTCAACTTCATCAATCGTATCTTCATTTTCGCCACTATCCATTTCTTTGCGAATGGCTTTAATTTGTTCGCTTAGATAATAGTTACGTTGGCTTTTCTCCATTTGTTTTTTTACGCGGCCGCGAATGCGTTTTTCAACTTGAAGAATGTCTGCTTCTGATTCCATCATGCCAAGCAGATATTCTAGTCGGTCTTGTACGTTAGCAAGTTCCAAGATACTTTGTTTATGGCGAACGCTTACCGGTAAATGAGCCGCCATTGTGTCTGATAAACGATCTGCATCACCAAGGCGATGAAGTGCATTTAATACATCCGCAGGGATTTTTTTATTTAAGGTGAGATAATTTTCGAATTCAGAAAGTACCGCTTTTTTCGCAACATCTAACTCTTTTTCATCACCATAAGTGGTTTCGATAGGGGTAATTTTGGCGGAAAAGCACTTTTCGCCATCTTCAAGGCTGTTAATTTTCGCGCGATTTTGACCTTCTACTAGCACTTTTACTGTGCCATCAGGTAATTTTAGTAACTGAATAATGTTAGCAATGGTCCCTACATCAAATAAATCTTCAGGGGTCGGTTCTTCCAAATCTGCTTCTCTTTGAGATACCAAAAGAAGTTGTTTATCATCGTTCATCGCTTCTTCAAGGGCATTAATTGATTTTGCACGCCCTACAAAAAGTGGCATCACCATATAAGGGAAAACGACGACATCGCGTAATGGCAATACGGGCATCGTACGTTGGGTATTCTTCGCCATAATTTATCTCTCTTAATTCTTTCCGATAATTTGGGTAAATATTGGGGTAGGGAAAAAGGAATTCAAGGAAAAGATTATAACAAAATCTGAGTTGTAAAGTGGGTTTTAAACAAAAAAGAATTTTGGCAAATGAAGTGATAATCGCTAAAATGGCTGACAATTTTATTAAATTTCACAAAATATTGAGTTATGTCCACGAAAAATAATTTTAGTTTCCCCACTTACGTTCAAATGTATCCTTACTCCAAGGATCGCCCTTTTCTCAAACAAGTGCGGGAAAAATTACGCTATTATGGCTATAAATGGCTCTATCAAAAACAATGTAGCCAATTAGTGGATTTTCTTAATACAGAAACTCAATGGCAGCCTTTATTTACACAAGATTATTATCGTGTAAACACCGTGTTGACAACTTTTTGCGATAAACGCTTTTCTGCTTCAGAACGTTTAACGGCGATTACGGAGAATTTACGTTTGGCAGAAGAAAAAATGGGACGTTCGCTTTGCCAACAATTATTAGATCAACAAAATATCGTGTTAACACAATTAACAGATGATTTGCGTTTATCTTTGAGTATCAATCATATCGATCCCTTTGAAGGGTATTTTTCTATTAATATTCGTAATCAACATAATGAGCGAGTATATGATGCTTCTTTCACTTTTTTGAGCCCGAATAAATTGCTTATCGCCTCGATTCAAGGCCCCTCAAGCGACAATGCTCAAGAACTTGTGAAACAGGCTACGAAAGCATTACACGGTATGCGTCCAATGTTTATGTTGGTTAATGCGTTCAAAATACTTGCTGAAAAATGGCAATGTGAGTTAGTGGGCATTCCGCACAAAGCGCAAGGAAAATATCGTCTTTCTGCGCGCAGTAAGATTTTGTTTAATTACGATGAGTTCTGGCAAGAGAATCAAGGGGAATATCGCCATAATTATTGGCAATTACCTTTAGATATTGAACGCAAACAATTAGAAGATATCGCAAGTAAAAAACGTTCTATGTATCGTAAACGTTATGAAATGTTAGACCAAATGGCATTGGATATTCAGCAACTTTAACGAAGAAAGTGCGGTAAAAATGAGAGAAATTTTACCGCACTTTTTAATTAATTTTCTTGTTTTTTCACTTCATCCCACAACAAATCTAACTCAATAAGTGGCACATCATTAACTTGCTTACCTTGTTGTTGAACCGCTTGTTCTACTGCTCTAAAACGACGTTCAAATTTTAAATTCGCTTTTCGCAATGCATCTTCAGGATCACATTTTAAGTGGCGAGCAAGATTGACGGTTGCGAACAATAAATCGCCGATTTCCTCCTCCACTTTATTTTGTTCAATCGAAGTGCAGTTAATTTCAGCTTGAACTTCTTCTAATTCTTCCCGCACTTTGTCAAATACGGGTGAAATTTCTTCCCAATCAAACCCTACTTTTGAACAACGTTTTTGTAATTTTGCTGCTCGCATAAGAGAAGGAAAGGCACGAGGTACATTATCTAAAATAGAGGTTTCTGCACTTTTACCTTGTTTTTCTTTGGCTTTCATTTCGTTCCAATGGGAAAGGGCTTCTGTTTCGTCTCCCGCTTTTGCATCACCAAACACATGAGGATGACGGCGCACAATTTTTTCAGCAATATCTTGCAATACATCGTCAAAAGTAAAGTATTTATCTTCAGTTGCAAGCTGGCTGAAGAAAACGACTTGCAACAATAAATCCCCTAATTCTTCGCGTAAATTTGGTATGTCTTTTTTTTCAATCGCTTCGATTACTTCGTAAGTTTCTTCCGTTAAGCAAGGAATCATGGATTCATAATTTTGTTTTAAATCCCAAGGGCATCCGCCATTTGGATTACGAAGTTGGGCAATAAGTTGAATAAAATCTTGAATAGAGTAGCGCATAATTTTATTTCCTTTGATGGAATGTTTTGGATAGTATAACGAACAAGAAAAATGGTGCAAATACCGTCGCTTTTTAGGCGCATTTTCTTTATACTTTGCGCATTGAAATACTATTGATAAAGCTGGGAAAAATGGAAAAAATTATTATCGACCACGATCGTTTTCTTCGCACGATTTCGCGTATTTCTCACGAAATTATCGAAAAACATCAAACGTTAGATGATCTTGTGATTGTTGGGATTAAACGCCGTGGCGCGGAAATTGCGGAATTATTACAACGTCGAGTTGAAGAATTAAGTGGTATAAATTTACCTTCAATGGAACTGGATATCACCTTTTATCGCGATGATTTAACTTTGGTTGATCAGGAAGATAAAATGCCAGTTTATAGTGGTTCATCACAATATTTGAATATTCAAGATAAAACCGTCATTTTGGTTGATGATGTGTTGTTTACTGGTCGAACCATTCGAGCGGCAATGGATGCACTCACCGATTTTGGTCGTGCTGCAAAAATTGAATTAGTGATTTTTGTTGATCGTGGCCATCGTGAATTACCAATTCGTGCTGATTACGTAGGTAAAAATGTGCCAACAAGCCGTGATGAACTTGTACAAGTTCGCACTGAAAAACAAGATGGATGTTACGAAGTTGCTATCCTAGGGAAATAAATCTTATCTATTGTGAACCTTCAATAGAATTGTTACTCTAACCAACGTTATTGACTCTTTTTTGATGAGATGAAAATGAAAAAATTTATTCTAAAATCTTTTTTATTGGCTACTTTAGGTTGTGTTGCTTTTACTTCTATGGTCCAAGCTGGGGAACGTGTTGTCGCAACAGTAGATGGTATTCCTATTTTAGAAAGCCAAGTTCGTGCAAATATGGGGAAAAAAGGCGATCGCCAAAGTGCACTTGATAAAATTATTGATGATCTTTTGGTGCAAAAAGCTATTCAAGAATCTGGTGTGAAAATTGATCCGCGCGAAATCGATCGTGTTGTGGAAGATACTGCGGCAAGAAATGGTTTAACTTATGGTCAATTTTTGGATGCGTTAGATTATCAAGGCATTTCATTAAATACATTTCGTCAACAAATTGCCAATCAAATGATGATGGGTGCGGTGCGTAATAAGGCGATCAATGAAAGTGTTGCAGTGACGCGTGAAGAAGTGGTTGCGCTTGGTCAAAAAATGTTGGATGAGGCAAAATCACAAGGTACTGCACAAAAAGTAACGGGTAAAGAATACGAAGTACGCCATATTTTATTAAAACTTAACCCGATGTTAAATGATGCACAAGCCAAAGCTAAATTAACAAGAATTCGCTCTGATATTATTGCGGGCAAAATGACTTTTGCAGACGCCGCTTTAAAATATTCTAAAGATTATTTATCTGGGGCGAATGGCGGTAGTTTAGGTTATGCGTTCCCCGAAAGTTACGCACCACAATTTGCACAGACCGTTGCACAAAGTAAACAAGGTGTAATTTCTGCGCCATTTAAAACTGAGTTCGGTTGGCATATTTTGGAAGTGACAGGCACTCGCGATGGTGACCGCACGGCGGATGCTTATACGCAAAAAGCCTATGAACATTTGGTGAATAGTCAGTTACAAGACGCAAATAAAGATTGGGTAAAAGCATTACGTAAAACTGCGGATATTCAATATTTTAATAAATGATTTAATGTTTAAAAGAAAGGGGCTTAATTGCCCCTTTTGTTGTTTTTTATTTTCTCTTTCTTATATCTTATGAAGAAATTTTTAATTGCGATTTTACTTTTAATTTTGATTTTAGCGGGCGCGGCGAGTTTTGGTTATTACAAAATTATTGAATTTGTCAAAACTTCGGTAAATGTGCAGGCAGATCAACTTTTAACGATTGAACGTGGCACAACAGGTTCAAAATTAGCCGCACTTTTTGAGCAAGAAAAGTTAATTGATGATGGGAAATTATTGCCTTATTTGCTGAAGTTGAAACCTGAGCTAAATAAAATAAAAGCAGGGACTTATTCTCTTGAGAATGTTAAAACTGTGCAAGATTTACTGGAGTTGCTTAATTCAGGTAAGGAAGTGCAGTTCAATGTAAAATGGATTGAAGGAAAAACCTTTAAGGATTGGCGAAAAGATCTTGAAAATGCACCGCACTTGGTGCAAACCTTGAAAGATAAGAGTAACGAAGAAATTTTCTCATTACTTGATTTGCCAGATGTCGGTCAAAATCTTGAACTAAAAAATATGGAAGGTTGGCTTTATCCTGATACTTATAATTATACGCCTAAATCGACAGACTTGGAGCTACTGAAGCGAGCGGCTGAGCGAATGAAAAAGGCGTTAAATAAGGCTTGGAACGAGCGCGATGAGGATTTACCGTTATCGAATCCTTATGAAATGTTGATTCTGGCTTCTATCGTGGAAAAAGAAACGGGCGTGGCAGCTGAGCGAGCAAAAGTAGCCTCTGTGTTTATCAACCGCTTAAAAGCAAAAATGAAATTACAAACGGATCCAACGGTAATTTATGGTATGGGTGAGAATTACAGTGGTAATATTCGTAAAAAAGATTTAGAAATGTCAACGCCTTATAATACTTATGTGATTGATGGATTGCCACCAACACCTATTGCTATGCCAAGTGAAAGTTCATTACAGGCTGTTGCTCATCCAGAAAAAACAGATTTTTATTATTTTGTGGCAGATGGGTCTGGTGGACATAAATTTACCCGAAATTTGAATGAACATAATAAAGCGGTGCAAGAATATTTACGTTGGTATCGCAACCAAAAAAATGCCAAATAAAAGTGCGGAAGAAAATATGAAAGGAAAATTTATTGTCATTGAAGGTTTGGAAGGCGCGGGGAAAAGCTCCGCTCATCAGTCTGTTGTGCGAATTTTGCATGAACTTGGTATTCAAGATGTCGTGTTTACACGCGAACCTGGTGGAACGCCACTGGCTGAAAAATTACGTCATCTCATCAAACATGAAACCGAAGAACCCGTGACAGATAAAGCAGAGTTATTAATGCTTTATGCAGCACGTATTCAGTTGGTGGAAAATGTGATTAAACCTGCTTTAAGGCAAGGAAAATGGGTGGTGGGTGATCGCCATGATATGTCATCTCAGGCGTATCAAGGCGGCGGACGTCAATTAGACCCGCATTTTATGCTGACTTTGAAAGAAACCTTATTAGGTGATTTTGAGCCAGATCTCACGATTTATTTGGATATAGATCCGAGCGTCGGTTTAGCGCGAGCTCGTGGACGAGGCGAGTTAGATCGTATTGAGCAAATGGATTTGGATTTTTTCCATCGCACTCGAGCACGCTATTTAGCGTTAGTAAAAGATAATCCAAAAGCAGTCGTAATTAATGCAGAGCAGAGTATTGAACTTGTTCAAGCTGATATTGAAAGTGCGGTAAAAAATTGGTGGAAATCAAACGAAAAATGACCGCACTTTACCCTTGGCTAGTGCCAATTTATCATCAAATTGTTCAAACCTTTGACGAAGGTTTGGGGCATCATGCTGTGCTGATTAAAGCTGATTCTGGTTTAGGTGTAGAACGTTTATTTGATACACTTGCACAGAAAATAATGTGTGTGGCTCAAGGTGATAAACCTTGTGGTCAATGCCATTCTTGTCATTTAATGCAGGCCCATAGCCATCCAGATTATCATGAGTTAAGCCCTATTGACGGCAAGGATATTGGCGTCGATCAAGTACGTGACATTAATGACATTGTCGCGCAGCATGCACAACAAAACGGCAATAAAGTGGTGTATGTGCAAGGCGCAGAACGTTTAACGGAGGCGGCTGCCAATGCGTTATTGAAAACATTGGAAGAGCCTAGTCCAAATACTTATTTTTTACTTCAGGCGGATAGTTCGTCAAGTTTGTTGGCAACCATTTACAGTCGATGCCAAGTGTGGAATCTGTCTGTGCCTAATGAACAAATGGCTCTTGATTGGTTGAAATCAGAAAGTGCGGTAGAAAATCAGGAAATTTTGACCGCACTTGCGATGAATCTTGGACGACCACTTTTAGCATTAGAGACTTTACAACAAGGGCTTATTGAACAGCGTAAAAACTTCTTACGTCAATTTTGGGTGTTCTATCGCCGACGTTCACCATTGGAATTACTTCCGTTGTTTGATAAAGAACGCTATGTTCAGCAAGTGGATTGGATTTTGGCTTTTCTTTCCGATTGTTTAAAACATAAACTTGAAATTGATAGCTATCGACAAGTTGCGGATCTTGGCCGTGGCATCGAACAATTCAGCGATGAGCAAACAGCTCTTGGTTTATTACAAGCAATCAAAATTATGCAAAAAGTGCGGTCAGATTTGCTTACAATTAATGGCGTGAATGTTGAATTAATGCTATTAGATGGCTTGACGCGATTAGTCACAGAAGTATTTGAAAATCAATAAATTAAAAAGATATATCGCCTAGGGAATTTTAGTCTTAGGCATAAGGAAAATAATTATGTTCATTGTTGACTCCCACTGCCATTTAGATGCTTTGGATTATGAAAATTTACATAAAAATATCGCGGATGTGGTGGAAAAAGCGCGCGCGCGTGATGTAAAACATTTGCTCGCGATTGGTGTAACATTAAGCCGTTTTGAGCAGGCTTATGACTCTTTACGCGAATTTAATAATGTCTCACTTGCTTGTGGTGTTCATCCCCTTGATTTTGAAGAGGAACCTTATGACGCAGAACGCTTATTGCGTTTGGCGCAAGCTCCAAAAGTGATTGCTATTGGCGAAATTGGATTGGATTATTATTACAGCGCGGACAATAAAGCGGCGCAACAAGCGGTATTTGGTAGCCAAATCGATATTGCAAACCAGTTAGATAAGCCTGTGATAATTCATACACGTTCTGCGGGCGATGACACCATTGCAATGTTACGCCAACACCATGCTGAAAAGTGCGGTGGCGTTATTCATTGTTTTACGGAAACCATGGAATTTGCGAAAAAAGCGTTGGATTTAGGTTTTTACATTTCTTGTTCTGGCATTGTGACCTTTAAAAATGCTGAAGCGATTCGTGAGGTTATTCGTTATGTACCAATGGATCGTTTATTAGTTGAAACGGATTCACCTTATCTTGCGCCAGTGCCTTATCGCGGAAAAGAAAACCAACCAGCTTATACGAGAGAAGTATGTGAATATGTGGCAACCTTAAAGGGCGTTTCTGCTGAGGCATTTGCTAGAATCACCACACAAAATTTCGAGCGTTTATTTAAAATTCGTGTAGAATAAATGCACAGTTCTGACAAGGGAAAAGTATGCGAAAGTTTTTTAAATATTTCTTATTTATTGTTGTTTTTTTATTCCACGGTTTTATGTTTTCTGTGGTGAATTATGTATTTCCTCATTACGATGTGACGCGTGTTACTGGCGTAGAAGTAAAACGTGTTGATAAAGATGGTCCCATCACAAAATCGAATCCAGCTGATGGCCCAACACGTGATGTGTATTACATCAATACGCAAAATGACGATGGTAAAATTATGGTGTATCGCAATGAAGATACACGTTGGGGTTTCCCGTTCTACTTCAAATTTGGCTCAGCCAATTTACAGGCTGAAGCGCAGGCTTTGGGTAATGACAACAAACTTGTGCAAATTAAATACTATGGTTGGCGTATTACGATGATGGATGAATATCGCAATGCAACCTCAATTAAAGAAATTACTGCTGATGACACGCCAAGTCATCCAATCGTTTCTTGGATTTTCTATGCATTCCTGTTAGCTACTTTATTCTTGTCTATTCAATTTGTTCGCGGCTGGTTTGACAGCGAAGAGTAATATCCTGAACGGCCGCAAAGTGCGGTCGTTTTCTTTCATATTTTTGAGTAATGATTATGGAATTATTTCATACTATTTTGGCGATTATTGCCTTAATTCTAATTAGTGCGGTTGTTTCTTCTGCAGAAATTTCACTGGCGGGTTCGCGTAAATTGAAATTACAAACCCTTGCTAATGAAGGGGATGTGCGCGCGCTTCAAGTGCTTAAATTGCAAGAGCACCCTGGTCGTTTTATTACCGTGGTTCAAATCGGTTTGAATATGGTGGCGATTCTTGGCGGGGGAATTGGTGAAAGTGCACTAAGCCCTTATATCGCGGAAATTTTAAGTCGTTCTTTTGTGGGCGATTGGATTGAACCAACCGCTTCTACAATCGCGTTTGTGTTGGTTACTTGTTTCTTTATCTTATTTGCTGATCTTATTCCAAAACGTATTGCCATTACTTATCCTGAAATGGTGGCGCTGCGCGTTGTCGGCATTATGAATTTCAGTATGTTTGTCTTTAAGCCGCTTGTATGGTTTTTTGATACGATAGCTAATGTATTTTTCCGCTTATTTCGTATTTCCACTGTGCGTGAAGATGGCATGACCTCTGAAGATATTTTCGCCGTAGTAGAAGCGGGGGCTGAAGCTGGTGTATTAAAAACTCAAGAGCATTATCTCATCGAAAATATTTTCGATATGCAAGCACGTACAGTGACTTCCACCATGACAACCCGTGAAAATATCGTGTATTTAGACCGCACTTTTTCTCGACAAGAAGTCATGGATACGCTTTCTCGTGATTCTCATTCTAAAATTGTGATTTGTGACAATAGCCTAGACAAAATCTTAGGTTATGTAGAATCCCATACGTTGCTCACCATGTATTTGCAGAATGAAAATGTGGTGCTCACAGATCCTAAACTACTCCGTAAAGCATTATTTGTGCCTGATACGCTTTCTCTTTATGAAGTATTAGAATTGTTTAAATCTACCGGTGAAGATTTTGCGATTATTGTGAATGAATATGCCCTTGTAGTGGGTATCGTTACGCTAAATGATGTGATGAGTATTGTCATGGGGGAATTGGTTTCTAACGAAGAAGAATATATTGTGAGTCGTGATGAAAATTCGTGGCTTATTGATGGCGCAACGCCATTAGAAGATGTGACACGAGTATTAGATATTGAATCTTTCCCAGATGAAGAAAATTACGAAACCATCAGTGGCTTTATGATGTATATGTTACGTAAAATCCCGAAAAAAACAGATTCTGTGGTTTACGGGAAATATAAGTTTGAAGTGATTGATACGGAAAACTTTAAAATCGATCAGATTTTGGTGTCTTTAGTAAAAGAGGCGGAATAATTACCGCCCTTTCTTTAATGCCCTTCAGCCAGTATAATGGCGGCGTTTTATTAACTTTAATCAGGTATGACTATGTTTAAAAAAATCTCTGTTTTATTTTTTACGTTAATGTTGGCAGGTTGTTCTTCTTGGTCATCGGTTACCAACTATATTCCATTTATGGGGAACGATAAAAAAGTGATTGATTTAGATAAAGATAAAATCGATCAGAAATCCTATGCAGCAGCTTATGAAGCGACAGTGGCGACATATAAAGGTCGCGTGAATGAAAATTTCTTTGTAGATAATTTTGCAAGTGGTGCGAATGACTGGTATTTAGGCCGTATTTTAGTTCCTGTTAAACAAATTCAGGATAAACTTTATACAGGCGGCCATGATTCTGATGTATATGCTTATTATAGCGGTGTGTTACATGCGGAAGCATTGCAAGCTAACCTTAAACGTTTGAGTACAAATTGTTGGGAAAAAGTGGATTCGCAAAGCATGACTCAAGGTATTTATGATGCGATGCGTGATTTACAAAAAGGCAAAGAGCGCGGTGAAAATGATGAATATATTGCGCAAGGTAGTGAAGCACTGCTGAAAGCCTGTACATCTAAATAATTGTTTTTCAACAAGCTGCTGGTCGATTTATTTCACCAGCAGCTTTATTTTTAAATTATTAAGGAGCAAGAATGTTAGAACTTTCGGAAAGCAACATTCATTTAAATGCTAACGCAGCTGATAAACAACAAGCGATTGAAATGGCAGCGTCCGCATTAGTTCAAGCAGACAATGTTGAAAATGGTTACTTGCAAGGAATGCTAGCGCGCGAACAGCAAACCTCAACCTTTTTAGGCAATGGCATCGCTATTCCTCATGGCACCTTGGATACTCGTTCGATGGTAAAGAAAACGGGCGTACAAGTTTTTCAATTTCCTCAAGGCATAGAATGGGGCGAAGGAAATATTGCTTATGTCGTGATTGGTATTGCGGCGCGCTCTGATGAGCATTTGTCTTTGTTGCGCCAGCTTACTCATGTGTTGAGCGATGAAGATACCGTAGCGAGATTAGCAAAAATAACTGATGTTGCTGAATTTCGCGCGATTTTAATGGGCGAGACAATTGAGCCATTTGAAATTCCTGCTGCTAATATCAGTTTAGATGTAGATACCCAAAGTTTATTAACTTTAGTTGCGATTAATGCGGGGCAATTACAGGTGCAAAGTGCGGTAGAAAATCGCTTTATTTCTGAAGTGATAAATAATGCGGCATTACCGCTTGGTAAAGGGTTATGGGTAACGGACTCTGTCGTAGGAAATGTGAAAAATGCCTTAGCATTTAGTCGTGCCAAAACGATTTTTAGCCACAATGGCAAAGCCGTAAAAGGCGTGATAACCGTTTCAGCTATCAGTGATCAAATTAATCCAACTTTGGCTCGTTTATTAGATGACGAGGTTCAAACAACCTTGCTCAATGGTAATTCAACAGAAATTTTGACCGCACTTTTGGGTTCAGAGAATGAGGTTGAAACTCAATCTGTAGAAGGTGCCGTTGTTGGAACCTTTACGATTCGTAATGAACATGGTTTACATGCGCGTCCGAGTGCAAATTTGGTTAATGAAGTGAAAAAATTCACTTCAAAAATTACCGTGCAAAATCTTACTCGTGAAAGTGAGGTCGTCAGCGCAAAAAGCTTGATGAAGATTGTTGCGCTTGGTGTAACACAAGGACATCGTTTACGTTTTGTGGCTGAAGGGGAAGATGCAAAACAAGCTATTGAAACATTGGGCAAAGTGATTGCTGATGGCTTGGGCGAGAATGTTTCTGCGGTGCCACCATCTGAACTAGATACTATTGAGATTATGGGGGAACAAATTCACGCACCAGAGGTAAGCGAAGATCATAACTTGCCAGCAAATGCTATTGAAGCCGTGTTTGTGATTAAAAACGAACACGGTTTGCACGCTCGCCCAAGTGCGGTGTTGGTAAACGAAGTGAAAAAATATAATGCCTCTGTAGCGGTTCAGAATCTTGATCGTAATTCTCAATTAGTGAGTGCTAAAAGCTTGATGAAAATTGTTGCGCTTGGAGTGGTAAAAGGGACTCGTTTACGTTTTGTTGCGACAGGTGATGAAGCGCAACAGGCTATTGATGGAATCGGTGCGGTGATTGAATCGGGTTTAGGGGAATAGTATGGCAAGCGTCGTAACAATTACTTTAAATGCCGCCTATGATTTAGTCGGCCGTTTAAATCGTATCCAACTTGGTGAAGTAAATACCGTAGAAACCCTTGGCTTATTTCCTGCAGGGAAGGGCATTAATGTCGCAAAAGTACTAAAAGATTTAGGCGTTGATGTTTCAGTAGGCGGTTTCTTGGGCGAGGATAATTCAGCTGATTTCGAGCAAATGTTTAATAAGCACGGTTTGGAAGATAAATTCCAGCGTGTTGATGGCAAAACGCGCATCAATGTAAAAATTACCGAGACTGAAGCGGATGTGACAGATTTAAATTTCTTGGGGTATCAAATAAATCCACAAGTTTGGCAACAATTTGTGACTGATTCTTTGGCTTATTGTTTAGATTATGACATTGTCGCAGTTTGTGGCAGTTTACCTCGAGGTGTATCTCCCGAATTATTTGCTGATTGGTTGAGTCAGCTTCATAAAGCTGGTGTAAAAGTGGTGCTTGATAGTAGCAATGCTGCGCTCACCGCTGGATTAAAAGCGAAACCTTGGCTAGTAAAACCCAATCATCGAGAACTTGAGGCTTGGGTTGGTCATCCATTAAATCGTCTTGAAGAAATGATTGCTGCTGCACAGCAACTCAAAGCGAAAGGTATTGAAAACGTGATTATTTCAATGGGAGCCAAAGGTTCTTTATGGATTAATAATGAAGGCGTGCTCAAAGCCGAACCGCCAAAATGTGAAAATGTAGTGAGTACTGTTGGGGCAGGCGATTCAATGGTAGCAGGCTTAATTTATGGTTTTGAAAAAGGTTTATCGAAAGCTGAAACCTTAGCTTTTGCTACGGCTGTGTCCGCTTTTGCGGTGTCTCAAAGTAATGTCGGTGTAAGTGATTTGAGTTTACTTGACCCTATTTTAGAAAAAGTACAAATAACGATGATTGAAGGATAGTATGAAGTTATTTTTAACCCAATCAGCTAATGTAGGCGATGCGAAAGCCTATTTATTACATGAAGTTTTTCGAGCGGCTGCGCAAAAAGCAAATGTCTCCATTGTAGAAACACCAGCCGAAGCAGATCTTGTCCTCGTATTTGGTTCAGTATTACCAAATAACCCAGCGTTAGTCGGTAAAAAAGTCTTTATTATCGGCGAAGCTATCGCCATGATTTCTCCTGAAGTAACGCTGGCAAATGCCTTAGCCAATGGGGCAGATTATGTTGCACCGAAAAGTGCGGTGAGTTTTACAGGTGTTTCTGGTGTAAAAAATATTGTTGCGGTAACAGCTTGTCCAACTGGCGTTGCGCATACGTTTATGTCAGCTGAAGCGATTGAAGCCTATGCGAAAAAGCAAGGTTGGAATGTAAAAGTTGAAACCCGTGGTCAAGTTGGGGCTGGCAATGAAATTACTGCAGAAGAAGTTGCCGCGGCTGATTTGGTATTTGTTGCAGCAGATATTGATGTGCCTTTAGATAAATTTAAAGGTAAGCCAATGTATCGCACTTCAACAGGATTAGCCCTGAAGAAAACCGAGCAAGAATTTAATAAAGCATTTAAAGAAGCCAAAATTTTTGATGGTGGAAATAATGCGGAATCGAAAGAAGAAAGCCGTGAGAAAAAAGGTGTGTACAAACACTTAATGACGGGCGTTTCTCATATGTTACCGTTAGTGGTTGCGGGTGGATTGTTGATCGCGATTTCCTTTATGTTCAGTTTTAATGTAATTGAAAATACAGGAGTTTTACAGGATCTTCCCAATATGTTGATGAATATCGGTAGTGGTGTGGCGTTCAAGTTAATGATTGCCGTGTTTGCCGGTTACGTTGCATTTTCTATCGCTGATCGTCCAGGACTTGCAGTTGGTTTGATTGCGGGGATGCTGGCAAGTGAAGCGGGTGCAGGAATTCTTGGCGGTATTATTGCGGGTTTCTTAGCGGGCTATGTAGTGAAAGGGCTGAATGTGATTATTCGATTGCCAGCAAGCCTGACTTCATTAAAACCGATTTTAATTTTACCGCTCTTAGGTTCAATGATTGTTGGTTTGACGATGATTTACCTCATTAATCCACCAGTAGCTGAAATTATGAAAGAGCTAAGTAATTGGCTTACTTCAATGGGCGAAGTGAATGCGATTGTGTTAGGCGCAATTATCGGCGCAATGATGTGTATCGATATGGGCGGACCGGTAAATAAAGCAGCGTACACTTTTTCGGTTGGATTGATTGCTTCTCAAGTTTATACGCCAATGGCTGCGGCAATGGCCGCGGGTATGGTTCCTCCAATTGGTATGACAGTTGCGACTTGGATTGCTCGCAATAAATTCACCGTTAGTCAACGCGATGCGGGGAAAGCATCATTTGTCCTTGGTTTATGCTTTATTTCTGAAGGTGCATTACCATTTGTGGCAGCAGATCCAATTCGAGTCATTATTAGCTCTGTGATTGGTGGTGCGGTGGCTGGTGCGATTTCAATGGGATTAAATATTACATTACAAGCTCCGCACGGTGGATTATTTGTCATTCCATTTGTATCTGAGCCATTGAAATATCTTGGTGCAATTGCGATTGGTGCTTTATCAACAGGCGTAGTTTACGCCGTCATTAAATCGAAAAACAATGCGGAATAATACCGCACTTTGAATATAAAAAAGCCGATTCATTTGAATCGGCTTTTATTTTGGAATAGATTTATTTTTCACGATCGTCGATCGTTTGTAGCAAATAATTTCCCTCTGCATCAGCAAGACTGCGGAAACCTACATTCGTGATTTTGTAGGGATACTTTGTTCGATAAGTAAAGTTTTCGTGATGATGACCGTGGAATACTTGCTTAACCCCCATCTTCATTGCCAAATCATTGATTACTTGGAAACCCATCGGATGTGGTTTAGGTGCTTCGTGACAAATCAACACATCAGCCTGTTGGTTTTCTAAGATTTCAATGTCTGATGGAAAAATTGAAGTGCGATGACGCAAAGGCACACCGCCTCGCCAGATTTTCTCTTGTGGACTATATTGGCAATAATGAATAGGATCAAAAAACATTGGGCGATTTGGCGGCATCCAGATTTGCCCGCGGAATACACCGCCTAATCCCGCAATGCGAGTTCCTTGAATATCAACTACGCGATTGTGTAAATTTCGTGATTGCCATTCAGAGCCCCAAATCGCATCAAAAGCACTAATTGTTTTGCTATCATGATTTCCATGAATAAACCAAATATCACAATGTTGCGCAAGTTTATCTAACTCATCTGTTGTCGTGAGCTGTAAATCGCCTAAAATTATGAGTGCGACATTCTCCTGTTCTCTCACAAAAGGGTAAAGATGATCGTAGCTTCCGTGTGGATCACCGGCAAATAAGATCATTGATGTTTTCCTTTTATAACAAATGGACTATTTTGCAATTCACTGATTTCTTCTTCATTTAACACTTTCTCAATGACTGCTTTAACTTGGTTATAACGGTCAAGATAACTTGGCGATTCAATCTCTATGTAAGGGACTTTATATTTATCTAACAGTTTTTTGAGTAGTTGTTGAAATTGTTGGCGTTGTTTTTGTGAGCCTAAGCTGCGTAAGCCATCATCCACCCATTCAGTATTATTTTTAAGCAAAATAGTGACATCGAAGGGATATTCTTTAATCATCGAGTCTAAAAATGGATGAGCTTTTCCTTCATATTGAATGCAAAATGCTTGGGTGGTAATGAAATCTGTATCTATAAATGCAATTTTATGCGCATGGCGTACAGCGTAATCAATGTATCGTTGATGACCAAGAGCCATTTGCGGATAGTCAGAATATTGCATCGCTTGCTCATTACCACCGAGCTTTTCAAATACAAATTCACGTCCGTATTCCCATGCAGAAGTGGTATTAAATACGGCGGCTAACTTATTAACTAGCACGCTTTTACCACTGCTTTCTCCGCCTAAAATTGCCACTGTTTTGGCAAAGAAAGGGCGAACTTCTTTCGGAATAAATTTCCAATATTGGAATGGTGTGGTACGAATTTTTGTGGCGGACACATTAAAGAAAGTGCGGTCAGGATCGACTAACGATACTTCTAAACCTAAGTATTTCTCGTAAGGCACTTTATCTTGAGGTTCGCTACTAAATACGATTGAAGGTTCAAAATGCTTTTCATTAAATAGCGTTTTAACTGCTTCACTCCAAGATTGCCAGCCGTTTGGATAACTCGGAATACCATCTTCAACCAAATGATGAATAAAAATCTGATTTTTTTGATATTTGAAAATTTGCTGCATCCAACGCAAACGATCTTGCACGGTTGGCATGCGTTTCATTTTACTATCGTAAAACAATTTCAAATCGCGCTCCGTGTCACTACACACGATAACGTGTAGTTCATCTACTTTACTGAACGCTTCATAAATCATATTTATATGGCCTGTGTGTACGGGATAAAATTTCCCGAAAATGACACCGACTTTTTTCTCTTTTGCTTTTGACATAATCCGCTCTTGATAGCGTAAGAATTGAGTGCGTTTATTGTAGGCTAAATGAAAATATTTTTCACGTTCTGATTTAGTGCCTAGGTATTTTGCGCTATACTTATCGCGCATTCTCAGGGCAGGGTGAAATTCCCTACCGGTGGTAAAGCCCACGAGCGTTTAAAAGTGCGGTCAATTTTTGGCAAATTTTCCTTGCTAAATTGTCCTGATTTTCACTTTTAAAGTCAGCAGATTTGGTGAAATTCCAAAGCCGACAGTAAAGTCTGGATGAAAGAGAATAAAACGAGTTGGGTTCCCAAATCGTTCATTTTATTTGCATTTCTCAGCCCTGATTCTGGTATTTAATTGAAATCTCAAATTAGGAAATTACTATGAATCAGTCAATTTTATCTCCATTCGGCAATACCGCTGAAGAACGCGTACTTAACGCAATTAATGCCTTCAAAAATGGAAATGGCGTATTAGTTTTAGATGATGAAGATCGTGAAAATGAAGGCGATTTAATTTTCCCAGCAGAAACAATCACGCCAGAACAAATGGCAAAATTAATTCGTTATGGCAGTGGCATTGTTTGTTTATGCATTACTGATGAACGTTGCCAACAACTCGATTTACCGCCAATGGTAGAACACAATAATAGTGTAAACAAAACGGCTTTTACGGTGACAATTGAAGCCGCAAAAGGTGTTTCTACTGGCGTATCTGCCGCAGACCGAGTCACAACTATTCAAACTGCGATTGCTGATAATGCAGTTCCAACAGATTTACATCGTCCCGGTCATGTCTTTCCACTTCGCGCAGCAAATGGCGGTGTACTTACCCGCCGAGGACATACTGAAGCTTCCGTTGATTTAGCGCGTCTGGCAGGATTTAAACATGCAGGTGTGATTTGTGAAATTACGAATGATGATGGCACAATGGCGCGCGCGCCTGAGATTGTAGAATTTGCGAAAAAATTTGGTTATTCTGTGCTAACCATTGAAGATTTAGTTGAGTATCGTTTAGCACATAATATTTAAAAGGAAGAAGTGCGGTGAAAATTTCTATGATTTTTCACCGCACTTTTTATATTATACTGTTCCATCTTTTTATTTATTTTGGTAACTTTTATGCACAGCACAGCACAGCACAGCACAGCACAGCACAGCACAGCACAGCACAGCACAGCACAGCACAGCACAGCACAATTATGTCATTAGTTTAACTACTGAACAAAAACGCCGAAAACATATTACAGAAGAATTCGGTAAGCAGAATATTCCGTTCGCATTTTTTGATGCTATCACGCCCAATCTTATTGAAGAAACCGCTAAAAAATTTAATATCATCTTTGACCGTTCATCAAAAGCAACTTTATGCGATGCTGAGATAGCCTGTGCATTAAGCCATATTGTTTTATGGAATTTCGTTTTAGAAAATAATTTAGATTATATTAATATTTTTGAAGATGACATTTATTTGGGCGAGAATGCAAAAGAATTGTTGAGTGTTGATTATATTGATAGTGATATAGATATTTTGAAATTAGAAACGTTATATGGAAAAATAATGCTCGGCAAAATGTATCCAATAAAATGTGAGCGCAATATTTTCCATTTAAAATTTAAACACACAGGAATGGGTGGGTACTCAATAACAGCTAAAGGCGCTAAATATTTACTCAATAAGATAAAAAATACTCGACTAGATCTCGCAATTGATACGCTAATATTTGATGACTTATTAAGTCAGACTGACTATAAAGTAATGCAACTTTTCCCAGCTGTATGTATTCAAGATTGTATTCTTCATGGTAAAAGCTATTTCGAGAGTAGTTTAGATGAGGGAAGATTAAGTGTTCATAAAAACCAAATTCCCGCTAAACCTTTAGCTAAAATAAAAAATGAATTTATTAGAATAAAAAGACGGATATTTGGAAAACAAGTTCCATTTAAATAACAAAAGAGCGGTGAAAATTTCTATGATTTTTCACCGCACTTTTTGTTTATTTTACTTCTGGTAAATTTACCGCACCTTTATAGCCTAATTGTCGCCACGCTTCATAAACCGTTACTGCGACAGAATTAGACAAGTTCATACTGCGGCTATTGGCTGTCATTGGAATGCGGATTTTTTGTTCCATCGGCATTTCATTTAAAATTGACATCGGAATGCCGCGAGTTTCTGGGCCAAACATTAAATAATCACCGAGTTCAAACTTCACCTGGCTATGAGCTGGACTGCCTTTTGTTGTAAGTGCAAAGAGACGTTTGGGTTTTTCGCTTTCTAAAAAGGCTTCAAAAGTCTTGTGGCGTTTGATTTCCGCAAATTCGTGATAATCCAAACCTGAGCGGCGTAAGCGTTTATCATCCCAAGTAAACCCTAGCGGTTCAATTAAGTGCAAGCGAAATCCTGTATTGGCACAAAGGCGAATAATGTTACCGGTATTTTGTGGGATCTCTGGTTCATATAAAACGATATCTAACATAATTTTTCTCTAATTCTGATATAAACGATAACTCACCATTCCTGTCGTTTTTTCTTTCAATAACGTCCAGTTTTCAGGTGTGATGAGCGGTTTATCTTTCTCTGTTTCTACGTAAATTAACGCATTGGGTTTTAGCCAATTATTTTCACAAAGCAAGTTAATTGCTTGTTCTGCCAAATTAAAATGAAAGGGTGGATCTAAAAACACGACATCAAAGTGCGGTTGATTTTGTGGCTGTTTTAGAAAATCCAAACTACTTTGATTAATCACTTCAGCCTGTTCTGATGAGCATTTGAGTGTTTGTAAATTCTTTTTTAATTGATTAGCGACGGTTTTATCTAGTTCTAAAAAAGTCACCTTTTTCGCTTGGCGAGAAAGTGCTTCAAAACCTAATGAACCACTCCCCGCAAAGCCATCTAAACATTCAGACTGATGGATATAAGGCATTAACCAATTAAAAAGCGTTTCTTTCACTCTATCGCCAGTTGGGCGTAAGCCTTCTGAATTTAATACTGGAAGTTTTCGCCCTCGCCACAGTCCAGCAATAATGCGAACCTCACCCTTTGCATTTGGCGTCTGTATTTTTTTCATAAAGATTCGATTTTTATTGAAAATTGTGCTTAGTTTAGACGATTTTTTGCTAGAATAAACGACATTTTTATCGGATTACAGTTAAGAGAGCATTTTATGGCTGAAGAAAATAAAAAAGGCGGATTTTGGGCATCGTTATTTGGACGTAATAAAAAGCAAGATGAACCTAAAATTGAGCCAATAATTGAAGAAGAAAAGATAAAAGATATCGAGCCGTCTATTGAAAAACTTGAAACTCATGATTTAGTTGAAGAACCGTCTGAATTAGAGTCAGTAGAAAGCGCGGTGGATTCTGAGCCGTTTTTAGTAGAAAGCATTGAAACGAATGAAATCGTTGAGGAAGAAAAAATACAGGAAATTTCAACCGCACTTGAGCCGATTGAAGAAATCATCGAAGCGAAAAATTTAGAAGATGATCTTCCGATTACAGAAACAGTGGTTGAATCTGAAATTGTTGAAGATATTAAAAATGAGCTTCAGCCTGTTGTTGAAATTGAAACTCGAGAAAAACCAAGTGAAGGGGGCTTTTTTAGTCGTTTAGTTAAGGGATTACTGAAAACTAAACAAAATATTGGTGCGGGTTTTCGTAGTTTTTTCTTAGGAAAGAAAATTGATGATGAGTTGTTTGAAGAATTAGAGGAACAACTGTTGATTGCGGATATTGGAGTGCCGACAACAAGTAAAATCATCAAAAATTTAACTGAACATGCAAGTCGAAAAGAATTACAAGATGCCGAGCTTTTATATCAACAATTAAAAGTAGAAATGGCGGATATTCTTGAGCCAGTAGCACAACCGTTAGAGATTGATAGCACGAAAAAACCTTATGTGATTTTAATGGTGGGCGTAAATGGCGTGGGTAAAACGACGACAATTGGTAAGCTCACACGTAAATTTCAGGCTGAAGGAAAATCGGTGATGCTTGCGGCGGGCGATACTTTTCGTGCAGCGGCCGTTGAGCAGCTTCAAGTTTGGGGAGAACGCAATCATATTCCAGTTGTTGCGCAAAGCACCGGATCTGATTCTGCATCGGTGATTTTTGATGCGATGCAATCAGCGGCTGCACGCAATATTGATATTCTTATTGCGGATACGGCGGGTCGTCTGCAAAATAAAAATAACTTAATGGACGAACTGAAAAAAATTGTTCGTGTTATGAAAAAATATGACGAAACTGCGCCGCATGAAATTATGCTTACGCTGGATGCTGGAACGGGGCAAAATGCCATTAGCCAAGCGAAATTATTTAATGAAGCTGTGGGTTTAACAGGGATCTCTCTAACTAAATTAGATGGTACCGCAAAAGGTGGCGTGATTTTTGCCATAGCCGATCAGTTTAAGTTGCCTATTCGCTATATCGGTGTAGGCGAGAAAATTGAAGATTTACGTGAGTTTAATGCCAAAGAATTTATTGAGGCATTATTCGTTCATGAAGAAGAATAAAAAGAATAAGGAAAAATTGTGATTAAGTTCTCAAATGTTTCTAAAGCCTATCATGGTGCAACGCAGCCAGCGTTACAGGGCTTGAATTTTCATCTTCCTGTGGGAAGTATGACTTACTTGGTTGGGCATTCAGGCGCAGGGAAAAGTACATTACTCAAGCTTATTATGGGGATGGAAAAAGCCAATGCGGGTCAAATTTGGTTTAACGGACACGATATTACTCGCTTATCTAAATATGAAATTCCATTTCTGCGTCGCCAAATTGGTATGGTTCACCAAGATTATCGTTTACTAACAGATCGTACTGTGGTGGAAAATGTGGCATTGCCGTTGATTATTGCGGGTATGCATCCAAAAGATGCGCATACACGTGCGATGGCATCTTTAGATCGTGTAGGATTGCGTAATAAAGCACACTATTTGCCACCACAAATTTCTGGAGGAGAGCAGCAACGCGTTGATATTGCGCGTGCGATTGTGCATAAACCTCAGCTCTTACTAGCAGATGAACCAACGGGTAATTTAGATGATGAACTTTCTTTAGGTATTTTTAATTTGTTTGAAGAATTTAATCGCCTCGGAATGACTGTGTTAATTGCTACTCACGACATTAATTTAATTCAACAAAAACCAAAACCTTGTCTTGTGCTTGAACAAGGTTATTTACGTTATTAAGGAATAATCATGAGCAGACCAACGGATGCATCCTTTTTTGTTCAAACAGCCTATACTTTGCGTGCAGTATGGGCGGATTTATGGCAACGTAAATTTGGCACGCTGCTCACGATTTTGGTGATTGCTGTATCTCTGACGATCCCAACCGTGAGCTATTTAATGTGGAAAAATTTACATTTAGCGACCACTCAATTTTATCCTGAAAGTGAATTGACGATTTATCTTCACAAAAATTTAAGTGAAGAAGATGCGAATTTAGTGGTAGAGAAAATCCGTCAACAAGATGGGGTGGAATCACTGAATTATGTCTCTCGTCAAGAAAGTTTAAAAGAATTCAAAAGTTGGTCTGGCTTTGGTGAAGAATTAGAAATTCTAGATGATAATCCATTACCTGCAGTCGTGATGGTAAAACCAACGAGCGAATTTAATGTTTCAGAAAAACGTGATGAGTTACGTACCAATTTAAATAAAATTAAAGGAGTACAAGAAGTTCGCTTGGATAACGACTGGATGGAAAAATTAACCGCACTTTCATGGTTGATTGCCCATGTGGCAATTTTCTGCACTGTATTAATGACGATAGCGGTATTTTTAGTTATTGGTAACAGTATTCGCTCTGATGTGTATAGTAGCCGATCAAGTATTGATGTGATGAAATTGCTTGGTGCAACAGATCAATTTATCCTTCGTCCTTATCTTTATACGGGGATGATTTATGCCGTGTTAGGTGGGTTAGTTGCTGCAATTTTTAGTAGCTTTATTATTAGCTATTTTACTTCTGCCGTGAAATACGTAACGGATATTTTTGCCGTTCAATTCAGTTTGAATGGATTAGGCGTTGGGGAATTTGTATTCTTATTAGTGTGCTGTTTAATTATGGGATATGTTGGTGCGTGGATTGTAGCAAAACGACATATCATGCTATTAGATAACCATCAGTAATTTTAATATGTGAAGCGCGGTGATTTTTCTAGGTATTTTTCGATGAGAAAATATGGCGATAAATGACCGCACTTTTTATTTGCTTTGAATAAATCCCTTGCAATTTGTTTAACTTTTGTGTAGTATTTGCGAGCTTTCAATATGAAAGCCGTTTAATGTAATCATTTATTAAACGAGCATGACGATATGTCACGCTAAACAATGTTTCCGATTTGGAGACTATATAACAGGTAACTTGCACCTCCTTTTCTATTTTGAAGTTAGAATTGTGATTGGTGTTGGTTTTTTATTAGCTAAATTTTATTGGAGCTCTGGTCTAATGCAGAACCAAAGAATCCGTATCCGCTTAAAAGCTTTCGATCACCGTTTGATCGATCAATCTACTGCGGAGATCGTAGAAACAGCTAAACGTACTGGTGCACAAGTTCGTGGTCCAATTCCTTTACCAACTCGTAAAGAGCGTTTCACCGTGTTGATTTCTCCACACGTAAACAAAGACGCACGTGACCAATACGAAATTCGTACTCACAAACGTTTAGTAGATATCGTAGAGCCAACAGAAAAAACTGTTGATGCATTAATGCGTTTAGATTTGGCTGCCGGCGTGGACGTGCAGATCAGCCTAGGTTAATTAAGAGGTTATTACAATGATTGGTTTAGTCGGTCGTAAAGTTGGTATGACCCGTATCTTCAATGAAGACGGTGTTTCAGTACCAGTTACCGTTATCGAAATCGAAGCCAACCGCGTAACTCAAGTTAAAACTCTTGAAAACGATGGCTATACTGCAGTTCAAGTTACTACTGGTTCTAAAAAAGCGAATCGTGTAACTAAACCTGAAGCAGGCCATTTCGTGAAAGCAGGTGTTGAAGCTGGTCGCGGTTTATGGGAATTTCGTACTGAAGGTGAAGAATTCACTTTAGGTCAAGAAATCAATGTTGACATCTTTGCAGATGTTAAAAAAGTAGATGTTACCGGTACTTCTAAAGGTAAAGGTTTCCAAGGTGGTGTTAAACGTTGGAACTTCCGTACTCAAGATGCGACTCATGGTAACTCTTTATCACATCGTGTACTTGGTTCTATTGGTCAAAACCAAACTCCAGGTCGTGTGTTTAAAGGTAAAAAAATGGCAGGACATTTAGGTGCTGAACGTGTAACTGTTCAATCACTTGAAGTTGTTCGTGTAGATGCTGAGCGTAAATTGCTATTAGTAAAAGGTTCTGTACCTGGTGCTATCAATGGCGATGTTATCGTTAAGCCAGCAGTTAAAGCATAAGTCTAGGAGATAGAGATGGAATTACAAGTTGTAGGTGCAAACGCACTAACTGTTTCTGAAACTACCTTCGGACGTGAGTTTAACGAAGCGTTGATCCACCAAGTTGTTGTTGCTTATGCAGCAGGTGCGCGTCAAGGTACTCGTGCGCAAAAAACTCGTGCTGAAGTGTCTGGTTCAGGTAAAAAACCTTGGCGTCAAAAAGGTACAGGTCGTGCTCGTGCTGGTGATATCAAATCACCAATCTGGCGTTCTGGTGGTATAACCTTCGCGGCTAAACCACAAGATCACAGCCAAAAAGTGAACAAGAAAATGTACCGTGGTGCTATCAAAAGCATTCTTTCTGAATTAGTTCGTCAAGACCGTTTGGTTGTTGTTGAAAAATTCGAATTAGATGCACCAAAAACTAAAGTTTTAGTACAAAAATTAAAAGATTTAGCAGTTGAAGATGCATTAATTATCACAGCAAGTTTAGATGAAAATCTATTCTTAGCAGCGCGTAACTTATATAAAGTTGATGTACGTGATGTTCAAGGTATCGATCCAGTTAGCTTAATCGCTTTCGATAAAGTGATTGTTACTGTTGACGCTGTGAAACAAATTGAGGAGATCCTAGCATGAGTCAAGAACGTTTGCTAAGCGTGCTACGTGCACCGCACATCTCTGAAAAAGCAACTAACAATGCTGAAAAATCTAACACTGTTGTACTTAAAGTTGCTTTAGATGCGAACAAAGCTGAAATTGCTGCTGCTGTTGCTCAATTATTTGAAGTAAAAGTTGACTCTGTTCGTACCGTGGTTGTTAAAGGTAAAACTAAACGCCGTGGTAGCAAAATGGGTCGTCGCAGCGACTGGAAAAAAGCTTATGTAACTTTAGCCGAAGGCCAAAACTTGGACTTCGTGGACAGTGCAGAGTAATCGGAGGGAATTAGAGAATGGCTATCGTTAAATGTAAGCCGACCTCCGCTGGTCGTCGTCACGTTGTTAAAATCGTGAACCCTGAATTACACAAGGGTAAACCTTACGCACCTCTTCTAGATACTAAATCTAAAACTGGTGGTCGTAACAACTATGGTCGTATTACTACTCGTCACATTGGTGGCGGTCACAAACAACACTACCGTTTAATCGATTTCAAACGTAACAAGTTAGACATCCCAGCGGTTGTTGAGCGTTTAGAATATGATCCAAACCGTTCTGCTAACATTGCTTTAGTGCTTTATAAAGATGGTGAACGCCGTTATATCTTAGCACCTAAAGGTCTGTCAGTAGGCGATCAAATCCAAGCTGGCGTAAACTCACCAATTAAAGTGGGTAACTCATTACCAATGCGTAATATCCCAGTTGGTTCAACAGTACATAACGTTGAATTAAAACCAGGTAAAGGCGGTCAAATCGCTCGTTCTGCTGGTGCTTATGTACAAATCATCGCACGTGAAGGCAACTATGTAACTTTACGTTTGCGTTCAGGAGAAATGCGTAAAGTATTAGCTGAATGTGTTGCTACAATCGGTGAAGTTGGTAACTCAGAACATATGCTTCGCGTATTGGGTAAAGCTGGTGCTAACCGCTGGAGAGGTATTCGCCCTACAGTTCGTGGTACTGCAATGAACCCAGTAGATCACCCACACGGTGGTGGTGAAGGTCGTAACTTTGGTAAACACCCAGTAACTCCTTGGGGCGTTCAAACCAAAGGTAAGAAAACTCGTCACAACAAACGTACTGATAAATATATCGTACGTCGTCGTGGCAAATAATAGATTAAATTAAAGAGGATTAGCCATGCCACGTTCTCTCAAGAAGGGTCCTTTCCTTGACCTACACTTGTTGAAGAAGGTAGAGAAGGCGGTGGAAAGCGGGGATAAAAAACCAATCAAAACTTGGTCCCGTCGTTCAATGATCATTCCATCAATGATCGGATTGACCATCGCAGTCCATAATGGTCGTCAGCACGTTCCTGTTTATGTATCTGATGAAATGATCGGTCATAAGCTTGGTGAATTTGCACCGACTCGTACATACCGCGGTCACGCGGCAGATAAGAAAGCTAAGAAATAAGAGGTAAATAGATGGAAACTATCGCAAAACATCGTTACGCTCGCACTTCTGCCCAAAAAGCTCGCTTAGTTGCCGATTTAATTCGTGGTAAAAAAGTTGCGCAAGCATTAGAAATCTTAACTTTCACTAACAAAAAAGCAGCCGCTTTAGTGAAGAAAGTTTTAGAATCAGCTATTGCAAACGCAGAGCACAATGACGGTGCAGATATCGATGATCTTAAAGTTGCTAAAATCTTCGTTGATGAAGGTCCTAGCATGAAACGTGTTATGCCACGTGCTAAAGGTCGTGCAGATCGTATTTTAAAACGTACTAGCCACATTACTGTGGTTGTGTCAGATCGTTAATAAGTAGAGGAATAGCAATGGGTCAAAAAGTACATCCACATGGTATTCGCCTAGGTATTGTTAAACCTTGGAGCTCTACTTGGTTCGCGAATACACAAGACTTCGCTGACAATCTTGAAGGCGATTTCAAAGTACGCAAATTCTTAAATAAAGAATTAGCAAATGCTTCAGTTTCACGTATTACTATTGAGCGTCCAGCTAAAAGTATTCGTGTAACTATTCACACAGCTCGTCCTGGTATCGTAATCGGTAAAAAAGGCGAAGATGTTGAAAAATTACGTAACGCAGTGTCTAAAATCGCTGGCGTTCCTGCTCAAATCAACATTGCTGAAGTGAAAAAACCTGAATTAGATGCGAAATTAGTTGCAGATAGCATCGCTTCTCAATTAGAACGTCGTGTAATGTTCCGTCGTGCAATGAAACGTGCGGTACAAAGCGCTATGCGTTTAGGTGCTAAAGGTATCAAAGTTGAGGTTAGCGGTCGTTTAGGTGGTGCAGAAATCGCACGTTCAGAATGGTATCGTGAAGGTCGCGTACCTCTACATACTCTTCGTGCGGACATCGATTATAACACTGCAGAAGCTCACACAACTTACGGCGTAATCGGCGTTAAAGTGTGGATCTTCAAAGGTGAAATTCTTGGTGGAATGGCTGCCGTTGCGCAATCAGAACAACAACCTGCCGACAAGCCTAAAAAGGCTCCTCGCGGTAAAGGTCGTAAGTAAGGAGAAACGCTAAATGTTGCAACCAAAACGTACAAAATTCCGTAAAGTTCACAAAGGCCGCAACCGTGGTATCGCGGGCGGTACTGAAGTTAGTTTCGGTACTTACGGTTTAAAAGCAGTTGGTCGTTGTCGTTTAACCGCTCGTCAAATCGAAGCAGCACGTCGTGCAATGTCACGTGCAGTAAAACGTCAAGGTAAAATCTGGATTCGTGTATTCCCAGATAAACCAATTACTGAAAAACCATTAGAAGTCCGTATGGGTAAAGGTAAAGGTAACGTTGAGTACTGGGTAGCCTTAATCCAACCGGGTAAAGTGCTTTATGAAATGGATGGTGTGTCTGAAGAAGTAGCAAGAAATGCATTTGCATTAGCAGCTGCTAAATTGCCAGTTAAGACCACTTTCGTAACTAAGACGGTGATGTAATGAAAGCTCAAGATTTACGTACAAAAAGTGTTGAAGAGCTGAATGCTGAATTAGTAAACCTTTTAGGTGAACAATTCAAGTTGCGTATGCAGACAGCCACCGGTCAGCTTCAACAAACCCATCAGGCTAAACAAGTGCGTCGTGATATTGCACGTGTAAAAACTGTATTAACCGAAAAGGCGGGTGAGTAATGACTGATAAAATTCGTAGCGTACAAGGTAAAGTTGTTAGCGACAAAATGGAAAAATCTTTTGTTGTTGCTATTGAACGTAAGGTAAAACACCCTTTATATGGTAAATTTATCCGTCGTACAACTAAATTACACGTACACGATGAGAACAATGAAGCCAAAGTTGGTGATACCGTAGAGATTCGCGAATGTCGCCCTCTATCAAAAACCAAATCTTGGACTTTAGTTCGTGTTGTTGAGAAAGCAGTTATTGCTTAATTAATAACAAAGAGTAATAAAATAAAAGCCAATAGTGTAAATCTATTGGCTTTTTTGTTTTTAAAGTGCGGTTAAAATTCAAGGAATTTTAACCGCACTTTTTCTTTTAGTAAGTCAATTTCGCAAAGAAGTATACTTCTTTTAGGTATTATTGACATAACACCTAAACAAACATTGTATAAAAATTAATTAATTGAGGCATATCAATGAAGAAAAGTTTCTTTGTTTTACCTATATTTCTATCTTGTGTATCAACTGTATTAGCTGAATCAGAGCTTGTGCATTTAGATCTTGAGCCCACAGAAGGTCAAACTGCTTCCTATCTTACAGTGAGAGCATTATCTGATAGTTTAAGAGTTAGTGATCTGACAGTAAATGGTGGAAATTGTGAATTGAAATCAGAAGCTCTTCAAACGGCTGGTAACAGTTTTTCTAATATACTTCGAGCTTACAGTATGGGGCAAACAAAGGATGCTGCGTTTAAAAAAGATAAAGAGATTATTTTTATTGTTGCTTGTCAAGTGAGTGATATTGATAAGGTCATTGTGAAAACGAATAAGGGTATTCAAACAGCTCAATATTCTGAGAGTGCTAAACCACTTATTTCTATTAAACCTCCTAAAAAGGATAATATATTTGAAGCTAAATTTGAGACTAAACCATTAAATGAGCTTTATCAGGTGTCTATTTATACTTGCTATCAAGATAAAGATGAAGTAGGTGAAGTTGCAGAATATTGTACTCCTTTATTAGCGAATGAACGTAAAGATTTTGATTTACCGCTTAGCCTTTTTATGCCTCAGTCAAGCTTTCCTATCAAAGCTCGAGAATATGCAAAAAGGGCGAGATATATTGAATTTCTTGAAACTTTCCCAGAAGAAGTACCTGAATTTCAGAACAAAACTAGAGGTAGTACAGCTACTCTAAGTGTACCTAGAGTTAATGATTATTATTTAAATGATAGCTTATTGTTGAGTGCTGTCTCAGATTATGAAAAGAATCTGATTGATTTGATAAAAACAAGGATTAATAAGGCAGATCTTGAGAACCAGTCTATAGTTCTTCAAGAAGACCTTAAAAGAACTAAAAAAGAGTTAGCCGAACAGTCAAGAAGAGATTTACGCGATAAAATATATGAGTTAGAACAAAGATTATCTTGGAGATTATCTTCTTTAGAGGGTAATGTGAAGGATTTATCTAGTAAAGAAAAGTTATTAGAACTCTCTAAAGAAAAAGTTAAAGAAGCAAAAGAGAAGGCAGCCCAAACTCGGCTTCAATATCAAAATAATCAGCAGTAATAGGGAACTAAGTAGGATTTATTATGCTTAGTTTATAAAATTAAAACTGGATAATTTTAGAAAATTTAATATGGAAGAAAATTTTAATCAATTATTAACAACGCTAAGTGATTCAGCTGTTGGGCAGTGGTGGACAGAATACGGACTTTGGGTTGCTTTACTCGCTCCCCTTGCGTATGTCATTATTTGCTGTATTGTAAGTAATTCATCGGAAAAAAGAGTGTACTTTTATAGTTATCTAGATGTATTTCTCTTATTTATTCCTGTAATTACATTTTTTATTTTACCTTTTTTAGTAGATTTAAAAAAAGATCAGGAGCATTTTGATAACATTTTTAATTGGTCATTGAGTATCGTAACGACGCTAACCTTGATATTTTCGTGGATTTTCTCTTGGCGAGCTAATCAAGGAAATTTCTTGATGACACTATTCATGTTTATTGGAAAATGGATGTATTTATTTGTGTTTTGGATCATTTTACTTGCCAGCATTGCTTTAGGTTTTCTGTTGTATCGTTTTGCTGATGAGAATATGAAGAGAAAAAATACCAAAAAAGAGAATCATTTGAAAAGAAAAAAATTAAGATTGGTACAACAACTGCAGCCGGTGGAGGATTTGCTGTATGCGGTTTAATGAGCTGGGGATGCAGAAACCATGATTTTTCTGTACCTTCTAAGATCAGTAAGCAAATAAATGCCATGTCTATAGAAGAAACAGAGGAATAAGGTGGTAATTTATGAAAAGAAATATTTATGAAGTAATTTCAAAATTTAAGAATGATCAGCAAGATATCCAGCATCGCTATTATAGTTTTGATTTTTGTTATCTTCATTTTCGTTCTTCGAAAGAAAGTGGAAAAATTGATATTGAAAAAAGTTGTCAAGTATTATGGAGTTATTTGGCAAGCTGTGGGATGCTGAGAGGATCTAGTTTTTTATTATGGAAAAATCCAGCCTATTTAAAAGATCTTGTTGAATGGATTTATGAGCAACCTTTAAATACATGGAATATTGATGTTGATAACTATAAAGAAAATGGTCAAACTGTCTTAGATTTATATAATAAGGCGAAAGAATATATTCTGAAAGGAAATAATCATCAAGCTGTTACTTTAGTTACAAAAGTTTTACTGGGGGTATTTGCTATTATTCCAGCATACGATCGTTTTTTTAGAGATTCATTTAGTGATATTGCAGGGAATGAATGCGGTTTTAGTATACCTAATAAAAAATCTTTGGAAATTATTTATCAATTTTATGTAGAAAATAAAGAAGAAATTGAAAAATTAAGTAATCAAATTAAGGTGTTCGATTTTAATGGACAACCGACAAAATATCATTATTCAAAAGCAAAAATAATTGATATGTACGGCTTTCAGGTAGGATACATGAAATTAGAAAAGGATAATCAATTTCGATAAATTTTAGTTTATATAATGAATAGAAATAAAGCCAATAGAAGTCTCATTGGCTTTTTAATTTATCGAAAGTGCGGTAAATTTTAACTGGATTATTTAGTAAATAGGTTAAGAAGAGAAAGGTAAATTATCATTGCCTTTCTCTTTTTCTTTTGATAGAATTCGCCACCTATCCGCCATTCTATCTGAGTAGTGCGGATGGGTTCGTCCCGAAAGGGTGTTTTTTTAATCTTAACGGAGCACTAATATGATCCAAGAACAGACTATGCTGGATGTTGCTGATAATTCAGGCGCTCGCAGCGTAATGTGTATCAAGGTTCTAGGTGGATCGCACCGTCGTTATGCTGCGATTGGTGACATCATCAAAATTACTGTAAAAGAAGCAATTCCACGCGGTAAAGTAAAAAAAGGTGATGTATTAAAAGCAGTTGTTGTGCGCACCAAGAAGGGTGTTCGTCGCCCAGATGGCTCAGTTATTCGTTTCGATGGTAACGCTTGTGTAATTTTAAATAATAACACTGAGCAACCAATCGGTACTCGTATTTTTGGACCAGTGACTCGTGAACTTCGTTCTGAGAAATTCATGAAGATCATTTCTTTAGCTCCAGAAGTACTGTAAGGGGAATGTAATGGCTGCTAAAATCCGTCAAAATGATGAAGTAATTGTTCTTACTGGTAAAGATAAGGGCAAACGTGGCAAGGTAACTAAAGTGTTACCAAACGGTAAAGTGTTTGTTGAAGGTATCAACATTATTACTAAACATGAAAAACCAGTTCCTGCATTAGGAAAAGCTGGTGGTTTAGTGAAAAAAGAAGCTGCAATTGACGCTTCAAATGTTGCGATTTTCAATCCTAAAACAAATAAAGCTGACCGTGTAGGTTTTAGATTCGAAGACGGCAAAAAAGTACGTTTCTTCAAATCTAACAATGAAATTATCTAACAAACTGGAGTAATGCGATGGCGAAACTGCATGATTACTACAGAGATCAAGTAGTAAGCGAATTAAAAAGTAAATTCGGCTACAAATCTGTCATGCAAGTCCCACGAATCGAAAAGATTACCCTGAATATGGGTGTGGGTGAAGCATTGACCGACAAAAAATTGCTAGACAACGCGGTAGCGGACTTAGCAGCAATCAGCGGTCAAAAACCTTTAGTAACTAAAGCTCGTAAATCTGTTGCTGGCTTTAAAATCCGTCAGGGATATCCAATCGGTTGTAAAGTAACACTACGCGGTGAGCGTATGTGGGAGTTCTTTGAACGTTTAATTACAATTGCTGTTCCACGTATTCGTGACTTCCGCGGTTTAAGCGCGAAATCATTCGATGGTCGTGGTAACTATAGCATGGGTGTGCGTGAACAAATCATCTTCCCTGAAATCGATTACGATAAAGTAGATCGTGTACGTGGTTTAGATATCACTATCACAACTACTGCTAAGAATGATGAAGAAGGTCAAGCACTACTTGCTGCCTTTAATTTCCCATTCCGTAAATAAGGCAGGTTATAATGGCTAAACAATCAATGAAAGCACGCGATGTAAAACGCGTTAAATTGGCTGAAAAATTCTACGCAAAACGTGTTGAATTAAAGAAAATCATTTCTGATGTCAATGCCTCTGATGAAGATCGTTGGGATGCAGTGTTAAAGTTACAAACTTTACCACGTGATTCTAGCCCATCTCGTCAACGTAACCGTTGCCGCCAAACTGGACGTCCTCATGGCGTTTTACGTAAGTTTGGTTTAAGCCGAATTAAGGTTCGTGAAGCTGCAATGCGCGGTGAAATCCCAGGCCTTAAAAAAGCGAGCTGGTAATATACCACTTTATTTTGGAATCGGAGAAAAAGTACAATGAGTATGCAAGATCCAATCGCAGATATGCTGACCCGTATTCGTAACGGTCAAGCTGCGAACAAAGTTGCAATCAATATGCCTTCTTCCAAGCTAAAAGTGGCAATTGCCAACGTATTAGCTGCTGAAGGTTATATCGAAAGCGTAAAAGTTTTAGAAGGTGCTAAACCTGAATTGGAAATTACTTTAAAATATTTCCAAGGCAAACCAGTTGTAGAAAGCATCCAACGTGTAAGTCGTCCTGGTCTTCGTATTTACAAACGTAAAGATGAATTACCAAAAGTTATGGGCGGTTTAGGTGTTGCAGTTATTTCTACATCTAAAGGTGTTATGACTGACCGCGCTGCTCGTCAAGCAGGTTTAGGCGGTGAGATCATCTGTTATGTAGCTTAATAGAGAGGTAGGAAAATGTCTCGTGTTGCAAAGGCACCTGTTAATATTCCTGCCGGCGTTGAAGTTAAACTCGACGGTCAGCTATTAACAGTAAAAGGTAAAAATGGCGAGTTATCTCGCAAAATTCATGAATCAGTTGAAGTAAAACAAGATAACGGACAATTTACGTTCACTCCACGTGAAGGTTTTGTTGAAGCAAATGCTCAATCGGGTACTGCACGTGCATTAGTTAATGCAATGGTTATCGGTGTTACTGAAGGTTTCACTAAAAAATTAGTATTGGTGGGTGTAGGTTACAGAGCTCAACTTAAAGGTAATGCAATTGCATTAAGTTTAGGCTATTCTCACCCAGTAGAGCACACTTTGCCGGCAGGTATTACTGCAGAATGTCCATCTCAAACCGAAATCGTGTTGAAAGGTGCAGACAAACAGTTGATCGGTCAAGTTGCAGCAGATATTCGTGCTTATCGCCGTCCTGAGCCTTATAAAGGTAAAGGGGTACGTTACGCTGATGAAGTGGTACGTATCAAAGAGGCTAAGAAGAAATAATTAAGGTAACACTATGGATAAGAAATCAGCTCGTATCCGTCGTGCAGCTCGTGCACGTCATATGATGAGAGAGCAAGGTGTAACTCGTTTAGTTATTCACCGCACTCCACGTCATATTTATGCACAAGTTATTGCACCAAACGGTTCAGAAGTGCTTGCCGCTGCTTCAACTGTTGAGAAAGCAATTCGTGAGCAAGTAAAATACACCGGTAATAAAGATGCTGCTGCTGCAGTAGGTAAAGCTGTTGCAGAACGCGCATTAGCAAAAGGCGTTCAAGCTGTTGCTTTTGATCGTTCCGGTTTTAAATATCATGGTCGTGTCCAAACTTTAGCGGACGCTGCACGTGAAGCTGGTCTACAGTTCTAATGAGGTAAATTGAGATGTCAAACATCGAAAAACAAGTTGGTGAACTGCAAGAGAAGCTAATCGCAGTAAACCGTGTATCAAAAACTGTAAAAGGTGGTCGTATTATGAGTTTCACTGCATTAACTGTGGTGGGCGATGGTAATGGCCGAGTAGGTTTTGGTTATGGTAAAGCACGCGAAGTTCCAGCAGCGATCCAAAAAGCAATGGAAAAAGCACGTCGTAATATGATTAACGTTGCTTTGAATGAAGGTACATTACAGCATCCAGTTAAAGGTGTTCATACTGGTTCACGTGTATTTATGCAACCTGCAAGCGAAGGTACAGGTATCATCGCTGGTGGTGCAATGCGTGCAGTATTGGAAGTTGCAGGTGTACGCAACGTTCTTTCTAAAGCGTATGGTTCTACCAACCCAATTAACGTTGTTCGTGCAACTATTGATGCATTAGCAAACATGAAATCACCAGAAATGGTTGCTGCAAAACGCGGTAAAACTGTTGATGAAATCTTGGGGTAATGAATAATGGCTAAAACTATTAAAGTAACACAAGTTCGTAGCTCAATTGCTCGTTTACCGAAGCATAAAGCTACCTTGCGTGGTCTTGGTCTTCGCCATATGCACCACACTGTTGAGTTAATTGATACGCCTGCAGTACGTGGTATGATTAACCAAGTTTCATACATGGTTAAAGTGGAGGAGTAAGAGATGCGTTTAAATACTCTATCTCCGGCTGAAGGTGCAAAGCATGGCGCTAAACGCCTCGGTCGTGGTATTGGTTCAGGTTTAGGCAAGACTGGTGGCCGTGGTCATAAAGGTCAAAAATCTCGTACTGGTGGCGGTGTTCGTCGCGGTTTCGAAGGTGGTCAAATGCCGTTATACCGTCGTTTACCAAAATTTGGTTTTACTTCAATGAAGGCTGCAGTAACTGCAGAAGTTCGTTTGAATGAGTTAACCAAAGTTGAAGGTAATGTAGTAACCTTAGAAACATTAAAAGCAGCAAATATCTTAACTAAAGATATCCAATTCGCTAAAGTAGTTTTAGCGGGTGAAGTGAAATCTGCGGTAACAGTTCGTGGTTTGCGTGTAACTAAGGGTGCAAAAGCAGCAATTGAAGCTGCTGGCGGTTCAGTTGAGGAATAATTAGCAAATGGCTAAACAACCAGGTTATCAAGCAAGAAGTACTAATAGCGGTAAAGGTGAATTAAAAAGCCGATTACTTTTCGTTTTAGGTGCGCTTATCGTTTACCGAATTGGTTCTTTCATTCCGGTTCCTGGTATTGATGCGGCTGTGCTAGCTCAATTAGTTGAACAACAAAAAGGCACCATCATTGACATGTTTAACATGTTCTCTGGTGGTGCATTAAGCCGTGCATCTATCTTAGCATTAGGTATTATGCCGTATATCTCGGCATCTATTGTAATTCAGTTGCTTGCAACGGTTTCTCCTGCTTTAGCAGAATTAAAGAAAGAAGGTGCTGCTGGTCAACGTAAAATTTCTAAGTATACTCGGTATGCGACAGTTGTTTTTGCAACCATTCAGGCAGTAGCTATTTCAACAGGTTTACCAAATATGTTACCTGGCTTAGTGCCAAATGTTGGATTTGGTTTTTACTTCACTTCAGTTGTTAGCTTAGTAACTGGAACTATGTTCCTCATGTGGTTAGGTGAACAAATTACTGAAAGAGGTATTGGTAACGGTATTTCAATTCTTGTTTTTGGCGGTATCGTAGCTGGTTTACCATCGGCTATACTTCAAACTATTGAGCAGGCTCGTCAAGGACAGATGCATCCATTAGTGCTTCTTCTTATCGCAGCTATTGTATTTGCAGTAACTTATTTCGTTGTTTTTGTTGAAAGAGGACAGCGTAGAATTCGCGTTGAATATGCAAAGCGTCAACAAGGTCGTCAAATTTTAGGTGGTCATTCGACACATTTACCATTGAAAGTAAACATGGCAAACGTAATGCCGGCAATTTTTGCCTCAAGTATTATTTTATTTCCTGCTACCTTAACTCAATGGTTTGGACAAAATGATAAGTTTGAGTGGTTAAATAACTTATCTATGCTGTTGAATCCGGGTCAACCTCTTTATTTGCTTGTTTATGCTGTAGCAATTATTTTCTTTAGCTTCTTTTACACTGCAATGCAGTATAATCCGCGAGATACAGCAGATAATCTAAAAAAATCTGGTGCATTTATTCCAGGAATTAGACCAGGGGAACAAACATCTCGTTATATTGATAAAGTTATGACTCGTCTTACACTGATTGGCGGTCTTTATGTAACGTTTGTTTGTTTAGTTCCTTATATTATGACATCGGCTTGGGATGTTAAATTTTACTTCGGTGGAACATCTCTTTTAATTGTAGTCGTTGTAATTATGGATTTCATCGTGCAGGTTCAGAGTCACTTAATGTCGTCTCAATATGAATCTGCGTTGAAAAAAGCAAACCTTAAAGGTTTTGGACAATAATTGTTCATTTAGTAGAAAAGGATAAGCAATGAAAGTTCGTGCTTCCGTAAAGAAAATGTGTCGTAACTGTAAAATTGTTAAACGTGAAGGTGTTGTACGTGTATTGTGCAGCGATCCTAAACATAAACAACGTCAAGGTTAATTCATATTTTTTCTTGCAAAGAACCAGTTGAGCAGTTATACTGCTCAGCTCATTTATGTCCTTGGTGTTCTGTTTGAGTATCCTGAAAACGGGCTTTTCAAGATCAGAATACCAAATTAGTTAAAATAATAGGAGTGCATAGTGGCCCGTATTGCAGGCATTAACATTCCTGATCACAAACACGCTGTAATCGCTTTAACTGCAATTTACGGTATTGGTAAGACTCGTTCAAAAGCTATTTGTGCTGCAGCGGGTATTGCTGAGGATGTTAAGATCAGAGAATTGTCTGAAGAGCAGATTGACAAACTGCGTGACGAAGTTGGTAAATTTACCGTTGAAGGTGATTTACGTCGTGAAGTAACACTAAACATCAAACGTCTTTTAGACTTAGGTTGTTATCGTGGTTTACGTCACCGTCGTAGTTTACCGGTACGTGGTCAACGTACTAAAACTAATGCGCGTACCCGTAAGGGTCCACGTAAGCCGATCAAAAAATAGTCGGGGTAAATAAAGAATGGCTAAAACACCAGTTCGTGCACGTAAACGTGTAAAAAAACAAGTCGTAGATGGCGTAGCACATATTCACGCATCTTTCAATAATACAATCGTTACTATTACTGACCGTCAAGGTAACGCTCTAGCATGGGCGACTGCAGGTGGTTCAGGTTTCCGTGGTTCTCGTAAATCTACCCCGTTCGCTGCGCAAGTTGCTGCTGAACGTTGTGCTGAAATTGTTAAAGAATTCGGCTTAAAGAACTTGGAAGTTATGGTTAAAGGTCCGGGTCCAGGTCGTGAATCTACAATTCGCGCGTTAAACGCAGCGGGTTTCCGTATCACGAATATTACTGATGTGACTCCGATTCCTCATAACGGTTGTCGTCCACCGAAAAAACGTCGTGTTTAAGACGTATATAGGATAGTTGGAGAAAGAAAATGGCAAGATATTTGGGTCCAAAACTCAAGCTCAGCCGTCGTGAAGGTACTGATTTATTTCTTAAATCAGGCGTGCGTGCGATTGATTCAAAATGTAAAATTGATACAGCACCTGGTCAACATGGTGCTCGTAAACCGCGTTTGTCTGACTATGGTAGTCAATTACGTGAAAAACAAAAAGTTCGTCGTATCTATGGTATTTTAGAACGTCAATTCCGTAACTACTATAAAGAAGCAAACCGTTTAAAAGGTAACACTGGTGAAAATTTATTAGTGTTATTAGAAGGTAGATTGGATAACGTTGTTTATCGCATGGGATTTGCTGCAACTCGTGCAGAAGCTCGCCAATTAGTGAGCCATAAAGCGATTGTTGTAAATGGTCGTGTTGTTAACATTCCATCTTTCCAAGTTTCTGTAAATGATGTTGTTGCTGTTCGTGAGAAATCTAAAAAACAAGCACGTATTAAAGCGTCATTAGAATTAGCAGAACAAAGAGAAAAACCAACATGGTTAGAAGTTGATTCTGCAAAAATGGAAGGTGTGTTCAAACGTGTTCCTGAACGTTCTGATTTATCAGCAGATATTAACGAACATCTGATCGTTGAGCTTTACTCTAAATAATAGTTAAGCTTAAAAGCAAAGAGAGGATAAAATGCAGGGTTCTGTTACAGAATTTTTAAAACCACGTTTAGTAGATATTGAACAAATTAGTTCAACTCATGCTAAAGTGATCTTAGAGCCGTTAGAGCGTGGTTTTGGCCATACTCTAGGTAATGCATTACGTCGTATCCTTCTGTCTTCAATGCCAGGTTGTGCTGTAACTGAAGTGGAAATTGATGGCGTATTGCACGAATATAGTAGTAAGGAAGGTGTTCAAGAAGATATTCTTGAAGTTCTTTTAAACCTTAAAGGTCTAGCGGTTAAAGTACAGAATAAAGATGATGTTATTCTGACACTAAATAAATCTGGAATTGGCCCTGTTGTTGCAGCGGATATCACCCACGATGGTGATGTTGAAATTGTGAATCCGCATCATGTAATCTGTCACTTAACTGACGAAAATGCATCAATCAGTATGCGTATTCGAGTTCAGCGTGGTAGAGGATATGTTCCAGCTTCAGCTCGCACTCATAGTCAAGCGGAGGAGCGTCCAATTGGTCGCTTACTTGTTGATGCTTGTTACAGCCCAGTTGATCGCATTGCATATAATGTTGAAGCAGCTCGTGTTGAACAACGTACTGACCTAGATAAACTTGTTATCGAGTTAGAAACTAATGGTACGCTTGAGCCTGAAGAAGCAATTCGTCGTGCTGCAACAATCTTAGCAGAGCAACTCGATGCATTCGTTGATTTGCGTGATGTTCGTCAACCTGAGATTAAGGAAGAAAAACCGGAATTTGATCCGATTTTATTACGTCCTGTAGATGATTTAGAGTTGACAGTTCGTTCTGCTAACTGTTTGAAAGCAGAAACAATTCATTATATCGGTGATTTAGTACAACGTACAGAAGTTGAATTATTAAAAACACCTAATCTTGGTAAGAAATCTCTTACTGAAATTAAGGATGTACTCGCTTCACGTGGCTTGTCACTTGGTATGCGCCTTGAAAATTGGCCACCAGCAAGTATTGCTGAAGACTAGTTTGGTCATAGGTTAAGATTTTTCTGAGAAGGATAAGATCATGCGCCATCGTAAGAGTGGTCGTCAACTAAACCGTAATAGCAGCCATCGCCAAGCGATGTTTCGTAACTTAGCAAGTGCTTTAGTTAGTCATGAAATCATTAAGACTACTTTGCCTAAAGCTAAAGAATTACGCCGTGTAGTTGAACCGTTAATTACATTAGCAAAAGTAGATAGCGTTGCAAACCGTCGTTTAGCATTCGCTCGTACTCGCAACGTTGAAACTGTTGCAAAATTATTTAATGAATTAGGTCCACGTTTTGCTCAACGTGCAGGTGGTTACACTCGCATTTTGAAATGTGGTTTCCGTGCAGGCGATAATGCACCAATGGCATACATTGAGTTAGTTGATCGCCCAGAAGCTGCTGAAGCAGCTACTGAGGAATAAAAATCAATTCAAAGGAAAAGCTCACTTTATAGTGAGCTTTTTTATTTTATATGTAAGTAAAAGCACTTTATTTACTGAAATATTATTTAGATAGATAGTTCAAAACCATAATCTTGAATTTAAGAGCAGATTCGTAAATGTCTTGTATTTTTGTCTAGAATGCCTTGTTTCTTTAATTCTTGACTAATACGAATAGCCGTTTCTGTTTCACATCCACAAAATTCAGCTACTTCTCGATAGGTCCAAGGATAATCAGGGTAACTTTCAGTTAGATTTTCAATTGCATCAATTATACGTTCGTAGCTTCGTTTATAGGCTGTATTACTTACTCGGTGTTCTGCGTCATATAATTCATTCGAGAGTTGCTTCATAAGATAGCAGGAAAAATCAGGATTATTTGCGATAAAAGTAGTGTGATTTCCAGGAAATATACGAATAATATCTGCTTCTAGTAACACCTTTGCACTACAATGATAAGTTGTTTCACTAAAGATTGTTCTAAACCCAAAATATTCGTTAGCATGATAAAGTCGAATCAAGGTTTCTTTACCATTTTCTAAGCTATGGTAAAGCCCAACCAGCCCCCGTCTTAAAAAATAAAATTCTTTAGGTTTTTCACCTTGAGTATAAATTAAGCTGTTTTTCCCTAGTGTTTTACTTTCATAAATAATGCATTGGTGTAAGTTTTGAGGTAAGTAAGGTGATGAGTTTGACATAAATATCCTTTTAATACATAAAACAACTTTAGGTTACTATACAAATTTCTGTTTTTATCCGCTATAAGCAAGTTTTAAAAGTGTTAACTTGGTAACAAAATTTTTATTTTAAATGAATAATATTATTTTGCTTTACCAAAGCATTTTACAAATTCTTTCAAATAGGGTTCCATGTGAGAGAGCGCCATATAATAGGCTTCACAGAGTTGATTATGTGGTTTTCCAAATCCTTGAACAGTTCGATGTTTTGGGCAACCTCCATGACAGGCAAAACGAAATTTACAGCTTTTGCATCGTTCGGAAAGAAAGGATTTCGCTGAGCCGAAATGTTTTTGTTTTATATTATCAACTAATGTTACTAGTGGTGTTTCTATGAGGTTTCCCAACTTGTATTCAGGGTACACATAATGATCGCAACTATAAATATCTCCATTTTGTTCAATAACTAATTGATCACCGCAGGTTTCACGAAAAATACATAAGCTAGGTTGTAATCCAAGATAGGCCATAAACCATTGTTCAATAAATTGAATCCCAATTTTTCCTACATCATTAGCGTACCATTCATCAAAAATATTAATTAGAAACTGGCCATAATCCTTTGCAGAGGCTTGTTGCTTATAATCTCCCATTAGTGGAATAAATTGCATATATGGCGATCCAATTTGTTTTAGAAAATGATAGATTTCTTTGCCATGTAGAACATTTAGATTATGCACTACAGTGAGAGTATTAAAAGACACTTGATAGTTATGTAGTAAATCTAGTGCATCTATTACTTGTTGAAATGTGCCTTTGCCATTTTTAGTTAAACGGTAGGCATCATGTAAGTGTTCTGGACCATCTATCGAAAGCCCCACAAGAAAATTATGATCATGCAGAAAACGGCACCAATCGGCATTAAGTAATACACCATTGGTTTGTAGGGAATTTTCAATTTGTTTCCCATTAGCATATTTATGCTGAAAATCGACCGCTCTTTTATAGAAATCAAGGCCCGCCATGGTTGGCTCACCGCCTTGCCAGAGGAAAGTCACTTGTTGTTGAGGGGCGGTTCCTATGTAAGATTTGATATAGGTTTCTAATACCTCATCACTCATGGCTCGTTGATTTAAATGAGGTTTTTCCAAGTAAAAGCAATACTGGCAATCTAAATTACAAATTGAGCCAGTAGGTTTTGCCATTAATTGGAATGCGTTCATACATCATATCCTTTCTATTTTTTTCATCATAACAGAATATTTTTAAGTGTATATGATGCTGATCATAAGATATGGTCATTTCCTTACGCCACAATTAGAATATATTATTAAGCTGATTTTCTTGATAGGAGTAGAAATGGCGATTAGTACAATTTTTATCTTACTGATTTGCGGTATTTGTACCAATATGGTTTCTGCTATTTTTGGTATTGGCGGTGGGGTATTGATGGTGCCAATTTTACGTACATTATTTCCCGAATTGCCGATTCAAGTTATTTCAGCTACATCACTCACCATTGTGATGTGTACCGCATTGATTAATTTATTATTTTTCCATAAGCAAAAAATTAAAATTGATTATATCAATATGATTTTATGGTCTATTGCTATGGTGATTGGCGTGCAAATTGGTTTTGAATTAAGTTTTTATTTTTCTACAGCGATAATTAGTTTAATTTTTACGGTCAGTTTGAGTGCACTTGCGATTAAAACATTTTTAAACAGATCGAGAACACAAATAGAAGTGTCTAATATGTCTCCTATAGAACGAGCTAAAGGTAGTATTAGTTGCTGCGGAGGAGGCTTAATTGCGGGTATTACAGGTATTGGAGGCGGCTCTATCCTTGCTCCGCTTGTTGGCCAATTAAAAGGGGTAAAAACACAGCAAATTGCCGTTTATACGAACTACATGATGATTATTGGTGGTATTGGTAATTTATATGGCTATCTTACAAGAGCCTTTCCTTATGATATCAGTCTAAGTGGCCAATTAGGATATGTAAATTTTCTTGTAGTGGGTGTCGTTACCTTGGGTTCATTTGGAATGAGTTTCTTCTCAATGAAATTGCGTGGATTAATGAATCCGGCTTTAACAAGAAAATTATTGGCGATTATTTTATTTTGTATTGCAGCTTATATGTGCATTTTGGAATTTGTATTCTATTAAATCGAATAAACTAGACCTAGTTATGCTAGGTCTATTCCCCAATTAGCGTTTTCGCAATCTCTCTTGCTTGTGCATCAATTTCGAGTACATCATCAATATTTTGAATGGTATAAGGCGAAATTTTCTCAATTGTTTTCGAATTAATTTTTGCAATATCCATAAAGCTAATTTGACGATCTAAAAATGCTTGTACAGCAATTTCATTAGCTGCATTCATTGCTGTTGTTGCATATTGACCCGCAGCAAAGGCATCAATAGCCAGTTTTAAATTTGGATAGCGATTAAAATCAGGTTCAATAAATGTCAGTTCTTTGATTTTAAAGAAATCGAGTGGTTCTACTCCAGCAAAAGTGCGGTGAGGATATGCCATAGTTTCTGCAATTGGTGTACGCATATCTGGATTCCCCATTTGAGCAATGACTGAGCCATCAACATAACGCACCATAGAATGAATAATAGATTGTGGATGAATAATGACTTCCATTTCTTCCGCACTTGCGTTGAAAAGCCAGCGAGCCTCAATGTATTCCAAGCCCTTATTCATCATTGTAGCTGAATCGACAGAGATTTTTTTACCCATAGACCAATTAGGGTGTGCAACTGCTTGTTCTGGTGTGATACTAGCGAACTGTTCGAGTGGTGTGTAACGAAATGGCCCGCCAGAACCGGTGAGTATAATTTTACTTACACCTAATTCAGAAAGTGGGCAAAAACCGATTTTTTTTTGTGCTTCAGGCGGTAACGATTGAAAGATAGCATTATGTTCACTGTCTACTGGTAAAAGCTTCGCGTCATAGTTTTTTACGGCATCAATAAAAAGCTGTCCGCAGGTTACCAATGATTCTTTATTTGCCAGTAATACCCGTTTACCCGCTTTAACTGCTGAAAGAGTCGGTAATAATCCTGCTGCGCCAACAATCGAGGCCATTATCTGATCGGCATCTGGGTGTGCTGCGAGTTCGCAAATAGCTCGTTGTCCTGCTAATACTTCCGTTGGAATATGATGTGCAATTAATTTCTCACGTAAAATTTTAGCAGCATTTACATCATCAAGAGCCGCAAAGTGCGGTCGGAATTTTATGCATTGTTCAAACATAGCTTCTACATTTTTTCCGCCTACGAGTGCAAATGCATGATATTTCTGGTGGTTATTTTCGATAACAGAAAGGGTACTCTTACCGATTGATCCTGTTGAACCAAGAATGACAATGTTTTGTTTTTGCATAGAATCTTTACCGCACTTTTGTTGATTATATTTTCATTGGTACATCTAAATTCGCATACCTAATAAAATAAAGGCAGACAAAACTGTCTGCCTTTCGCATTTTTTATAATTAGAAATCCATTAATTCTTTTTCTTTATCCGCTAATACCTCATCTACCTTTTTAATGTAAATATCTGTGATTTTTTGGATTTCTTCTTCTGCTTTATGTTGTTCGTTTTCGCTAATTTCTTTATCTTTTAATAATGCTTTGATTTTATCATTCGCATCACGACGTACATTACGAACCGCAACTTTACCTTGTTCACCTTCGCCTTTCACAATTTTGATTAAATCGCGACGGCGTTCTTCTGTTAATGGAGGAAGCGGAACACGGATTGTGGTACCCGCTGAAGATGGGTTTAAACCTAAATCTGAGGTTAAAATTGCTTTTTCTACCGCAGAGATTAAAGAACGATCAAAAACAGTTACAGCTAAAGTACGTGCATCTTCTGCCACTACGTTTGCTAATTGGCGAAGTGGGGTCGCAGCACCGTAATATTCCACTTGAATTGCATCAAGTAAACTCGGTTGTGCACGACCGGTACGGATTTTTGAAATATGACCTTTTAATGCTTCAAGGCTTTTTTCCATACGATCTTGAGCATCTTTTTTAATTTGGTTAAGCATTACATTGTCCTTTTAATTGACGAAAGTTAAAACGTGGTGATTTTACTGGATTTTTGTCAATTTTTGAATAAATTTATCAGCTTGAAAACAGATAAAAAATGACCGCACTTCAGTTACCCAAAGTGCGGTTAATATTTTTAGTATTTTTAATTAAGCTTTAGGACCAGCTGCAATTAAAGCCTTACCTTCTTCGTTAGTTGCATATTTAACAAAGTTTTTCACAAAGCGACCGGCTAAGTCTTCAGCTTTTGATTGCCATTGTGCTTTATCTGCGTAGGTATCACGAGGATCTAGGATTGCAGAATCTACACCTGGTAATGCTTTAGGAATTGCTAAGTTGAAGATTGGTAATTCGCCCATTTCAGCTTTTTCAATTGAGCCATCTAAGATTGCATCAATGATTCCGCGAGTATCTTTGATTGAGATACGTTTGCCTGTGCCATTCCAACCAGTATTCACTAAGTAAGCTTCAGCACCTGCTGCTTGCATACGTTTTACTAACACTTCTGCATATTGAGTTGGGTGAAGGGTTAAGAACGCTGCACCGAAACATGCTGAGAATGTTGGAGTTGGTTCAGTAATACCACGTTCAGTACCTGCTAATTTTGCAGTGAAACCTGACAAGAAGTAGTATTTAGTTTGTTCAGGTGTCAATTTAGATACAGGTGGTAATACGCCAAATGCATCTGCAGTTAAGAAAATCACTTTCGTTGCGTGACCAGCACGAGAAACTGGTTTTACAATGTTATCGATGTGATAAATTGGGTAAGATACACGAGTATTTTCTGTTTTTGAACCATCATCGAAATCAACAGAACCATCTGCACGAACAACCACGTTTTCTAATAATGCATCGCGACGGATAGCGCGGTAAATATCCGGTTCATTTTCTTCTGAAAGGTGAATGGTTTTCGCATAGCAACCACCTTCAAAGTTAAAGATACCAACATCATCCCAACCGTGCTCATCATCACCGATTAATTCACGTTTTGGATCGGTTGAAAGGGTTGTTTTACCTGTACCAGATAAACCGAAGAAGATTGCTACATCGCCATCTTTACCAACGTTAGCTGAGCAGTGCATTGCGCCAACACCTTTAAGTGGTAGGAAGTAGTTCATCATTGAGAACATACCTTTTTTCATTTCACCACCGTACCAAGTACCACCGATTAATTGAATGCGCTCAGTTAAGTTGAAGGCAACGAAGTTTTCTGAATTTAAACCTTGTTCTTTCCAGTTTGGATTGGTTACTTTAGAACCATTCATTACAACGAAATCTGGTTCAAAATTCTTGAGTTGTTCTTCAGTTGGGCGAATAAACATGTTTTTCACAAAGTGTGCTTGCCATGCAACTTCAGTTACAATACGTACTGCAATACGGTCGTGTTCGCTAGCGCCACAGAAACCATCAACTACAAATAAGCGTTTACGAGAGAGTTGGTTAGTTACCAAGTCTTTTAAGCTTTGCCATGTAGCTTGGTTCATTGGTTTGTTGTCATTTTTCGCAGCTTCAGATGTCCACCAAACAGTATCTTTGGTTTTTTCATCTAACACGATATATTTATCTTTTGGTGAACGGCCAGTGAAGATACCAGTATCTACAGCTACTGCACCCGTCGTAGTTAAAGTACCTTTTTCAAAGCCTTCTAAACCTGGATTGGTTTCTTCTTCGAACAATTGCTCGTAGCTTGGATTATAGACAACGTCTTTTACGTCATAAATGCCTAGCGCTTCAAGTTCTTTTACTACTTTGTTTAAGTCTGTCATAAGTCACCTCTAATATTTAAGATTAAAATTTAACTGTCGCCTATTCTAAAGAATGTCAATGCAAAAAAATGTTAACTAGATCTCATTTTTGGAAAATTATAGCTCTCCATTACCTATTTTTAGGTGTATTGATGATGTAGATCAAAAATCCCGACATAGCGTCGGGATTGATTTTAAACTTTTGTTGATTTTAATTTTTCAATCGTTTCTTTATTAAAGAAGTAGTGTGTACCACAACACTCACATTGCATATCAATACTGCCTTTATGTTCGGCTAATATTTCGTCAATTTCTTCATCGGAAATGAGCAGTAATGCAGAACCAGAACGCTCTGCAGAGCAGCCACAGAAAAATTGTACATCTTGTGCTGGATAAAGATTGACGGTTTCTTCGTGATATAAACGATAGAGTAATTCTTCTGCAGGGAGACCAAATAATTCTTCATTTTTTACTGTCGCTGCGAGCGTAGTTAAATGCTCAAAATCTTCTGGTGTACCAGAACCATCAGGCATAATTTGTAATAACATGCCTGCTGCCACCGGCTTGCCTTCATATTCTCCAGTACGAATAATTAATTGAGTTTGAAGCTGTTCTGAGAGTACAAAATAATCTTCTAAGCATTCTGTGATCGTCGGTTTATCTAAGCTAATTATACCTTGATAGCGTTCACCTTCTTTTGGTGCAATAGTAATGACCAATACGCCTTTGCCAATCATATTGTGCAGACTCATATTTTCAGTGATGTTGCCATCCACTCGAGCAAGGGCGCGGATTTGTTGTTGATCATTGCCATTTATTAATACTAAGCGTAATGGACCATCGCCTTGAATTTGTACGGTGATATTGCCGTCAAATTTTAGTGTGGCAGTAAGCAAATTAGTCGCCACCATCATTTCACCCAATAAATCCTGTACTGCTTTCGGATACTGATGGGTATTTAATGTATCAGTGAATGTTTTATTTAAGCGAACCCATTCCCCACGAACCGCACGATTTTGGAAAAGATAACGGTAAAGCTTGTCATTGTCTTGAGTATAGTCTTGCTGATTGGTCATTGATCATTCCTAATTGAAATAAAAGTGCGGTAGTTTTTCTCGCACTTTTTGTTTTTATCATCTTATTTAAGTGTCGCTACTCATAATTGGGACTATTCACTGGATTGCAAGGGAGTCTTGTGAAATCCAATTGTGATATGCGTGTTAAAATATGATTAAGCAAATCTTGTTTTGGCTTCAGCAATCGCTTCGGCAACACGCAATGGCGATACGCCACCTTTTGCACAACGTTTGTCTAAACAAGAGTGGAGGGAAAGAATCTCGTAAACATCATCTCCTACTACTTCACTAAATTGGCGGAATTCAGGGATAGTAAGATCTTCTAATCCCTTGCCTTTCTTGATTGCATAAACAACCGTTTCACCCACGATATGATGAGAATCTCGGAAAGGTACGCCCTTAGAGACTAAATAATCCGCTAATTCAGTTGCGTTTGAATAGCCTTTTAAAGCAGCTTCACGAGTACGTTCAACATTTACTTTCAATTCATCTAATACGAACGTTGCCATATCTACACAGTTTTGCCAAGTATCTAATGCATCAAAAATACCTTCTTTGTCTTCTTGCATATCTTTATTATACGCAAGTGGCAAGCCTTTTAAGGTGATTAACATGCCTGTTAATGAGCCTATCACCCTGCCTGCTTTGCCTCGGATTAACTCACATGCATCAGGATTTTTCTTTTGCGGCATTAATGATGAGCCCGAAGTCACGCGATCGGATAGTTCTACGAAATTTGCCTCTCCGCTGTTAAAGATAATCATATCTTCAGCAAAGCGGGAAAGATGCGCCATACTGAGGGAGGCGATAGAAAGCAACTCTACGATATGATCGCGATCAGAGACGCTATCTAAGCTATTTCTAGTTGCGAAAGCAAAACCAAGATCGTGCGCAAGTGAATCACGATCTACTGCATAGGCCGTACCAGCCAGCGCACCACTACCAAGTGGACAGGTATTCATTCGATTATACGCGTCTGTTAAACGTGAATAGTCGCGGTCGAACATTTCCACATATGCCATACACCAATGCGCAAACGTTATTGGTTGAGCTCGTTGTAAATGGGTATAGCCAGGCATTACTGCTTGTTGTGTGTTTTCTGCGGTTTGAACTAAGTGGCGTTGCAAATTACGTACTGATTCTTGTAATTCAACCACACGTTGTTTGCACCATAGTTTTATATCTACTGCCACTTGATCGTTACGACTACGGCCAGTATGTAATTTTTTACCAAGGTTGCCTACTTTATCAATTAGCTTACTTTCAACCCAACTATGAATATCTTCAGCATCATCTTGTAAAATTGCTTGCGGATTTGACCGCACTTCAACAAGTAATTCATTTAGTGCTTGTTCAAGTTGATGCTGTTCTTCGATCGTTAATACATTCACTTTCACTAAGGCTTTGGACCAACCAATTGAGCCTTGAATATCCTGTTCTGCCAAACGATAATCAAAACGTAACGAGTCATTAAAATCTTTAAAACGTTTATCCGCTGCCTGCGTAAAACGCCCACCCCAAAGTGCCATAATCTTTCCTTTTTATTTTAATTAATTATTCTATTATTGTGCATGTTTATGCATAAAGCAATGTTCTATATTAATAATAAAACAAAAATGGACAAAATCTTTCATTTTGTCCATTTTATCTGTATTAGAGCTATTTATAGCGTTTTTGCTAAATTCTTGATAAAGGTTTTGAATTCTTTACCTAATTTTTCGTGACGAATACCGTATTCTACAAAAGCTTCCATATAGCCAATTTTATCACCACAGTCGAATGTTTCACCTGTCATATGGAATGCTTCAACAGTTTCTTTTTCAATGAGCATATCAATAGCATCGGTTAATTGGATTTCATCTCCTACACCTACTGGAGTTTTTTCCAATAAATCCCAGATTCCAGCAGAGAATACATAACGACCAACTACAGCAAGGTTCGATGGCGCCTCTTCAACGGCTGGTTTTTCAACAATGTTATTAATTTTTGCACTTTCACCACCATTAAGAACTACGCCGCCACAGTCTGCAACACCATAGCTACTCACATTTTCTTGTGGTACAGGTGCAACCATAATTTGACTTGCTCCAGTTTCATTAAAACGTTTAATCATTGCAGAAAGATTTTCTTTTTTCTGATCTGCACTGAAATCTGCTAACAATACGTCAGGTAATACAACAGCAAATGATTCATTGCCTACAAGTGGGCGACCGCACAGCACCGCGTGTCCAAGTCCTTTTGCATTACCTTGGCGAACATGCATGATAGTTACATCTTTTGGACAGATAGAACGCACTTCTTCTAGAAGTTGACGCTTAACACGTTTTTCTAGCATCGTTTCTAGTTCAAAAGAGGTATCAAAATGGTTTTCGATAGCATTTTTTGATGAATGCGTGACAAGCACAATTTCTTTTATGCCAGCTGCAACACATTCATTTACCACGTATTGAATCAATGGTTTATCAACCAAAGTAAGCATTTCCTTCGGAATTGCCTTCGTGGCAGGCAACATACGCGTCCCTAGCCCTGCTACAGGAATAATTGCTTTCATAATATAAAATCCATTATTTACGATTATGATGAACTGTCTAATTGTTCATCTTTCATCTGTTTAATTCGTTGGTAAATTTCTTCTCGGTGAACGGATACTTCTTTAGGCGCTTCTACACCGAGTTTAACTTGGTTTCCACGTACACTCAAAATCGTGATAGAAATATCATTTCCAATAAGTACACTTTCGCCAACTTTACGAGTCAAGATTAACATCTTTTATCTCCTTAGTTTGCATTTATTAGATATCCCTATCAATCAAGGAAGGGTTGGCATCCCACCAACCGGCTTGTACTACAGATTTTTGTTTAACCAGTCCTGTGCCACTTTAACTGCTTGTGCCACATTTTCTGGTTGGGAGCCTCCTGCCATTGCCATATCCGGACGACCACCGCCTTTACCCCCGACCTGTTGAGCCATTAAATTAACAAGCTCACCAGCTTTTACTTTGGTAGTTAAATCGTTTGTTACACCAACGACAAGGTTGACTTTTTCATCTAAGATCGATGCGAATGCGATTACGCCTGAGCCGAGTTGATTTTTTAAATCATCGACCATCACACGTAATGATTTTGTTTCTATACCGTCTAATTGTTGTGCGATAACAGAAACACCATTGATTTTTACCGCACTTTTTACAAAATCAGAACCCGCCTGCATTGCGGCTTTTTCTTTTAGACCTTGCAATTCTTTTTCCACTTTCTTCGCTTTGTCTTGAAGTTGCTGGATTTTTTCCGCTAAGGTATTTACGTCTGATTTTAATAAGTCTGCGCTTTGGGTCAGAATGCGTTGTTGATTATGTAACCACTCAATCGCATTTTCACCTGTTACAGCTTCAATACGACGAACGCCTGCCGCCACTGCGCTTTCAGTAATAATTTTAAATAGACCGATATCCCCAGTGCGTTTTGCGTGAATACCACCACAAAGCTCAATTGAGAAGTCACCCATGGTCAATACGCGAACATTATCACCATATTTCTCGCCAAAGAGTGCCATTGCCCCTTTAGCTTTTGCTGAATCAATATCCATAATATCCGTTTGCACAGGGAAGTTAGCACGGATTTTTTGGTTTACTAATGTTTCAATTTGAGTTAACTGTTCTTTTGTAATTGCTTCTGGTTGAGCAAAGTCAAAACGCAAGGCTTTATCTGAAACAAGTGAGCCTTTTTGTACAACATGTTGACCTAAAACTTGACGTAAGGCCGCATGCAATAAGTGTGTTGCTGAGTGATTGAGTGATGTGTTGTGGCGACGTTCTGCATCCACAACAGCATTCACTGATTGCCCAACTTTTAAACTTCCTTGCGTTAATTCTCCAATGTGTCCAAATACTTGCCCATATTTTTGGGTATCTTTAACATTAAAGGTCACGCCTTGTGCACTTAGATATCCGCTGTCACCAATTTGACCGCCTGATTCTGCATAAAACGGTGTATTTTCTAAAATAACGACCGCACTTTGACCTGCTTCGATACTTTCAACTGATTTACCATCATAGAAAAGTGCGGTGATTTTTGCTTGAGATTCGACTTCAGTATAGCCTTCAAATTTCGTTTCACCATCTACGCGAATAATGCTGTTGTAGTCCACACCAAACTGACTCGCTGCTTGAGCACGAGTACGTTGTGCTTCCATTTCACGGTCAAACGCTTGTTCATCAATAGTGATATTGCGTTCACGACATACATCAGCCGTTAAATCTAATGGGAAACCATAGGTATCATAAAGTTTGAATGCAACTTCACCTGAAAGAACGCCATCTTTCACTTGAGCTAGGGCTTCATCTAATAAGCTCAACCCACGTTCTAGAGTGCGAGCAAATTGTTCTTCTTCTAAACGTAATAGTTTTTCAACATTTACTTGTTTTGCTTTTACGTCTTTGCCCGCTTCTGCCATTACTTCAATTAGAGTTGGCACGAGTTTATAGAAAAAGGCTTCTTTGGCACCTAATAAATGGCCGTGACGAACTGCGCGACGAATAATGCGACGTAATACATAACCACGCCCTTCGTTTGATGGAATAACGCCATCAGCGATTAAATATGCACAAGAACGAATATGGTCAGCAATAACACGTAATGATTTATTACTTAAATCTGTTGTACCAACAACTTCAGCCGTTTTAGCGATTAATGTTTTGAAAATATCAATCTCGTAGTTTGAGTTCACATGTTGCAATACGGCAGAAATTCGCTCTAATCCCATACCTGTGTCAACTGATGGACGTGGTAATTTTTCCATTGTGCCATCGGCTAAACGATTGAATTGCATGAATACAACGTTCCAGATTTCGATATAACGGTCGCCATCTTCTTCTGGTGAGCCTGGAGGTCCGCCCCAAATATGATCACCGTGATCGTAGAAAATTTCAGTACAAGGACCGCAAGGACCGGTATCGCCCATTGCCCAGAAGTTGTCTGATGCGTAAGGTGCGCCTTTATTGTCACCAATGCGAATAATGCGTTCTGCAGGAACACCGACTTCTTTATTCCAGATATTGTAGGCTTCGTCATCGGTTTCATACACGGTTACCCATAGTTTTTCTTTAGGTAAACCAAGCCATTGTGGGGAAGTTAAATATTCCCAAGCAAAATTAATGGCATCGTGTTTAAAGTAATCACCAAAACTGAAGTTACCGAGCATTTCAAAGAAAGTATGATGACGCGCGGTATAACCAACGTTTTCTAAGTCGTTATGTTTACCACCAGCACGTACGCAACGTTGCGCGGTGGTGGCTCTAGAATAAGGGCGTTTATCCATTCCAAGGAATACATCCTTAAATTGGTTCATCCCAGCGTTCGTGAAAAGCAAAGTCGGATCATTTTCCGGCACAAGTGAGCTACTCTCAACTACTTGGTGGCCTTTGCTATGGAAAAAATCAAGGAATGATTGTCTTATTTCTGCTGTTGTTTTCATTAAAAAGAATCCTTGTTACCCATAATAAAAATAAAAACTAAATCGCTCTATTTTTGCATATTTTTGAAATTTATAAAAAGGCTTTTTGCCAAAACCCCAAAATAAAACCGCACTCCACGACGCTATTTGAGAAGTGCGGTTAAAATTTAAGTTATTTCAGATTATTCAAAAAACAATTTCTTGTTAATTATTCATCTCTAAGCGGAACAACCAACATATCAATTTTAATCGTATTCATCACTTGACGTGTTGAAGACATTAACTTACTCCAAAAATCTTGGTGATGTCCCGTCACTAATAAATCTACATCATATTGTTCGATGGCATCACTTAGAACTTGTCCTAAATCACCACTGCCACTCAATTTTTCTGAAATTGGATAATCCGCACTTTCAGCTAAATCTAACAAGGCTTTTTGTGTTTCCGTGGAAATTCTGTCTTGCATCGAAGACATATTCACATCAATCAATCCAGTGTAAAGATCCGAGAAATTCACATCAACGTGGATAATAGAAAGTTTTGCTTCGTGGCGTTTTGCAACCCCAACCGCTTTTTTAAGTAAAACTGGACTCTCTTCGGAAAGATCTACTGCCACTAATACGTGTTTGTACATAATCGACTCCTTAACTGATTGGTTCGGCTTTTTAACTGGTTCTAATGCTAACATTTTGAGCAATAAAAAAATGTGTACTAGATCACAATTTAAACATTTTTATTAAAAATTCATTAAATTTTCAATGTCTGCAATTTCTTTAGGGGCCGCTGCGGTTAGGATTTTACTACCATATTCAGTCATGAGTAAATTATCCTCAATTCGCACGCCGATGCCTTTGTATTGCTCTGGCACATCTGCATCTTCCGAAATGTATATACCAGGCTCAACGGTAATCACCATACCGATTTCGAGTATCCGTTGTTTATCTTGGCCATAGCTACCTACATCATGCACATCTAACCCTAGCCAGTGCCCTAATCCATGCATATAAAATTGGCGATAAGCTTGTTGTTCAATGAGTGTATCGACATCACCTTTTAAGATGCCTAAATCCACTAATCCTTGGGTTTTAATACGAATGACTTCATCATTGGCTTGCTTAATGGAATTGCCTGGTACAAGCAACTCAATCGCACGTTTTTGTGCTTTTAAAACTAACTCGTAAATTTCACGTTGTGGCTGGCTAAATTTTCCATTTACAGGAAAAGTGCGGGTAATATCGCCTGCATACATAGCAAATTCACAGCCAGCGTCAATGAGTACTAAATCCCCATCATTTAATGGGCGATCATTTTCTGTATAGTGCAAAATACAGGCGTTACTTCCCCCTGCAACAATGGAATTGTAAGAAGGAAATCTTGCGCAATGGCGATTAAATTCATGCAAAATATCGCTTTCAATTTCATATTCAAAGCGATTTGGACGTGTCGTTTGCATCGCTTTAATATGCCCGAGTGCCGTAATTTGTCCCGCTTGTTGCATTAATCGGATTTCATTAGGCGATTTTATAAGGCGCATTTCGCTGAGCATTGGTCGCCAATCTAAAATCTCGCTAAAACTCACCGCACTTTCTGTCACTAATTTATCACCCCAAGTATGAATTTCTGGCACATGGTAAAGTGCGGTCAAATTTTTCAGTATTTTGGGCAGTACGGTAGCGAACTCTTCAATAGAATAGGCTTCATTTACATTAAGTTGTTGTGGTGCACGCTCAACACCTAATCGGCGACCATTCCACGTTTCAAGTAAGGGATCGCATGGACGAAGAAAAATAATGGCTTTTTCTGCTTGTTCTGTTTTTAGTAATAACAGTGCTGCATTCGGCTCATTAAAGCCCGTTAAATACCAAAAATAGCTATCTTGACGGAAAGGATAGGTACAATCATTATTACGGCGTTTTTCGATTTCAGAAAAAAGCAATAATGCTGAATTAGGTTGCATCTGAGTGAATACTCGTGTGCGACGTTCCTCAAATTCTTCTTTAGGCAATTCAGCCATATAAGCCAATTTCATTCAAGATCTCCTTAATGTAATACAGGTTTGCTTTCTATTTCTCCTTCGTTGAAATGAGAATAGAACAACATAGCAATGGTGCGAACATACTCAACGATTTCTTCTAGTGCTTCCGCAAGCTCTTCTTCGTTATCGTCTTCATCATAACCAAGTTGGCAAATATCTTGTAAATCATCTACGGCTTCACCAATTTCGCCTTTTTCTTTTGCTAATTCAGGTTGTGCTAAGCCAAGACCGAGTAAGAATTGGTTTGCCCAATCGGATAAGCTATCTGCTTGTGCAAAGACATTTTCATCTTCAGTTAAACCAAGTTCAAAGGTAAATCCTTCAACATCTGATAAGGTTTGACTAATTTGTTCATAAAGTTCTGTAACGGGTTGAATTAATGCTGTTGGGTAAGCGTAATTATCATTGCTGAATTGATATAAGAGCGGTAGCCAACTTTGATCTTTTAATCCACCACAAAGTAAACCGCTTAAAAAACCGTGTAGTTCTGTTGTATTAAAGCCGATTCTAGCAGATTTAAGTTGTTGGTTAAGGTCAGAATGAGAAATGAGCATAATAGATTTCCTGAGTAAATTTGAAATTAGTGTAAACCTTTGTAAATAAAAAAGCGATCGCTTTTCCTTGTGGAAAAACGACCGCACTTTTTATCTGATGATGAGCGAATTACATCATTCCGCCCATTCCACCCATACCGCCCATGCCTGCGCCTAGGTCAGCTTTTTCATCTTTTGGAAGCTCGGTTACCATACATTCAGTGGTAATCATTAAGCCTGCTACAGACGCTGCGAATTGTAACGCAGAACGAGTTACTTTAGTTGGATCTAAGATACCCATTTCGATCATATCGCCATATTGTTCTGTACCTGCGTTATAACCAAAGTTTCCTTCGCCATTTTTAACCGCACTTGCCACAACGGAAGCTTCTTCACCTGCGTTAGTGACGATTTGACGTAAAGGTGCTTCCATTGCACGTAATGCAAGTTTGATACCCACATTTTGTTCTTCGTTGTCACCTTTTAGGCTTGCTGCTACTTTCGCGGCTGCGCGAACTAATGCAACACCACCACCAGCAACGATACCTTCTTCAACCGCGGCACGAGTTGCATGTAATGCGTCATCTACACGATCTTTTTTCTCTTTCATTTCAACTTCAGTTGCTGCGCCTACTTTGATTACTGCCACGCCGCCTGCTAATTTAGCCACGCGTTCTTGAAATTTTTCTTTATCGTAGTCAGAAGTTGATTCTTCAATTTGTTGGCGAATTTGAGCTACACGACCTTTGATTTGAGATTCATCTCCGATACCATCAATAATGGTTGTGTTATCTTTATTGATAACAACACGTTTTGCTTGACCAAGATCTTCAAGTGTCGCTTTTTCAAGCTCCATACCGATTTCTTCAGAAATCACAGTACCCGCAGTTAAGATCGCAATATCTTGTAACATCGCTTTACGACGATCACCAAAACCAGGCGCTTTCACTGCTGCAACTTTCACGATACCGCGCATAGTGTTCACCACTAAGGTTGCAAGCGCTTCACCTTCCACATCTTCAGCGATGATTAATAACGGTTTACCTGCTTTCGCAACACCTTCTAACACTGGAAGTAATTCACGAATGTTAGAGATTTTTTTATCTACAAGAAGAAGATATGGATTATCTAATTCAACCGTTGCAGTTTCTGGTTTGTTGATGAAATATGGAGAAAGGTAACCACGATCGAATTGCATCCCTTCAACCACATCTAATTCATCTTCAAGACCAGTACCATCTTCAACAGTAATCACCCCTTCTTTGCCCACTTTTTCCATCGCTTGTGAGATTAATTGACCCACAATGCTGTCAGAGTTTGCAGAAATGGTACCTACTTGTTCAATTTCTTTTGCTGTTTCACAAGGTTTAGATAAATTTTTAAGTTCAGAAACAACCGCACTTACTGCTTTATCGATACCACGTTTTAAATCCATTGGGTTCATGCCTGCCGCGACTGCTTTCAAGCCTTCATTTACAATAGCTTGCGCAAGTACAGTTGCAGTGGTTGTGCCATCACCTGCCGCATCATTTGCTTTAGATGCCACTTCTTTCACCATTTGAGCACCCATGTTTTCGAATTTATCTTCTAATTCGATTTCACGAGCAACAGACACACCGTCTTTCGTGATAGTTGGTGCGCCAAATGATTTATCTAAAATTACATTGCGACCTTTCGGGCCAAGGGTTACTTTTACTGCATCGGCTAATACATTCACGCCTTTAAGCATTTTTACGCGTGCGTCATTACCAAATTTTACGTCTTTTGCTGCCATTTTCTTTTCCCTTATCTAATTATTCTACAATTGCTAAGATGTCATTTTCAGAAATGATTAATACTTCTTCACCATCGATTTTTTCGCTTTTCACGCCGTAACCGTCGTTGAAAATTACGGTATCGCCAACTTTCACATCTAAAGGTTGAACGGTACCATTTTCTAAAATACGACCTTTACCCACTGCTAATACTTTCGCACGGGTTGATTTGGTCGCTGCTGAACCAGTTAATACGATACCGCCAGCTGAACGGGTTTCGACTTCTTCACGTTTAATAATTACACGATCGTGTAAAGGACGAATATTCATGATTAATTTCCTTCTTAAGAATTTGTAAGTGCGCTTTTTATATAAGGAGGATTTTTTCGCTTTCAAGGGCTATGAATAAAAAATTCTGACAAAATGTTTTTCCTATTTGGATTTTTTACGTAAAATTCGCCGCTCTTTGTGCGATAAATAAATGAAGGAATGAAGATATGCACTTAACATCAAGAGAACAAGAGAAACTCATGCTCTTTTTGGCCGGTGAACTGGCATCAAAACGTAAAGCGAGAGGCGTTAAATTAAATTATCCAGAAACCATTGCTTATATTGCTAGCCATTTACAAGAGGCAGCAAGAGACGGAATGAGTGTGGCTGAAGTGATGCAATATGGCTCAACACTTTTAACCGTTGATGATGTCATGGAAGGTGTGGCAGAAATGGTTCATGAAGTTCAGATTGAAGCCACTTTCCCAGATGGTACAAAACTTGTTACCGTGCATAATCCGATTAGATAAAAAGTAGAAGGATTTAAATAAAATGATCCCAGGTGAATACCAATTAGCTGAAGGCGATATTATTGCCAATGTCGGCAGAAAAACCGTAAAAATCGAAGTAACCAATTCAGGCGACCGTCCAATTCAAGTTGGCTCTCACTACCATTTTTTTGAAACTAATAATTCCCTTAAATTTGACCGCACTTTGGCGCGAGGGATGCGTTTAAACGTGCCATCAGGCAATGCGGTGCGTTTTGAACCAGGTGAAGTGAAATCAGTGGAATTAGTTGCTTTTGGTGGTAACCAAATCATTTATGGTTTCCATAATCAAATTGATGGCAAATTATAAGGTAGGGCAAGATGGCATTAACAATTTCAAGAGCTCAATACGTAGCAACTTATGGTCCAACCGTTGGCGATAAAGTCCGTTTAGGCGATACCAATTTATGGGCAACCATTGAACAAGACTTATTAACCAAAGGTGATGAGTGTAAATTTGGTGGCGGTAAAAGTGTGCGTGATGGCATGGCACAAAGCGGCACTGCAACTCGCGACAATCCAAATGTATTGGATTTTGTGATTACCAACGTGATGATCATTGATGCCAAATTAGGCATTATCAAAGCAGATATTGGTATTCGCGATGGGCGTATTGTGGGTATCGGTCAGGCTGGTAACCCTGACACTATGGATAACGTCACGCCCAATATGATTATCGGTGCTAGCACAGAAGTGCATAATGGTGCACATTTAATTGCGACCGCTGGCGGTATTGATACCCACATTCACTTTATTTGTCCTCAACAGGCACAACATGCGATTGAAAGTGGCGTTACCACATTAATTGGTGGCGGAACAGGCCCTGCTGATGGTACACACGCAACCACTTGTACGCCCGGTGCGTGGTATATGGAACGTATGTTCCAAGCCGCTGAAGTTTTACCAGTCAACGTGGGCTTTTTCGGTAAAGGAAATTGTTCAACTTTAGATCCGCTACGTGAACAAATTGAAGCAGGCGCATTAGGTTTAAAAATCCACGAAGACTGGGGGGCAACGCCTGCAGTAATTGGTTCTGCATTAAAAGTGGCAGATGAAATGGATATTCAAGTAGCAATTCACACCGACACGCTAAATGAAAGTGGCTTCTTAGAAGATACCATGGAAGCGATTGATGGACGTGTGATTCACACCTTCCACACGGAAGGTGCTGGTGGCGGACATGCGCCAGATATCATTAAAGCAGCGATGTATCCAAACGTATTGCCCGCTTCAACTAACCCGACTCGTCCGTTTACAAAAAACACCATTGATGAACATTTGGATATGTTGATGGTTTGCCATCACTTAGATAAACGCGTACCGGAAGATGTAGCTTTTGCCGATAGCCGTATCCGTCCTGAAACTATTGCAGCAGAAGATATTTTGCACGATATGGGCGTCTTCTCCATTATGAGTTCAGACTCTCAAGCAATGGGACGTATTGGCGAAGTGGTAATTCGTACATGGCAAACCGCAGATAAAATGAAAATGCAACGTGGTGAGCTAGGTAATGAAGGAAACGATAACTTCCGCATTAAACGCTATATCGCGAAATACACCATCAACCCAGCGATTGCACACGGTATTGCAGATCATATTGGTTCATTAGAAGTGGGTAAAATTGCGGATATCGTGTTATGGAAACCGATGTTCTTTGGCGTAAAACCTGAAGTCGTAATTAAAAAAGGCTTTATTAGTTACGCGAAAATGGGCGACCCAAATGCCTCTATTCCAACACCGCAACCAGTGTTCTACCGTCCAATGTACGGTGCACAAGGCTTAGCAACCGCACAAACAGCAGTATTCTTTGTTTCACAAGCCGCTGAAAAAGCCGATATTCGTGCGAAATTCGGTTTACACAAAGAAACCATTGCCGTGAAAGGCTGCCGCAACGTAGGTAAAAAAGATCTCGTTCACAACAATGCAACACCTGAAATTACGGTGGATCCAGAGCGCTATGAAGTACGTGTAGATGGAGAACTCATTACCTGCGAACCCGTGGATACGGTGCCATTAGGACAACGGTATTTTATGTTCTAAGCAGAAAAGAGCGGTCAAATTTTAAGGAGAATTTACAATGAAACTTTGGTACTCCACTACCAGCCCGTATGCCCGTAAAGTGCTGGTAACGTTGACATATCAACAACTCTTAGACAAAACAGAACTGATTAAAATTGGTTCATCATTTGATGCAAGCTCTCCGCATAATCAAGCCAACCCATTGGGTCGTGTGCCAGCGTTAGAACGTAATTGTGGCAACTGGCTTTATGGCAGTTTGCTCATTTGCGAATATCTCGACCAAAAAGGCAAGGTTGAACCTAAACTTATTCCAGAAAGTGGCAAGCCACGTTGGGCAGCGTTAGCGTTGCATAATTTAGCCGATGGCATTATGGAAAACACCGTGCCGATGATGGCTGAAAAAATGCTTCGCCCTGAAAGTGAATGGTGGGCAGCTCGCCATCAACAACTAACCGAACGTAATCGTCAAAGTTTTGCAAGACTTGAGCAAGATTTAAAACCGTTTGGCACGGAATTAAACATTGGTACGTTAACAGCGGTTGCAGTCATTGATTGGTTCTTGTTTAGAGCAGAAAAAATTGGATTAGATCTTGCAAAAGAATTTCCAAATTTAACCGCTTGGGCAGCAGAGATGAATGAAAAATATGAGGTTTTAAGAGAAACAGAGCCAACTTTGTAACCATTTTGGGGCGTTACGAAATTGGTCTAAATAACCTAATTTCTCTGTTTTTTCTTCTGCCAAATCTCCCCTACCCCTCTTTGCTAAAGAGGGGGAAAACTAGCGAGATTTTATATCATTGTTCTACTTTGATATGGCAAATATAAATTAGTCAGATGACAGCAAATTTATAAGGAAAATCCCCTCTTTAGCAAAGAGGGGGAGGGGAGATTTGGCAGTCTTAATTAGTGAAGAAAATAAGTAATATAAAAATGAAAATCCTCAACCCCATTCTGCCTATTATGGATACCATTTTAGGCGACTTAACTAGCCTTCAAGCTGAAGGCAAAATTACACATCAAACTATTGAACGCGTGGCATTGCAGTGGTATGAAAGTGAGCGCAATATTTTACGCAAAACCACAAATACGGGGCGCGAAGTTGCCTTTCGTTTGCTAAAAGAAGGACAACGTTTAAAACACGATGATGTGGTGTTTATCAGCGATGAATTAGTGATTGCGATTGAAATTTTACCGAGTGAAGTAATTGTGCTTTCGCCGAAAACCTTGCCAGAAATGGCTCGCGCTTGTTATGAAATTGGCAATAAACATTCGCCACTCTTTTTAGATGGCGATGAAGTAACATTACCTTACGATAAGCCGATGTTCGAATGGTTACAAGCAGCGGGATTTCATCCGCAAAAAGCTGAACGACGTTTAAGCCAAGCGTTAAGAGCAAATTCCGCGCAGGGGCACGGGCATTCGCATAGTCATTCGCACGATCATCATGGCTATCACCACCATGGAGACGGCAATTGGCACCAACATTAAACCGAAGTCTGGCAGATTTAGGCGCATTGTTGCACTTGGTTGACCCGACTTTGCCAATCGGGGGGTTTAACCATTCAAACGGTTTAGAGACTTTTGTTCAACAAGGTGCTGTTTCAACGAAACCAAGCCTAGAAGAATATGTGCAAACCCAGCTTTTGCACAACTGGGTGTATAACGATGGCGCTTATCTTTCGCTTGCATTTGACTCCATAGCTGCCAATGATTTTGACCGTTTATGTGAATTAGACCATTCGCTATCTGCGACCAAAATTGCGCGAGAAAGTCGCGAAGGCAGTTTTAAACTCGGTGTGCGGTTATTAAAAATTTTTATCCGCTATGAACAACACCCAATGTTGAGCCAATTTCAGCAAGCGATTCAAAATAAAACCGTACAAGGCTATTTTCCGATTGTGTTTGCGATGGTGGCGCAAGCAATGGGGCTCAGCAAAGCGGATACCCTTTATGCGTTTTACTACAATGCGGCAGTTGGTACCATTACCAACGGCGTGAAACTCATTCCGCTTAGCCAAATGGATGGGCAAGATATTCTGTTTGATTTGCGTGGTGCGCTCTTGCAAGCTGTCGAATTAAGCCTTGAGCCCAATCTTGATTGGCTGGGGGCAGCAACTCTCGCAAATGACATCCGCTCCATGCAGCACGAAGTGCTTTATACTCGACTTTACATGTCGTAAGAGCGGTCATTTTTTATTAAATTTTTACATATCGCAGAGGTGATGAGAATGAGCCTCTACGGTAATCAACAAAAGGAACATTATGCGTAACTACATTAAAATTGGCGTGGCAGGCCCCGTTGGCGCGGGCAAAACGGCGTTAATTGAAAAACTGACTCGTGAAATAGCAAGCCGTTATAGCGTGGCGGTAATCACTAACGATATTTATACCCAAGAAGATGCGGAGTTTTTAACGAAGAATAGCCTACTTCCGCCTGAGCGAATTATGGGGGTTGAAACAGGCGGTTGCCCGCATACGGCAATTCGTGAAGATGCCTCAATGAATTTAGAAGCTGTCGATGAAATGGTAGCTCGCTTCCCCGATGTAGAAATCGTCTTTATTGAATCGGGCGGCGATAACCTTTCGGCAACTTTTAGCCCCGATTTAGCCGATGTGACTATTTTCGTGATTGACGTCGCACAAGGCGAAAAAATCCCGCGTAAAGGTGGGCCGGGTATCACTCGTTCAGATTTGCTAGTGATTAACAAAACAGACCTAGCACCATTTGTTGGCGCGGATTTGAGCATTATGGAACACGATGCGCGTCGTATGCGTAATGGTCAGCCCTTTGTTTTTACCAATTTAATGAAAAAAGAAAATCTCGATGGCGTGATTGGTTGGATTGAAAAATATGCGTTATTGAAGAACGTAGAAGAACCTAAGGCATTAGTGAGATAAAGAATCCTCCCCTCTCCTTTAAAGAGGGGAGTTTTTTACAAATTGAAAAGATTATGAATAGTACCCTCAAACTTTCCACCAAACTTTCCTCAAACGGCAAAACTCAACTTGATGAATACTTTGTGACGCCACCTTTTAAAGTAATGACGTTATCTGCTTATGCCGATTCTTGGGAAAATGGACTTAGCGCAATGCAAATGTCTTCTTCACCAGGGTTATTAGCGGGGGATCGTGTTGATATTCAAATAATGCTCGAAAAATCTACCGCACTTTCTTTAAATACGCAGGCATTTACTCGAGTTCAGGCAATGAATGAGGGAGATTTTGCCGAGCAAAATACATTGATTCAACTTGCTGAGAAAAGTCGTTTATTTTACTTACCTCATCCGTTGGTTTTGCATAAGAATTCTGCTCTTAAGCAAAACACGTTAATCAGCATGCAACCTGAGAGTACGCTAATTTATGGTGAAATTGTGGCTATTGGCCGCGTAGCAAATAATGAACGTTTTGAATTTCGTCAATTTTCTTCTCACCTGAAAGTTCAGCTTTTACAAAATAATGGGCAAAATAAACCGCTTGTTTTGGATTGTATTCGATGGCAACCAGCACAAATGAAATTGACCGCATTAAGCCAAATGGAAGGGTTCTCACATCAAGGATCGTTGGTTTATCTCAATTTGCAGAAAACACCAACTGAAGTTAAACAAATCGTCCAAACACTTCAACAACAGGAAAGTGAAAAATCTCTACTTATTGGCGTTTCCCAATTAAATGAAGGTGGACTTATTGTACGAGTGCTTGGTCATCGTGCCGAACTCATTCAGAAACTGTTTGAGAAAATAGGTGAACAGCTAAAATCAGCATAAAATTAATATAGCAGAATTAATTTCCCCTAAAAAAACTTATGCGAGAAATGAAAATATCTCTTATACGTCTTATTTGAAATGTGATCCATGTCAAATTTATTTTCTATGTAAATTCCTATAATTACCTCAAATTAATTAACAACCAAAAAAGGTGATTAAAATGACTCAATACAGAAAAGAAGTGGATTTATTAGGTGAACGTGATGTGCCAGCAGATGCATACTGGGGTATCCATACCTTAAGAGCGGTAGAAAATTTCAATATTTCTAACGTAACCATTTCTGACGTACCAGAGTTTGTACGTGGCATGGTAATGGTGAAAAAAGCAACGGCTTTAGCCAATGGTGAATTAGGTGCAATTCCAAGTGATATTGCAAAAGCGATTGTGGCTGCTTGTGATGAAATCCTTACTACTGGAAAATGCTTAGATCAATTCCCATCAGACGTATATCAAGGTGGCGCAGGTACGTCTGTCAATATGAATACCAATGAAGTAGTTGCTAACCTTGCCCTTGAAAAAATTGGCCATAAAAAAGGCGAATATAACGTGATTAACCCAATGGATCACGTTAACGCAAGCCAATCAACCAACGATGCGTATCCTACCGGTTTCCGTATTGCAGTGTATAACAGCATCTTAAAATTAATCGATAAAATTCAATATTTACACGACGGTTTTGATAATAAAGCAAAAGAGTTTGCGAACATCTTAAAAATGGGTCGAACCCAATTACAAGATGCGGTGCCAATGACTGTTGGTCAAGAATTCAAAGCTTTCGCGGTATTGCTTGAAGAAGAAGTACGTAACTTAAAACGTACAGCAGATTTACTCCTTGAAGTAAACCTTGGTGCAACAGCTATCGGTACAGGTTTAAATACCCCGCAAGGCTATACTAAATTAGTTGTAAAACACCTTGCAGAAGTAACTGGATTAGCTTGCGTACCAGCAGAAAACTTAATTGAAGCAACATCTGACTGTGGCGCTTATGTCATGGTTCATGGTGCATTAAAACGTACTGCAGTAAAACTTTCTAAAGTATGTAATGACTTACGTTTACTTTCTTCTGGTCCACGTGCTGGTATTAAAGAAATTAACTTACCTGAATTACAAGCGGGCTCTTCTATCATGCCTGCAAAAGTAAACCCAGTTGTTCCTGAAGTGGTGAACCAAGTATGCTTTAAAGTAATTGGTAACGATACCACTGTGACTTTTGCATCTGAAGCAGGTCAATTACAATTAAACGTAATGGAACCCGTGATTGGTCAAGCAATGTTCGAATCTATTGATATCTTAACGAACGCTTGTGTGAACTTACGCGATAAATGTGTGGATGGCATCACTGTAAACAAAGAAATTTGTGAAAACTACGTGTTTAATTCAATCGGTATTGTGACTTACTTAAATCCATTTATTGGCCATCACAACGGCGACTTAGTGGGTAAAATCTGTGCTCAAACCGGTAAAGGTGTACGTGAAGTTGTGTTAGAAAAAGGTTTATTAACAGAAGAACAATTAGATGACATTCTTTCTGTAGAAAACTTAATGAACCCAACTTACAAAGCGAAATTAAACAAATAGGTCTGAATTATTCAGTCCTTGAATAGAAATAACCGCACTTTGATTACTCAAAAGTGCGGTTATTTTTTATATTGAATTATGGATTAAAGTTTTGCTGAAAGCATGGTTTCCAATTTTTCTTGGTCAACAGCAAACTTACGAATACCATCTGCTAATTTTTCAACAGCCATAGCATCGCTGTTATGTTGCCAGTAGAACTCAGCTTCTGTTAATGGTTGTGGTTTTGCTTTTACTTCGCCTTTGTATTCTAGTTTGCGTACAAGTGCGGTTGAATTTTCTTGCAATTCTTTCAGTAATGCCGGTGCAATGGTTAAACGATCGCAACCTGCAAGTTCAGTAATTTCACCTACATTACGGAAGCTCGCGCCCATCACAACGGTGTTGTAGCCATATTCTTTGTAGTAATTATAGATTTTGGTAACAGAAATAACGCCTGGGTCTTCTGCTGGCGCATATTCTTTTTTGTCGGAGTTTGCTTTGTACCAGTCTAAAATACGACCTACAAATGGCGAAATTAAGTAAACGCCTGCTTCTGCACAAGCACGAGCTTGCGCTTCAGAGAATAATAAGGTTAAGTTACAGTTAATGCCTTCTTTTTCAAGGATTTCTGCAGCTCGGATACCTTGCCATGTTGAAGCAATTTTAATCAAAATACGGTCGTTTGAAATGCCTGCTGCATTATAAAGTGCGATTAATTTACGCGCTTTTTCAACCGTTGCTTGTGTGTTGTAAGAAAGACGAGCATCCACTTCAGTAGAAATACGTCCCGGAACGATTTTTAAAATTTCTAAACCAATGTTTACCGCTAATTTATCTTCTGCATCAATAAGTTGTTGTGCTTTATCATTGCTTTGAGCTTTTGCATAAGCTACCGCTTCATCAATTAATGGCGCATATTGTGGAAGTGCAGATGCGCTTAGAATTAATGATGGGTTAGTAGTCGCATCTTGTGGTTGATATTTTTTAATCGCGTCGATATCGCCGGTGTCTGCGACCACAACGGTCATTTGACGAAGTGAATCTAATTGAGTTGTCATTTGTATCTCCTATTCGAGTGAAATGGAATGAATAATGTCGGCTACGATAGCATAAATTTAATCTTAAAAGGAAAAATTTTTCGATAGAAAAAATAGGCGCAGGCGTTGAACTGCGCCATTGTTTTAAAGATTGAGAGCGTCTTTTATAGCGAGGGTTATTTCATCTAACATGGCATAGCGTTTACGATACATGGAACGTTTTTTACTTGGAATATCATCCAAATTTTTATCCATTTCTAAAGGCAATTCCCAGTAATCTTTTAATTCTCCACCCGATTCGCCAAAAATTGCATCATAGTCCACCGTATATTGTTTGCTTTGGATGAAGCGAGATTTATTTTGGTATTTTTGCGGAATGCCAAGCAATTTATCGTAGCCTAGAATTTTTGTGAGCGATTTCATGGTTTCAACCATTAAATAGGCGGGGCGCAAGCCGTGGCATGATTTGGTTAGTTGTTTCACCATTTCCTTTGAGCCTTCAAAATTTGGCCCTTGTACAACAGCAATGAGTAGAGCATCGCCTAATTTGGCAAAAGTAAGTAAATAGACTAATTCATTTCTTGGTTTATGCCATAGCTCCAATACCCAATATCCCTCCATTGGTTGATGGGTTGTCATGCTTAATGTCATTTTAAAATCAGGAATGACCTCGCCAAAACTTAATGGTTTTTCCCATAACGGCGTAGAAAGTGCGGTAAGTTTTTTGGGTAAAAATAAAAGGTTATCACAAACAGCATCAAAACGTTGTGAAGCGTTTATCCAGAAAACGACAAGCAACGGGATAACTATAATCCAAGTGCGTATTAAAAATATCGACGAGAAAAGGATGTTGATTGATAAATTTCTCAAAGCGACGAATTGAACCACGATTTAAAAAGCTACGTAAGTTATAACGCCAATGTTTTGGTGCATCAAAACGCCCTGGTCGATATGGATAAATATCCTTAGATTGAGGCCATTGGTAAGTTGTTTTTGTTGTCATCTGAATTGCCATGAATTGGTTATAATTTTGGCGCAAATTTTGACATAATTTCAGGAAATTTTCCATTTATGCTATTCTAAGCGCAATTTTAAAAGGAATCCTTATGTCTGAAATTAAACTTAATTACCATAAAACTCACTTTTTAACGAGTGCGCCGAATATTCGTTCCATTCCTGAAGATACCGGCATTGAAATTGCATTTGCGGGGCGTTCAAATGCAGGAAAATCAACCGCACTTAATGCATTAACTAATCAAAAAAGCTTAGCTCGCACCTCAAAAACGCCGGGTCGCACACAATTAATCAACTTATTTGAAGTGGAACCAAATTGTAAATTGGTAGATTTACCGGGCTATGGTTATGCTGCCGTGCCAGAGCAAATGAAAATCCAATGGCAAAAATCCTTAGGTGAATATTTGCAGAAACGCGAATGTTTGGCGGGATTGGTTGTATTGATGGATATTCGCCATCCACTTAAAGATCTTGACCAACAAATGATTGAATGGGCGGTTTCTGCAGATTTACCAGTACTTTTGTTGCTTACTAAAGCCGATAAATTGAGTCAAAGCGCACGTAGTAAACAAGTAAAAATGGTGCGCGAAGCGATTCTTCCATTCCAAGGCGATATTCAAGTAGAAGCCTTTTCTGCACAAAATAAAATTGGTATTGATAAACTTGCAGCGAAATTAGATTTTTGGTTTTCGCCACTTTTTTCGGAATAAAATGTAAATTTTGCGATCTAGATCGCAAGAAAAGCACATGATGAATGATTTCATTATGTGCTTTTTTTATAGTGCAAAAACTGTCTTCATTTTTACCGCACTTTAAGGATTATCATGTCCCTTGCTATTGTTTACAGCCGTGCTTCTATGGGTGTGCAAGCACCGCTTGTCACTATTGAGGTTCATTTAAGCAACGGAAAACCAGGATTTACACTTGTTGGTTTGCCCGAAAAAACAGTGAAAGAGGCGCAAGATCGGGTGCGTAGTGCATTGATGAATGCACAATTTAAATACCCAGCCAAGCGTATCACAGTGAATCTCGCACCTGCAGATTTACCGAAAGAAGGCGGAAGATTTGATTTGCCTATTGCCATCGGAATTTTAGCCGCATCGGAGCAGCTTGATGCGAGCCGTTTAAAGCAATTTGAATTTGTGGCTGAGCTTGCGCTTACAGGCCAATTGCGTGGCGTACATGGTGTAATCCCCGCTATTCTTGCAGCGCAAAAGTCAAAGCGAGAGTTAATTATCGCGAAGCAAAATGCGAATGAAGCTTCTCTCGTTTCTGATCAAAATACTTATTTTGCGCAAACGCTTTTAGATGTGGTGCAATTTCTCAATGGTCAGGAAAAATTACCCCTTGCCACTGAAATTGTGAAAGAAAGTGCGGTAAATTTTTCGGGTAAAAATACATTAGATTTAACGGATATTATCGGACAACAACACGCCAAACGAGCATTGACCATTGCCGCAGCTGGGCAGCATAATTTGCTCTTTCTTGGTCCACCGGGTACCGGGAAAACCATGTTAGCTAGCCGATTGACAGGACTTTTACCTGAAATGACCGATCTAGAAGCGATTGAAACTGCATCTGTAACGAGTTTAGTTCAAAACGAGTTAAATTTTCATAATTGGAAACAACGTCCTTTTCGCGCACCACATCATAGTGCATCAATGCCGGCTTTAGTGGGAGGCGGAACGATCCCTAAACCTGGTGAAATATCCTTAGCAACAAATGGCGTACTTTTTCTTGATGAACTTCCAGAGTTTGAACGAAAAGTATTGGATGCGCTACGTCAGCCTCTGGAAAGTGGTGAGATTATTATTTCTCGTGCCAATGCCAAAATCCAATTTCCAGCTCGTTTTCAATTAGTGGCAGCGATGAATCCAAGCCCGACAGGCCATTATACTGGAACACATAACCGTACTTCGCCACAGCAAATTATGCGTTATTTGAATCGACTTTCAGGGCCATTTTTAGATCGTTTTGACTTGTCTATTGAAGTGCCTTTATTGCCACAAGGTAGCTTGCAAAATACGGGCGATCGTGGCGAAACCAGCGCGCAAGTTCGTGAAAAAGTGTTAAAAGTGCGTGAGATTCAAATGGAAAGAGCGGGAAAAATTAACGCTTATTTGAATAGTAAAGAGATTGAGCGTGATTGCAAGTTAAGTGATAAAGATGCCTTTTTCCTTGAAAATGCGCTGAATAAACTGGGGCTTTCTGTACGGGCTTACCATCGTATTTTGAAAGTTTCTCGAACCATTGCCGATCTACAAGGAGAACAACAAATTTCTCAACCGCACTTAGCGGAAGCTTTGGGTTATCGAGCAATGGATCGTTTGTTGCAGAAATTGTCGAATATGTAAAAACGCGTGGTGAGAATACCACGCATGAAAGGATTAGTAAGTGCTTTGGGTATCTTGCGTACCGCTAATAATTGCAATGCCAGCGCTTGCACCAATGCGAGTCGCACCCGCCTTAATCATCGCAAGTGCGGTTTCAGTATCGCGTACACCGCCTGATGCTTTAACACCAATATTGCCGACCGTTTGTTTCATCAATGCAACATCTTCTACAGTTGCGCCGCCTTTATTGAAGCCTGATGATGTTTTAACAAAAGCCACACCGATTTCTTTACAAATTTCACAGGCTTTCACTATTTCATCTTTAGTGAGTAAACAAGTTTCTAAAATCACTTTTAATGGTGTGCCATTACAAGCATTAAACACCGCTTGAATATCTTGTTTTACTGTATCCCATTTTTGCGATTTTATCCAACCTACATTAATCACCATATCAATCTCATTTGCCCCCGCTTTAATAGATTCTTGTGTTTCAAATGCTTTGGCTGAGGTTAAATTGGCACCCAAAGGGAAGCCAACTACGGTACAAATTTTTACATTTGAGCCAGCAAGTTTTTCTTTAGCAAGTGGAATATAACCAGAATTGATACATACAGAATAAAATCCGTGTTCAATCGCTTCATTACAGAGTGTCAAAATATCTTGTTCATTTTTTTCTGCGGTAAGTGTGGTGTGATCGATATATTGAGCAAGTTGATTCGGTGTCATTATTTTCCTCCTTTATTTATGTTTTACCTATTGTAGCAAAAATCCCTTGTTTTTGACTGTGCTTTTATGCTTGATTACAATCATCTCAATGAGATAAGGAATAAAGAAAATGAAGATTAAAAAACTACTTAAGAATGGATTATCCCTCTTTTTAACTTTTATTGTGATGAGTAGCATACTGGATTTTGTTCGTCGTCCTGTGGTACCAGAGGAAATAAATAAAATCACGTTACAAGATCTTCAAGGGAATACGTTCTCTCTTGAAAGTCTTGACCAAAATAAAGCGACGCTGCTTTATTTTTGGGGAACTTGGTGTGGTTATTGTCGCTATACTTCTCCAGCAATTAATTCTTTAGCGAAAGAAGGCTATCAAGTTGTATCGGTGGCATTACGTTCAGGCAATGAGGCGGACGTAAATGATTATTTAAGTAAGCATGACTACCACTTCACTACGGTTAATGATCCTAAAGGAGAATTTGCAGAACGGTGGAAAATTAATGTGACGCCCACAATTGTGCTATTGAGTAAAGGCAAAATGGATCTTGTTACGACAGGCCTCACGAGTTATTGGGGATTAAAAGTGCGGTTGTTTTTCGCAGAGTTTTTTGGCTAAGCGATAGAAAATCTATTACAATACGCAGACTTATTTTAAAGAGGACAGAATTATGATTATCGTAACAGGTGGTGCAGGTTTTATTGGCAGCAATATTGTCAAAGCGTTAAATGATTTAGGGCGCAAAGATATTTTAGTGGTAGATAACTTAAAAGATGGCACAAAATTCGCAAATTTAGTTGATTTAGACATTGCAGATTATTGCGATAAAGAAGATTTCATTGCTTCTATTATCGCGGGCGACGAATTTGGTGATATTGATGCGGTATTCCACGAGGGGGCATGTTCTGCGACTACGGAATGGGATGGCAAATACATTATGCACAACAACTACGAATATTCTAAAGAGTTGTTACATTATTGCCTTGACCGCGAAATTCCTTTTTTCTATGCCTCAAGCGCAGCAACTTATGGTGATACCAAAGTATTCCGTGAAGAACGTGAATTTGAAGGCCCGTTAAATGTTTATGGCTATTCTAAATTTTTGTTCGACCAATATGTGCGCAACATTTTGCCTGAAGCAAAATCGCCAGTATGTGGTTTCCGTTATTTCAATGTTTACGGGCCGCGTGAAAATCATAAAGGTTCTATGGCGAGTGTAGCATTCCACTTGAATAACCAAATCTTAAAAGGCGAAAATCCAAAATTATTTGCAGGCAGCGAACACTTCCGCCGTGATTTCGTTTATGTGGGTGATGTGGCACAAGTGAACATTTGGTGCTGGCAAAATGGCATTTCAGGTATCTTCAACTGTGGTACTGGTAATGCTGAATCTTTCGCTGAAGTGGCGAAAGCGGTGATTAAATTCCACGGTAAAGGCGCAGTGGAAACCATTCCATTCCCAGAGCATTTGAAATCTCGCTATCAAGAATATACGCAAGCAGATTTAACGAAACTTCGCGCAACTGGCTACGACAAACCATTTAAAACTGTCTCGGAAGGTGTGGCTGAATACATGGCGTGGTTAAATAAATAAAAATATTGAACAAATAATGTCGTTCAATACTAGAAAATGAATAAAGTGCGGTTAAAATTAGTCTTATTTTTAGCCGCACTTTTGTTATAAGGTCAAGCATGAATATTTTAATTATCGGCCCATCTTGGGTCGGCGATATGATGATGTCGCACAGTTTGTATCAACAACTCAAACAGCAATATCCAAATTGCCAAATTGATGTGATGGCACCCAATTGGTGCAAACCGCTTTTAGCCCGTATGCCAGAAGTGCGTCATGCTATTGAAATGCCGCTTGGACACGGCAAGTTTGCCTTGTGTGAACGTTATCGTTTAGGTAAGGCATTGCGCAATCAATATGATATGGCGATTGTGTTACCAAACTCCTTGAAGTCTGCGTTCATTCCCGCTTTTGCAAAAATTGCTGTGCGTCGTGGCTGGAAAGGGGAGAGCCGTTATTTCTTGCTTAACGATTTACGCAATAACAAACGTGATTATCCTATGATGGTGCAACGTTATGTCGCGTTAGCTTTTGAGCAAAATGCGGTACCGAAAGCGGCTGATATTCCTGTTCTAAAACCTTATTTAACCGTTGCTCCCACTCAGCAAGCGGAAACCTTAAAAAACTTTGAAAAACAAACCGCACTTTTAGGCGAGCGTCCAATTATTGGTTTTTGTCCTGGAGCTGAATTTGGTCCGGCTAAACGTTGGCCGCATTATCATTATGCTAAGTTAGCAGAAATGCTGATTGAAAAAGGCTACGCAGTAGAATTATTTGGTTCACCAAAAGATGTGGAAGCAGGAGAGCAAATCCGCAATGTATTACCAGCCGAGCTACAATCATTTTGTTTAAATTTAGCGGGGCAAACTAACCTGAATCAAGCTGTGGATTTAATTGCTAACTGCACAGGAGTGGTGAGTAATGACAGCGGCTTAATGCATATTGCCGCTGCGACAGACCGTCCATTGGTTGCACTTTATGGCCCAACTAGCCCAACTTATACGCCACCATTATCAGATAACGCCGTGATTATTCGCTTAATTGAAGGCGATTTAATTAAGGTGCGTAAAAGTACAGATAGCTCGGAAGGGTATCATCAAAGTTTGATTGATATTACGCCGGAAATGGCATTAGAAAAATTAGAGGCATTATTAGCAAAATGAACCCTCTACGCATACATTTACAATTAATTGGAATGGTGATTTTATGGGGAGCCTCTTGGCCTTGGGGACGAGTGGTTGCCCAAGCTATGCCGACATTTATTGCTTCAAGCGTGCGCTTTTTTTTCGCCATTATTCCACTCATTATTTGGCTATATGCGGCGAATCGTTTCAAATATGCTAAACAACTGCGACCTAATCAATGGGTGGGGTTGTTGTTAACGGCTTTGCTTGGGATCTTTGGTTATTCGACTTTCTTTATTTGGGGTTTGAAATATGTTCCAGCAGGGCAAGGAACGATGGTCGTTGCCTCTAATCCTGTCTTTACGATGTTTTTTGCTATTTTATTATTTAAAGAAAAATGGAATCGCTGGGTTGTATTAGGGATGATTATTGCCATTAGCGGTTCTTTGTTAGCCATGACAAAAGGGAATCCAACTAATCTCTTACAAAATTTTGGATTCGGTCAAATGTTATTGCTTTGTGCTTTAGTTTGCTGGGTTGCTTATACTTTATTGGCTCGTAAAGTATTAATCGGAATTGATTCTCTCACCGCTACCACGATTTCTTCTACTTTTGGTTTTTTCATGCTGACGTTGGCAGCATTATGGACGGAAAGTGCGGAAGATTGGGCAACCGTATTTCAATTAAATGGATCGCAATGGTTTAGTTTACTTGGTCTTGCATTTGGTGCAACGGTATTGGCTTATGCATGGTATTTTGATGGTGTGAAACACTTAGGGGCAGGCAATGCCTCGGGTTACATTATTCTTGTGCCAATTTTAGGCATTTTATTTTCAGCCGTTTGGTTGAATGAACAGGTGGATTCCTCCTTAATTATTGGGGGCATTTTAGCCGTATCTGGGCTTGGGATTATGCACTGGGGAAGAAGTTTAATTAAATGAAAGTATGCGTGATTAAGACTTCCTCTATGGGGGATGTTATCCACACTTTGCCCGCCTTGACTGATGCACAAAAGGCGATCCCTAGTTTAAGCATTGATTGGGTGGTGGAAGAAAACTTTGCAGAAATTCCACGTTGGCACTCCGCCGTAAATCGCGTGATTCCTATTGCTTTGCGCCGTTGGCGTAAATCGCCTTTTTCCATTCAAACAAGAAATGAGTGGAAAAATTACCGCACTTTGTTGCAGGCCGAAAACTATGATGCGGTAATTGATGCACAAGGGCTCATTAAAAGTGCTTTATTTGCAACTCATTTCGCTCAAGGTATGAAACATGGCTATGATCGTCAAAGTATTCGAGAGCCGTTAGCGTCTTTTTTCTACGATAAAAAATATGCCATTTCTTATCAACAGCATGCGGTGGAACGAATTCGTCAGCTTTTTGCCCAGAGTTTAGGTTATGAATTACCTCAGGTTCAGGGCGATTATGGTATTGCTCGCCATTTTCTTCATCAAACTTCAGAACAAAACTATGTGGTATTCATTCATTCTACAACTCGGGCAGATAAGCATTGGGAAGAATTAGAGTGGCAAAAATTGATTGAAAAAATTACCGCACTTTCTGATTACGAAATTCGCTTACCTTGGGGAAATGAACAAGAAAAAGCGCGAGCAGAGCGTTTGGCCCAAGCTCATTCTAATGTACTCGTGTTGCCGAAGTTAACTTTAACGGAACTTGCAAAACAGCTTGCGAATGCAAAAGCTGTCGTATCAGTGGATACAGGTTTGGCGCATTTAACTGCCGCTTTGGATAAGCCCAATATTACGCTTTATGGCGCAACGGATCCTAAATTGATTGGCTGTTATGGTAAAAATCAGCATTATTTATCGGCAAGTTCAATGAAAGAGATTTCAGCTGAACAAGTATCCTCAAAATTACTTCCTTTTATTTCATAAAAAATGCTCGCACTTGGCGAGCATTTTTATCTTTTATATTTTCTTAGTCTAAGGCTTTACCTTTTAATTCAGGGATTAAGAAAATTGTCGCTAACATATCAATTACGTAGATAATCGCAAGTAGGGCGATGGCCGTTTGGAAAGAGTAGGCGAGTACGACGGCTCCCACAACTACAGGTCCAAATCCCCCTACGGCACGACCAATATTGAAAAGTACGTTTTGTGCTGTTGCTCGAGCTTCTGTTGGGTAGGCTTCCGCCATCAATGCACCGTAACCGCCCATCATTCCGTTCACAAACATACCTAAAAATGCCCCAGCAAGAAGCATGATGTCAGGATCGGTAAGTTGTGAGTAAACCACGATACTTATCACTGCGCCTAATTGGAAAAGTAAGAAACTTGGTTTGCGTCCGATGCGGTCAGCGAGTTGTCCGAAAATCCAAATGCCAGCCATCATGCCGCAGACGGTAACGGCTGTCCAAAGCCCAGATTTAGTTAAACTGAATCCAAGTTGTTTTGATAAGAAATTAGGTAACCAAATCATAATGCCGTAATAACCGAAGTTTTGTACAGAGGTGAGTACGACGATACCAAGGCTAATTTTGCTCGTGGCTTTATCTTTAATAAGAAGCTGGAATGAACGTAATTTATCAGTAAAACTGGATTGCGTTGAAAGTGCGGTTTGTTTTTGAGTGAAAATTTCGGGTTCGTGCAGATGAGAACGTAAGAACCAAGCGACAAATGCAGGGAAGATGCCTACCAAGAACATTCCTCGCCAGCCAATATGCGGGAGCAATAATGGTGTAAGTAATGCGGCACCTAATACACCAGCTTGCCAACCTAATGCAACATAAGACGCTGCTTTAGCTCGGTGACGTGCGGGCCATGCTTCTGCTGCAAGAGCCATTCCAATTCCAAATTCACCACCTAAGCCAATGCCAGCAATTGTGCGATAAATCAGTAAGTCCCAATAACCTTGTGCAATCGCACATAAACCAGTAAACACCGCAAAGAGAAGAATGGTCCAAGTCAGTACGCGTACACGACCGTATTTATCGCTTAATGCACCAAATAAAATGCCGCCAAATACGGCACCAATCAGAGTCCAAGTTACGAGAGATCCACCTTGTGCGGGTGTTAGATTTAAGTCAGAAGAAATTGCACTAAGCATGAAACCTAAAATGAGAAGATCGAAACCGTCCATTGCATAGCCGACGGCAGAGCCAATTAAGGCTTTCCAGCCATAACTGTTTACTTTGTTTGTCATGATGTGTCCTTTTGTTACTCGCGGGTAACATTTAAAGTGAAAAGAAAGGTGATTAAAAATCGGTGGCTAGTTTACTGCATTGATGAAAAAATTCAATGAGCGTAATAACAAAAATAATTAGAATAAAAAACTGAATTTGAAGAAGAAAGAAAAGGGGAATGATTAGGGAATAAAATTAGGATGGCGGTGAGAAAGGGATTCGAACCCTTGATGCAGTTTCCCACATACACGCTTTCCAGGCGTGCTCCTTCAACCACTCGGACATCTCACCGTAAAAGGTGCGCAAACTATAAAGATTTGCTCCAGTTTAGTCAAGTTTTTTGCGCTAGAACATAAAAAACTTTTAAAAGTTTCGCTAGAATAACCGCACTTTATTTATCGTTTGTAGTTTTTTTATGCATATTAAAGCGTTATTTTCTAAAAATGTTTTTTTAGCTGTAAAACCTTTTAGCGCGCTGAAAGATTCTTTTCGTTTAGGTTATTCGAAAAAATCGCTGCTTCGCGACATTATTTCAGGGTTGACCGTTGGGGTGATTGCGATTCCGCTTTCCATGGCTTTGGCGATTGCGAGTGGTGTACCGCCACAACATGGTCTTTATACGGCAATTATTGCGGGTATCGTTATCGCGCTGACGGGTGGTTCTCGCTTTAATATATCTGGGCCTACTGCCGCTTTTGTTGTGATTCTTTACCCTGTTACCCAGCAATTTGGGCTAAGCGGTCTTTTGATGGCAACGTTGCTTTCGGGGCTCATTTTAGTGTTGATGGCGTTATTTCGTCTAGGGCGTTTAATTGAATATATTCCTTTGCCCGTCACCTTAGGTTTTACTTGTGGGATTGGGATTACTATTGGTACTTTGCAGATTAAGGATTTTTTGGGGCTTTCCATAGAAAAAATGCCTGCGCATTATCTTGAAAAAATTCAAACAATTTTTACCGCACTTCCTACGATAAATTGGGCGAATGCAGCGGTTGGAGTGGTAACACTATTAGTCCTGACTCAATGGCATAAATTGCGTTTGGCAGTGCCAGGGCATTTACCTGCAGTGATTATTGGCACGATTTTAGCTCTAGCATTACAGCATGTTGGTTTTGAGGTGGCGACGATTGGCTCTGCATTTCAATATACTTTGCCTGATGGTTCCATTGGTCATGGGATTCCTAATGTATTGCCAGATTTTTCTCTGCCGTGGAATATTCCTGATGCGCAAGGTCAATTAATTCATTGGGATTTTAATAGCTTACAAGCTTTGTTACCTGCTGCTTTTTCAATGGCGGTATTGGGCGCAATCGAATCACTTCTTTGTGCAGTGATTTTAGATAATATGACAGATACTAAACATCACTCTAATAACGAGTTATTAGCGCAAGGCTTAGGGAATATCATTTCTCCGTTTTTTGGCGGGATTACGGCAACAGCTGCGATTGCTCGTTCTGCAGCTAATGTGAAATCAGGGGCGGTATCGCCAATATCAAGTGTTGTGCACGCAATACTTGTTTTGTTCGCTTTACTTTTGTTTTCGCAAGCCCTTTCTTATTTGCCTTTGTCATCGATGGCTGCTTTGTTGTTGGTGGTGGCGTGGAATATGGCGAGTGTGCACGATATTATTCACCTTGCTCGCCGTTCAGGCAAAAATGAAATGGCGATGTTGCTGACTTGTCTTATTTTGACCGTATTGTTTGATATGGTGATTGCGATTAGTGTCGGAGTGTTGCTTGCAAGCCTCTTGTTTATTCGGACGATTGCTGAGATGACAAAAGCCATTGAACACAATGCGCCTGAAGATTTAGATGACGTTTTGGTTTACCGAATTAGCGGTCCGCTTTTCTTTGCTGCTGCGGATAAATTATTTGCGGATTTGCATGATAGAACGGTTCATACCGATCACGAAATCCGACATGTTGTGCTGCAATGTGATGCAGTGACCGTGCTTGATGCTGGTGGAATTCATGCGCTTACTCGATTTGTTCAACATATGTTGCCCCATCAGCAACTTTACTTGTGCAATATGCAATTCCAACCGTTGAGAATGTTAGTTAAATATAATTCTTCGCCAGATATTCAAAAAATTAATTTTGCGGCAGATTTAAACGAAACTTTTCATAAAATTCGTGACTTTGAAAAAACTACCCAATAATGAAAACTAAAGCGTGCTAGAATAGTGCGCTTTTTTATTACATCGTTCTAAACCATATCAAGGAATAATTATGCGTCCAAATAATCGAGAAAATAATCAACCCCGCCAAATTAAAATTACCCGTAACTACACCAAGCATGCTGAAGGTTCTGTGCTTGTTGAATTTGGTGATACCAAAGTGCTTTGTACTGCAACAGTGGAAGATGCTGTACCACGTTTCTTAAAAGGACAAGGGCAAGGTTGGGTCACGGCTGAATATGGAATGTTGCCACGTTCAACACATAGTCGTATGCAACGTGAAGCGGCTAAAGGTAAACAAGGTGGACGTACAATGGAAATTCAACGCTTAATTGCCCGCTCTTTGCGCGCAATGGTGGATCTTAAAGCACTTGGCGAACGTGCGATTACTTTAGATTGCGATGTTATTCAAGCAGATGGCGGCACACGAACTGCATCCATTACTGGTGCTGCAGTCGCATTATGTGATGCGATCAATGGTTTAATTGAGAATGGCACGTTAAAAACTAACCCAATTAAAGGGCTAGTTTCGGCAATTTCTGTAGGGATTGTTGATGGTCAAGCTGTTTGTGATTTGGAATACGTGGAAGATTCTGCCGCGGAAACCGATATGAATGTTGTGGTGATGGAAGATGGTCGCATGATTGAGGTGCAAGGCACCGCAGAAGGTGAGCCATTTAGCCATGAAGAATTATTAACATTATTAGATTTAGCGAAACAAGGTTGTCATCAAATTTTCACCGCTCAACGCGAAGCGCTAGGCTTATAAACACAGTTTATAGGGGTTAAAAAATGGAACAATATAAACGCGATTTTATCGAATTTGCTTTAAGCCGAAATGTATTGAAATTCGGAGAGTTTACTTTGAAATCGGGGCGTAAAAGTCCGTATTTCTTCAATGCGGGTTTGTTCAATACGGGGGCAGATTTAGCGCGTTTAGGCGAGTTCTATGCTGCGGCAATTCAGGCAAGTGCGGTAGATTTTGATGTTGTTTTTGGCCCTGCTTACAAAGGTATTCCAATTGGCACTTCAGTTTCGGTGGCGTTATTTAATCGTTATGGTATTGATAAACCCGTGTGTTTTAATCGCAAAGAAGTGAAAGATCACGGAGAGGGCGGCAATTTAATTGGTAGCCCATTGCAAGGAAAAATTTTGCTTGTGGATGACGTGATTACGGCTGGTACTGCGATCCGTGAATCTATGGAATTAATCAGTGCAAATAAGGCAGAGCTTGCGGCAGTATTGATCGCTCTAAACCGTAAAGAACGAGGAAAAGGCGAGCTTTCAGCAATTCAAGAAGTTGAACGTGATTATCAATGCCAAGTGTTATCTATCATTGATTTAGATGATTTGATGCAATTTATCGAACAAGATCCTCGATACAGTAGCCATTTGCCAGAAATGCGTGCTTATCGTGCCGAATTTGGCGTATAAAACTTGAGAAATAAATTTTTGTCATCATTATAAAAATAACCGCACTTTGACTTAACAGGGGAAAGAATGGGATTTATTGGAAAAATTATAGGCGTATTTTTAGGTTGGAAAGTTGGTGGATTTTTTGGTGCGATAGCTGGACTTATTTTAGGTTCCATCGCAGATAAAAAATTGTATGAACTTGGTTCAGTAAGTTCTAGTTTCTTTAAAAAGAAAACAACGCGTCAAGACTTGTTTATGCAAACCACCTTTGCGGTGTTAGGGCATTTAAGCAAATCGAAAGGGCGTGTAACAGAAGAAGATATCCAATTAGCTAATCAATTAATGATTCAGCTTAAACTGGATGATGCGGGGCGTAAATTAGCGCAAGATGCGTTTCGTCGTGGTAAAGAGCCTGATTTCCCAATTCGTCAAGTTATACGTGAATTTCGCATTGGCTGTGGGCAACGTGCTGATTTATTGCGAATGTTCTTACAAGTGCAAGTTCAAGCGGCTTTTGCCGATTCAGAACTTCACGAAAATGAGAAAGAAGTGCTTTATGTGATCGCTGAAGAACTTGGTCTTTCTCGTATGCAATTTGAACAAATGATTGCGATGGAAATGGCTGCTAGAGCTTTTACTCAAGGCGGTTTTTATCAGCAATATCAACAAGGTGCCTATCAAGGTGGCTACCAATATCACCAACAAAATAGTGGTGGTTACCAACATGCTTCTGGCCCAACGTTAAATGATGCCTATAAAGTATTGGGTGTGACTGAGTCCGACGAGCAAAACACGGTTAAGCGTGCTTATCGTCGTTTAATGAATGAACACCATCCAGATAAACTCGTGGCGAAAGGTTTACCGCCAGAAATGATGGAAATGGCAAAAGAAAAAACTCAACAGATTCAAGCTGCTTACGATTTAATTTGTAAAGCAAAAGGCTGGAAATAGTGCGTGTTATTCTTGCGCCTATGCAAGGGGTTTTAGATCCCTTTGTACGCCAACTTCTCACCGAAGTGAATGACTACGATTTATGTATAACAGAATTTGTTCGCGTAGTTGATCAACTTCTTCCTGAAAAAGTATTTTATCGTTTATGCCCTGAATTAAAAAATCAGGGCTTTACTTCTTCTGGCACGCCTGTGCGAGTACAGTTGCTAGGGCAGCATCCAGAATGCCTTGCTGAAAATGCTATTCGTGCGATCGATCTTGGTTCTCATGGCGTTGATTTAAATTGTGGTTGCCCCTCTAAAACTGTGAATGGCAGCAATGGCGGTGCGGCATTATTGAAACAGCCTGAATTGATTTATCGTGCAACTCAAGCCTTACACCAAGCCGTGCCAAGTGAATTCCCCGTTAGTGTAAAAGTGCGGTTAGGTTGGGATGATATTTCTCAAGCTTTTGAAATCGCTGATGCGGTAGAGCAGGGCGGTGCAACAGAAATTACAGTTCATGGCCGCACAAAAGCCGATGGTTATCGTGCTGATCGAATTAATTGGAAAAAAATTGGCGAAGTCCGAGAGCGTTTATCCATTCCTGTTATTGCTAACGGAGAAATTTGGCATTGGCAAGATGGGCAAGATTGCTTATCCCAAACAGGTTCTCAGGATTTAATGGTAGGACGAGGCGCGTTAAATATTCCGAATTTAAGCCATGTTCTGAAATCCAATGCAGAAAAAATGCCTTGGTACGATATTCAAAAAATCTTGCAAAAATATGCTAATGTCGAAAATGAATATGACAGCGGTTTTTACCATGTGGCACGAATTAAACAGTGGTTACGTTATTTGAATAAGGAATATGATGAAGCGAACCAAGTGTTTGATAAGATTAAAACTTGCCAAACTGCTGAAGATTTGAAATTACGTTTAAATGATAAATAAAAACCTGCTAATTAGCAGGTTTTCTTTTTCCAAATTATTTAAAAACTCACCGCACTTTTTAATTTTTTCAGTGCATTGGTTTCTAATTGACGGATACGTTCCGCAGAGACATTATATTTTGCCGCTAAGTCGTGTAATGTTGCTTTGTTATCATCTAGCCAACGAGCTTTGATAATATCCTGACTACGCGCATCTAGACTTTGTAGCGCTGCACCTAATTGCTCGGTTGCTTGGCTTTCAAAGTTTTCATTTTCCAGCTCTGCAGCGAAATTAGAACTTTTATCTTCCAAATAAAGGGCTGGAGAATAGGTCTCTGTTTCTGCATCATCAGTAGGTAAATCAAAACCTACATCGGCACCGCTCATACGCGATTCCATTTCGATCACATCTTCTTTGGAAACACCCAATTCATTTGCCACGATATCAACTTCATTTTCATTAAACCAGCCTAAACGTTGTTTAGTTTTGCGTAGGTTGAAAAATAATTTACGTTGAGCCTTCGTGGTTGCGACTTTTACGATACGCCAGTTACGAAGAACATATTCGTGGATCTCTGCTTTAATCCAATGCACAGCAAATGACACCAAACGTACACCAACTTCAGGGTTAAAACGTTTAACAGCTTTCATTAAGCCGATATTGCCTTCTTGGATTAAGTCAGCTTGTGGCAAACCATAGCCAGAATAGCCACGCGCAACATGGATCACGAAACGCAGATGCGACAAAATGAGTTTTTTCGCGGCATCTAAATCCTCGTGATAATACAAACGTTCAGCCAATTCCTTTTCTTCCTCTGCGGTCAGCATCGGATATTCATTTGCCGCACGAATATAACCTTCGATACTGCCTTGAGGAACTAACATCATTTGTGTTTCTTTATCCATCGTTTCCCTTCTTTATTTTGGCTTTTGCCAATCAATGTACTTAGTTATAGCACAATAAGCTATCTTATTGAACCAATTTGTTAATAAGACAGGTTTTACCAATCAGAAGTTCAATTATTCTAAATAATTCTGATTAATTAGCAACGTGGAATCAGGGTTAAATTAAGATTTTCATCAATCACTTTAAATAGTAAATCAATGTTTGGGTGCTTGCCTGGATTCGCTTTTGCATCTTCGACGTGTTCAGCAAACCATTCAACACCTTGTTGTGCGGAAGTGTAGTTTAATTTCCCGTTAAATTTTTCAGCCAATGCATTATAAAGGCGAAGCGAACCTAATTTACCGGGTATGGCTGGAATGTTGTGGATAACCGTTTCACCATCTATCACATTTAAACCGGTTAAATGATCGATTGTGGGTAAGATTTCTAAAATTTCTTTAAAGCTCATGGTTGATTTCCTTAATCTATATAAATTATGCGATAGTTTTCTCGCTATTTACTTCGCCAGTTGAACCAATAAAGCGGACTTCAGGTTGTAAATATACACCGAATTTTTCTGCAACAGTTTGGCGAACATGATTGGCGAGTTTGACCACGTCTTGCCCTGTTGCCCCGCTTTTGTTAATTAATACTAATGCTTGTTTTTCATGAACGGCTGCGCCGCCAATTTGAAAACCTTTAAGATTGCATTGATCAATCAGCCAGCCCGCCGCTAATTTCACTGAGCCATCAGCCTGTGGAAAGTGCGGTAAATTTTCGTGATGTTTTTTGATTTCCTCAAAATGTTCCGAACTGACCACCGGATTTTTAAAGAAACTTCCCGCATTACCAAATTCATTTGGATTAGGTAATTTACTTTGACGGATATGACAGACTTCATCAAAAATTTGTTTAGCGGTGACAGTTTTTGGATCGAATTCTACAAGCGAACCATATTTTAGAATAGGCAGCCAATTTTTTGTGAGCTTTAATCCAACAGCTGTAATCACATAACCTTGTTGATAACGATGTTTGAAAATACTTTCACGATAACCAAATTCGCATTGTTTTGTGTCGAGTCGGAAAGTTTCATTCGTGTTTAAATTAAGTACATCCACATAATCGCATACATCTTTAAATTCCACACCGTATGCACCGATATTTTGAATTGGTGCAGAGCCTGCACAGCCAGGAATCAGCGCCAGATTTTCTAATCCATAAATACCATTGTTAATAGACCATTCCACCAATTCATGCCAATTTTCACCGCCATTCACATGCAGGTAGTGAAAATCAGAATCCTGTTGGTGAGTAATGCCCATTAAACGATTTAAAATCACCACACCATTAAAATCATCTAGAAATAGCATATTACTGCCTTGACCTAGAAAAAGTGCGGGTAAATTTTCCGCTTTTGAATGAGCCCATGCTTGTTGTAGTTGTTCAATACTATGCGCTTCGATAATTTCACGAGCATTAGCATGAATATGGAAAGTGTTAAAAGGTTGTAAATTTTGCATTTAAAATACCATTGTCAGGTGCATAAAAAATTTATCTTTTATACCAGTTGCTATGAATAATTATATCCACCGTAATCAACATAACGCGTGTGGAAGCGTGATTTTTACCTGTGTACCGCCTTGTTCGCGACGGACGATGTTAAATTCTGCGTTAAGTTGGCGACTACGTTCAGTCATAATATTTAACCCATAATGACCTTCAGGCTCTTCAAGGTCCTGAATACCGATACCATTATCTTCAACTAAAATTTCGTATTCGCCTTCTGCATTAATTTTGGCGCTAATTTCAATTGCTGTGCCTTGAGAATGTTTGATCGCATTGGTGGTGGCTTCGCGTACAATTTGTAGCACATGAACCAGTTGTTGCGGATTCAAACTTTGTGATGGCAATTGGCTATTAACGTTCATTTGCATCGTTGTTTGTGAACGTAATGAGTCAATCACTTGTTCTAGCGCAAGCTGTAAATTAGCTTCTTGTATAGTTAAACGGAAAGTGGCTAAAAGCTCGCGTAATTGTGCATATCCACTCGAAAGAGCCTGTTCAAAATCACGAATAATGACCAAACTTTGTTCTTTGGATGAATCGCCTTCTTTCTTCAAGTTATGTTTAAGTAATGTAAGTTGGATCTGTAAAAACGATAGCACTTGAGCCAACGAGTCATGCAATTCTCGCGCGATAATTGACCGCTCTTCCATCAATAAGAGCTGTTCTTGTTGGCGTAAACTTTTTTGGAAATAAAGGGCTCGCCCAAGCATTTGAGCAAGGTTTTGCATCATTCTCGGATCGGGACAAGGCAATCCTGCTTGCCAAGAGAGTGCGCCGAATTCTTCGTTATCGACAGAAAGTGTCTGTGTTTGCAAAGAGCAGTCTAAATCTTGAGTACCAAAAGCAATATCCCAATGCTCAGCACCCATAACTTCAACTTTAATATATTTCAAATTTTCGCTGACTAGAATGTGATCGAGCACTTGGCTTAATACTTTATCGTTGATCGTGTTTGCATTAAGAATTTGAGAACTTTGATAAAGGGTCGTCAAAGAGCGGTTGGTTTGGCGTAACTTTTGTGTTTTTTCGTTTACCGTTTCTTCCAAACGTGAATAAAGTTGCCCAAGCTCCGTGGACATTTGTGTGAAGATGCGAGCCAATGTACCGAGTTCATTTTGTTTCGTTGTATCAAGCGGAATGTGATTGAATTGACGCATTTGCACTTGCATACTGGCTTTCGTCATTAAGTGCAGTGGTTTTACGACTTCCCGCTGTGTGTACCAAATTACATAAGACACCATGAGTAAAATTAACCACATCGCGAAAAAAAGTACCGATACGCCCAAAATCCATTTTTGTTCACTGAAACGTTGTAGCTCAAACACAAAATAATCAACATCTGCCACATAGTCAGTGAGCTGATTACTATAGTTTTTTACATCGTGTTGGCGGGCATATTTTTCCATGTTCGTCCAACGTTGCAAAATGTTTTGATAGGAATGTTTTAATACATTCGGTGTGAAAAATTGATTTTGGACTTCCAATAAAGCAGATGAATGAAGGCTTATATGATAACGACGCAAGTTTGTTTCCACACTTTCTGGTTGTTCTTGCATTTCATAGAGCAGTCGATAACTTTGCATCCGCAAAGAACCTGAAATATTAATGGCTTCTGCGTCATATTTATTACTGCTCATAATTGCCAAACTTAGCGAGCTAATTACGCCAGCAACGATGAGAATGATGAATAAATATTTAGCAATACGAGTGGAAACTGAACGTTTAGTATGCACAGGAAACTCCAGTGGAAATTTAGAAAAGTGTGGTGAATTTTTTATTTCTTTTTAAATTTAGCCCAAACTTTATCTTCTTGACCGCGCCATAAACGTTGAACGTTATCGTGATGACGATAAATTAATAGACAACAGACCAATGCAACGGGAAAAGTAAATTCAGGTTTGAACCACCACACATAAAAAGGCACAAGTAACGCAGAAATAACCGCACTTAATGAAGAATAACCGCTGATAAGAAAAACGAAGACCCAAGTACCTAATGTAGAACCCGCTACAGCCCAAGAAATTGGAGCAATCGCACCGAAAGCTGTTGCGACGCCTTTGCCGCCTTTGAATTGGAAGAATATTGGGAATATGTGCCCCAAGCAAGCACCTAGTGCGACCATACCTAATTCAAATTGTGTGAGCCCTAAATAGTAACCAACCCATACTGGCGTCATGCCTTTTAAAATATCAATAATTAGTACGGCGAGAGCAGACCAGCGGCCTCCGATACGAAGCACATTTGTCGCCCCTGGATTGTTTGAGCCATTTTGACGAGGATCTGGCAAGCCTGCAACGCAACAAATTAGAATAGCACTGGAAATAGAGCCTAAAAGATAGGCACAAAGCATATAAAAAAGGGCAAAAAGGCTCATTTTGTACTCCAGCAAGAAAAATTATTCGTTATTCTACCCAAAGTTGATAGCATACGCCTACAATAATTTTAGAGGAAATCTTATGGATCGTGTTTTTATTGAAGAATTGACTGTTTTTGCTCAAATTGGCGTATATGATTGGGAACAGCAAATTAAGCAAAAACTTGTGTTTGATTTGGAAATGGCGTGGGATTGTAAGCAAGCGGCAGATACGGATGATGTTGTATATTGTTTAAATTACGCTGAAGTGAGCCAAGTGATAATTGATTATGTGGAAAGTAAACCTTTCTTGTTGATTGAGCGAGTGGCTTATGAAGTGGCGGATTTGCTTGAGTCACGTTATCAACTTCAAGGATTAAAAATGAAACTGAGTAAACCGAAAGCTGTCGCGCAAGCTCGAAATGTTGGCGTATTGATTGTACGTGGATGTTTAAAATAATGTGAAATTTTCGTAAAAACTTGTCGGCTTTTTAAACGAAATTGACTAAAATAGTCATGAGTTTTTACTGCAATAAAGGAGATTGCAATGAATATGAAAACCTTATTAGCACTAGCGGTTAGTGCGGTATGTTCAGTTGGTGTTGCGCAAGCACATGAGCATAATCATGATCACAATATGGCACCAAAAGGTGCTTCTATTGAAGTGAAAGTGCAACAACTTGATCCAGTAAACGGTAACAAAGATGTGGGTACAGTGACTATTACTGAATCTAACTATGGTCTTGTGTTTACTCCTAATTTACAAGGATTAAGCGAAGGCTTACATGGTTTCCACATCCATGAAAATCCAAGCTGTGATCCAAAAGAAAAAGACGGTAAATTAACAGCAGGTTTAGCGGCTGGCGGTCACTGGGATCCTAAAGGTGCAAAACAACACGGTTATCCATGGCAAGATGATGCTCACTTAGGTGACTTACCGGCTTTAACTGTATTACATGATGGTACAGCAACTAACCCTGTTTTAGCTCCACGTCTTAAAAAATTAGATGAAGTTCGCGGTCACTCTATTATGATTCACGCGGGTGGTGACAACCACTCCGATCATCCAGCTCCACTTGGCGGTGGCGGCCCACGTATGGCATGTGGCGTGATTAAATAATTCGATTGTTCAAAACAAAAAGTGCGGTGAATTTTCACCGCACTTTTTTTGCTAGGTATTTAGCGTTTAATTCACGACTTCAGCAGTATATTTCAGCTTGTGAATCGCATCGAATAATTGCTGGTTTGTGACTTTTGGATCTTCCACAACTGTCACTAAACCATCTTTAATGGATGGTTTTGTTGAAATAACGCCATCAATATTACGCAGTTCTTTATTGACTAAGTAAGCGCAAAGCTGGCAATTCATTTCTTTTACTTTTAGCACAATTTGTTTGGTTTCATTCGCATGAGCGAAAGAAATTGCAAACAACGAAAGCAAAAGTGCGGTACATAATTTCTTCATTTTTATTCCTAATTAGCTAATTCTAAAATCCAAGGCAAAATTGTTGGGTAGGTTAAGAAAAAAATCATCACGATAAATACAATCCAATATAAAACGATGAGCTTTTTACGGGAAATATATTTGCTACAAATGATTTTTTTTGAAAACATCAACAGCCAAAATCCATAGGCAAAGGCGCATAATGAAATAATAAGCATAGGAATACGCAAATAATCATATTCGCCTAAGCCAATCAACCAAGTGGACGACACGCCAAATACTAAATAGATTAATGGCGCAATACAGCACAACGTTGATGCCACCGCGGCACTAAGTGCGGTGGCTATGGCAACCCAAAAGGATTTATTAGAGCTTTTTAGAGACGTAGTCATATTTAAATTCTTTTGGATCAAAGGAATTTAACGGATCTCCACCTACTTCTGCATATGGATAGCCGAAGTTATTGATCGGAGCTAGTTCTGGTTGTGGATATAAATTGAAATCACGGGCATGATTAAATCCGACCCAGTTTGCTTCCCAGTTACCAAACAAATATTTTGCTACGGCTTGTGTATCTTTATCTTCAACAGATTTTTTCTCTGCTAAACGCATTTTGGCAACGTCTGCGGAATCAACTGGTACCCATCCAAATCCTGCAAGGTAGAATTCAGCACGGCAGTGTTGGCCACCACTTACGTTTGCAATGCCTTGTTCATTTGCACTCCCAAAAGCACCTTTGGAATATTTGCCCATTTTCTCTGCCGCACCTAAGCGAATACCAAAAATTTCACGAGCTGGGATGCCTGCCGCACGAGCAAGTGCCACAAATACAGAATTAATATCGGTACATTTACCTTTTAATATGCCAGTGGTAAGAATTTTTTCTACATCGCCGTCGCCACAACCTAATACAGAATTATCACGTTCCATATTTTTTACGATCCAATGGTGAATAAGTTCTGCTTTTTTTAATGGATTAGTTTCTTTACCTACGATTTTGTCAGCAAATTCTTTCACTATACCATCAGTTTTAATATGTTGAGTCGCTTTTAAGTACTCTTGTACATCCACGGAATACTGAATATCTTTTGGCGGAGTATAATTCTCTAAAGCACCTTTCACCATCGGTTCACGGTCTTTTGTTTCAATGACCATCGTGACTTTTAAATCACGTTTTTGTGCATCTTTATCCCAAGTGGCAAATAAGGTTTTCGCACCGTATTTATTGTTTTCTGTTACATAGGCATTCATGTAATTACCTTCAAAGTGAATCGATTTCACTTGTTGGTATTCCCCATTAAATGGTAATGGAACCCATAAATTGGTTTGTCCTTGCGAGCCTTTTGGCACAACTAAATCGTAGGTTTGTGTGAATTCGTAAAGATGGGCGTCTGTATTGTAGTTTGGAATATTGGTGTTTGCATGAGCTAACGAGCCACATGCAGAAAGCACCGCAACTGCGATAAGTTTCTTCATGAAGAGATCCTCTAGTTAATAATAGTTAAACTTAACATATTAGATAAACTAATACGCCACTATGCTAACGGATTTTTGAGCAATAATTCAACCGTTTTACGTAAACTTTTTATTTTTCCTATATAAAAAATACTTTATTTCCTACCGCGCTTTCCTTCTAACATTTGACACCTCTAGCCCTTACACCTATTATTCCGTAGTTATTTATTTAAGATTTACGGAACAAAATAATTATGGTGAATAAAACCGCTCAACTTAAACAAGCTCTAGAAAATCGCATTCTCATTTTAGATGGTGCAATGGGGACGATGATCCAAAAATATAAACTGACAGAAGCCGATTTTAGAGGTGAGAAGTTTAAGAAAAGTGCGGTCGATTTACGCGGTAATAATGATTTACTGACATTGACTCAACCACTGCTAATTTCCGCTATTCATGAGAAATATTTAGCAGCGGGTGCCGATATTATTGAAACCAATACTTTTAGTTCAACTACGATTGCCCAAGCGGATTATGATTTGCAATCTATCGCTTATGAGCTTAATTTTGTTGGTGCAAAATTAGCTCGTTTGGCTGCAGATAAATATAGCACGCCAGAAAAAACTCGCTTTGTCGCGGGCGTGCTAGGGCCAACAAACCGTACAGCCTCTATTTCTCCTGATGTAAATGATCCAGGCTTCCGCAATGTTACTTTTATGGAGTTAGTGGAGGCTTATGCCCAAGCAACAAAAGGATTAATTGAAGGCGGTGCGGATTTAATTATGATCGAAACCATTTTCGACACTCTTAACGCTAAAGCGGCAGTTTTCGCCATTGAAAGTGTATTCGAAGAATTAGGCGTAGAATTGCCAATCATGATTTCCGGCACTATTACTGATGCTTCAGGGCGAACTCTTTCCGGGCAGACCACCGAGGCTTTCTATAACTCTCTCCGTCACGCAAAACCGCTCACTTTCGGTTTGAACTGTGCGTTAGGTCCAAAAGAATTACGCCAATATGTAGAACAGCTTTCAAAAATCAGTGAAACCTATGTTTCTGTGCATCCGAATGCGGGCTTGCCAAATGCTTTTGGTGGTTATGATTTAGGGGCAGAAGAGATGGCTGCTCACTTAAAAGAGTGGGCTGAAAGCGGCTTTGTGAACATTATCGGCGGTTGTTGCGGCACCACACCAGAACACATTAAAGCCTTTGCTGAAGCGGTAGAAAACATCCCACCACGCAAATTGCCACAAATCAAAACCGCGATGCGTTTATCCGGCTTAGAACCACTCAATATTGATGATGAAAGCCTGTTCGTGAACGTGGGCGAGCGTAATAACGTGACGGGTTCTGCAAAATTTAAACGTTTAATTAAAGAAGATAAATTTGCTGAAGCCATTGAAATTGCTATCGATCAAGTGGAAAACGGCGCACAAGTGATTGATGTGAACATGGACGAAGCCTTGCTCGACGGCAAAAAATGCATGACCCGTTTCCTCAACATTATGGCGACGGAACCCGATGCAGCCAAAGTGCCGGTGATGATTGACTCATCTAAATGGGAAGTAATTGAGGCAGGTTTACAGTCGGTGCAAGGTAAACCGATTGTGAACTCTATCTCGTTGAAAGAGGGCGAGGAAAAATTTATTCATCAGGCTAAATTGGTGCGTAAATACGGCGCTGCTGTGGTGGTGATGGCATTTGATGAAGTGGGGCAAGCTGATACCGAAGAGCGAAAAGTGGAAATCTGTACCCGTGCCTATAACATCTTAGTCGAGCAAGTTGGCTTCCCGCCGGAAGATATTATTTTCGACCCGAATATTTTCGCCATCGGCACAGGGATTGAAGAACACAATAACTACGGCGTGGATTTCATTAATGCGACGGGTCGCATTAAACGCTCGTTACCACACGCGAAAATTTCGGGCGGGGTGTCAAACGTGTCCTTCTCTTTCCGTGGAAATAACGTCATGCGTGAGGCTATTCACGCGGTATTCCTCTATCATGCCATCAAACAAGGCATGGACATGGGGATCGTGAACGCAGGACAGCTCGCGATTTACGATGATCTTGATCCTGAATTACGCAATGTGATTGAAGACGCTGTCTTAAACCGCACGCCTGATGGCACAGAGCGTTTATTGGATATTGCGGAAAAATATCGCAACCAAGGCAACGATGAAAGTGCGGTGGATTCTGTGGCCGAATGGCGCACGTGGCCAGTGGAAGAGCGATTGAAACACGCCCTTGTGAAAGGCATTACTACGCACATCATCGAAGACACCGAAGAGGCTCGCCAGAAATTGCCAACGCCGTTAGAGGTAATCGAAGGTCCACTCATGGCAGGCATGGACGTGGTGGGCGATTTGTTCGGCGACGGCAAAATGTTCCTACCGCAAGTGGTGAAATCCGCACGCGTGATGAAACAATCCGTGGCGTATTTAGAGCCATTTATCAATGCCACCAAACAAAAAGGCTCAAGCAACGGTAAAGTGGTTATCGCTACCGTGAAAGGCGACGTGCATGACATCGGCAAAAATATTGTGAGCGTGGTGTTGCAATGTAATAACTTTGAAGTGATTGACTTAGGCGTGATGGTGCCGGCGGACAAAATTATCCAAACGGCGATTGATGAAAAAGCGGATCTTATCGGCTTGAGCGGTTTGATTACGCCATCCCTAGACGAAATGGAATACTTCCTCGGTGAAATGACTCGTTTGGGTTTGAACTTGCCTGTTTTAATCGGCGGTGCAACCACCTCCAAAGAACATACCGCCATTAAACTGTATCCAAAATATAAACAACACGGCGTGTTCTATACCTCAAACGCTTCCCGTGCGGTAACAGTATGTGCCACGTTGATGAACCCGGAAGGGCGTGCGGCATTGTGGGAACAATTCAAGAAAGATTACGAGAAAATCCAACAATCCTTCGCCAACCGCAAACCACTGCGTAAACAGCTGAGTATTGAAGAAGCGCGCGCCAATCGTTTCGATGGCTTTAGCGGTGAATGGGCAGATTATGTGCCACCAACGCCAAAACAAACGGGCATTGTAGAATTTAAAAACGTACCGATTGCCGAACTACGCAAATTTATCGACTGGTCGCCATTCTTCCGCATTTGGGGCTTGATGGGTGGCTACCCTGATGCCTTTGATTATCCGGAGGGCGGCGAAGAAGCACGTAAAGTGTGGAATGATGCGCAAGTTGTATTAGATGAATTAGAGCAAAATCATAAACTCAACCCAAGCGGTATTTTAGGTATCTTCCCTGCAGAAAGTGTAGGCGATGATGTCGTGCTTTTCGCTGATGAAGAACGTACGCAAACCATTGGTACAGCTTACGGCTTACGCCAACAAACGGAACGTGGCAAAAACAGCAAAAGCCCGTTTAACTTCTGCTTAAGCGACTTTATCGCCGATCGCGAAAGCGGTAAAAAAGATTGGTTTGGGATGTTCGCCGTCTGTGCGGGTATTGAAGAAATGGAATTAGTGGAAGGCTATAAAGCGGCAGGCGACGACTATAACGCTATCTTGCTACAAGCCGTAGGCGACCGCCTCGCCGAAGCCATGGCAGAATACCTGCACTTTGAGCTACGCACCCGCATTTGGGGCTACACGCAAGAAGAATTCGACAACCAAGGTTTAATCAATGAAAACTATGTCGGCATCCGCCCTGCTCCGGGTTATCCAAGCTGCCCAGAACACACGGAAAAAGCCTTGATTTGGGATTTATTAGAAGTGGAACAACGCATCGGCATGAAACTCACCGAAAGCTATGCCATGTGGCCGGCGGCTTCCGTCTGCGGTTGGTACTTCACCCACCCAGCAAGCAACTATTTCACCTTAGGTCGCATTGATGAAGACCAAGCTCAAGATTATGCCAAACGTAAAGGTTGGGATGAGAGAGAGATGATGAAATGGTTGGGTGTGGTGATGAAGTGATAGGTATAAAAAATTGAGGAGATAAAAATGAAGATAGATACTATAGAAATAGAAAATGTTGGTGGTATCACATCTATTAGATTAGATAATTTAGATCCTAATTTAAATATCATTTGTGGTGAAAATGGTATTGGTAAAACTCATATTATTGAGTCTATAGCAGCTTGTTTTACAAGTTATTGTGATAATTATCTAAAGAAAAAAGCTAATTCTGACAATGGTCTAATTCAACTAGAAATAATAGATATAGAAGATAAATTCAAAAAAATACAGTACCAAGTTGAGGATTTTTCTCCTAGAGACAATAGAGGAGGTAATTATCATCTTACTGATTTTTGGAATAATTATTCAGAAAACTTAATGTATTTTAAAGTTGATAGATTTTTCTCATACCAATGGGTTAATTCATTAAAAATATATGACAATAAAGAAAATCATATTAAGAAAAATTTAGATGGAATTTCTAAGGAAAATTTAAAGGATTGGTTTATTAGAAGCGAAATACTTTCTGATAAGGATTATACTCCAGAAGTAGATAGAAGAAATATAGAATTTGCAAAGGAGGTCATTACAAAACTAAATTGTCAATATAGTTTTTCTGCAATCTTAAAAGATATGGAAATATACATAAATACTCCAACAGGAGATATACCTTATGAATACTTATCATCAGGATTTAAGAGCTGTATATTTATCATATGGGGCATTATAAGAGAAGTACAAATTCGTTTTCCAGATATTGAATCAAAAACTTTTAACGGCATAATTATAATTGACGAAATAGAATTACATTTACACCCTGAATGGCAAAATAAAATTTGTGATGTTCTAAAAGAAGCCTTCCCGAATACACAATTTATTATTACAACTCATAGCCCTCATGTAATTCAAACTGCTGAACATAATCAGGTAGTAGCCTTGGAAGGTAGTAATGGTATTCTGCATAAGAAAAATTTAGAAAGTGCACGTAATGGCTTTAGTGGATGGAGTATAGAAGAAATTCTTACAGATGTTATGGGAATGAGTGATTTAAGAACAGAGTGGTTCAAATCGACTTTATCTAAGTTTAATTCAGCATTAGATGAGGAAAACTTTAAAAATGCTAAAATTATTTTTGAAGAGTTAGAACGTAAATTACATCCTCAAAGTACTGAGCTTGCATTATTTAGATTTCAGTTAAAAGCATTAACTGGAGAATAAAATGATACCATTACAACAGCCACCTAAACCTGATTATTTAACAGATGAAAAAGTACAAGAGCTTACAAATAAGTATCAATTAGACACTAAAAAGACAGTATGGAATAAAGCAGAAATAAAAGAACCTTTATTAAAATCCTCAAACAAAAAATGTGCTTATTGTGAATGTATACTTCAAGAAACAGATTCCTATAGCCAAATAGAGCATTTTCATCCTAAATCACTTTACCCACTGGAAGTCGTTGTTTGGGAAAATTTATTGCCAGCCTGTGCGCGTTGTAACACGCATAAAGGTAATCATGATACTGTAAACATCCCTATAATTAATCCTTATAATGATCTTCCTAAAGAGCATCTTTCAACTCAAGGTTTGCGTCTTTATCCAAAAACTGAGATGGGAAAAATAACAATTAAGCGGCTAAACTTGAATGACAACGATAGACTTTGCATACCAAGGTTTAAATTATGCAATGAGGTTCATGAAAAGTTAGGGTATATAAAGGATACTACTGATTTATTAGATCAAAGAAATCGATTACATTCTCTATTGACTGCTTGTAGTAAAAGTGGAGAGTTTTCTGCATTTTGTTCTCATGCGCTACATTCAAATATAGATTATACCAATATAAAGAATTTGTTATCAGAAAACGAGTATTGGGATGATGAATTAGCAAAATTAGATGAGGAAACTAAATCGATTGCCTTAGAATCTAGATAGTAAATATCCTCCCTTGATGGCGCAAGCGTCCTCGCTTGTGCCTCTCATCTAAAAGTGCGGTCAGAAAATCCAAAGAATTTTGGACATTAGTTCTGCCAACGGCTTATGGGTAAAATTCGCAATGTTTTTATTAAACAGCACCTGCGTGGACGCTGGCGCTATCTTTCTTTATTTGCACCTATCTGTTGGTGCACGCTTCCTAGCGTGTGCCTAATCTCACTAAAAACACTTCAAAAACTGACCGCACTTTATTTACTTTCTACGGCTCGCGTTAGGAAACGCGTACTGTCATAAGCGTTAAACACAAAAAGTGCGGTAAAAATTTTCAACGTTTTTATATTTACTGTAACAACCAATCCACGACATAAATTACCTCAATTCCATCAATCTCTGTTTGTTCGTAATATTTTCCCGTAATTAAGATCTTTTTATAGTTATCTTTAATATGCAAAAGATTATCTGTTTCGTGGGTATTTTCAGGGATCTCAAAGGCGACTTGTACATATAAAATCTCATCAGCTTTTTGGGCGATAAAATCAATTTCTTTGCTGTCAAGTTTACCGACATCTACGGTATAACCTCGTCTAAGCAATTCAATAAAAACGATATTTTCTAAGCGATTGGCATAATTCGCTCCTTTTTTACCGATAGCGTGTCGTCTTAAACCGTTATCCACAATAAAATATTTGGCATTGGTTTTTAAATAGCCTTTTCCGCGAATATCATATTGTTTTGCTTTATAAAAAAGAAAGGCATTTTCTAACAGTTCAAGATATTTGCTGATGGTGTGGTTTGAAGTGGGGACACGTTCGGACGTGAGCGTGTTGCTAATTTTGCTCGGATTCACCAACTGCTCGACGTTATCCGCCAGAAAGAGAATCACTCTTTTAAGAATATGCGTGTCTTTCACGCCGGCTCGATGCGCAATGTCATTCAGCACGATGGAATCAAAAATACCCGATAAAATTGTTTCTTTTAAAGTTTCATCAGCAATAGCAACACTAGGGAAACCACCGTATTTTTCATATTCCGAATAGAGTTTATCCACCAACCTTGACTGACTATCCACATTTTTGGAACGTAAAAATTCTTTAAAAGAAAGCGGGTAAATTTTGATTTCTACATACCGACCGCTTAACAGCGTCGCAAGCTCACCGGAAAGCAAGTTGGCATTGGAACCTGTAATCACGATATCGGTGTTAAAACTCACGCGAAGCGCATTGACGATTTTTTGCCAACCTTCTACAAACTGAATTTCATCAATCAGAAAGTAGGTTTTAGCTGGAGAAGACGGCATTTTTTCTTGAATAAGCTGTTGGAAGTCTTGAGTGTCAATTGGAAGTCAATTTCTATATTTGTTTTTTTAGCCTGTATTTGGAATTACATTTCCAGTTTTTGTTTCTTTTTTTAGTCTCATTCCAATCCCTTGCACAATCCCCAATTTCCGCTATCATACGCGCTTTCTTATTTTTCGGAATTTTGTATTTATGAATAAATTAAAGATGGCGTTGTTTGTGGGTGTTCTTGTGAGTTTATTTGCTTGTACTACAACACATCAGCCGAAGAAGGCGGTTAAATCTCGATTTTTAAAGAATAATATTAGCCAAGCAGAGTTAAATAATTCTGTTAATTATAAGCCATATCATTATCGTTGTAATAATAAAGAAACTGGGGGAATTTCTCATTTGACGACTTATTTCCCTCTGTCGCGTGAAAGCCGTATGAAAGACAACTTTGGGTTTTATTTCCAGCTAGATCATGGCAAGGCGGTGCCTTTTGATCATTCATACACACTGACACTGAATGCGCGCGGTACAAAATTTGAAGTGGTTTATCGTTCGTATGATCCGATTCAAGGAAGTTATGTGGATTTAATCGCGCGATCTCAAAATTCAATTTACTACAAGAATCAACAAGGCAAGCAAGTTCCTTGGTTGATTTGTAAGGGCGGTTGATTTTTATCGAAAATAATTTTTTACTTTCAGTAAAATGAGAAATTGGAATTAGGTTTCCAATTTCTCTATTCCATAAATCTCTCTTCTTTCTACATCAAATTTCACGCTTATATCAAAGGCTTGTGCAAGATTCGCTGAATTTAGCACCGCTTGTGTTTTGCCAGTCGCAATGATTTTGCCTTTATCAAGCAAAATCACTTCATCACAGTATTTGTATGCAAGGGATAAATGATGGATCGCTACAACACAAGTATGCTGTGGCGTGAGTGATTTTAATTGTTCCATCATATCTATTTGATAATAGGGATCGAGTGGTGCGATAGGCTCATCGGCAAGCAATAGTGGCGCATTTTTGATGCAACAACGAGCGAGTTGCACTCGTGCTTTTTCTCCGCCTGATAGTTTCTGAACGGATTTATTAAGCAAATGTTCTATCGAAAATTTTTGTGAAATCTCCGTAATTTTTGACCGCTCTTTTACTGAGGATAATGGTGAATTTAAGCCAAGGGCAATGACATCATAAACCGATAAATCCCAATGGATATTGGTATCTTGCGCAAGATAAGCGAGTTGCTGGCTTTTTGCAGCTGTACTCATTTTGCTTAACGGGCTGTTTCCAAAATAAATTTCACCTTTTGCAATAGGTAAAATTCCTGCAATCGTTTTGAGCAAAGTTGATTTGCCCGCACCGTTTGCGCCCATAATGCCGATCAGTTTTCCTTTAGGAAGCGTACAGCTGATGTTATTTAAGCCATAAGGCTGAGAAAGGTTTTCGATTCTAATCATTATCTTGCCAACTTGCGTTGCTCCGTAATTAAAATCCAAATTAAGCAAGGTGCACCAATGATTGCGATGAGTGTGCCAATATAAATATGTGAGAAGATTGGAATATATTGCACGCAAAGATCCGCAATAAGTAGCAATAATGCGCCAAGTAATGCACTGATGATGTAAAGCTGTGAAGGGCGTTTTTTTAGCAGAAGGCGAGCAAAGTGCGGTGCGATTAAGCCAACAAAACCGATAGTGCCTGTTTGCGGAATAGTTGCACCAACTAATAATGCTACGCCAAAGGTCGTGATGAAAAAGCTACGCTTAGGATTCACTCCCATGGTGCTCGCGGTTTCTTCACCAAAGGTGAGCAAGTCAATATAGCGGCGTTCACGATATAAACAGAGCAATCCCAATAATATGATTGGAAATGAAATGAGTAGTGTGTCAAGTTTTGCCCATACAAGAGAACCTTGTAGCCAACGGTAGAGTTCAGCTAATGCCCATGGGCTTTCTGCGTTCGAAAGTAGCAATGCAACGGAAGCAGAGAGCAACATATTGACGGCTAAACCACTTAAAATCATCGCCGTTGTGCCATGATTTTTGGCGATTAAATAAACCAATAAAAAACTAGATAATGCACCAGTTATACCGCCAATAAGCAACAGACTTAAGGGTACGGAAGAATAGTAAAGCAAAAAGACACTGGTGGTGGTTGCACCGGCACTACTTCCCAATAATCCAGGGCTTGCTAGTGGATTTTGAAATATCCCCTGCATTGCATTGCCCGCTAAAGCAAGGCTTGCGCCAGTTAAAATGGCTAATCCAAGGCGTGGTAGGCGAATATCAAGCAATACAAGAGAGCGCATATCCGTGAGCACACCATCGGCATTTTTGAGATGAGCAAAATCGCCGAGCTGATGATAAATCGCAAACCCGCTAATAAACAGCAATGCTAAGAAAAGTGCGGTATTTAATTTTAGTGTTTTGGTCAATGAACAATTTCCTATGTAATCCAAATATCATTTTAACTGTTGATAAATCTTCTCCGCCCCTTGCCACACGCCGTGATCAAAGCAATAAGTATATTTCATTGGAATACGAAAGTGCGGTCGATTTTTAAAAAGATTTTGCAAAAGCGGATGTTTAAGCAATTCCGCTTGTTCGTTATAACTTTGCTGGTCGCTGATTTCAATCAATACGTTTGGCTCTGCTCGTAACACTTTTTCAAGAGAAAAATTTTGTGCCGTAAGCGGTGTTTTTAGCGGGGTTAAGCCTAATAAATTAAGTAAAGTGGGATACTGTGGCGTATAAGTTTCTACAATGCCTGTATCTGAAAGTATTAATGTGTCAGTGAGTGATAGATTGAGGCGAGAATCTTGTAATTTAAGTTTTTCAACCAAAGATTCTGCCTGCATTTCGTTACCTGTGAGTTTACCCAAGTGCAATATTAGCCCAAATAATTCTTCTGCCGTTTGTGGCGTGTCATTAATTGGCTCAATTTTTGCCCCAAGTTTTTTCAAATCTGCCACAAGTTGTGGATAAAAGGTTTCATTGATAAGAAACGTTTTATCGAGATAGGGCAATAATGCGGTGAGTTGTGGCTCAAGTGTTGGCTTATCCATATTGAGTTTATCCAACATCATCAAGGGATTTTTAGAATAAGGAGATTGTGCGGCAATTTGCTTTGGACGCGCAATTTCCGATAAAAGACGATCACTACAAAGCGTAAGCGAGACAAATTGCTCCGACGCATGCGAAGTCAAGGGCAAGAAAAGTGCGGTTAAAATTAAACGAGTTTTTTGCATATAGATAATAATACGCTACGCCATCAAGAATGTAAAAAGGCGTGCTTAGCACGCCCTTATATGTGGATAATAATTAGAACGATCCTTTCAACCCAACGTAAACGTTGCGACCGTCTTGGCCGTAGCCAAGTACGTTTTCGTATTTTTTGTTGAATACGTTGTTTAAGTTCGCATAAATCGTCAAGTTATCTACCACTTTGTAGTTCAAGCCTAAGTTTGCCAAGGTGTAAGATGGCAATTTCACTTTATGTGCACTGTTAGTTTTTGAATAGTAGATATCCATGCGTTTGCCTGTGTAAGATACATTTACATCTGTACCTAATTTTTCAGTGATTTGGTATGCTAAGCCAGCGTTGGCTGTGTGCATTGGGCGACGTAAGTAGTTTGCTCCATATTGCTTATCACTGTGAATATTGGTGTAAGTGTAGTTTGCATAAGCTGTTAATGTATCGGTGAATTTGCCGTTATAAACGATTTCAACGCCTTTAATACGTGTTTTATCATCGCGATTGTAAGCTTGATTAACTACGCCATATTTAGTATCAATATAGTCTTTTACGTTACGAGCAAAGTAAGTGACATCTAAGCTATGAGCTTTATTCGTCGTTTCCATCAATAAACCGATTTCACCACCGATGCTTTTCGCTGGTTTAAGAGCCGGATTGCCGATGTTTTTGCTATTCCAACCAAAATAATCGGTAAGACTTGGATTTTGAATTGCCGAACCAATTCCCGCGTGCGTTTTGAAGTTCGAAGATAAACGATACGCACCTGCTACACGTCCTGTCCATGCATTTTTGTATTGCGAATTGTCTGTGAAACGACCACTCAACGATAAGCTATGATCAGATTCAGTGAATAAACGATATTCTGCCGCAACACTTTTCTCCGTTAAGCGTTTTTCTACACCATTATAATTTTTTGAAGTAAAGCTAGTACGCTGGTAATCTGTTAATAAACTTACCGCTTGAGTCACGCTACCTTCACGGTCAAAATTTACATCAAGTTGATAATTGGCATTCAGTTTTTTCCAATCTTTATTGGTTGCATTTAAACCAAAAGTATCACTATCTCCCTTCAAGTGGCTCACGCTAGCTTTATGTTTAAATAGTTCCTCATCACTCCCTAGGTATCCTCCTAATTTAAACAAGGTTTCACGAGTACGAATATAAGTAGGCGTTAAATTTTCAAATGCAGTGTAGCCTTGGGTATCCTGTCCTGAAATAATGCCATCGTTATGAAACGTTTGTGAGGAATGAGATGCTAAGAAATCAATCCCTTTTTGGTTATCATCATAACCAAAACGAATTGAGGCACTATCGCGATGGAATTTATCTTTTTCAACAGCACCACCAGTACGAATTTCATCACCTTGAGTTGAGGTATAACGGAAAGTGTTTTTGCTTGCAACAGAAATGCCGTTTGTGCGGTGACTATCGCCATGAAGAGCATAGTAGAAATTGTTTTGTTGCCCTGAAGCGGTGATTGAGCCATCACGGGTGCGATGCGAACCAGTACCGAAATCAAAATCTACATTGAAAGGTTTATCTTTATATAGTCCACTTTTAGTTGTGATATAAACCACACCACCCATTGCATCAGCACCCCAAAGTGCTGATTGTTCGCCGCGTAAAACTTCAATGCGTTCGATGTTACTTAGGGATAAACCTCCAAAGCTAAAATTGGTGTCTGCAGGATTCATTTTCACACCATCAATAATAATTGCTGTTTGGTTTGAATTTGCACCACGTAAGAATAAACTAGTTACAGCACCACGCCCCCCATTAGCTCCCATCGCCACACCTGGCACAGTCTTCAACACATCACTCACATAAGTCGCATTACGTTCTGCAAAATCTTTTTCTGTTAATACGGTGACTGATGATGCAGTTTGATCTTGGTTTACAGGCGTTGCGTAAGCTGAATACACATTGATCGGTTCAAGCTCGGTTTTGGTTTCAGCTTGTACAAAAGCTGACGCACTCAATAAAAGTGCGGTAGTAATTAAGTTAGTTTTCATCATGTTGGTTCCTCTTTTAAAAAAAAGTGCGCTATTTTGGCATAATAGAAATTCATTTCCTAGTTGAGAATTTTCATTTCCTTTACAAATTCTGTTCATTTTGTAAAAAAATTCGTTTTTTAACCGCACTTTTTCGCCTTTATCCGCCTTACGCTTTCAAGTATAATGCGAGCATTTTTAATCACATTAGATCAACGATTATGAGCACAAAATTTAACGTAAAAACATTCCAAGGTATGATTTTAGCCCTGCAAGAATATTGGGCAAACCAAGGCTGCACCATTGTGCAACCTTTTGATATGGAAGTGGGCGCAGGTACTTCTCACCCAATGACCGCATTGCGCGCATTAGGCCCAGAGCCAATGGCATTTGCTTATGTGCAACCTTCACGTCGCCCGACCGATGGTCGTTATGGCGAAAACCCAAACCGTTTACAGCATTACTACCAATTCCAAGTGGTGATTAAACCGTCTCCAGATAATATTCAAGAACTTTATTTAGGCTCGCTTGAAATGCTCGGTTTCGACCCGACCAAAAACGATATTCGTTTCGTAGAAGATAACTGGGAAAACCCAACCTTGGGTGCATGGGGCTTGGGCTGGGAAGTATGGCTAAACGGTATGGAAGTGACCCAATTTACCTATTTCCAACAAGTGGGCGGCTTAGAATGTAAACCTGTAACGGGCGAAGTGACTTACGGTTTAGAGCGTTTAGCCATGTACATTCAAGGCGTAGATTCTGTGTATGACTTAGTTTGGTCTGACGGTCCGCTTGGTAAAACTACTTATGGCGATGTTTTCCATCAAAATGAAGTTGAGCAATCAACCTATAACTTTGAACACGCAAACACCGATTTCTTATTCTACTGCTTCGATCAATATGAAAAAGAAGCACAAGAGTTATTGGCCTTAGAAAAACCATTACCATTGCCAGCTTATGAACGTATTTTGAAAGCAGCACACAGCTTCAACTTGTTAGATGCACGTAAAGCAATTTCAGTGACCGAACGCCAACGCTATATTTTACGTATTCGTGCCTTAACCAAAGGCGTAGCTGAAGCTTATTATGCAAGCCGTGAAGCCTTAGGTTTCCCTGGTTGTAAAAAATAACGCTTAAAGATAATTCACAAAAGTGCGGTGAAATTTGACCGTACTTTAGGAGAGCAAAATGAGCAAACCCATTCTTTATTATGCGGCAGATTGCCCTGATACTGCGCCATTTGTGGCTGAGTTAAAACGCTTGGGCGTGGATTATGAGTCAGTGGAAGTACTATCTTCCATCCCGAATTTGAAACAATGGTTACGCTTGCGTGATCGTCACGCCGCATTTGATGATGCAAAAGCACAAGGCTATGCGGGCTTTCCGGCGTTATTGTTAGATGACGACCGTGTTATTTTGGATGAATCCAAATTAAAAGAGATTTTTTAAAGTAATGAAGAAAGTCGGGTTTTGGCAATTTTTATTTAAAATTGGCGATGATTATTTAATGTTTTTACGTAACTTAACGCCAGCAGTGTTATTTTTATCACTGGCATTATTTATGTTTTCTGAGCTGGATTGGCGGCATTGGGAGTGGGGTAATCTGCTTGTGCTATTTTTATGCCTCGCTTCCGGATTTATTGCACTTAGTGTAATGGCAATTAATACCGTCTTTTTTGTACGTAAGATGCTGAAAACCTTAAGAACACTGAGTGGAGAGAGCGAACTTGATGAAAATATTGGTACGCTCGCATTATTTAAAATGCTCTGGCTGGAAAGCAACAGTAAACAGTTAATCTTTTTTGCGGTAGTCAATATTGTTGCGGTATTTATGGTGTTAGTTTACGGCACCAAATATACATTGAATTTTTATAGCTCAATTCAGCATTAAATGATTAAGTCTCGAATATGAAAAAAATAACCCTAAAATTCACCACACTTTTGCTTGGCTCTGCTTTAGCAACTAGTGTGTTAGCAACAGAAAATAGCTCAAATTCCTCAAGTTCTGATTATGAATTAGAGAAAGTATTGATTTTCAGCCGACACGGATTGCGTTCACCAGTGGAAAAAGATCCGCAAGAAATGGCGAAATATTCTCCGTATGAATGGGCAAAATGGAATGTACCATCAGGTTATCTCACGGCAAAAGGGACGGTACTAGAAACCTATTTCGGACAGTATTTAGGTCAGTGGCTTTCGGATAAAGGGTTATTAACAACAGAACGTTGTGCATCAGGCGAAGGCATTTTCGCTTATGCGAATGGAGTGCAACGGACTATTGCAACAGGGCAGGCGATTGTTTCTGGCGCATTTGCGGGCTGTAATGTTCAACTGCAACATCACGGTAAAATTGGTTCAGAAAAAGATCCGATTTTTAATACACAAGCACATAATCCAAGTAAAGCCTTGATTGAATCTGCAAAAAATAACGTTGATTTAACCGCTTTACAGCAAAAATTAGCGCCAAATTATGCGCTATTGAGTGAAATCATCGATTACAAAAACTCACCAAACTGCTTGCAAAAAGGCGAGTGTGATTTAGGTGGAAAAGTCGGTGAATACAGTATTAAAGACGGTAAGTCGGTCAAAATTACGGGTTCTATCAGCACAGGAAAGAAAATTGTCAGTGCATTATTGCTCGCGCATTATGTGGGTAAGCCTGATTCAGAAATCGCAAACGGCCGCGTGGATAGCCAAGAAAAATGGCGTGCAATTAACGAAATAAAAAACGAATATTACCGCACTTTATTTAAAAACAACGAAGCGTTAGCACAAAATGCCTCATATCCGTTATTGGCATTTATTCAGCAACAGCTAAATAGCAAAAATAAAATTAATTTATTGGTTGGACACGATTCTAATATCGTCGCTCTGCTTGCAGCACTAGGTGTTGAGCCTTATGAATTGAATGATTCATTGGAAAATATCCCAATCGGAGGCAAGTTGCTATTTGAAGTATGGAAGCACAAACCAAGTGGGAAGCTTAAATTTAAGTTGGATTATGTTTATCAAACCACTGAACAACTAATTAACATCACACCATTAAGTTTAACGACACCACCAAACCAAACAGCGTTAACGCTCAAAGGTTGTGAAAAAGATGAAAAGGGCTTTTGTGATTACGAGCGTTTTCAACAGGTGTTGAGTGAGGGTATTGAAAACGGCAAAAAGTAGCTTTTATGCAACCCTATGAAAAATACTTAAAAGAGAATTCGCAGAAATTGCGAGTGGATCAAACGGATGCGGAAAGAAAACTATGGCAACGCATCAATCGAGATCAATTATTAGGATTTCGATTTAATCGACAAAAGCCACTTTTAAGTTATATCGTTGATTTTTATTGTGCAAAAGCAAAGCTGATTATCGAATTAGACGGTAGTCAGCACTATGAACCTGATTATCAGGAAAAAGACGCATTGCGAGATGCAGAATTAAATTCACTTGGTTTTACGGTGATGAGATTTAGCAATGATGAAGTAATGCGTGAAATTGAAGCGGTAGTAGAGAAGATTTATTTGTTTTTAGAGAATGTAAGGGCTGATTGAGTATGAGGTTGGATTAACTTGTGCCAAATCTCCCCTACCCCTCTTTGCTAAAGAGGGGGATTTCTTGAGTAAATTGATAGTAACTGACTCATTTACATTTTAATTTCAATAGAGATTAAATTATCTGCTTTCAAAAAACGTTAAAGTAGAACATAAATATTTAATTCTCCAAAGATCCAATCCCCTCTTTAGCAAAGAGGGGTAGGGGAGATTTGGCAGAAGTGAAAACAGAGAAATATAAAAGATGATTAAGAAACCATATTCAATAATTTTTATTTGCGTATTGTTAATAATAGGTTGTACGAATAGTAATTCCGTTGTTCAAAAACAAATAACACATATACGTTTTTTTGATAATTCTATTCATGTTCAGATAAATGAAAAACTGTATCATTTAAAGAGCAAAGATAAGAAAACAATACAACAATTTAAAGAATTTTATGATAGTTACCATTATAAAGTATCTAAACAAGCTTTAAACCTGCAAATACTAACGCAAAGTTCTAATGAGTTTATATACTCACTTTTTATTGATAAAAATCTATTAAGTGATGATGACTTAATCAAATTAAAAAAAGTATATCAATCTGAAGCTTATGAAAAACAATATATAAAAGTAACATTCTTAGCTGATGCTGAGACTTTTTATGGTTTAAATAATTTAACTGATGAATATAAATTAGATACCCCACTACCAATAGTAGTAACTGACAAAAGACCTTTTTTTGAAACTGGTAACGGTCAATTGTTATTTATTTTAACAATGCCAGTTTGGGTACCATTTGCATTAGTATTTGGTTTAAAGCCTTAATATTTATAATGATATAAATTATGTTTACATAGAGACTCCAAAATGACAACCCAAAACTTCCTAGTAGAAATCGGCACAGAAGAGCTGCCACCAAAAGCTCTCAAAACATTAGCGACCTCTTTTGCGGATAACGTTGAAGCGGAATTGAACCAAGCGGGTTTAACCTTCGACAAGATCGAATGGTTTGCGGCGCCGCGTCGTTTGGCGGTAAAAGTATTAAACTTAGCAACACAGCAACCGAGCAAAGAGATCGAAAAACGCGGGCCAGCAGTATCTGCAGCCTTTGATGCAGAAGGTAAACCAACTAAAGCGGCAGAAGGCTGGGCGCGTGGTTGTGGAATTACCGTTGATCAAGCAGAACGCATTGCAACTGATAAAGGCGAATGGTTAGTTCATCGTGCAAAAATTGAAGGTCAGCCGACCAAAAACTTGCTAAACGACATTGTGGCTAATGCCTTAGCAAAATTGCCAATTCCAAAACCAATGCGTTGGGCGGACAAAACCGTGCAATTTATTCGTCCAGTTCACACCGTGACTATGTTGTTAGGTGATGAGTTAATTGAAGGCGAAATTTTAGGTGTAGCAAGTGCGCGTACTATTCGAGGTCACCGTTTCTTAGGCGAGAAAGAATTTGAAATTCAACATGCCGATCAATATCCGCAATTATTACGTGAAAAAGGGTCTGTGGTAGCGGACTTCAACGAGCGTAAAGCAGAAATTCTTGCAAAATCTCAAGCAAAAGCGACCGCACTTGGCGGCGTGGCTGATATTGAAGAAAGATTACTTGAAGAAGTGACTTCGTTGGTGGAATATCCAAACGTATTAGCGGCAAAATTCGAGGAACGTTTCTTAGCAGTGCCTGCGGAAGCACTGGTTTACACTATGAAAGGCGACCAAAAATATTTCCCAATTTATGACAAAGACTGCAAATTATTACCGCACTTTATTTTCGTATCGAACATCAACCCAGAAGATCCAACCGCGATTATCGAAGGGAACGAAAAAGTGGTTCGTCCTCGTTTAACCGATGCGGAATTCTTCTTCAAAACCGACTTAAAACAAAAACTGGTTGATCGTTTACCACGTTTAGAAACCGTGTTGTTCCAACAACAATTGGGTACATTGAAAGATAAAACTGATCGCATTGAGCAACTTGCAGGCGAAATTGCAAAACAAATCGGTGCAGATGAAGCGAAAGCAAAACGTGCGGGCTTACTATCAAAATGTGACTTGATGACCAACATGGTATTCGAATTCACCGATACGCAAGGCGTAATGGGCATGCACTATGCTCGTCATGATGGTGAAGATGAAGAAGTGGCAGTAGCATTAAATGAGCAATATATGCCACGCTTTGCGGGTGATGAATTACCTAAATCTTTGGTAGCAAGTGCGGTCGCTTTAGCGGATAAATTTGACACCTTAACGGGGATCTTTGGCATTGGGCAAGCTCCGAAAGGCAGTGCAGACCCGTTCGCATTACGCCGTGCAGCATTAGGTGCATTGCGTATTATCGTTGAGAAAAACTTACCGCTGGATTTGGAAGATTTAGTGAAAAAATCAGCCGCACTTTTCGGTGATAAACTCACCAATCAAAATGTGGTTGCTGATGTGGTGGACTTCATGCTAGGCCGTTTCCGTGCATGGTATCAAGATGAAGGCATTGCGGTAGATGTGATTCAAGCCGTATTAGCGCGTCGTCCAACTCGTCCGGCTGATTTTGATGCGCGCGTGCGTGCGGTATCACACTTCCGTACTTTAGATTCAGCAGAAGCGCTAGCAGCAGCAAACAAACGTGTAAGCAACATCTTAGCGAAAGCGGATGCTGCAATTGGCGAAATCAATTTGACCGCTTGCGTAGAACCAGCAGAAAAAGTCCTTGCTGAAGCAGTACTTACATTACGCACTGAAGTACAACCGCTTATCGCACAAGGTGATTACACAGCAGTATTAGATAAATTAGCGAACTTACGCGCACCGGTAGACAGTTTCTTTGATAACGTAATGGTAAATGCTGAAGATCCAGCATTACGCCAAAACCGTTTGGCGATATTGAACACACTTCAAGGGTTATTCTTACAAGTAGCTGATATTTCAGTGCTTCAATAATGATAAAAAGGGATGATTGATTTTTCATCAATCATCCCTTCTTTTATAGACTTCAAGTGATTATTTCTCTATAATCACCGCACTTTCCCCCCTTAGCTCAGTCGGTTAGAGCAGGCGACTCATAATCGCTTGGTCGCTGGTTCAAGTCCGGCAGGGGGGACCATTTTCCCTTTCTATACCCTTTAAATTTCCTTAGATTAATTTCTTTTATCAATATTTATTACTTTAATTATAAATCTTATTTTTTGAATAGGACTCTCATTAGAAATAATCGGTAATGATTTCTGGAAAATACTGTGTTAACTAAAAGAATTATTTCGGAGAGATCTAATACCTACATAACATGAAAAATCCATAGAATCTCTATTGATATTCCTTTCATAATGGTGTTAAATCACTCATATATTGTGAGGTTATATCTTATTTAAATTATGTGTCAATTACTCGGAATGAATTGTAATACGCCGACGGATATTGTCTTTTCTTTTGAAGGTTTTCGTCGTCGTGCTGGTTTAACTGATTGTCATTCAGATGGCTTTGGAATCGCTTTTTTTGAAGGGCGTGGAGTACGTATTTTTCGCGACAATCAAGCTGCTAGCCTTTCTCCCATCGCTGATTGTGTGAAGCAATATAAAATCAAGTCTTTGAATGTCATTGCACATATTCGTAAGGCGACTCAGGGTGAAGTGAATATTGAAAATACTCACCCATTTATTCGTGAAATTTGGGGGCAAAACTGGGTTTTTGCGCATAATGGTAATTTGAAAAACCTACCAGATATGACAGAACATTTTTTGCAGCCAATAGGTTCTACAGATTCTGAAGCTGCTTTTTGTTATATGGCGGAATATCTTAAAAATACTTTTCGTAAAAAACCGAGTGAAATGGAAATTTTTGAGGCTATTCAAAAAGTAACAAAAGAGCTTGCTCAACACGGCACATTCAATTTTATTCTGTCTAATGGCGAATGGATGATAGCTCATTGCTCAACGAATTTACATTATGTCATGCGACAAGCCCCTTTTGGTAAAGCGCACAGAATTGATGATGATGGTGTCATTGATTTTAGTGATTATGCAAAGGAAGGCGATAAAGTGAATATCATTACAACCTTTCCATTAACCAAAGATGAAAATTGGACAAAAATGGAAAATGGTGGATTTGTATTTTTCAAGAACGGGGACAAAATTGCTGAAGTGGTAGGTACTCCGAAAGAAGCGATTGATGATGGTACCTTAGGTAATCGAGTAGCTTAATTAAATCTAGCCAAAGAAAAGTGCGGTTAAACTCAAAGAGAATTAACCGCACTTTTTTTATTGAAGTGTGAAACTAATCGGCACATTTAACCCAGAAGGGAACCCTGAAGGTCTTGCACCGACAGGTCTTGCGCTGTTAACTGCTTCTAATGCTGCATTATCTAGGCTTTCATCACCTGATGATTGAGTGACGCGAGCACCACTTAGTGAGCCATCAGGACCTACATTGAAGGATACGCTGACTTTACCTTGCTTACGCATCATTTTTGCGCGAGTAGGGTAACGTTTATGACGTTCAATTTCACGACGAATTGCGGAGCGATAGGCTGCCATTTCGCTCGTGTCTGTTCCACTACCTGCTACTTGTGCATTGCTATTGGTGGCGCCAGTTGTGGTCGCTTTAGCATTCACGTTTGCACTTGAATCAATGTTTTTATCACCTTTTGGTAGATCTTTATTGATTGGTTTTTCCTGTGGTTTAACGTCTTTTTTCGGTTTATCCTTTGGCTTTTCTTTAGGTTTTTCTTTTGGTTTTGGCTTTTCTTTTTCCGGTTCTTTGATTTTTTGTGGCTCAGGTTTCACCGTTGGATCTTCCACAACCTCTTGTTTTTCTGGTTCTGGCTCTTTTTGTACATTTTCTGGCTCAGTAGCAGGTTCTTCCATCACCATGCCTTGCACCATTTCCATGGAAATACTTGTGGATATGTCGCCTGGAGCGTTATTGGCGCTATCACTTGGCTTATTCCAACTCCATAAGATTAACCCTACAACAATGCTGTGCACGATCAAAGAAATAAGCAAACCTAATAGCGAACGTTTTGTTTGCTGCATAATTATTCCTTAAGGCGTCGTTGGCACAGATTGAGCGGGTACAGATTCTTGAGGATTTTTACCCGCACTTTTACCCTTATCTTTCATAGAAACAATAGCTACATTTTTGATCTCATTTTTAGAGAGCATATCTGTAATGGTCACAAAATCTTGGAAAGAGGCTTCAGCATCAATTTTTAATGTGACTTTTTGATCTTTATTCCATTGGGCAATTTCTGCTTCTAGGGCTTCTTGTGTAATAGGTCTATCATTGAAATAGAGTTGTTTATCTGCTGTCACAGTCAATAATTTAGCAAGCTCATCAGCTTTAAATGCAACGGCTGTACTGGCTTTAGGCACGTTAACTTGAATTTTACCTTGAGAGATAAAAGACGCAGTGATAAGTACCACAGCAAGTAACACCAACATAATATCAATGAAAGGGATAATGTTGATTTCATCGAATTTTTTCACGGACTATTCCTTATCTTTTTGTTCGTTTAACACTTTCCATTTCAAACGATTAACTTCAACTTTACGACCTAAACCGTTATAAAACACCATCGATGGAATAGCCACAAGAATACCTAATGCTGTCGCTTTTAATGCTAAAGATAAGTGCATCATAATGACGCCAGTGTCAATTTCGCCACCGCCATGACCGATTTGATAAAACGTTAATAAAATCCCGATAACTGTACCAAGCAAACCAACATATGGTGCATTTGCGCCAATGGTGGAGATTACGGTCATATTGCGATTTAAATCGATATCTAATGCGTGAATGGTGGAATAATGTGCGACGTTTACCTTTCTTAAGAAAAGATAACGTTCAATTACCATGGCTAGCATAATAATGCTCATCAGTAATAATAAACCGATGATAAAGTAGTCACTATACTGTTGTAAAAAATCAAAAAGCTGCATCATTTTTTTCTGTCCTTATTATTTGAGAAATATCTTGGGAATATAATTGAGAATGAATTTCAATCAAGATAAATTCTAGCAAAGGCGGAATAATGCGTAAATATCGAACTGAAAAAATAATGAATTTTTACCGCACTTTATATAGAAAAGTGCGGTAATTTTTGAAGGGTTATAGGGATCGAAGATAATCTACGATAACTTGATGATGTTCTGTTGTTTTGAATTTATCAAATACGTGAATAATTTTTCCGTTTTCATCAATTAAAAAACTAATTCGGTGAATACCATTGTAAGTTTTACCCATGAATTTTTTCTCCCCCCATACACCAAATTGTTCTGCAATTTCGTGATCAGGATCGGAAAGTAGTGTGAAATTAAGGGCTTTTTTCTCAATAAACTGAGCTAATTTTTTCGGTGTATCAGGGCTAATGCCAAGTACAACTAAGCCTAATTCATCTAATTCTGATTTACTATCACGCAATCCGCATGCTTGCGTTGTGCAGCCAGGCGTGAGTGCTTTCGGGTAAAAATAGACTAACACTTTTTTACCGCGAAAATCATTTAAAGAAACAGGTTGTTCTTGCTGATTTAATAACGTAAAAATGGGTGCTTGGCTACCAACGGATAATGGATTCATAAAAAGCTCCTTTGATGAAAAAATATTTGCAAATTCAAGTCATTTTAGCGACTATAACGAGCTATACCAAATAATAAAATTAAAAAACTAACGGAGGTTTTATGTCAGCACAAAATCCTTTATTTTCAGGCAGTATTGTTGCACTTGTTACACCGATGAATAATTACGGCGAAGTAGATTTCGCTTGTTTAGAAAAATTGGTGGAATATCACATTGAGGCAGGCTCTAATGCGCTTGTTTCTGTGGGAACAACAGGTGAATCAGCAACATTAAGTATTGAAGAAAATGTAAAGGTTATTGAGAAGACGGTTGAATTTGCCAAAGGTCGTATTCCTGTGATTGCTGGTGCAGGCGCAAATGCGACGAGCGAAGCAATTACAATGACAAAATTATTACGCGATAGCGGCGTTGCGGGTTGTTTATCCGTTGTACCTTACTACAATAAACCAACTCAAGAAGGAATCTTCCAGCATTTTAAAGCCATTGCCGAATGTACAGATTTACCGCAAATTCTTTATAACGTACCAGGTCGTACCGGTAGCGATATGAAGCCAGAAACGGTTGCTCGTTTAGCAAAAATCAACAACATTGTTGGTATTAAAGAAGCAACTGGAGATATCAGTCGTGTAACTAAAATTAAAGAACTAGCAGGCAAGGATTTCATCGTTTTAAGTGGTGATGATGCAACGAGTTTGGATGCGATGAAACTTGGCGCAGAAGGCGTGATTTCTGTAACGAATAACTTAGCACCAAAAGATATGGCTGATATGTGTCGCTATGCCCTTGTGGGAGATTTTGCTAAAGCCGAAGAAATTAATGCTCGCTTAATGCGTTTACATCATGATCTATTTATCGAATCGAACCCAATTCCTGTGAAATGGGCGGCTTATCGTTTAGGTTTAATTAAGTCAGCACACTTACGCTTGCCATTGACGGTGTTAAGCGAAGAGGTTCAACCAAAAGTAGAAGAAGCATTGAAAATCGCAGGATTATTATAAAAATCAGGGGTAAGTCATTACCCCTAAACTTTTTACATTATAGGCTGTCGAAGTGCGGTCAAAATTCATAAAGTTTTCAATTTAGTTAAGGTTCAAATATGAAAAAAATAATGTTGAGTTTAGCAGCGGTTATCGTATTGGCTGGCTGTTCGTCTGATCCTGAAGCATTAAAGACTGCTAATGATTCTTTCCAAAAATCAGAGGCTTCTATCCCTGGATTTTCACCGTTGGCGAGTGGTGGCGTAATGCTACCAAAAGCAGACGATACTTATGCGTTGCCTAATATTGCTGTGAAAAAGGGAGAAAATATTGATATTCGTCCTCCATCAACACCATTAGCGATTATTGAAAATTCATTAACACAATTCGATGGTGAACGAGCATTGATCGTGTATCCAGAACAGCAAGCAAGTGTATATAACCTTCAACAAGTTGAACGCTTATTAAAAGAAGACGGTATTTCATCAACGACGAATGGTGCGATTTTAACGACGGACTGGGCGCCAACAGGACGAATTGGTGATAAATCGGGCACTGAGATTAAATATCAAGTAGAACAAGTTATGGCTCAAGATGCGAGTGCACTAGCAGTATCTGTTTTGCAAATGCGTCGTGATGGCGTGATTTTCACTCCAAGTGTATCTGATAAGCAACGTTATACGTCTGAACGCTTAAACCGCATTGTGTCTGCATTAACTTCTGCTTACAACAAACAGCAACAAGATTTATCTAGTGCATCTGTGGGAGCGGTAGCTTCGCAAATTATTCAGGATTTGAATGGGCAAACTGCATTAGCGATGAATGTTAATTTTGGTCAGGCATGGGAAAAATTAGGTGGAGCTTTACCTAAAGTAGGTTTTGCAATCAAATCTGAAACTGCAGGTAAAGGGTATCGTGAATTAAAATATTCAGCATTAAAAAAAGAAGATTGGTTGCGTATGGGTACTGAACTTCCAGAACTTGAAAACGGTACTTACCAAATGCAAATTTCTGATCATGGCAGACAAAGCTCCGTTGTCATTTCTGATGAAAAAGGCAAAGCATTGTCTGGCGATTCAGCAACGAGAATTTACCAAGCAATTAGTAACTTGATTGCAAGATAAATAAAAGCTCAGCATTAGCTGAGCTTTTTTCTTTAGAATAATCCCAATTTTTTCATTTGTTCAATGACGGGTTCGACTTGAATCTGTGCCATCAAATTTTTCCCTTTTAGTTTCGTTGCCCAAGGTAGTTCAGAAGACGGTTTGTCAAATTCTTTTTGGGCATTTTCTTCATATATAGATACCACGTTATTTAAATTATTATAAGGTGCAGTCCGAAAAGGATTGTGATAGGCATACAAGCCAATAACAGGTGTTCCTTGTGTTGTCGCAATATGGGCAGGGCCAGAATCTGGCGAAAGCACCAGATCAACCTTAGAAATTAAAGCAGTAAGCTGTTTTAGGTTTGTTTTTCCTGCAACATTGGTTGGCGTGAAATGGCAAAGAGCGGTAATTTTTTCGACTATTTCTAATTCACGTTTGGCTGGCGAACTGCAGAAAATTACATTGATATTATGCTGATAGGCAATATTGGCAACCTCTGCATAACGTTCGATTAGCCAATCTTTTTCTGCTTTGCTAGAACAAGGGGAAATTAATAAATTTTTACGAGAAAAATCAATAAATTGATCGGCAAATTTATAATCATCTTCTGAGATAGCTAATTCCCATTTCGGTTCTGATTTCGGCACGCCAATATATTCAGCGAAAGCCATAAATCCATCTAATACGTGGGGCGATGAGGGATCTGTGATACGACGATTTACAAATAGCCATTGTCCTTCTCGAGAACGTTTTTCTCCAAATCCAATTTTGAATTTTGCTTTAATTCCTAAAGAAAGGATTGATGCACGAAATGCTGTTTGCATATTTAATAGGGCATCAAACTGTTTGTTTTTTAGTTTTTTCCAGAGTGATAAAACGCCTTTCCATCCCGCTTTTTTATCGTAAGGAATGAGCGTAATATGAGGAATACCTGAAAGAAAACCCATTTCGGTTTTGCCTACAATCCAAGTAATTTCTGTTTGGGGATAATATGCCTGAATGCGCTGAACCACAGCTAAGGCATGACAGACATCGCCTACAGCTGACAATCGGAGAATACAAAGGGATTTTGGAGCTTCGGTAAAAAGTGGCATTGGCATTCCTTTCTCATTTAACTTGCGCCTATTTTAAAGTAGAATGAGTCCATTTTCTATTCATAACAACATTCCCATGCACCAATTCCAACAAGATAACCAATATTTTATCTTTAATTTTGACCGCACTTTTGAGCAAGCAAACGAGTTTTTCCAAGTGGAATTTTGGCAAAAACAAGAACGAGTGATAGGCAGTGCAAAAGGTCGAGGCACCACTTATTTCTTGCAAACTGAAGATTGGTTTGGCGTAAATTGTGCGTTGCGTCATTATTATCGCGGTGGACTTTGGGGTAAACTGAACAAAGATCGTTATCGTTTTTCTGCTCTTGAAACTACCCGTAGTTTTGCTGAGTTTCATTTGTTGCAACATTTGTATGAAGCGGGTTTACCTGTGCCTAAACCGATTGCCGCACGTATTCAAAAAGGCAAGTTAGGTATTTGCTATCAAGCGGATATTTTGACGGAAAAAATCGAAAATGCGCAGGATTTAACTGTACTTTTACAAACACAAACATTGCCAAAAGAAACTTGGATGCAAATTGGTCGTTTGATTCGAAAACTACATGATTTACAGATTTGCCATACGGACTTGAATGCACACAATATTTTGCTTCAACAAACTGAACAGGGGCAAAAATGTTGGTTACTCGATTTTGATAAGTGCGGTGAAAAATCTGGAGATTTTTGGAAAGCACAAAATCTGAACCGTTTAAAACGTTCCTTCGAAAAAGAAGTTGGACGAATGAATATTCAATTTACCAAGCAAAACTGGGCTGATTTAACGGCAGCTTATTATCAATAAAAGGATTGATTATGAAACAAAAAATCGTACTTGCTACAGGCAATAAAGGCAAAGTGAAAGAAATGGCTGATGTCTTGTCTGATTTTGGTTTTGAAGTGATTGCGCAAACAGATTTAGACATTGAAAGCCCAGAAGAAACAGGCTTAACTTTTGTTGAGAATGCGTTATTAAAAGCGCGCTATGCCTCAGAAAAATCGGGTTTACCTGCTATTGCGGATGATTCAGGCTTGGTGGTTTCCGCACTTAATGGTGCGCCAGGACTGTATTCTGCACGTTATGCTGGTGAAGAGGGAAATGATGCTAAAAACCGTGAGAAATTATTGGCAGAGCTTGCTCATGTTGCACAAGATAAACGCCAAGCCAAATTTGTGAGCTGTATCGTGTTTTTACAGCATCCAACGGATCCATCGCCAATTATTGCCGAAGGTGAGTGTCATGGTGTGATTGGTTTTGAAGAAAAAGGTGAAAATGGTTTTGGTTATGACAGTTTATTCTTTAGCCCAGAACAAGGTTGCACATTTGCTGAATTAGAAACAGCTGAGAAGAAAAAAATTTCTCATCGTGCACGAGCATTGAAAGTATTAAAAAGTAAGTTATAAATCTAGTTAAAAGTATGATGATAAAAGGCACGCATATTTTTTATACGCGTGCCTTTTTATATGGATTTTATCTCATAGCGGAAAAGTAATATTATTCAGCATGTTCACTTAAAAATCCGCCACTTTGATGATTCCAAAGTTTAGCGTACAGACCATTACGCGCCAGTAATTCAGCATGGGTACCTTGTTCAACAATTTGTCCTTTATCAAGCACAATCAGGCGATCCATCGCTGCGATGGTGGATAAACGATGAGCAATGGCAATCACTGTTTTATTTTCCATCATCTTATCGAGACTTTCTTGTATCGCCACTTCCACTTCCGAATCCAATGCGCTTGTGGCTTCATCTAACAATAGAATTGGTGCATCTTTTAACATGACACGAGCAATAGCAATGCGCTGACGCTGACCACCTGAAAGTTTGACACCTCTTTCACCCACATGGGCATCGTAGCCTTTTCTGCCTTGAGCATCAGTGAGAAATGGAATGAAATCAGCGGCTTCCGCCCGTTCAGCAGCTAAAATCATCTCTTCATCTGTGGCATTAGGGCGGCCATAAATAATATTGTCACGAACAGATCGATGCAGCAGTGAAGTGTCTTGAGTCACTAAACCGATTTGGCGGCGTAGGCTTTCTTGTTGCACATCTAGAACATCTTGCCCATCAATGGTAATCGCGCCTTGTTGTGCTTCATAGAAGCGAAGCAATAAGTTTACAATCGTAGATTTTCCTGCACCAGAACGGCCGATCAGTCCGACTTTTTCACCAGGTTTGATGGTGAGATTGAAATGATTGAGTAATGGTTTTGTCGGATCATAAGCAAAGGTAATGTCGTTAAACTTAATTTCCCCTTGTGTCACTTGTAACGGCGATGCTTGAGGTTTATCTACAATAGTGTGAGGTTTGGTTAAAGTATTCATTCCATCGTTTACGGTTCCGATATTCTCAAACAAACGGGCAGACTCCCACATAATCCATCGAGACAGCCCATTGACTCGTAATGCCATTGCGGTTGCTGTTGCTATTGCACCCACGCCAACTTGACCACTTTTCCATAAAATAATTCCGAGTAAGGCTGTGCTTAGTGTAAGTAAAATATTAGCTGCATAAGTGAGCGTGTCCAGTGATGTTGCTAGGCGCATTTGAGCGTGTACTGTGACCATAAAATCTTCCATAGAACGTTTGGCATAAGCGGCCTCACGCGAACCATGAGAGAATAATTTTACTGTGGCAATATTGGAATAAGCATCTGTAATGCGTCCTGTCATTAAAGAACGAGCATCCGCTTGTCGTTGAGCTGTCTTTGATAATTTAGGAATGAGGGTTCGTAGGATAAAAACAAAAATCGTAATCCAAGCAATAAATGGCAGTAAGAACCAAGAATCTAATGCTGCGAGAACTAATCCTGATGTAATAAAATATACGATGACATATACAAACATATCCGCAAGTGTGAGCACTGTATCACGAACAGCAAGTGCGGTTTGCATTACTTTGGCAGACACTCTGCCGGCAAATTCATCTTGATAAAAACTCAAACTTTGCCCAAGCATTAAACGATGGAAATTCCAACGTAATCGCATTGGAAATACGCCTTGTAGGGTTTGTAAACGTACGGTAGAGGCTAAAAATCCCCACACGATGCTAACAAGTAATAGAGCAGCCATGCCAATTAATAAATGGCCTTTTTCTTGCCATAATGTCTCAGGCGTAAATGTCCCTAACCAATCTACAAGCGTTCCCATAAATTGGAATAATACGGCTTCCATTACACCAGTACCAACCGTTAGCACTGTCAGTAAGAGAATCCAGCCTTTCATTCCTTCAATGCTAGACCAAATAAAGCGCAATAAACCTTTTTTAGGTGTTGTTGGATTACCTTCCGGATAAGGATTTAAACGGTTCTCAAACCACGAAAAAATTTTGTTAAACATATCTTTTCCTTAAAAAGAAAAGGCAACAGATGTTGCCTTTCAAAAAACTTGGCGATTATAGCGCAAAAATTCTCCAATTTATAGGCTGGCAGATTTTCTGTATTGGCTTGGTGAAAGTTGGTAGTAATTCTTGAAGGCTTTACTAAAATGCGCTTCCGATTGATACCCTACCTCTAAAGCAATGGCAAGCACAGATTGTTGGGATTGCTTTAATAAAAATGCTGCCGATTGTAACCGCACTTGAGTAATAAAACGCCCTGGCGACATACCCAGTTGTTGTTGAAAAACACGAATAAAGTTTGCTCGAGACATTGCCGAAAGTTCGGCTAATTGTTCAATTCGCCAATCTTCTTGAGGTCGTTGTAATATCGCACCTAGCACCGCATTTAATCGCTTGTCTTGCAACGCGAGTAGCACACCGCCTGTAATTAAGTTCTCTTGAATCGCATGGCGTAAAATATAAATTAAAAGCACATTCGAAAGTGCATCGACGACTGATTTTGTTCCTGCATCGTTTTTTTGTGCTTCTTGTAGAAAAAGCTGAACCAACGGATGAATCGGTGTATCACATAAATTGAGATGCAAATATTCAGGCATAGAAGCAGTGAGGAGTGCATCTTGCTGATAATAAAACGCCCCGCAGAACATTTTTAAATCTGGTGTACCTTGCCCTACTTGATATAATTCAAATGCACCTTGCCAGCTTTTTTTCAATGATGCGTCTTTTGTTTGATTGGACGAATGACGCATAAAGTGAGGTTGATTTTGGGGAAGGAAAAAGATATCGCCTTCCTTTAAATGAAATTGCTTTTGCCCGAGTGTAAGCCAGCATTCGCCTTGTTCAATAAGATGGAATACGCCTTTTCCTGCATCTTTTTCTTGATGGGCAACTTGCCATTCACCTTGAAATTCACAGCGAATATTAATTTCCCCACGCACTTGTGCTAAATGGGTGAGTTTATCTAAATAATCCATAATGAGATGTTAGCGATAAAAATTGAGATAAATAAGCAAGTATCATAATCCAATCTGCCTATAATTTGCCACACCAGTTCGTTATTAATTAAATATATTTAGGAGAACATTATGTTTGCAGATTGGAAAGAAGAAACATCACACGTTAAAAAATCATTTGGTGCGTTAGGTAAACAATATCCAAAAATGTTACAAGCTTACCAAGCATTAGGCGCAGCAGCGGCAGAAGGCAATGTGCTTGATGCTAAAACTCGTGAACTTATCGCATTAGCAGTTGCTGTAACAACTCGTTGCGAAAGCTGCATTAGCGTACACGCAGAAGAAGCTGTAAAAGCGGGCGCGAGCGAAGCTGAAGTGGCTGCAGCATTAGCAATGTCTATCGCATTAAATGCAGGCGCTGCTTATACTTATTCTTTACGTGCATTGGAAGCATATAACGTACAGAAAGGTTAATTACCTGTCATTCCATAGAGTTAAGTTGATTAAAGAAAAGGGAGTATTAAAAATACTCCCTTTGTTTTATCGATATTTTACTGCCTAACAAAATAAAAGAATTTCTCGATTAAGATCCTAACGATTTTCTAGCGCTTTTTTCACTGGGGCAAAGCTACGACGATGTTGCGGTAATGCGCCAAGTTCAGCTAGTTTTTCCAAATGTAATTTGGTTGGATAGCCTTTATGCTGGGCGAAAGCGTATTCTGGATATTGCTTGTCTAATTCTTCCATTTCTTGGTCTCGTGCCACTTTCGCCAAAATAGAGGCTGCACTGATTTCCGCCACAAGGCTATCGCCTTTTACGACGGCTTGCGCTGGAATATTTAAATCTTTTGGGATCTTATTGCCATCAACCAACACAAAGTGCGGTTGAATTTTTAAAGATTTTATCGCTCGAGTCATTGCCAGCAAGGAGGCTTGCAGGATATTTATCTCGTCAATTTCGTTAGCTTCAGCTCGTCCTAATGCCCAAGCAAGAGCTTTTTCTTTGATTTCTTCAGCAAGTGCTAAACGTTTTTTCTCAGAAAGTTTTTTAGAATCAGCGAGGCCTTCAATTGGGTTATTCGGATCTAAAATGACGGCTGCTGTTACAACGGCTCCAACTAGAGGGCCTAGCCCAACTTCATCAACGCCAGCGATCAATTCATAGCCTTGTGGATATTCAAACATTTTCTGTTCCCTCTAATAAATCAATAACCGCTTGAGCTGCTTGCTTATCGGCATTGCATTGAATTTTTTGGTGTAAATCCGTGAAGTGCTGAATTAAAACATGGCGATTTTTTACCGCACTTTCATCATCAGAAAGATAAACTGATAGTTTTTCAGCGAGCAATTCTGGTGTGCATTCTTCTTGAATCATTTCAGGAACGAGCATTTCATTCGCAAGCAAGTTCGGTAAAGAAATATAATCGGTTTTCACTAAACGTTTTGCTAAGAAATAGGTCAGTGGTTTCATTCGATAGCCAACTACCATGGGTGATTTACAAAGCATTGCTTCAAGCGCTGCTGTTCCTGAAGCAAGAAGCGTTGCATTAGCTGCGATCATTGCTTGTCGTGCATTGCCATCAATTAAATGCAGGTCTAGATTTGGCGCAATTTTAGCTTTAATGGCTTCAAATTGAATTCGTCGTTTTTCGTTCACCAAAGGCACAAGGAATTGTAAATCAGGGAATTGTTCTTTTAACAATAAAGCGGTTTTCAAGAAAGGATCAGCCAGAAATTCCACTTCTGATCCACGGCTTCCAACTAAGATAGCTAAATAGCGTTGTGTGGGATCAATCTGTAGTATTTGGCAGGCTTCGGCACGGTTTGGTTTGAGCGGAATAGCATCTGCCATTGTGTGTCCAATAAAACGGCAAGGAACGTTAAATTTATCGTAAAAGGCTTTCTCAAAAGGCAAAAAGGCAAGCACTTGATGAGTTGCTTTGGCAATTTTGTGAATGCGATTTTGACGCCATGCCCATACAGAGGGGCTCACGTAATGAATAGTTTTAATTCCGTTTGCTTTGAGCTTGAGTTCTACATCCAAATTAAAATCAGGCGCATCAATGCCGATGTAAACATCAGGTTTTTCTTGCAACATGGTTTGAATGACATTTTTGCGAATTTTCAACAGACGAGGAAGATGTTTCAAAATTTCAGCCAAGCCCATGACTGAAAGCTCTTCCATATCGACAAGCGTTTCACAGCCTTCAGCCAACATTCTTGGGCCAGCAATGCCAATAAAGCGAGCGTTAGGATAATGACCTTTGAGCTGGCGAATTAAACCAGCACCGAGAATATCACCAGATACTTCTCCAGCAACAAGAGCAATGGTTGGATTTGTTTTGTTCATCAAATTTATCCTAAAAAATAACCGCACTTTGGTGTGCAAAGTGCGGTTGAAAACAGAGATACTTTATTAACGAATAATACCGCGAGTTGAACGTTTGAAAAATTCAACAAAGAAACTGATCGCTGAATCGGTTTCTGCAATCTGCTCAATTTCTGGTAACACTTCTTCGAGCGTTTTACCGCTACGATAGATCATTTTATAAACGTTACGGATTGCGTGCATGGTTGGTTTATCAAAACCACGACGTTTTAAACCTTCTAAGTTTACGCCAAATGGACGGGCGTGGTTGCCTTGTGCCATAACGTAAGGTGGTACATCTTGACTTACCATAGAACCGCCGCCTAACATGACGTGTGCACCAACGATCACAAATTGGTGAATTGCTGACATACCACCAACAATGACGAAATCATCTAATTCTACGTGACCTGCAAGCGTTGCATTGTTTGCCAAAATACAGTTGTTTTTAATTTGGCAATCATGTGCAACGTGAACATTTACCATTAATAAATTGTTATTGCCAATAGAGGTTACGCCACCGCCTTGAATCGTGCCACGATGGATTGTCACATGTTCACGAATTCGGTTGCCATTACCAATAATCGTTTTGGTTGCTTCGCCGTTATATTTTAAATCTTGGTTTACTTCACCAATGCTAGCGAATTGATAGATTTCATTATCTTCGCCAATAACTGTATCGCCACGTACGACAACGTGAGATTTCAATACAGTGCGAGCTTTAATTTCAACAGTGCCTTCAACAATACAGAAAGGCCCAATAACAACACCCTCACCAATAACTGCGCCTTCTTCAACTAAGGCTGTAGGATGGATTTTTGCATTTGGGTGGATCATATTTACCCCCTTAATTAACGACGAGCGCACATTAGTTTTGCTTCACAAGCAATTTCACCGTTTACGGTTGCAACACCCGTAAATGCAGTGATACCGCGGCGTTCTTTAATCACTTGAACGTTTAATTCCATTTGATCTCCAGGTAACACTGGGCGTTTAAAGCGAGCTTCATCAATACCTGCGAAATAGAATAATTCACCGCCTTTTAATTCGTGAGTTTTAAAGGCTAAAATGCCCATTGCTTGTGCCAAAGCTTCTAAAATTAAAACGCCCGGTAAAATAGGTTCGCCAGGGAAGTGACCTGTGAAACAAGGCTCATTGACGCTAATATTTTTAATCGCTTTTAACCATTCGCCTTCTTTAAAATCCAATACACGATCCACTAATAAAAATGGATAGCGATGTGGTAATAAAGTCATAATTTCTTTTGATTCGATCACTCTTGGTTGTTGTTCTGACACGTTGACACCTTACAAAAAATAAACAAATAAAATCTCTCGGATTATACGATATTTACGGCTAAAAATAAAACGCACTCAATATAGCTTAGTGTTTAGGACGAATATCAATGGCTGGATCGTCATCTTTACGATATTTTTCATCAATTCGTTTTTGCAATCCAAAGTCATTTTTATCCGATTCGTTAGAAAATAAATCTTCTGTTTGCGTTAATTGAGGATTTTTAATCCCTATCCAATTTGCGATTCCTTCTAAGAAGTTCAAACCTGATTTAAACACCTTATATTCTTTGCGTTCGGTGTCATCTGACGAAATTTTGAATAGCGGAATATTATGATGTTCTCGGCTGAAACAGTTTTGATTGAACAAAAGTATATTGTTTTTTTCATCTTGTTGGTGGCATAAACCGTGATCTGAGAAATAAATCATTGAGAAAGTGCGGTGATTTTTCTTCGCGTTTTCTTCAAGCTGATCATATACACGTTTTAAAAATTCATCAGTTTTCTTAATAGACGACACATAGCAATTTAAGTACCCATATCTCGGATTAAGATCTTTATCGTCAAAGATTTTTGGATAATCTTCGACACGGTCGCAAGCCATTGGGTGTGAGCCATAAATATGCAACACAATAAAACGTTTTCCTTGAACAGGATCTTCTAATACTTGGGCGAATTTTGGTAATAAATCAAAATCACTAAAGTTAGTAGAATTAAAGCTCCCGCCTTTTTTCAAGAAAAAGGTTTCATCAGATTTTGATGCAAGGGATGAAACTGGCGTATCAAATTCACCGAGCATACCTTGATTAGAAAGCCAATAAGTTTTCACGCCTGCAGATTTGATGAGATCCACTAAACTCAAACTGTAATTTGGTTCCCATTTTTCTTTGTTAGGAAGGGTTAACATAAGTCGAAGTGAGGCGACGGTATTGGTTCCCGCTGAACGGAAACCATCAATCAATGTGCCTTTAGCGTTAGACATAAAGGGCGTGTTTTCAATCGGATAACCATAGGCATGGTGATAATCTTTACGCGCACTTTCACCAAGAACAATCACATAATCATCATAGCGTGAATTTTCTAATGTTGATTTTCCCCAGTTATCAGATTGGGACATTTGTTTTAGTTTTTGTACTTCATCTACAATTTTTAATGTGGAACTTACCGTTTCTTTAATCGGTTCAGCAAGCGGCATGTTGTAGGCAAAGAGCAATGTCGCCAAGGCAATAAATGTTTTATTACGATAAAATTTTATGCCAAATTTCACCGCACTTTTGTATTGAAGAAAAATCAAAATAGGAATAGCGAAAGCAATTAAGTAACTACTCACTGGGATTTGCAATAGAAATTCCTTCGTTTCCAACATATCTGTCGCGAAAAGCGAGGCGATATATTGATAGCTTGGCGGGCCAAAACTTAGCCCTGTAGGCGTATAAAAAGCATGCAGTAATGCAAGCGGTAGCAAAATAAAATAGAAGGATTTTTTACTGCTACTTAATAAGAGAATAGTTGTTGTCGTAAGCAGAATAAGATCTACACTTGGTTCTGTAAACATCCCAGAACCGATTAAAATAAAATAACCCGCTAATGCGGCACAAATCATCGCAAAAAGTGCGGGCAAAATTTGGCTTGTTTTTTTCGTGTTCATAATTGTCTTCCCTGAAAAGAAAATGTCTCTATTATCCACCTTTCACTCAGAATTTCCATATTTAACTTCTTCACTCTTGAGCGGTTATTTTATAGAATAAGCCAATTTTTTAAGCCAGAGGGAAAAAACAATGAGCCAACCAATTTATAAACGTATTTTATTGAAATTAAGCGGTGAAGCATTACAAGGAGAAGATGGTTTTGGTATCGATCCTGCGATTCTCGATCGTATGGCTGTTGAAATTAAAGAATTAGTGGAAATGGGCGTGGAAGTCGGCGTCGTTCTTGGTGGTGGCAACTTATTCCGTGGCGCAAAACTAGCAAAAGCGGGGATGAATCGCGTGGTGGGCGACCATATGGGAATGCTTGCTACGGTGATGAATGGTTTGGCAATGCGTGATTCTTTATTCCGTGCTGATGTGAATGCTAAATTAATGTCCGCTTTCCAATTAAATGGTATTTGCGATACTTATAACTGGTCTGAAGCAATTAAAATGTTACGCGAAAAACGCGTAGTCATTTTCTCTGCGGGAACAGGAAGTCCATTCTTTACCACTGATTCTGCCGCTTGTTTGCGTGGTATTGAAATTGAAGCTGATGTTGTGTTGAAAGCGACTAAAGTTGATGGCGTGTATGATTGTGATCCAGCGAAAAATCCTGATGCAAAACTTTATAAAAATTTAAGTTATGCAGAAGTGATCGATAAAGAATTACAAGTGATGGACTTAGCTGCCTTTACTTTAGCTCGCGATCATGGCATGCCGATCCGAGTGTTCAATATGGGTAAACCTGGTGCATTACGTCAAGTAGTGACTGGTACTGAAGAAGGCACCACTATTTGTTAGTGAATGTTGAAACGTAAAACGGTAGGAAAATTCCTACCGTTTTTGTTTGGCTACAGCCTAGAGATTATAACAATCCACCTTGACCTAACGCTGGGTCAGTTTCACGTGCTTTTAATGCATTTTCAACTGTTAAGCCCAATGCTTTTGCAACGCCTTCACCATATGCAGGATCACACCAGTGACAGTTACGGATATGACGGTATTTGATGAACTCAGGTGCATCACCCATTGCAGCTGCAGTATTGTTGAACAATGCTTGTTTTTGCTCTGGATTCATTAAGTTAAATAATGCACGCGGTTGGCTGAAGTAATCATTATCATCATTACGGAAATCCCAGTGTGCTGCATCTCCGTTGATACGAAGTGGTGGTTCAGCAAAGTCTTGTTGTTGTTGCCATTGGCTGAAGCTGTTTGGTTCATAGTGCGGTAAGCTTCCGTAGTTGCCATCTACACGGCCTTGGCCATCACGTTGGTTGCTATGAACAGGGCAACGTGGACGGTTTACTGGAATTTGACGGTAATTCACACCTAAACGGTAACGTTGTGCATCCGCATAGTTGAATAAACGAGCTTGTAACATTTTATCAGGGCTTGCGCCGATACCTGGAACTAAATTGCTTGGTGCAAATGCAGATTGTTCTACATCAGCAAAGAAGTTTTCTGGGTTACGGTTAAGTTCAAACTCACCCACTTCAATTAACGGATAATCTTTTTTCGGCCATACTTTTGTTAAGTCGAATGGATGATAAGGTACTTTTTCCGCATCTGCTTCAGGCATAATTTGCACATATAATGTCCATTTAGGGAAATCACCACGTTCGATTGCTTCATATAAATCACGTTGATGGCTTTCACGATCATTTGCGATTACAGCTGCCGCTTCCGCATCGGTTAAGTTTTTGATGCCTTGTTGTGTGTGGAAGTGGAATTTTACCCAGAAACGCTCGCCCGCTTCGTTCCAGAAACTGTAAGTATGTGAACCATAACCATGCATATGACGATAGCTTGCAGGAATACCACGATCACTCATTACAACGGTTACTTGATGTAATGCTTCTGGTAATAATGTCCAGAAATCCCAGTTATTTGTTGCTGAACGCATATTAGTGCGAGGATCACGTTTTACCGCTTTGTTTAAGTCTGGGAATTTACGTGGATCACGTAAGAAGAACACTGGGGTATTGTTACCCACTAAGTCCCAGTTACCTTCTTCGGTATAGAATTTTAATGCGAAACCACGGATATCACGTTCAGCATCAGCTGCGCCACGTTCACCTGCAACAGTGGTAAAGCGTGCGAACATTTCTGTTTTTTTACCTACTTCACTGAAAATTTTTGCGCGAGTATATTTAGTAATATCGTGTGTGACAGTAAAGGTACCAAATGCACCAGAACCTTTCGCGTGCATACGACGCTCTGGAATAACTTCGCGTACGAAATCAGCTAATTTTTCGTTAAGCCACAAATCTTGTGAAAGTAATGGACCACGCGGACCAGCTGTTAAACTGTTTTGGTTGTCTGCAACAGGGGCTCCATTTCCCATAGTTAGGTTAGTAGACGATAAATGCGAAAAAGGGCATTGAGAACTCATTATTAACTCCTTGTATGTATGAAATAAGTAGGGTTGAAATAAATTTCGTGAACATCATACAAAAAGGTTTTAACGATTGAAATCTATCAAATCAATCAAAAAAAACTATGTAAGGTGATAGGATTTTGATATTAGATGTATTTTTATTGGTTTTATAATGCAACAAAAAAGCCTTGAAATTTAAAATTCCAAGGCTTTCTTATAAAGTGGTGGGATAATCTCACCTGAACTAGCAATATAAGACTTTGATTTATAATAACTTTATTTGTTGGGTTTGTGTTCAGTGTTACTATTGGTGTTACTAAAAAATGAAGTGATAGATTATCTATAATAATTAAAGCACTGGTATGCTACCTTGTGAGTTAATGGTAGCACAACAATAGGAAAATATCTAAAAAAGTAAAATAGTATTATTCGACTATTTTTTAGACAGAAATTTTTAAAAATTTTCTTAATGAAAACATTAGTTATATATGAGAATGAATAAGATAAGTTTCCTATGTTGGAAAGCAGAAAATTTGTTCAAAAAATGCTTGCAAGCAATCTGGAGGAAGTATAGGATGGTCTCAAGTTGATTTTAGTTAGACCATACAACAGTAAGGATTTCTTATTAATATATGAAATAGAGGCTATACGCCTTATCAAAAGTGATATTACAGATCATTTTTTTAAACGCAATAATATAAGGGTATTACTAACTAAAGAGTAATACCCTTTTTATATATAGGGGTTTTACCATGGATAGAATAATCAGGGTAAAAGAATTTTTAACGATATTAGGAATATCTAAAAGTACATTCTACACTTGGCAGGATAAAAGTTCTGCTTATTATAAGCCTAATTTTCCTAAAAAAGTTAGCCTAGGAGCTAACTCCGTAGGCTACTTTGAATCTGATGTAAATCGGTACTTAAACAACATTAAAAACCTAAATGAGGTGATCTATGCTTAAAACAGTAGATGATAAGATTTTTTCAATTATTAATAGGAAATTGCCATTAGAGAAACGTTTTAAGAAGTTAACTAGCAATGCTAGAAATGTCTTATACACATTAATCATAAAAAGTAAAAATGAAAATAAAGAAATAACGTTAACTACTTTCAACTCGGAATCTGTTTTTAACTTAAAAAGAGATTTATTCATTAAAGCTATAAATGAATTGATAAAAGTAGATTATTTAAAAAGAACTGAAATAGATAATATCTATATGCTAAAAATTTAAATCCAAGCCACTATTTAGTGGCTTTTTTATGGAGATTATTATGAAGAAAGAAAATGTAAGTTTTCCAGATAAATGGAAGGGATGGAGATTAAAAAATAATGAGATTGATTACAATGTAGATGATAATAACTATCTACTTTCTAGGCGTAACTATTTACTAGATAAAGTAGATGATAGCAGTTACAAACTTAAGAATAGCATAGATAGCTATTCAAATAGGCAAGTCTTAGCTTGGGGTTGCGGCTCAGGGAAAACCACAAATTTAAAGGTTCTTTGTGCTAATACTGATAAGTCTACTTTGATTATTGTAAAAACAAATGAAGAAATTAAAAGGCTTGTATTTGATGTTAAAGCATTAAATCCTAAACAGTCCATTTGTGGAATTTATAAAGGAAGCGATACATTAAAAGAATTAGAATGTAATATTTATGCTTTGTCAAAATATAGAATAGTAGTAACTAATAACTGGAGGGCTTTATATGAATCAAGCAATATATTTATTAACTATGATGATCCCATAAAGAAAGAGATAACAAAGAGAGAATTAGTTATCTTTGATGAATTCCAGACCCCTTATACGGATATAGTAGTAAAACATGAGAAATTATTAGTAGAACTTTATAAGAGAGAGTTGATATACGGAAAAGAGATAAGGCTAAATAAGGAGACAATTAAGAATATAATAAATTTTGACAAAAATATATTTAATGAATTATTTAATGATTTACCTGATATAAAAAATGAAAAACTATATCATGAAAGAGTTAGCTGGCTATTCAATAAACTTATAGTATCTTTAGGAGATCTATCTAATACAGATATATCATCAGATATTATCATACACCAAGATATTAATGACTTTATAGATGAAGATACAAAATTAATTATTTTAGATGCCACAGCAGAATTTTTATTTGAAGGTAGTAATAATTGGAATATAGAAAGATATAATCAAAGTAAAGTAGTTATAAATAATAATATTTATTATGATACATTGTTATCAACACGAAGGACAAGAAAAAGTAATGAGAAACATAAAAAAGATATTGTTGAAGACATAAGAAAACTTGAGAAATATATTTCTATGAATAATGGAAATAAACATCTTGTTATTACATGGAATAATACATTTCATATAGAGAATCTACCTAACTTCATTAAAGAAAATATTAGTAAAGATTTGCGAGATAAATATGAGGTTATTCATTATAATTCAGGAAAGTGTAGAGCTACAAATGAGTATATAAAATATGATTCAATAATATTTTTTGGTGAGTGGTTTAATAATTCATTTCATGCAGAGAGACTTTCTGAAGTATTAAATACTAAAATAGAATCTAAAGATCTAGTAAAATCAGAAATAGTTCAAGCAATTTTTAGAACTCAAGCAAGAATAGGAAAGTCAGTATCTATCGCATTTTTTTACAATTATAATGAGAAATTATTGGATGGATACGATTCATTTGAAGAAAGTATTAATAGTATATTGAATATAGAAGATAATGATTTTAAAAGAATGGTTAAAATGAGAAGAATATTAAATATAATGGAAAATGAATTGAATAAGAATACACTAAAAAAAGTAAAAAACTTCATTCGTAAAATGAATATTTTAGATTTAAAAAATGAAATTATGGAAATTAAAACCAGCCTTAAAGAATTAAATGATATTGTTGATCATAAATTTAAATCTAGGAGAGATGTTATACCACTTCAAAATGCTCTCATGGAATACCTTAATATAAATTTAACTTTATAAAATAAAAGCCTAATAGGGAGTTAATCTATTAGGCTTTATTTTTTATTGAATAGTTACATAAAAATCTTTTCCATTATCACTACTTTCAATTTTATAACGTATAGGTGCTTTTATGCCACTGTTATATTGATTTCTATAAACTTCTATTGCTTGTTCATGTTCTCTAACCATTTTATCTAACTGTTCTTTAGTTTCAGATAAATATTTATCCCTTTCTTGTTGATAATAAATTTTTACTCTATTAATATCTTGAGGATAAGATTCTTCTAAAATCCTAAGATTATCTTCAATATTCTTAACCTTATCATCCCTTTCTTGATTGAATCTATTTTTATGATGATTGTAATTATTAGAAAGTTCCTTTTTGTTACGTTCTAAAGACTCAGACACTTCTTTATCACTTGCTCCTGCTCTTTTATAGTTTTTAGCATCTAATTCGATTTGGCTAGACATTCTTTTATAATGATTTTCATTTTCTAGTAATTTTTGTTCTGAATCAGAAATAGCTTTATTTTTATCTGAAGAAAGACTGTTCTTTTTACTAGAATATTTATTTTCTAATTCAGATAACTGTTCTTTTTCTCTTTTATCCATTTTTAATGAAAATTCATTAAATGCATTTTTTAGCATTATTTCTTTTTTTGGGTCTTCGGAATATATAATGGAATTACTTTCTTAATAGTTTAAAAACAACTGGTGTTTAAATTGGATTTTCTGGTGGGATGTTAGGATAATCAATAGTATTATATAAAAGTATCAATCACATACGAGTGATACTTTGGGAAAAAAATAAAATAGTCCAATTTACTTGACCGTGTACTATGGTACATGGTTTATAATATTCAGGGGGTGAAATAAGATGATTTATCGCATTAGTGAGTTTGCAGATAAATGTGGAGTTAATAAAGAAACGATCAGATATTACGAGCGAAAAAATTTATTACAAGAACCTCACCGAACGGAAGCTGGTTATCGGATATATTCATATGATGACGTTAAGCGTGTTGGGTTTATTAAACGAATACAGGAACTTGGTTTCTCTTTAAGCGAGATTTATAAATTACTTGCTGTTGTAGATAAAGATGAAGTTCGTTGTCAAGATATGTTCGAATTTGTTTCTAAAAAACAAAAGGAAGTGCAAAAACAAATAGAGGATTTAAAACGAATTGAAACTATGTTAGACGACTTAAAACAACGATGTCCAGCTGAAAAGCAATTACATTCGTGTCCAATAATAGAAACATTAACATGAGAGATTAATTAACGAAAGGAGCTTTTTTATGAATAAATTTAAGGTAAACATTTCAGGAATGACCTGTACGGGTTGTGAAAAACACGTAGAATCAGCACTTGAAAAGATAGGTGCTAAAAATATTGAGTCTAGTTATCGTCGTGGTGAAGCAGTATTTGAACTGCCCGATGATATTGAGGTTGAAAGTGCAATAAAGGCGATTGATGAAGCAAATTACCAAGCCGGAGAAATTGAAGAAGTATCATCACTAGAAAACGTGGCGTTAATTAATGAAGACAATTATGACCTTCTTATTATTGGTTCTGGTGCTGCTGCCTTTTCTTCGGCAATTAAAGCTATAGAATACGGTGCAAAAGTTGGAATGATTGAGCGTGGAACGGTTGGGGGAACCTGTGTGAATATTGGCTGTGTTCCGTCAAAAACTCTTCTTAGGGCAGGGGAAATCAATCATTTATCAAAAGACAATCCGTTTATAGGTTTACAAACATCCGCTGGAGAAGTGGATTTAGCTAGTTTAATCACGCAAAAGGATAAATTGGTGAGCGAACTTCGGAATCAAAAATATATGGATTTAATTGATGAATATAATTTTGATTTAATTAAAGGTGAAGCAAAATTCGTTGATGCTAGTACGGTTGAGGTCAATGGGGCAAAGTTATCTGCAAAACGCTTTTTAATTGCAACAGGTGCATCGCCTTCGTTGCCCCAAATTTCAGGACTTGAAAAAATGGACTATTTAACTAGTACAACACTTCTTGAGTTAAAGAAAATACCAAAACGATTAACTGTAATTGGTTCAGGATACATTGGAATGGAGCTTGGACAACTATTTCATCATTTAGGTTCAGAAATAACGCTTATGCAAAGAAGTGAGCGACTTTTAAAGGAGTATGATCCTGAGATTTCAGAGTCAGTTGAAAAAGCGTTAATTGAACAGGGTATAAACCTTGTCAAAGGGGCAACTTTTGAGCGTGTTGAACAAAGTGGAGAGATAAAAAGGGTTTACGTAACAGTAAATGGCAGTAGAGAAGTCATTGAATCAGATCAGTTACTTGTTGCCACTGGAAGAAAACCAAATACGGATTCTTTAAATTTAAGTGCAGCAGGTGTTGAAACTGGAAAAAATAATGAAATCCTGATCAATGATTTTGGTCAAACAAGTAATGAAAAGATTTATGCAGCAGGAGATGTGACTTTAGGACCACAATTTGTATATGTAGCAGCCTATGAAGGTGGAATTATTACTGATAATGCTATTGGTGGATTAAACAAAAAAATAGATTTATCGGTAGTTCCTGCTGTTACGTTTACGAATCCGACGGTTGCAACGGTTGGTTTAACAGAAGAACAAGCAAAAGAGAAAGGGTATGATGTGAAGACATCTGTATTACCTTTAGATGCTGTTCCAAGAGCAATTGTAAACCGTGAAACAACCGGTGTATTTAAACTAGTAGCAGATGCAGAAACACTAAAAGTATTAGGGGTTCATATTGTATCTGAAAATGCAGGAGATGTCATCTATGCAGCATCATTAGCTGTTAAATTTGGCTTAACGATAGAAGATTTAACAGAAACCCTAGCACCATATTTAACAATGGCTGAAGGGCTAAAATTAGTTGCACTTACGTTCGATAAAGATATTTCGAAATTATCTTGTTGTGCAGGCTAAGGGAACTTTTTTACAACTCCCTATTCAAGTGAACCAGCTAATGCTTTAAGGGATTTTCTAAGTGCATTTGTGGTCACAAAAATAATTTAACACTGATGATTTCGACATCAAATCTATAATTGATACCTTAACACCGCAGAGTAATAAAGGATGAATAATATGTCAGACTTATTATCCCTACCAGACATTAAAACAATAGAACCGCCACAATAAAATGAAACCGATATGATGTTTAAAGTTGAAGCAGTCGGACCACCTGAACGTTGTCCTGAATGTGGTTTTGACAAGTTGTACAAACACAGTTCAAGAAATCAACTAATTATGGATTTGCCCATTCGTTTAAAGCGAGTGGGCTTACAATTGAACCGTAGACGATACAAGTGTCGTGAATGCGGATCTACCTTCTGGGAACGCCTAATATCTGTAGATGAAAAGCGTAGTATGACCAAAAGGCTTTTAAAGTCCATTCAAGAGCAATCCATGTCTAAGACCTTTGTAGAAGTCGCAGAAAGCGTTGGTGTTGACGAGAAAACCATTAGGAACGTTTTTAAGGACTATGTGGCACTCAAAGAACGTGAATACCAGTTTGAAACTCCTAAGTGGCTTGGGATAGACGAGATACATATTATCCGTAGACCTCGGCTTGTATTGACTAATATTGAACGCAGGACTATTTATGACATCAAGCCTAACCGTAACAAGGAAACAGTCATCCAACGTCTTTCAGAAATCAGTGACAGGACTTACATTGAGTACGTCACAATGGATATGTGGAAGCCCTACAAAGACGCAGTGAACACTATCCTTCCACACGCTAAAGTTGTCGTAGATAAGTTTCATGTAGTTAGAATGGCTAATCAAGCCTTAGATAACGTCAGAAAGTCTTTGAAAGCCCATATGAGCCAAAAAGAAAGACGTACCCTTATGCGTGAAAGGTTTATCCTTCTAAAGCGTAAACACGATCTAAATGAACGTGAATCATTCCTCTTAGATACTTGGTTAGGTAATCTTCCTGCTTTAAAAGAAGCCTATGAACTCAAAGAAGAGTTTTACTGGATATGGGATACTCCTGATCCAGATGAAGGTCATCTTCGTTATAGTCAATGGAGACACCGTTGTATGTCCAGCAACTCTATATGCAAAAATTGAACGTGGAGAAACTAAGCTCAATCTTCATAAATTGGAGCAAATTGCCAATATCTTTAATATTGATGTTTTAGAACTAATCAAAAATGATGATAAGAATGTATTGTTCTTTATGAATGATCATAATACTAACTACTACGGTTCAAATGAGAATTTGACATCAGAAATCGATCGATTAAAACTAACTATTTCGCATAAAGATGAGCTATTGAAACAAAGAGATCTAGTGATTGAACAAAAAGATAGCGAGATTTCAGCATTGAAAGAGATTATTTCTTTGCTTAAATCGAAATAGACACTATCTATAATATACTTATTTTATCTAAATTATTTAACTATCAGAAAACGCTGTATAACCTATCTAAATCACTGCTAGCAGCATTATTTAGGGATAGATGAATTGCCCTACGTGTTTTTTTATCTTTCCTGCCATAAGCGTCTCTCGCATTATATTGACTATATATTCTATATCTAAGCGATTTTCTATTTTTAAGATCCCATATTATTAGAATTCTATTAATTAATAAAAATTATAGATCAAGGGCTGATGATTCTCATCATCAGCCTTAGCTCTCTATATAGATCTATAATGATAATCTTCTTCAAAAATAAACGTAGCTAAGAGATCTTAATATATAGTAAAAGCTACAATTTGTATTTGTAGCTTTTACATAGGTAAGTAATCATATCTATCAAGATAGATACTCATTAAGTGTTTTTAACTAATTTATAAATAAATTTAGTTGTTTTTTTTATTATTAATAGAGGCAGGTCAAAAAAAAACAACTCCGTTTAATGGTAATTTCTCCTAAAAAATTTAAGATTGAGAACATTTCTCAATATAATCTCCCCACATTTGCATAATATCCCTTCTTTTCTCCAAATAATTAGCATGATTATAAGCTAGGCTAACTTGGCTTCCTGTTTTATGTGCTAGACAAGCTTCAGCATGCTCATGTTGAACGCCTTGTTCTGCTAAAAAAGTTCTAGCCAATCCCCTTAATCCGTGTGCAGTCTGTTTATCTTTGTAACCCATCCTTTTTAATGCCATATTAACAGTAGATGAACTCATTGCTTTCTTTAAATCACTTCTATGAGTAAACAAATATTTATTATGACCCGTCATTGGTCTTAGCTGTTCTATCAAAGCCATTACTTGGGATGATAATGGTACTGTATGTAGAAACCTCACTTTCATTCTTTCAGCAGGAATATTCCATTCTTTTTTATCAAAATCAAATTCGCTCCATGAAGCGTTACTTGCTTCACTAGGTCGAACCATTGTTAATAATTGAAATAAGATTAATAATTGAGTTTTCTTTTCAATCTTAGCACTATGTATTGATTTTATAAGGGTAGGAATTTCTTCAATACTTACTCTAGGGTTATTTCTTTGACGAACAGACTTGAATGTAGAGCTAATTTTTAGGCAAGTATTACTTTCAATTAACCCACTATTAACCGCAAAATTTAAGATTTCATTTAGATGACCGCATAGTCTATGAACCATATCTGGAGATCCATTTTCCTCCACTTTCTTTAACATTTGGACTACTAAAGAAGGCTTAATTTCTTTAATAGAATATCGACCTATCAAAGGAAAAAGATGAAGCTCTAAGTTTCGCCAATATTTATTGATCGTTTTCTCTTCAACTTCTGAACTTTTTTTCTCTTTCCAAAGTTCTGCAACTTTCTCAAAGGAACTTTGAGTATCCATAAGCTGCTTTCTTTCTAGTTCTTCTCTATGTTTTTTAGGATCAATTTGTTGAGCTAATAATTTACGACAGTCATCTCTTAACATTCTAGCTTCAGCTAAGCTAACTATCGGATATGTACCTAGCCCTAAATTAGTCCTTGTACCAAGAATAGGTCGTATATAATTAAATAGCCATAATTTAGAGCCGTTAGGCTTAATTCTTAATAAAAGCCCATAACCATCACATAAGCTATACTCTTTTTCTTTTGGCTTAGCTTTTTTTATCTCCGTATCTGTTAAGGGAGTTGTTCTTCTTGCCATTAGATACCTCCAAAATGAAGTAACACTAAAAACTTTATAAATTTATTTTATAAATCATAAAGTTATAATTAATTTAGTAACACTATATGATCCTATCATAGCATGGTGTTACTATTAGTGTTACTAGAATTTGTGGATTTGGTTGGTTTCTATCGGACTTGTTAGAACAACAAAAAAGCCTTGATATGCTATATATCAAGGCTTTATCGGACTATATCATACTATATAAAATTAGAATTTGGTGGAGATAATCGGGATCGAACCGACGACCTCTTGAATGCCATTCAAGCGCTCTCCCAACTGAGCTATATCCCCATAAAAGATAGCGACATGATAAAATTTGACTATGTGGCTGTCAATACGATTTTATTCAGGGCTTGTTATCCGGTTAAATATTAAGCATTTTGTGCATTAATAAAATCAATAGCACGCTGAATACGCGCAAGTACGCGATCTCTGCCGATACCGACTAGGGTAACATCCATTGATGGCGATTGACCAGAACCTGTCACAGCGACACGTAATGGCATGCCAACTTTACCCATGCCCACTTCTAGTTCAGCAGCCGTTTGCTCAATCGCTTCGTGAGTAGAATGTAAATCCCAGCTAGAAAGTGCGGTTAATTTTTCTTTTACTTTTGCTAGTGCTTCGGCAGCGTTGCCTTTGAAATGTTTTTTTGCTGCTGCTTCATCAAAGGTTTCAAATTCTTCAAAGAAGTAGCGGCTTGAACTAGCCATTTCTTTTAAGGTTTTGCAACGTTCCGCAAGCATGGTGACTATTTCAGTTAATGCTGGGCCATTGCTTGTATCAATACCTTGATCCTTGTAATGCCATTCAAGGTGTTTAGCCACGTATTCTGGCGGTAATTCACGGATATAATGTTGATTTAACCACTGTAATTTTTCAGTATTAAATGCGCTAGCTGATTTGCTGACGTGATCTAATTCGAAATAGTTGATCATTTCTTCGCGACTGAAAATTTCTTGGTCGCCATGTCCCCAACCTAAACGAACAAGATAGTTGATTAAAGCTTCTGGTAAGTAGCCATCATCTCGATATTGCATTACGCTCACTGCGCCATGTCGTTTAGAGAGTTTTTGGCCATCCTCTCCATTAATCATGGAAACGTGCGCATAGGTTGGAATTGGAGCACCAATCGCTTCTAAAATATTGATTTGACGTGGTGTGTTGTTGATATGATCTTCGCCACGTACCACATGAGTAATGCCCATGTCCCAGTCATCCACAACTACGCAGAAGTTATAAGTTGGTGAACCGTCTGTGCGACGAATAATAAGATCATCAAGCTCACTGTTGCTGATTTCAATACGGCCACGCACTGCATCATCAAATACTACTGAGCCTTCAGTTGGATTTTTAAAACGTACAACGTGGGGTTCATCTGGTGAATGGCTGTGATCGTGTAAGCAGTGACGGTCATAACGTGGTTTTTCTTTATTTTGTTCTTGAGTATGACGAAGTTCTTCTAGGCGATCTTTAGTACAGTAACAACGATATGCTAATCCTTGTTCAATCATTTCATCGATCACTTGGTTATAACGATCAAAGCGTTTAGTTTGGTAATAAGGACCATGTTCCCACGGAAGATTTAACCATTCCATGCCTTCAATAATAGCAGCCGTTGCTTCTGGTGTTGAACGCTCTAAATCAGTGTCTTCAATTCGTAATACAAATTCGCCGTTATTATGTTTTGCGTATAACCAAGAATAAAGTGCGGTACGTGCGCCCCCTACATGTAAATAACCTGTAGGACTAGGAGCAAAACGAGTACGCACTTTTACATTTGGATCTAAATTAAAAGGAGCATCTAGTTTCATTTTTATAACCTATCTTCAATAAAATATTAGTCGTTATTCTACTACGACTTGTTTGACTTCTAAATAAAAAAGCGGATTTTATGCTTATTTTTACGACAATTAAACAAAATTTAATAAAAAGGTATTGACTGAAAATGCATTCTCCCTATAATGCCAACCCACAACATTAAGGGCGATTAGCTCAGTTGGGAGAGCACCTCCCTTACAAGGAGGGGGTCACTGGTTCGAGACCGGTATCGCCCACCACTTCTCTAAAAAGTGTTCTTAATGTTACTAAGTTTGACCAAGCGGGCGATTAGCTCAGTTGGGAGAGCACCTCCCTTACAAGGAGGGGGTCACTGGTTCGAGACCGGTATCGCCCACCACTTTTCTAAAGTGTCCTTTCCGCTCAAACTTTCCCTTTATATTTAAACGCTTTCTAGTGGGCGATTAGCTCAGTTGGGAGAGCACCTCCCTTACAAGGAGGGGGTCACTGGTTCGAGACCGGTATCGCCCACCACTTAAAAGTGTTTAAATAAACCGAAAATTTAGGGTTTTACCTTAATATTATCGGGCGATTAGCTCAGTTGGGAGAGCACCTCCCTTACAAGGAGGGGGTCACTGGTTCGAGACCGGTATCGCCCACCACTTTATTTTCAAATTATCTAAATAATTTTCTTTTCCCGTTCAATCTATTACGTTTACGTGATAAAGTGCGCAGACATTTTCATGTCTCATTTTAGTCTGTTATGCATCATAGGGAAAATTCATGATCGCTTATATTTTCTTAGCTTTATTCACGATTGCGGCAGTGATTTTTATCGTAAACTCTCATTATCGTTGGACTTATTTCTTTGCTATTACGCTTTTTACTTTTTTATTTGGCGGCATGCTTATGGTTTCTGGCCAATGGCAACGTGCTTTAAATTTTTCATCTGTGCTTTTTGTGGTACTGATGTTATTTCACCGTTTAAAAATTCATTATTACAAACAGCCTTTGTTAATTTCAGATTTCTTTCTTGTAGTGGATTGGCGAAATTGGGAAACCTTAATTCATTATAAAGGTGCGTTATTTGGCATTATTGGGCTACTTGCGTTATTAGGTTATGCGATTTTTGGTTTTAATGATGTCGAGTCTTTAGGACTATTAGGTCACAACATTGGAGCGTTATTGTTTATCGTTAGCTTTAGCTTGATGTGGCATTATTCTAAAAAGCCAAGTGCGGTGCAAGTTTGGTTAGATTCTTTGCCCGATGATGGTCGTGATGTGTTTTTAAATTTACCAATGTCTTGCCGCGGTATTTTTTTCAAGGTGCCAAGTTTTGATGGCAATAGCCAAAATTTTATTGAAAAAATGACCGCACTTTCATCTGATACAAACAAGGTATCTGAAACAAACCCCGATATTGTAGTGACATTAATGGAATCCACGCTGAACCCTCATCAATTTGCTTTTAGTCAGCAATCTATTCCACCACTTTCCATGTTTGAACCCCAAAATGATACGGTATTTGCTTCTCCGTTGCGTGTACATACTTTTGCTGGCGCAACGTGGAAATCAGAATTTGCTTTTTTAGCCGGTGTGCCTTCGACTGATTTTGGCGCGTTAGCAAGTGGTGTTTTTTATTCTGTTGTACCGCACTTGCAATCAGGCTTAGTGAAAAATCTAAAAGCTCAAGGATATTTTTGTGTTGCTTTGTCGCCTTTTACAAAAGGCAACTACAATGCAAAATCAGCTTATGATCATTTCGGTTTTGATTTAATGTTACAGCCACAAGATCTTGGTTATCCTGCACCTATTAGTAAAAATCTTTGGGATATTAGTAGTGAAGAAATGATGAAGTACACCCGAATGATTTTGGAAAAGCAGCATCCTGAATTAGAAAATGTAGATCAGCCGATGTTTGTTTATGTGTTGACTATGCGAGAACATGGTCCATATGAATTGGGCATGGAAAATACATTTAATCTTCAAATGCCTAATTTAGGTGCTAAAAGTATTTCTGCATTGAATGACTATGCTCAACGTATTGTCGCATTGAATGATGCGATTGAAGGAATGAATAACTATTTACATGAACGTAAAAAGCCTTTTGTTCTAGGTTATTTCGGTGATCACCAAGTAGCATTTGATAATGTTATCCCACTGAAGAAAGGAGATTATGCACAGCCTGATTATGTGACTCAATTTGTTGTAAGAAGTAATTGTGCGAGTCAATTTAAGCAAGAGCAACGTTTTTTAGATCTCGCTTTTGCCGGGGGTGTCTTGATGAATGTAGCTGGATTATCAGCAGAAGATGAATTTATGAAAGCGAATATCGCAATGTGTAAACTAAGTCACGGAAAATTGGAAGATTCCTCTAATCCTGCATTTGTGAATGACTATCGTCATTACCTCTATCAAACCTTAAAGATTGCAAAATAGCTAAATAAAAAAGACCGATGTTGATAAATCGGTCTTTCCATTTTTATTCTTTTAACTCACCTAATACTTCAGATAATTGTGCCCCGACCAACACAACTAGCCAGCTAATTTGAATCCACAATAGCATAATCGGTAATGTTGCCATTGCGCCATAGATTAGTTGATAAGAAGGGAATGTGGTGATATACCAAGTAAAGGCTTGTTTACCGAGTGTAAAGAAAATGGCGGCAATAAGCGCACCACAAGCAGAATATCTTATATCCACTTTCTTATTTGGCACGATGGTATAAATCAATGTGAAAATAAACCATGTGAAAAAGAACGGGAGTAAACTGAGCAATTTTACGCCGAGTGAAAGCGTTTCTGATTGTTCAAACACCACTTTTATATAAGAGCTAATCCCTATACTTGTACCTATAACGAGAGGTCCAAAAGTCAGAATCATCCAGTAAATCGCGAAAGAGGTAAAAATAGGGCGAATACTGGTATCATGCCAAATGCTGTTGAGAGTTCGGTCGATGTTATTAATTAGCATCAAGGCAACGGCAATTAAACTCACAATTCCCACCGCACTCATTTTCTTTGAGTTCGAGACGAATTGATCGATATATTCACCTACCATATCACTCGCTGATGGCGCAAAATTGGTGAAAATCATTTCTTTCAATTCTCCCGTCACTTCATTGAATACAGGAAAGGCAGAGAATATAGAAAAAATCACCATCACCATTGGCACGATAGCAAGCATCGTGCTGTAAGTTAGTGCGCCAGCAGCTTGGTTGAGTTTATTTTCTGAAAAACGTTTCCAAAAGAGCTGGCTAAATTGTTTCAATGAAATCATAAAAATTCCCCACAGCAATGTTTAAATTTTTTACCAGAACCACATACACAAGGTTGTTTCATTGTAGGCAAGGATACGGTCGGATCCACAAAATACCAACGGTTTTCAATTTTCACAAAAATTGACCGTTCTTGATGGGCAAGTTCTCCCTCTTCGCCTTGAAAAATCGCTTTAAATTCCACCGCACTTTGAGTTTTTGTGAGGTTTTCTGTTTTTAGGATTTCTAATCCTAGCCATGTAGTGTTGTCAGACCATTCTTGCAATAGATGAGTCTCTAATAAACTTTGTTGGTTTGGCACAGTTGTTGCAACAATATAAGGTATATTTTTTAAAACATAAGCGGTATAACGTGAACGCATGAGTTGTTCTGCCGTTTCGGGAAATGCTTCTCTCAAATGAAATTTGCCACAACAATCTGCGTACTGATGACCAGATTGGCATGGACAGTCTTCTGAAAGTGCGGTTGAAATTTCTGACATATTTATCCCTATTGTTTGAATTTCGATACTTGCGATCGAATTGAGCGTTTAAAGGCTTCAGCTAATACTTCAATATCTAATGCCGCTTCTAGTTCAGCTTCATTTTCGGGTGCGGATAACAAGCGATTTAAATGGCGAATTGTTACTTGCGGATAAGGGCGCGCGAGCAATTTTAATTCATCACCTTGTCTAATTTCTCCTGTTTCAATGACGCGAACATACCATCCACTGAGCCCGGTTTTATAAACAATATCGCGAGTCTCTTCATTTTCCGTATTTTTTGATAAACGCTCACAAGGCTTGCGTGGTTGAGACACTTCTAAAATGGTTGAGCCGATTTGATAACGATCGCCAATGCAGACATTGTCTTCATTCAAGCCTGACACGACAAAATTTTCTCCGTAGGTGGCGGTTTCCATGTAAGAAAAATCTTTATTTAATAAAGCATTTAATTCATTAAAAGAATCTGCCGACATAAAAAAGAGAGATTTATCTACACCACCATGATGTTTTTTTAAACCCACATCGTTTCCTTCTGCACCAAGAGAATGAATTTTTACCGATGGCACTGTTTTCTTACGAATTGCGCTTTCGTATACGCTTCCATCTGAAAAGGTTAGGGTTTGAACTTCCCCCACTTTTATGACTAAAATTTTTGCATCCATTTTGCTTTTTTATTGTTCTAGAAAAAATTTCATGGAATTATAACCGAAAACGTTTAACTTTTTGACCGCACTTCTTTTTTTACTTATTATTCGTTACAACAAAAAACAAAAGGATATTCATTTATGCAATACGCTCTCTCTCGCACAGAACAAGGTAAAATCCTAGGCATCACGGCCAAAATGGCTAACCGCCATGGCCTTATTGCTGGCGCAACAGGTACGGGTAAAACTGTCACATTACGTAAAATGGCAGAAGCCTTCAGTGATGATGGGGTTCCGGTATTTTTAGTAGACGTAAAAGGCGATCTTTCTGGCTTAGTAAAGAGCGGTCAATTTCAGGGCAAAATTGCGGAACGAATTGAGCAGTTCGGGTTAGGCAATGAAAGTTATCTTAATGGCTATCCTGTTTCTTTTTGGGATGTTTTTGGACAAACGGGCATTCCTCTTAGAACAACCATTTCTGAAATGGGCCCGTTGTTGCTTTCTCGTTTATTGAATCTAAATGCTACGCAAGAAGGATTATTAAACCTGGTATTTCGTGTGGCAGATGATAAAGGTTTATTGCTCATTGATTTAAAAGATCTGCGTGCAATGCTGAAATATGTTGCAGAGAATGCGAGAACCTTCCAAGTTGAGTATGGCAATGTTTCGACCGCAAGTGTTGGTGCAATCCAACGAGCATTACTGACACTTGAAAATGAAGGCGCTACAAATTTATTTGGTGAGCCAGCATTGAATCTAGATGACTGGATGCAAACTCGCGATGGGCGAGGGGTGATTAATGTACTCAATTCTGAAAAATTGATTAATTCCCCAAGAATGTATAGCGCATTTCTATTATGGTTGATGGCAGAACTCTTTGAACAACTGCCAGAAGTGGGGGATCCTGAGAAACCTAAATTTGTTATGTTTTTTGATGAAGCACACTTATTGTTTGATGGTGCGCCGAGCGTACTCGTGGAAAAAGTAGAACAAGTTGTGCGTTTGATTCGTTCTAAAGGTGTGGGAATCTATTTTGTCACGCAGAACCCACTTGATTTGCCAGATACAGTATTAGGCCAGTTAGGTAACCGTGTTCAACACGCTCTTCGCGCATTTACTCCACGCGATCAAAAAGCTGTAAAATCAGCTGCAGAAACTTTCCGAGCAAACCCTTTAGTGAATGTTGTCGAGACTATTTCAACCCTTGGAGTGGGCCAAGCATTGGTATCATTTTTAGATGAAAAAGGCATGCCTACGCCAGTTGAAATTGCCTATATCTATCCGCCAAAAAGTCAGCTTTCACCATTAACCACAGACGAACGTAACGCTTGGGTGAAAGATGATGATCTTTATGCGTATTATAAAGAATACGTAGATAATGAATCTGCCTTTGAAGTATTAACTGCTCAAGCGGATTTAGCTGCGGTACAACAAAAACAAGCGGAGCAAGCTCAAGCGGAAGAAGAAAACGGCTTCTTAGGTAGTTTGAGCCGAATGATTTTTGGTACACAAAAGCGCGGTGAAAAATTATCGCCAACTGAGCAAATTGTAAATAGTGTTGCGCAGTCTGTAGGGCGAAATATTCGAAATCAAATTACTAAGCAAATTATGAGAGGCATAATGGGCGCGCTTAAGAGATAAAGTTGTATTTTCAAAAAATACTTGCGTGCTTTTATTTATTCAAAAATCTGATTTCGCCTCAGGGTGAAATCATCACGTTAAATGGCAATAAGGAGATTTATTATGTCAGACGTATTCCACCTAAACCTCACAAAATCCCAATTGAAAGGGGCTATACTCGCTATTGTTCCTGGCGATCCTGCGCGTAGTGAGCGTATTGCTAAACAACTTGATAATCCAGAGTTCCTTGCTAGCACACGTGAATTTACTTCATGGTTAGGTTACCTTAATGGACAACCTGTTGTGGTATGTTCTACGGGTATTGGTGGGCCATCAACATCAATTTGTGTGGAAGAACTTGCTCAACTTGGTGTTCGCACTTTCTTGCGTATTGGTACAACGGGTGCAATTCAACCACATATTAATGTAGGCGATGTTCTTATCACAACCGCTTCTGTTCGCTTAGATGGTGCAAGCCGTCATTTCGCACCATTAGAATATCCTGCTGTGGCAAATTTTGAATGTACAACCGCACTTTATAATGCAGCGAAAGCAAAAGGTATCGAGCCTTATGTAGGTGTAACCGCATCATCTGATACATTCTATCCAGGTCAAGAACGTTATGATACCTATAGCGGTAAAGTATATCGTGATTACCAAGGGTTACTTAAACAATGGCAAGATTTGAATGTGATGAACTACGAAATGGAATCGTCAACATTGTTTACCATGTGTAGCGCATTAGGTTTACGTGCAGGGATGGTTGCGGGCGTGATTGTAAACCGCACTCAACAAGAAATTCCAAATGAAGCAACAATGAAACAAACGGAAGAAAAAGCAGTGTCTGTTGTGATCGCAGCTGCGCAGGCGCTGTTAAGTTAATCTCTTTTAATTGAAAGAATAAAGCCTTGTTTTCACAAGGCTTTATTATTAGATCTAAAAAGTATTATTCAGCATTACAGAATCATTTTCACCAATTTATCCGCTTTAATTCGTGCAAATTTTTTCAAAAGTTTTTGCACTGGTTCTGGGTATTGATTCAATTCTTCTAATTCAGTGTAATGTTTTAATACTTTTGTATGTTGGCGAATTTGTTTTTGCTCTTTTTCCACTTGGGATAAAAGCTGTTGTTGAGGATCGTAAATTAATAAGCCATTTTCTGCATCCAAACGCCATGCTCGAGGGTTAAGATTATTGCCCGTAAGTAAAATATAACGGTCATCTACCCACACACCTTTTAAGTGGTAGGTATTATCGCCATCACGCCATAAACGCACCACAAGCTGACCATTTTCAATTTGTGACTCAAATTTTTCACAGAAACGACGAAGATTACTTTCATAAAGATAAGGTAACGCTCCCGCCATTTTGAATGGTTGTTCTGGTGGAATATAAAAATCGTTTGCGACTTTATCGCCAACAATAATTTCTACTCGTTTACCATTTTCTAATAACGTTGCTATTTTATGTTGCAATGTACGTGGGAAATTAAAATATGGCGTACAAATCACTAATTTTTCTTGTACTTGCAAGAATAAATCTTCAATCACTTGATTTAATTCGTTGCCCGATGCGCCTAAGCCAAACAGTGGCGATACGCTTAAAACATTCGGTAATTTTACCGCACTTTTTAATGAATATTCACCATTTTGAGCAAGGTCTTTACGATAAACGCGAATATTGCCGCGGATCTCTTTGGTACGAGGGCGGTTGGTCACATCAAGTGGATAAACTGCACTGAAATCTAACAAGTAATCATTGATGAAATTCACCATCGAATCAGCTAATTCGGCATGAGTGATTTTTTGATAGCGGTCGTAACGATATTTTTCAAATTGATGAAGATAGACATTATTTATGCTTGCACCGCTATAAAGCACCGTATCATCAAATACAAAGCCTTTAACGTGCAATACACCAAAAACTTCGCGCGTATTAATTGGCACGCCAAAGAACATATTCGGATCATCAGGCAACTGATAAGTTTGGCGTTGCTCGCAATACCAATCTGCATTGGTGGCCGATTTTTCCGCGCCTAATAAATTGCGTTGTGCGCGATGCCAATCTATGAGAATTTTTACATCCAAGTGTGGATTTTCTTGCTTCACGCGATAAATTTCATCGAGGATTTCCTGCCCCGCTTCATCTTTTTGCCAATAAAGTGCGGTGACATAAATACGTTTTTTTGCGTTTCTGATTAATTCAATAATTTGAGTTTTAAATTCAGCCGGGCTACCCAAAAATTCAATTTGCTCAGCTTGCAAAGCAAGGAATGGCAAATTATTTAAATTTTGTTCAGCTCGTTTGGTTTTATTGATTAACATAATCCATCTCGTGATTAAAGACTAGTGCGTTAGTTTACAATATTTCACGCGCTTATTAATAGAAAAAAGGCTTTTTTTCGTTATAATGCTCAAAAATTTTAGCATTTTTTGGCTAAAAAATATTCATTTTTATTCAGGGAAACCCTATGAACGACAAACGCAAACCGTTTTTTCAATCCGCCGGCAGATCCTTTCAAGAACGCTCAGTAGGTGAAAAATACAGAGAAAAACCAACTCAAAATCGACCGCACTCTAATGATAAATTTAATGGAAATAGAAACGAAAAATCTCGTTTTTCTCGTGATAAACAAGAAGTGAAAGAAACTAAAATTACGCAACTTTCTTTATCTCGTGCACCATCAAATAAAAATGTAGAACAACCTAAGGTTCAAGTGACGATAAAAAGTACGGGTACGGTTTATAAAACAAAAGAAAAGAAAACGGGGGCGCTTTCTCCTCGAGCACCTGAAAAAATTAAGAAAAACCGTGCGGAAGAAATGAAAGTTTACGGTGAAAATGCCTGTTTAGCTTTATTTGCAGAACGCCCTGAAAGTATTGTTCGATTGTGGGCAACCGTACAAATGTCACACAAAATTGGCGAGGTATTGAGTTATTTAGCCGAAAACAAGAAGGCTTATCATGTTGTAGATAGAGAAGAATTAGCTCGAGTGAGTGGAACAGAACATCATGGTGGCATTTGCTTATTGGTGAAGAAACCTCGTGCTTTCACGTTGCAAGGTTATTTAGATATTCCTCGTGAAGAGGATTGTTTAGTGCTACTAGATAACGTGAATAATGCGCAAAATATTGGTGGCGTATTGCGTACTTGTGCGTATTTTGGTGTGAAAAATATTGTTTCCGATAATGTGGAAAATCTGTATTCGGCAGCCTCAATGCGCGTAGCAGAAGGTGGTGCGGAATATATTCGTGTGTTAGAAACAGATTATATTGATTCGGCTTTGATGCAATTGCGAAAATCAGGCTATCAAATTATTCACGTATCGCATAATAAACAAGGCGAACCGTTGGATAAAGTGCGGTTAAAAAATAAAGTGGTTTTTGTGCTAAGTGAAAGTTCTACGGAAAGTTTAGCGACGCCAGAAGATACACAAGTGCGTTTAACGCTCGCAAGTCCAATTAAATCAGGCTTAAACATTGCAGTGAATGCGGGTGTGTTGTTAGCGAAGTGGTATTTTAGATAGTGTATGATTAAAGGGGAAAATGATTTCCCCTTTAAAATTTCAAATAAAAGTCTTTAGTCAATTCAATAAACGCCTCAGTGTATTGGTTGTCCTCATCATAAATCACTAATTGATCTTGTATTGAAACTTGGGGTTGTTTAGAAAACGTGAGTAGCATTCTTTGGGGCGTTTTTCCCACTTTAGTAATGACATTCGTCTGTTTGATGCAAAAAAGTGCCGTGGATTTTATGAGTGTTTTCCCTGCATCATAAGGCAAAACAAAACTTATTCTCCCATTTTCCGATAAGCGCGTGGCAGCCCATTCTAACCAATTTAAGTGGTTTTGCTTGGTATAACGAGCCAATTCTCGTTCCTCATTTTTGCAAGCAATACCTTGTTCGAAATAAGGTGGATTTGCCACAATTAAATCAAAGGTTTGTTCAGTGGTTTGTAAAAAATGTTGTATATCTGTTTGAATAAGTTGAATGCGATTTTTCCAGACAGAATCATTGATGTTTTCTTGTGCTTGTTTTGCTGCAATGGGATCCAGCTCAACCGCTTGAATTTGGCAGTTTTCTTCAGTTCGTTGTGCCAACATTAGAGCCAATAATCCTGTGCCACTGCCCATATCTAAAATATTTTTACAATGTTTTACATCAGCCCAAGCACCTAGCAAAATGCCATCAGTGCCGACTTTCATCGCACAAGAATCTTGATTGATATGGAATTGTTTAAAGGTAAATCTGCTCATAAATTTTTCGTAAATTGACCGCACTTGGGGCTGTTGATAACTCATT
>NZ_LYCK01000013.1:216493-219583 GCF_001679045.1 Haemophilus haemolyticus
AATGAGTTATCAACAGCCCCTAATTTCAGGTATAATCCGCGTCAATTTTAACAAAGAACCGCACAATAATGAATTTATCCCAATTTGAACAATTCGATCTTTCTCCTGAGCTTTTAAAGGCGCTTGAGAAAAAAGGTTATTCCCGCCCAACAGCTATTCAAATGGAAGCCATTCCTGCTGCAATGGAAGAGCGTGATGTATTAGGATCTGCACCAACGGGAACAGGAAAAACGGCTGCTTTTTTACTACCTGCGCTACAACATTTATTGGATTATCCTCGTCGTAAACCAGGCCCGCCGCGTATTTTGGTATTAACGCCAACCCGTGAACTGGCAATGCAAGTGGCTGAACAAGCGGAAGAATTAGCGCAGTTCACCCATTTAAATATTGCGACAATTACAGGTGGCGTGGCGTATCAAAATCACGGTGATGTGTTCAACACTAATCAAGATTTGGTGGTGGCTACGCCCGGTCGTTTGTTGCAATACATTAAGGAAGAAAATTTTGATTGCCGTTCGGTTGAAATGCTGATTTTTGATGAAGCAGATAGAATGTTACAAATGGGATTTGGACAAGATGCGGAAAAAATTGCGGCTGAAACCCGTTGGCGAAAACAAACCTTGTTATTTTCTGCTACCTTGGAAGGGGAGTTGTTGGTCGATTTCGCGGAGCGTTTATTGAATGATCCTGTTAAAGTGGATGCTGAACCAAGTCGTCGAGAGAGAAAAAAAATTAATCAATGGTATTATCACGCAGACAGCAATGAACATAAAATCAAATTGCTCGCACGCTTTATCGAAACTGAAGATGTGACGCGTGGAATTGTGTTTGTTCGTCGTCGTGAAGATGCGCGTGAACTTTCTGAAACATTGCGTAAACGAGGTATTCGTTCCGCGTATTTAGAAGGTGAAATGGCACAAACTCAACGTAACAATGCGATTGATAAATTGAAATCAGGTATTGTGACGGTATTGGTTGCAACCGATGTGGCGGCGCGTGGTATTGATATTGATGATGTAAGCCATGTTATGAATTTTGATTTGCCGTATAGTGCGGATACTTATTTGCATCGAATTGGACGTACAGCGCGAGCAGGTAAAAAGGGCACGGCAGTCTCTTTTGTTGAAGCCCATGATTACAAGTTACTGGGTAAAATCAAACGCTATACTGAGGAAATTTTAAAGGCGCGTATTTTAGAAGGTTTAGAACCTCGCACTAAGCCACCAAAAGATGGTGAAGTGAAATCTGTCAGCAAAAAACAAAAGGCACGTATTAAAGAAAAACGTGAAGAAAAGAAAAAAACAGAGGCGAAGAAAAAAGTGAAATTACGTCATAAGGATACGAAAAATATCGGCAAACGACGCAAGCCAAGTAACTCAAATACTGAACAATAATTTAATGATAAGAAAGCCTTTCCTAAGATTTTGGAAAGGCTTTTGTCTATGCTTGATTCCATATAGTTAATCAATGCACATTCCAAGTATTCCCTCAAACTAACTCAATTTTTATTCTAATTTGAAAAATTAGGTTAATTTTCACCGCACTTTGTATTTTATATTGAAATTGTGATCTAGATCACTTTATTGAAATTGTATTCTATACGTTTTAGGTGTATAAATTACACGCTTTAAGGTTGAGATATATTAATTATTTGGGATAATTGATTGATTCACTTTTTCGCAATTATTTTATAAAACAACATAAACCAAGTTAACCAAAAAGGATTATTTTTATGAAATGTGAAATTTTAAAACGCACTGCGATAGCATTATTTGTGGGTGGTATTGTTTCGGCTTCAGCTACTGCAGAAGATACATCTGTTGAGGCTGCTGGAAGTTCGTTTGGAAAAGCTATTAACACAGAGATTACAAAACAAACGGAAGCTGTTAAATCAGAAGTCACTGAAAAAATTACAAAACAAGACGAGAAAATTAAAAAGATTAACAAGAATCTTTCTGGCGTTGCTGCCAATTCTTACAATAACACATTAACTTTAAATGGTTTTAAAGCTGGTGATACTGTGTATGATGTAAATACAGATACAAATGAAGTAACTCCCAAAAAAGCAACAGAGGAAGATGTTAAGAATGATCCTTTAGAAGGAAAAGGGATAGTTGCTACCGTTGTTAAAAATAAAGATTCTATAGAGGATCTAAGTGAAGATTTGGATAAAACAGATGAGAACGTTGAAAGACTGGCTGGCGATGTTAAAAAGAATAGAGAGGATCTAATTGGAGCTGCTGGGGCAGTTAAGGATTTGCAGGATGGGGTTTCAGACTTGCATAAGGTTGTATATGGCCCTGAGGGTAAGCCTGAGGAAGGATTAGTTAATGCGATTGCTGGAGTAGCTGCAAACTCTTACAATAACACATTAACTTTAAATGGTTTTAAAGCTGGTGATACTGTGTATGATGTAAATCCAGATACAAATAAAGTAACTCCAAAAAAAGCAACAGAGGAAGATGTTAAGAATGATCCTTTAGAAGGAAAAGGGATAGTTGCTACCGTTGTTAAAAATAAAGATTCTATAGAGGATCTAAGTGAAGATTTGGATAAAACAGATGAGAACGTTGAAAGACTGGCTGGCGATGTTAAAAAGAATAGAGAGGATCTAATTTCTGCTAACACTCAATTTGAAAAATTGGATAAAGAGGTTTCAGAATTAACTACTGCTATGGATAGTGTAACTGGTGAAGGTGGATTATACGACATCGTCAAGAAACATAAAGAGATTATAGATGGTGACGGTAGTCCTGATTCAGGATTAGTTCATGTGGTTGATAAACATTCAGAAATCATTAATGACTTGAAACGCTATAATCATTTAGACGATGTTAAGGCTCTTGTTGAAAACAAAGCTGATAAGCAAGCATTAGAAGCTCTTAAAGAAGAAGTGTCTACTAATTCAGAAGCTATTACCAGTGTATCTGATCAGGTTGAAGAAAATCATAATTCTATAGAAAATGTTCGTGAGGAACACTACAACTTAGTTAGTGATGTCAAGAAATTTGTAGAGGATTATAATAAGTTTGCCGATGATACAAATAAAGAACTGGACGAAAAAGCAAACGCATCAGAGGTATATACTAA
>NZ_LYCK01000013.1:219836-355934 GCF_001679045.1 Haemophilus haemolyticus
TATACTAAGACTGAAAGCGACAGAAAACTAAATGCTAAAGCAAATGTAGCTGACGTATATAGTAAAACTGAAACCGATAATAAATTTGCATTAAAAGCGGATAATTCAGTTGTTAGAGCTCAGGCAGCAGATATTAGAAATTTACGTACCGATGTTAATGCTCATACAAAACGTCTTGATCATTTAGATAATAGAGTAAATAAACTTGATAAAGATCTTAAACGTGGTCTTGCTGCTCAAGCTGCTTTAACAGGTTTATTCCAACCATATACTGTGGGTAAAGCAAACTTTACAGCAGCTGTAGGTGGTTATAAATCTCAAACTGCAGTAGCGATTGGTACTGGTTATCGTTATAACCAAAACATTGCGACTAAAGCAGGGGTTGCATTTACACAAGGTGGCGGTGTAACTTATAACGCTGGTGTAAACTTTGAATGGTAATTAGATAACTAATTTTCCATAACAGAAAATAAATACCTGTTTTTGAGTAATATCAGAAACAGGTATTTTTATGGGCAAAGAATTTTTAGATATAAACTGAAAAGAGTGCGGTAAATTTGTAATATGATTTTACAGTCTAGTTTTTTCGCCACCAAATTCATCTAATAAATTTTCGGTGAGTTTGGCTAGAATACCAGTCATCAGTACAAAATCTGCATCGAAACGCTGTGCAAAATCTTCTTTCAGAATATCATCATTTTTTTCCCGTACACTATCTGCAAATTTTAAACGTTTGAGGGTGCAATCTTCGTTAAAAACGAAAGTTAAGGTGTCTTCCCATTCTAAAGCTAATTTACTTACTACTTTTTTACCATCTTGCAGAAGTGCGAGAATTTCTTCATTTTCTAAGGGTTGTTTTTTGCAACGGATAACGCTGTCTTCCTGGCTGCCACGAAGCTCGGCTTCTTCTAATGCAAGTAACCAATGCGGTAAGCTATCTTGAAGGATCCAATTGGTTAAAATCGTGCTGGGTTCATTAGCAAAGGCTAAAGGCACAACAGGAAGCGAACCTAAGGATTTACGGAGTAATGCGAGCGCATCTTCCGCGCGTTTACTCGATGCGGCATCAACATGAACAAGATTATTTTCTGTATCAATCCATAGCGCTGTATGGTGATTTTTACTAAACGCACGAGGTAATAAATTGATCACGACATCATCTTTTAATGTCTGTTTTTCTACCTTTTTAAGTTTGCGGTTTTCTTTTTGTTCAAGGCTTTCAATGCGTTCATCAAGTTCACGTTTGACCACGTTTGCCGGCAAGATTTTTTCTTCTTTTTTGGCGATTAATAGAATTTGTTTTCCAACAGAAAAATAGAGTAAGTCAGAACCTCTTAATGGAGCAGACCAACCAAATTTACTTTGATCTTGAGCACCGCAAGGATGGAATTGACAATCTTCCAGTTGAGTTTGTAGCTGTGCAAGATCCCAATCTAGCGGTTTAGTCAGCCTATAAGTCATTAAATTTTTGAACCACATCGTAACACTTCCTTCAATATAGGGTAGAATGTGCGGCATTATAGCCCATAAAAGTAGGAAAAACGATGCAACATAAATTGATTGCCTTTATTGGCGGCGGCAATATGGCGCAGGCTATTATTCTTGGATTATTGAAACAAGGTTATCCTGTCGAGCAAATTATTGTGAATGATCCGAATGAGGAAAAAAGAGCATTTTTTGCCAATCTTGGCGTGGAAACTTCAGAAAATAATGTGGAAAGTGTAATCAAAGCTGAGGTTGTGTTGCTTGCGGTAAAACCTCAAATGATGGCTGAAGTTTGTTCGTCACTAAGTGCGGTGGATTTTTCCGATAAATTATTAATTTCCATTGCTGCGGGTATTTCAACTGAACGCTTGAACGCATTAATTCCAAGTATAAAATCGATAGTACGCGTCATGCCAAATACGCCCGCATTGGTGGGGGAAGGCATGGCGGGTTTATTTGCACCGAAAAATACGAGCGAAAATCACCGCACTTTTGCACAAGATTTATTGGGTGCTGTGGGAAGAACGGTTTGGGTGGATGATGAAACTCAAATGCACGCAGTAACTGCCGCGTCAGGAAGTAGCCCTGCCTATTTCTTTTTAATGCTGGAAGCAATGCAGCAGGCCTTAATCAAAATGAATATTGATGAGAAAACTGCGCGTGAATTAGTGCAGCAATCCATGCTTGGTGCAGCAAAAATGGTGACCGAAAATCCGCAAATTGCGCTTTCAACTTTACGAGAAAATGTCACTTCGAAAGGTGGCACCACTGCGGCGGCGTTAGCGGTATTTGACGCACAACATTTTAATCAAACTATAGAGCAAGCTATGCAGGCTTGTTTGTCTCGTTCACAAGAAATGGAAACTTTATTCTGATGCAAGTTCGTCCTTTTTATTGGCTCGCCCTGAGCTTTCTAGGTTACTACTGCGCTTATGGCGTATTTTTGCCGTTCTTCCCAGCATGGTTGAAATCACAACAATATGGCGAAGAAATGATTGGTTTGGTGATCGGGAGTGCTTATATTTTCCGATTTGCGGGCGGATTATTTTTTTCATCGTTAATTAAAAAAGCCAATCATATTATTATTTCCTTACGTCTGTTGGCATTAGCATCGGCCATTATTATGGCGGCAATGAGCTTAGTTGCGCATAATTTTTGGTTGTTGTTTATTGCTATTGGTTTATACGCCTCTGTGAATTCAGCGGGAATGCCGATTGGGGATTCGTTGGCATCCACTTGGCAACGACAAATAGGCTTGGATTACGGTAAAGTACGTTTAATTGGCTCTGCGGCCTTTATTCTTGGCGTAGTGGTGTTTGGTGGCATGATTGGCTGGGTTGGCGAGCAAAATATCGTGTGGATTTTAACCGCACTTTTATCCTTCTATACTATCATTCAGCTTTTAAAACCAACCATTCCCCCAAAAGATGAGATCCCTGAAGGCGGCGCTCAAAATAATATTGGTTTTATTGCGTTACTGAAAAATCCTATTACATTGAGAGTCATGATTGCAGTGGGGCTTATTCAAGGCTCTCATGCGGCTTATTATGTTTATAGCACAATTTATTGGACAAGCATTGGGATCTCCGTTTCTCAAACTAGCTTACTTTGGGGCATTGGGGTATTAGCAGAAATTGTATTATTTTTCTTTTCTCGTCGCTTATTTCAAAATATTTCTATCAGTGCGCTGCTTTATATTTCTGCGCTTGCGTGCATCGGACGCTGGGCTGTAATGGGATATATTGAAGATTTTTGGTTGATATTCTTATTGCAACTTATGCATAGTTTGACTTATGCCGTGTGCCATTATGCGATTGTTCGCTATATCACTACGCAACCGCAAAGTCATATTGCGAAGTTGCAAGGTTTGTATAATGGTTTATCGAATGGTGTGCTTATTGCCATTTTCACCGCGATTGCAGGTATGATTTATCCAATGTCGCCAGCGATGACATTTGTATTTATGAGTATTATTGCGGCGGCAGCATTTTTTGTGATTCCACGCAAATTAAATGCCTTTTTGATTGTTCAGCATAAATAGGACGCATCGATTTCCTTGTAGAGAAGTAATATGAAAAATCTTGCGCTCATTGATTTGTTTCTTAACGAATATTGGATTGAAAAAGGGCTTTCAGAAAATACCGTTCAATCTTATCGTTTGGATTTAACCGCACTTTGTGATTGGTTGGATAAAAACGACTTGTCTTTGGAAACCTTAGATGCTGTAGATTTACAAGGTTTTCTAGGTGAGCGCTTGGAGAAAGGTTACAAAGCCACGAGCACTGCGCGAATGTTAAGTGCAATGCGTAAACTTTTCCAATATTTATATCGGGAAAAATATCGAGTTGATGATCCAAGTGCGGTGCTAAGTTCGCCTAAATTACCCAGTCGCCTACCAAAATATTTAACTGAGCAACAAGTGTCAGATTTGCTCAATACGCCAGATGTGGAAGTGCCTTTGGAGCTGCGTGATAAAGCAATGTTAGAATTGCTTTATGCTACGGGGCTTCGTGTCACGGAGTTAGTTTCGCTTACGATTGAAAACATGAGTGTGCAACAAGGCGTGGTGCGAGTGATTGGTAAAGGAAACAAGGAACGTATTGTGCCAATGGGGGAAGAAGCTGCCTATTGGGTTCGTCAATTTATGCTTTATGGTCGCCCAGTGCTATTAAATGGGCAGAGTTCTGATGTTGTTTTTCCAAGTCAGCGTGCACAGCAAATGACTCGTCAAACTTTCTGGCATCGTGTAAAACATTATGCCATTCTGGCAGATATCGATGCTGATGCACTTTCCCCTCACGTTCTTCGCCATGCTTTTGCCACCCATTTAGTAAATCACGGTGCGGATTTACGCGTGGTGCAAATGTTGCTAGGGCATACAGATTTATCCACAACACAGATTTATACTCATGTGGCAAAAGAGAGATTGAAACGATTGCATGAAAGATTTCATCCTAGAGGATAGATAAATCTAATAAGGCTTTACATGCTAAATTGTGGTTTTCTAATTGAGTTCATTGACCAAATCAGGTAAACTACCGTCCCGTCTTTGATAGCTAGTTATCTTCGATTTTTGACCGCACTTTTGGTTGATTTTGTCTGTAAGATGATTAGCTATAATCATTTATATCCCAATACAGATTAGGTTCCCTATGGCTACAAATTATATTTTCGTCACTGGCGGTGTGGTTTCATCGTTAGGTAAAGGCATTGCGGCAGCATCATTGGCGGCAATTTTAGAAGCTCGCGGTTTAAACGTAACCATTATGAAATTAGATCCATATATTAATGTGGATCCAGGTACGATGAGCCCAACCCAACATGGGGAAGTTTTCGTTACACAAGATGGTGCTGAAACAGATTTAGACTTAGGTCACTATGAGCGTTTTATCCGCACGAAAATGACTAAACGTAATAACTTCACCACAGGTAAAATTTATTCTGAAGTATTACGTAAAGAGCGTCGTGGCGATTATCTTGGTGCAACAATTCAAGTGATTCCACATATCACCAATGAAATTAAAGATCGCGTCATTGCTGGTGCACAAGGTCATGACGTTGTGATTGTTGAAGTGGGAGGTACCGTTGGGGATATTGAATCACTCCCATTCTTAGAAGCATTACGTCAATTAGCCGTTCAAGTTGGTCGTGAACATACGTTATTTATGCACTTAACTTTAGTGCCTTATATTCCAACGGCGGGGGAAGTTAAAACTAAACCAACCCAACATTCTGTAAAAGAATTACTTTCTATTGGTATTCAACCTGATGTGTTGATTTGTCGTTCAGATCGTATGATTCCGCCAAATGAACGCGCGAAAATTGCTTTATTCTGTAACGTTCCAGAACGTGCAGTCATTTCATTAAAAGATGTAAATTCGATTTATCAAATCCCAGCATTATTAAAATCTCAAGGTTTAGATGATTTCGTCTGTGAACGTTTCCGTTTGACTTGCCCTGAAGCGGATCTGTCTGAATGGGAGCAAGTGCTTTACAAACAAGCCAATCCAGTGGGGGAAGTGACCATTGGCATGGTGGGTAAATATACTGAGTTACCCGATGCCTATAAATCTGTAAATGAAGCATTGAAGCATGCAGGTTTGACTAATCGTTTAAGCGTTAACATTAAATATATTGATTCCCAAGATGTTGAAACCAAAGGTGTTGAAGTATTAAAAGGCATTGATGGTATTCTTGTTCCAGGTGGATTCGGTTATCGTGGTGTGGAAGGTAAAATTCGTACCGCACAATATGCACGTGAAAACAAAATTCCTTACTTGGGCATTTGCTTAGGTATGCAGATCGCATTGATTGAATATGCACGTAATGTAGCGGGTTTAACTAAAGCTAACTCGTCCGAGTTTGATAAAGATTGTGAACAACCTGTGGTGGCATTAATCACGGAATGGCAAGATGCAGATGGTAATACAGAAGTGCGTACCGATGAATCTGATCTTGGTGGAACAATGCGTTTAGGCGCACAACAATGTCATTTGGTGTCAGGCAGCCGCGCTCGCGAGCTTTATGGAAAAGAAACCATTGAAGAGCGCCATCGTCATCGCTATGAAGTGAACAATACCTTGCTTCCACAAATTGAAAAAGCAGGATTGAAAGTAACGGGCTTATCTGCAGATAAAAAATTGGTAGAAATTATCGAAGTGCCAAATCATCCTTGGTTCGTCGCTTGCCAATTCCATCCAGAATTTACTTCTACGCCTCGTGATGGTCATCCGTTGTTTGCTGGGTTTGTAAAAGCAGCCTATGAAAATCACAAACAATCTGTGAAGTAATGGATTAAATTAGAGTAAAAAGAGCGGTGAGAAACAACGAATTTTTTCACCGCTCTTTTATTTTGTAAAAATAGATAAAGATCAAAGCATACGCATTTTTTACAAGACAAAATCTCAAAATAGCTTTATTATATCGCCTGTTTTAGGCTCGCCTAACCCGTTTTAATTAACTTAATTGAGGAAAATAAAAATGGCAAAAATCGTTAAAGTGATTGGTCGCGAAATCATCGACTCACGCGGTAATCCAACTGTTGAAGCTGAAGTTCACTTAGAAGGTGGTTTTGTTGGTTTAGCTGCGGCTCCATCTGGTGCATCAACTGGTTCTCGCGAAGCATTAGAATTGCGTGATGGTGACAAATCTCGTTTCTTAGGTAAAGGCGTATTAAAAGCTGTAGCAGCAGTAAATGGCCCAATTGCTGAAGCAATTCTTGGTAAAGATGCGTCTAACCAAGCTGAAATCGACCAAATCATGATCGATTTAGACGGAACCGAAAACAAATCTAACTTTGGTGCAAACGCAATCTTAGCGGTATCTTTAGCAAACGCAAAAGCAGCTGCAGCGTCTAAAGGTTTACCACTTTACGCTTACATCGCAGAACTTAACGGCACTCCAGGCGTTTACTCTATGCCATTACCAATGATGAACATCATCAACGGTGGTGAGCACGCAGATAACAACGTTGATATCCAAGAATTCATGATTCAACCAGTTGGGGCGAAAACATTACGCGAAGCACTTCGTATCGGTGCTGAAGTATTCCACAACCTTGCGAAAGTATTAAAATCTAAAGGCATGAGCACAGCAGTTGGTGACGAAGGTGGTTTCGCACCTAACTTAGCATCTAACGCAGATGCTTTAGCATGTATCAAAGAAGCAGTAGAAAAAGCAGGTTACGTATTAGGTAAAGACGTGACTTTAGCGATGGACTGCGCATCTTCTGAGTTCTACAACAAAGAAACTGGTAAATATGAAATGAAAGGCGAAGGCCGTTCATTCACTTCTCAAGAGTTCACACACTATCTTGAAGAATTAACTAAACAATACCCAATCGTGTCTATCGAAGATGGTCAAGATGAATCTGACTGGGAAGGTTTTGCATACCAAACTAAAGTGTTAGGCGACCGCGTTCAATTAGTGGGAGACGACTTATTCGTAACTAACACCAAAATCTTAAAAGAAGGTATCGAAAAAGGTATCGCAAACTCTATCTTAATCAAATTCAACCAAATCGGTTCTTTAACTGAAACTTTAGCAGCAATCAAAATGGCTAAAGATGCAGGTTACACCGCTGTGATCTCTCACCGTTCAGGTGAAACCGAAGATGCAACCATCGCTGATTTAGCGGTTGGTACAGCAGCAGGTCAAATCAAAACTGGTTCTATGAGCCGTTCTGACCGTATTGCTAAATACAACCAATTAATCCGTATCGAAGAAGCATTAGAACGCGCAGGTACTCCAGCAGCATTCCCAGGCTTAAAAGCGGTTAAAGGTCAAGCGTAATTCACGCTGAATTTACTGTAAAATCTCACCGCACTTTGTATAAAAGTGCGGTGTTTTTATATCTAATATTTAAAGGAAAGGGAATGTTACATTTAACTTTAGAGGACGAACTCTTTTTAGGAACGCCAAAGCAAGTGGGAACGCATTCTACGGTATTTGAGCATTTTGCTGTAATGTTTGAAGATGACGGCGAAACAGGCTATTTTTATGCACTTGATATGCGTCAAAATGCTCAACCGATAGTTGATATGTTGCACGTGTATAATGTTGATTCAACCTCTAATCATCATGAGGCTCGTAAACTTGAAATTTGTTGGGATGAGAGTGGTTATTTAGCCTTATTGCTTATTAATGGCTATCCTCATGCCGTATTTGATTTTGCCCGTTTAGTCGGCTATAACAGCAATAAATATCCACAACCAGATTTAATGAGTATGTGGACTCGTGAAGAAATTACTAATAAACAGGCCGAGCAATGGCTAGGCGTAAAAACCATTCGATAAAAATTGAGAACAATGAAAAAGAAAAATCAGATTTTAGTTAGTTTATCTATTGTGGCCTTATTAGGAGGCTGTTCAGAAGAACAAGTACAACGTGATGTGTATCAGTCTTTAGACGATTGTTTAGCGGATTGGAAAAAAATTGAGCTTTGTGAGGCAGATAAAAATACTGACAGTACTCAGAAAACTGAAACCACACCACAGCAGGGGCTTGGTTTAAATATTCGTGATAACGGTAATGCAGAAAGTGCGGTAAAAAATCCAGCTGAAAATAATGCACAAGCTAATCAAAGCGAGAACAACGCTGAATCAACTGCAAAAGCTGAAAGTACCGATCCTTCTTTAGGGGCTGCGATTGCTGGTGGCGTTATGGGGTATATGGCGGCTCGTGCAATTAGTAGTTTCCTTGGTCCAAGCTATCATCCTGGAAATCGAGCTGTCACCACACCAACAGGGCAAGTTGTGCAACCGCAAACGAATCGTTCTGTTGGAAAACCAATGCTTGTGAAAGGAAATGCAGGAAGCATGAATAGCAAACCTGTATCTCGCGGTGGTTTTAGTAGCCCAAATAATACTAATCGTAGCAGTGGGGGCTAAATGAAACGTGTAACCGGGTTTCCTACTCGACCAGATATGGTGCAACAGCTACTTAATGTTGGATTTGATTATTATAACTTGCCTTCCAGCGATGGATCTCATTATTGGTCTGATAATGTCGCCTATGAATTTACCTTAGCGGAAATTGATCGCATTGAGGATACAACTAATGAATTGCATTCAATGTGTTTAGATTTTGCGGCGGATGAAATTAAAAAAGGCGATTATGAAAATTATCGTTTTACGGAGTTGCAAAAACAGCTTATTGAAACCTCTTGGCGTAATCAAGATCCTTATTTATATGGACGCTTTGATTTTGGCTATGATGGCGACAGCCTTAAAATGTTTGAATATAACGCCGATACGCCAACATCCTTGTTGGAAGCTGCGGTTGTTCAATGGCAGTGGTTGGAGCAAATTGAGGGCTTGAAACATCGTGATCAATTTAACTGGATTCATGAAGAATTAATAAAACATTTCCAATTTTTGAAACAACAAAGTGGTAAAACAGATTTCCATTTGAGTGCCATGCAAGATGCTGGCCGTGAAGATTGGGGCAATGTGGATTATTTAGCTGATGTGGCTTATAACGCAGGTTGGAATATTCATCAATTAGCGGTGGAAGATATTGGCTATAACAGTGAAACAAAAAAATTTGTAGATTTAAATGACCAACCTATTGAAATGTTATTTAAATTGTATCCGCTGGAATGGTTAAGCCACGCTGAGTTTGCTCGCCATATTACGACGGCTTCAACACGATTTATTGAGCCTGCGTGGAAAATGTTGTTAAGTAATAAAGCGCTATTGGCAAAACTTTGGGCACGTTATCCTAATCATCCGAATTTATTGCCAGCTTATTTTACGCCCTTTGAATTACCAAAAGATTTATCAATGTGGGTGAAAAAACCATTGTTAGGTCGAGAAGGTGCCAATGTCTTCTATTATGAGAAAAACAATGGCGTAGAATTTGCAGCGAAAGGAAGCGAACACTCTACGTTTTATGGTAATTCAGGTTATGTTTATCAACAAAAATTTGAATTGCCTAGTTTTGATGGAATGTATCCAATTATCGGCTCTTGGGTTGTGGGTGATGTGGCTTGCGGTATGGGATTACGCGAAGATTTTACTGCAGTTACGGGTAATGATAGCCATTTTATACCTCATTATTTTGTACCTTAATGTGTCCTGAGTATTACTAAAATAACCAAAAAATAAACCGCACTTTTGTCTTTTTTGATAAAAGTGCGGTTTATTTTTTGTGGATTTTATCTAACCAGAAATGTGTATAGCGTATTTTCTTTGACAAATCTTGTAAAAAATCAAATTTTGTTGAGATAAATAGTGGATTTCTTGCAATGGATTTTTAAGGGAGTAAAATAGCTTTTGGTTGTAGAAGTACCCTAGAAGTATTATAAATTAAATTACTATTTCTGTTTGGAGTTACATTATGGCATCAGAAAATCTAAATCAATCTTCTGTTGCTCTCACACCAGTTGAAGCAACGGATTATGCAGAAAATGTGGGTGCGTATAAAGCGCAAAAACGTCCATTTTTATCATTTATGTCTGGCATTAACGCCGGAGCTTGTATTGCCTTAGCATTTGTATTTTACACGACAACACAAGCTGCTAGTGCCGGAGCACCTTGGGGGCTGACCAAGTTAGTGGGTGGGTTAGTATTCTCATTAGGTGTGATTATGGTGGTAATTCTGGGCTCTGAATTATTCACTTCTTCTACTTTAACTTTAGTCGCCCGAGTGGGCGATAGAATCACTACGACACAAATGATTCGAAATTGGATCGTGGTGTATTTAGGCAACTTCGTTGGTGGTTTATTTATTGCGGCTGTTATTTGGTTTGGTGGACAAACAATGGCAGCAAATGGCCAATGGGGTTTAACAATTCTTGCAACCGCCCAACATAAAATTCATCACACGTGGTTTGAAGCTTTTAACCTAGGTATTTTATGTAACATTATGGTGTGTGTGGCGGTTTGGATGTCTTATTCTGGTAAGACTGTTACAGACAAAGCATTTATTATGATTATGCCGATTGGTTTGTTTGTTGCGTCAGGATTTGAACACTGTGTGGCTAATATGTTTATGATTCCGATGGGAATTATTACCGCACATTTTAGTACTCCTGAATTTTGGCAACAAATCGGCGTTGATCCGATGAAATACGCAGATTTAGATTTGTATCATTTCATTGTGAAGAATTTAATCCCTGTAACGTTAGGAAATATTGTCGGCGGGGCAATTTGTATTGGTGTATTCCAACGTTATTTAACCAAAACGCATTAAAGATTTATTTACTTATTTATTAATTAACAAAGGAAATGACTATGTCAGAACTTAATGAAGCGCAAAAATTAGCGTGGGCTGGTTTTACTGGTGGTGATTGGCAAGAAAATGTCAATGTACGTGACTTTATCCAAAAAAACTACACCCCATATGAAGGTGATGATTCTTTCTTAGCGGGTCCAACTGAAGCGACAACAAAACTTTGGGAGACCGTAATGGAAGGAATCAAAGTTGAAAACCGTACACATGCGCCATTAGATTTTGACGAGCATACGCCTTCAACAATTACTTCTCACGCACCAGGTTACATTAACAAAGATTTAGAAAAAATCGTTGGTCTTCAAACTGATGAGCCTTTAAAACGTGCCATTATGCCATTTGGTGGTATCAAAATGGTGGAAGGTTCTTGTAAAGTTTATGGTCGTGAACTTGATCCAAAAGTGAAAAAAATCTTCACTGAATACCGTAAAACACATAACCAAGGTGTATTCGATGTTTATACGCCAGATATTTTACGTTGCCGTAAATCTGGTGTATTAACTGGTCTTCCAGATGCTTATGGTCGTGGCCGTATCATCGGTGACTACCGTCGTGTAGCACTTTACGGTGTAGACTTCTTAATGAAAGATAAATACGCACAATTCTCTTCTTTACAAAAAGACTTAGAAGAGGGTGTAAATCTTGAAGCAACTATCCGTTTACGTGAAGAAATCGCAGAACAACACCGTGCATTAGGCCAATTAAAACAAATGGCTGCAAGCTATGGTTATGATATTTCTAACCCAGCAACTAATGCTCAAGAAGCAATTCAATGGATGTACTTTGCTTATCTTGCTGCAATCAAATCACAAAATGGTGCGGCAATGTCATTCGGTCGTACTGCAACCTTTATCGATATCTATATCGAACGTGATTTACAAGCAGGTAAAATTACTGAAACTGAAGCGCAAGAATTAGTTGACCACTTAGTCATGAAACTCCGTATGGTTCGTTTCTTACGTACACCTGAATACGATCAATTATTCTCTGGTGACCCAATGTGGGCAACAGAAACCATAGCGGGTATGGGGTTAGACGGTCGTACATTAGTAACCAAAAATACATTCCGTATTTTACACACTCTTTACAACATGGGTACTTCTCCAGAACCAAACTTAACCATTCTTTGGTCTGAACAATTACCTGAAAACTTCAAACGTTTCTGTGCGAAAGTATCGATTGATACCTCATCAGTTCAATACGAAAATGATGATTTAATGCGTCCAGACTTCAACAATGATGACTACGCAATCGCATGTTGTGTATCACCAATGGTTGTGGGTAAACAAATGCAATTCTTCGGTGCGCGTGCAAACTTAGCGAAAACATTGTTATACGCAATCAACGGCGGTATCGATGAAAAATTAGGTATGCAAGTAGGCCCGAAAACTGCACCAATTACTGATGAAGTATTAGATTTCGATACAGTAATGACTCGTATGGACAGCTTTATGGATTGGTTGGCCAAACAATATGTGACTGCCTTAAACGTAATCCACTATATGCACGATAAATATTCATACGAAGCAGCATTAATGGCATTACATGATCGTGATGTATACCGTACCATGGCTTGTGGTATCGCAGGTCTTTCTGTTGCGGCTGACTCACTTTCAGCAATCAAATATGCGAAAGTTAAACCAGTTCGTGGCGACATCAAAGATAAAGATGGCAATGTTGTTGCAACTAACGTAGCAATCGACTTTGAAATCGAAGGTGAATATCCACAATATGGTAACAATGATAACCGTGTTGATGACATCGCTTGTGACTTAGTTGAACGTTTCATGAAGAAAATTCAAAAACTTAAAACTTACCGCAATGCAGTGCCTACACAATCTGTATTAACCATTACTTCTAACGTGGTTTATGGTAAGAAAACGGGTAACACCCCTGATGGTCGTCGTGCTGGTGCGCCATTCGGACCTGGTGCGAACCCAATGCACGGTCGTGACCAAAAAGGTGCGGTAGCATCATTAACTTCTGTGGCTAAACTTCCATTTGCTTATGCGAAAGATGGTATTTCTTATACCTTCTCAATCGTACCAAATGCGTTAGGTAAAGATGCAGAAGCACAACGCCGCAATCTTGCTGGCTTAATGGATGGTTACTTCCACCATGAAGCAACAGTAGAGGGTGGTCAACACTTAAACGTGAACGTGTTAAACCGTGAAATGTTGTTAGATGCAATGGAAAATCCGGATAAATATCCACAATTGACTATCCGTGTATCTGGTTACGCAGTACGTTTCAACTCTTTAACCAAAGAGCAACAACAAGACGTCGTAACTCGTACATTTACCGAGTCTTTCTAAGTAAATAAAATTATGTTTTAATATAAACCACTCACAGACTAGTTTTGTGAGTGGTTTATTTTTATATAGGAGAGCAAATTATGCTAACAGTTATTGCCCAATTTTCAGTAAAAGCGGACAAAATTAATGATTTTCTAGCCCAATGCCAAGAATTAATTAAGCATACTCGTCAAGAAACAGGATGCGTATCTTATGAATTACAACAAAATAGCGAACAAGCTAATCATTATGTTTTTATTGAGCAATGGAAAAGCAAAGCCGATTTAGAACAACATTTTGCAACGCCACACTTTACCTCAATTGTACCTGTATTGGTCGAGTATTGTGAACAAGCGCCAGTGGTGCAAACTTTTCAAAAAGTCAGCGAATAATGACCGCACTTTGATAAATATATTTTAATTATGAGCCTGATTTAAATCAGGCTCATTTTTTATAAACTAAATCTTTGGTAAAATTTAGCTATATCTAGTTTTAGGAAATTTATGTATGTCAGTTCTTGGACGAATTCACTCTTTTGAATCCTGTGGCACTGTAGATGGGCCAGGTATTCGTTTTATTTTATTTATGCAAGGCTGCTTAATGCGCTGCAAATATTGCCACAATCGTGATACTTGGGATCTTGAAGGTGGTAAAGAAATCAGTGTTGAGGATTTAATGAAAGAAGTAGTGACTTACCGCCATTTTATGAATGCGACTGGCGGAGGTGTCACGGCATCTGGTGGTGAGGCTGTGTTACAAGCAGAGTTTGTGCGTGATTGGTTCCGTGCTTGTAAAGCAGAAGGGATTAATACTTGCTTAGATACAAATGGTTTTGTACGTCATTATGATCATATTATTGATGAATTATTAGATGTAACAGATCTTGTTTTACTCGATTTAAAAGAGCTTAATGATCAAGTTCATCAAAATCTTATTGGGGTACCAAATAAACGTACTCTTGAATTTGCAAAATATTTGCAAAAACGTCATCAACGTACATGGATTCGTTATGTTGTTGTTCCTGGTTATACCGATAGCGATCACGATGTGCATTTATTAGGTCAATTTATTGAAGGTATGACCAATATTGAAAAAGTTGAACTTCTTCCTTATCATCGATTAGGTGCGCATAAATGGAAAACCCTTGGGTTAGATTATGAGCTTGAAGATGTATTACCGCCAACCAAAGAATCGTTAGAGCATATTAAAACAATCCTAGAAGGTTATGGGCACACTGTAAAATTTTAGAATGAATGTCAGATAACATAAGGAGTAAATAATGAAAAAAATTATTTTAACATTATCACTTGGGCTACTTACTGCCTGTTCTGCTCAAACTCAAAAGGCTGAACAAAATGATGTGAAGCTGACACCGCCGACTGATGTGCGAAGCGGATATGTACGTTTAGTGAAGAATGCAAATTATTACATCGATAGTGAATCTATTTGGGTGGATAACCAAGAGCCACAAATTGTACATTTTGATGCAGTGGTGAATTTAGATAAGGGATTGTATGTTTATCCTGAGCCTAAACGTTATGCACGTTCTGTTCGTCAGTACAAGATTTTGAATTGTGCAAATTATCATTTAACTCAAGTGCGAACTGATTTCTATGATGAGTTTTGGGGACAGGGTTTACGTGCAGCACCTAAAAAGCAAAAGAAACATACGTTAAGTTTAACACCTGATACAACGCTTTATAATGCTGCTCAGATTATTTGTGCGAATTATGGCAGAGGACAGCCTTCAGTTAAAAAATAACAAAATCTCGCGAATAAAAAATACGGTGAAATTTCACCGTATTTTTTAATTAAATATTCTTCTTTGTTTTCGTGTTTTGACTACTTGCACTATTAATAATAAAGCAAGAATTATCACATATACTGCAAAAATAAATACCAACCATTGCACCATCGTCACACCGAATAATGACCATTGACTTTCGTTACAAGAGCCGGTCGGGCTAAACATAAATGGAAACCATTGGTGAAACGGTAAAGTTTCAGGAAAGTTTGGAATAAATTCACATTGTTTCCAAGGGGCTGGATTCATTTGTAAATCAAGATGACGGAATGAAACCAATAATCCCTTAATCCCACTGAATAAGCCTAATGCCAAAGCGATTAATCGAATGATTAAAGCGCGAGGTTGAAGTAAACCTATAATGCCCGCAATAAATAACCCAATTATTGCTAAACGTTCATACACGCAAAGTACGCAAGGTTGTAATCCCATTCCATATTGGAAGTAAAGTGCGGTGGATTCTAGTGCTAAACTTGAGAATGCCAGCAGGAACCAAGCAGAACGTTTTTCAGAAAATCGTTTTAAAAGTGCGAGCATTTCTTCTCCTTAGATTGGTAAAATCAAGCCTAAACTTGCTAGCCAAATAGTGGCGGCTGGTAAGATAAATTCAATAGCTAGTAAACCAATGAGTGAAAGTACAATCGTGTAAGGTAAAGCCATATAAACCATTCTTCCGTAAGAAAGACGAATTAATGGCGCTAGCGATGAAGTCAATAAGAACAAGAATGCGGCTTGTCCATTTGGAGTTGCGACTGACGGCAAGTTTGTACCTGTATTGATTGCAACAGAGAGCAATTCAAATTGGTGCGGAGCAATTACGCCATTCGTTAATGCCGCTTTGGCTTCATTGATGTAAACCGTTGCGACGAATACGTTATCAGAGATAGAAGAAAGCAAGCCGTTAAATACATAGAATAAGGCAAGCTGTGTATTTTCTTCTGAAGAAAGAACGAAGTGAATGATTGGCGCAAAAAGTTTTTGATCAATAATTACGGCAACCACTGAGAAGAATACCACGAGCAATGCAGTGAAAGGCAAGGATTCTTGGAATGCTTTACCGATAGTGTGTTCGTCAGTCACACCAGTGAATGCAGTGGCAAAAATGATGATACTTAAACCAATTAAGCCTACCGCCGCGAGATGGAACGCCAATCCAAGAATTAACCAAATTGCGATTAACGCTTGGATGCCTAATTTGATTTTGTCTTGTTTAGACATTTTCTCTGAATTAGTGCGGTCTAAATCTGACAAGATTTTCCATACATCTTCAGGTAACTTTTCACCATAACCAAATAATTTGAATTTTTCGACTAGGAAGCAAGTGAGTAATCCGCAGATAAATACTGGAACAGTAACTGGCGCCATGCGGAAGAAAAATTCGATGAAGTTCCATTTGGCTTGTTCGGCAATGATTAAGTTTTGTGGTTCACCCACCATTGTCATCACACCACCAAGTGCGGTTCCGACGCCAGCATGCATCATCAAACTACGTAAGAATGAACGGAATTTTTCTAAGGTTTCGTGATGTTGTGTTTCAATTTTTCCATCATCAGCAATATCAACGGCATCAATTAAATTATTACCTGATGCGACTTTGTGGTAAACGCCATAGAATCCCATTGCTACGCTGATAATTACGGCAACAACCGTTAATGCATCAAGGAAGGCTGATAGGAAGGCTGCGCTAAAACAGAAAGCTAAAGAAAGCGCAATTTTTGAACGAATCTTGACAAGTAATTTCGTGAATACGTAAAGAAGCAGTTGTTTCATGAAGAAAATCCCTGCCACCATGAACATTAATAGCAATACGACTTCAAAGTTTGCCATAATTTCTGTTTTTACGTGTTCTACGTTAGTCATCCCTATAATAATCGCTTCAATTGCTAATAAGCCACCGGGTTGCAATGGATAGCATTTTAATGCCATTGCTAGCGTAAAAATGAATTCAGCAACGAGCAACCAACCCGCAAGAAAGGGGCTGATAAAAAAGAAAATAATTGGATTAACAATGAGAAAAACGACAATAGCGAGTTTGTACCAATTTGGGCTTGCTCCAAGAAAGTTTTTCATAAAGGCTTGTGTGTTTGTCATAAAGTACTCCATTATTTTTTATTGCGCTAACATTGTAATATATCCCCCTTTAAAGGATAATAAAAAGTGAGTAATTTTTTTATAAAATTGCATTTTTTTTTGATTTTTATCTGATTTTTTAATTTATGCAACATGATAATGACATTTTGAAAGCCCAAAGCCCCGCCGCTTTAGCTGAAGAATATATAGTGAAAAGCATTTGGCAAGATGTTTTCCCCGCGGGCAGCAATTTACCCTCAGAGCGTGATTTGGCTGATAAGATTGGTGTAACTCGTACAACTTTACGTGAAGTTTTACAACGTTTGGCTCGAGATGGTTGGTTGACGATTCAGCACGGTAAACCCACAAAAGTAAATAATATTTGGGACACGGCAGGGCCGAATATTATTGAAACGCTAATCGGTTTAGATATGCAGTCAGCACCCTTGATTATTGACAATATGTTGTCTCTACGCAGTAAAATGTCTGAATCTTATATTTATGAGGCAGTAAAAAATTCTCCAGAGCAATCTGCCGCACTTTTTGCTGAATTAGATCAATTACAAAATACGGCGCAAGATTACACAGAATTTGATTACAAATTATTTCGTCAATTTACCGTAGTGGCTAACAAACCCTTTTATCGTTTAATTTTTAATAGTTTGAAAGGGGTTTACCAACGAATTGGTTTTTTATTTTTTAAAGAAGAAAAACACCGAGAACTTACAAAAACATTCTATTTAGAAATGCAACAAATTTGCCTTGCGGGAAATGCGGATGCGGTGGTGGATTGTATTCGTAAACACAATTTACGTTCTTCAACTTATTGGAAAACTATTCTAGAGCGATTACCGCAGAACCTTTCGGATTAATTTCAACATCAAAAGTGCGGTGAAGTTTAACCGCACTTTTTTCATTAATATAGATAAACATTATGCGCATACCAAGAATTTATCATCCTGAATCCCTTGAAAATCAAACTCAATGTCAGCTTTCAGATGACGCGGCAAACCATGTAGGGCGCGTGTTAAGAATGACAGAAGGCGAGCAAGTTGAGCTCTTTGATGGTTCTAATCATATTTATCCAGCCAAAATTATTGAGTCAAATAAAAAAGCTGTAAAGGTAGAGATTTTGGGGCGTGAGCTGGCGGATAAAGAATCCAATTTAAAAATTCATTTGGGACAAGTGATTTCTCGCGGAGAGCGAATGGAATTTACCATTCAAAAATCGGTGGAATTGGGTGTGAATGTGATTACGCCATTATGGTCAGAACGCTGTGGCGTAAAGCTTGATGGCGAACGCATGGATAAAAAAATCCAACAATGGCAAAAAATTGCGATTGCTGCTTGTGAACAGTGTGGCCGTAATATTGTGCCGGAGATTCGTCCACTGATGAAATTACAAGATTGGTGTGCAGAAAATGACGAAGCATTGAAATTAAATTTACATCCACGCGCGCAATATTCTATTAAAACGTTACCAAATATTCCCGTTGAAGGTGTCCGCTTATTAATTGGCTCAGAAGGTGGATTATCTGCACAAGAAATTGCACAAACTGAACAGCAAGGATTTACTGAAATTTTATTAGGAAAGCGTGTTTTGCGTACTGAAACTGCATCGCTTGCGGCGATTAGTGCACTACAAATTTGTTTTGGAGATTTAGGTGAATGATGGAGTTACAAGGGAAATTTTTGATCGCGATGCCACATTTAGATGATTATTTTAATCGTACAGTGGTGTTTATGTGCGAGCATAATGAGCAAGGTTCTATGGGGTTAGTGATTAATCAGCCAACAGATTTAAGCATTGCGGAACTTTATTCAAAACTCAATTTTATGATGAAAAATGACCGCACTTTTAGCAATGAAATGGTGGTAGCGGGTGGCCCTATGCATAGCGAAAGAGGTTTTATTCTACATAAGAATACACCTAATGAATTCCAGCATACTTATAAAATCACGGATGATCTTTCAATGACAACCTCTGCTGATGTGATAGAGACGCTAGGTTCTGAACTTGCGCCAGAAAAATATCTTATCGCTCTTGGGTGCTCTAGCTGGGAGGCTGGGCAATTAGAAAAAGAAATCACTGATAATGCTTGGTTAGTCGCTACTGCGAACGATCAGATTTTATTCGATATGCCTTATGATGAGCGCTATGTTGCGGCGAATCAATTGCTTGGTATTTACCCACATAATTTTGTGTTTGCACAAGTGGGGCATAGCTAATGGGGATTACTGCACTTGCTTTTGATTTTGGTACCAAAAGTATTGGCTGTGCTGTAGGGCAAAGTATTACTGGCACCGCTCAAGCCTTGCCTGCTTTTAAGGCGCAAGATGGTATTCCAAACTGGGATGCCATCGAAAAATGCTTGAAAGAATGGAAACCAGATGTTGTCGTTGTTGGTTTGCCTTTAAATATGGATGGAACAGAACAAGATCTCACTTTGCGTGCACGTAAGTTTGCGAATCGTTTACAAGGTCGTTTTGGCGTTAATGTTCAGTTGCAAGATGAACGTCTAACAACAACGGAGGCACGCAGTGAAATTTTTGACAGAGGCGGTTTTCGTGCCTTAAAAAAAGGCAAAGTAGATGGGATCTCTGCTTGTTTGATTCTAGAAAGTTGGTTTGAGGTTGCAGAATACTCCGAATAAAAAAAGCCCTTTCAAAAGCTGAAAGGGCAAAAATATTTGGAGTCATACTATGAGTTGTTGAATTAACAAATCAGGTATGTGGCGCATTATAATAATAAAATACAAAAATGCAACATTTTTTTAACAAATAATTTTTGTCATTTAATTATGTGGATTTCTTGTATTGCTATTGACTAAATTACGCATTAGTAAAGCATAGTCTAAGTTGATATCTTGTGGTACGTCTAAGAAGACAAAATGCCCATCGCCTAGTGCTGCATCAACCGCTTCATTTTTACGATTTAGCATTTTTTCAATTTTGAAATTGATATTCCCCTGAGGGGTCATCATTTCTACATCATCACCAAGTAAGAATTTATTCTTCACCGCCACTTCAGCCATACCTTGTTCGTTACGTTTACCAGTAAATTCACCGACAAACTGTTGACGATCAGAAATAGAATAACCGTATTCGTAATTTTGGTATTCATCGTGTGTATGACGACGTAAGAAACCTTCGGTATAACCACGATGAGCAAGGGATTCCAAGGTATCCATTAAGCTTTCATCAAATGGTTTGCCTGCTGCCGCATCATCAATGGCTTTGCGGTAAACTTGTGCGGTTCTTGCGCAATAATAGAATGATTTAGTACGGCCTTCGATTTTTAAAGAATGCACACCAAGTGCGGTCAATTTTTCCACGTGTTGTACTGCACGTAGATCTTTTGAGTTCATAAAGTAAGTGCCGTGCTCATCTTCAAACGCGGTCATTTGCTCATCAGGCTTTTGTGATTCGGTATAAAGGAAAACTTTATCTGTTACTGCACCTTCACCTAAGGTTGGTGCGACATTTTTCACTTCGATTTGTTGAGCAGGATCGATTTTTGGCACGATGTTGCCCACTTCATCCGTCGTGCCTTCTTCCATTTTGTATTCCCAACGGCAAGCATTCGTGCAAGTGCCTTGGTTTGGATCACGTTTGTTGATATAGCCAGAAAGCAAGCAGCGGCCAGAATACGCCATGCATAACGCACCATGTACGAAAATTTCGAGTTCAATGTCTGGCACATGTTGGCGAATTTCAGCGATCTCTTCAATGGATAATTCGCGCGATAAAATTACACGCGTTAACCCCATTTTTTTCCAGAATTTTACCGTTGCCCAGTTTACGGCATTTGCTTGTACAGAAAGGTGGATATCAATATCCGGGAAGTTTTCACGCACCAACATGATTAAGCCTGGGTCGGACATAATTAAGGCATCAGGGCCCATGTCGATGACTGGTTGTAAATCTTTGATAAAGGTTTTGAGTTTAGAGTTATGCGGTGCAATGTTTACGACCACATAGAATTTTTTGCCAAGTGCATGGGCTTCATCGATCCCGATTTTTAAATTGGCGTGATTAAATTCATTGTTACGTACACGTAAGCTGTAACGGGGTTGGCCTGCATAAACGGCATCTGCACCATAAGCAAACGCATAGCGCATATTTTTAAGAGAGCCAGCAGGGGAAAGTAATTCTGGTTTGAATTGGGTTGTCATAATATTCTCTTTTGTCTGATTTCAGGTCAGGGATTTGCGCTAGGCAAATCGTTAGGTGGGGTATTGTAGAGAAAATATTTGGCTTGTAAAGGAAAGTGCGGTCAAATCCTAATTAGAAATTCAGTTTATTTGGTTCTGATATAAAGATTTAACCGCTTGAAATTACCCTATATTAAATAAAATTATGGGCCCAAATTTTGCCCTATGACAATATCTTGTCTTTTATTCTGGTTATAAGTTGAGTGCATTACTTTCTTCCTTTAAAGCTTGAGTCGCTGCTTTTATATCATTTGCTTGAGTGATGGCTGTGATTACAGCAACACCATCAGCGCCATATTTCCGTAAGGTTTTCACATGTTCTCGTTTTACGCCACCAATAGCCACAAGTGGTTTGGTGATTCCTGCTTCTCTCAATGTTTGAATGAACGCCATTCCTAGAGTCGGGGAAGGATTCTCTTTTGACTGGGTCGTGAAAATTGGGCCAACACCAAAATAATCAATTTCAGATATTTCCTCACCGATTTTTGCTTCATCTAAGCGGTTAATCGACCAACCAATAATCAGTGGTTTATTGGTTTTTGCTCGAATCGTTTTTACAGGCGTATCGCTTTGTCCAACATGAATTCCATCCGCTTCAATTTCCAATGCTAAATCAACGTTGTCATCAACAATAAATAGCACATTATATTGACGGCATAAGTCTCGGCACTTAATGGCTAAGGAGCGTTGTTCATCTGGCGAATTTTCTAATGAGAATTTTCCTTTATCGCGAAATTGAAAACAGGTAATGCCACCTTCTAAAGCTTGTCTAAGAACAGAAAGCAAGTTATCTGCTAGATTATCACCTAAATGTCGGCAATCTTGTGTGCCTGCTACAAAATAGAGCGGTAAAATTTCTTGAATATTTTTCATCTTTCAATCCTTAAAGGCGACTGTAAGCCCAATGATTGGTTGGCCCATGTCCATGACCAATATTCAATGGGTGAGAGATGGCTGCCATAATAAAATCTTTAGCAGTTTTTACCGCACTTTTTAATGGCGCGCCTTTGGCTAATTCTGCCGTTAAGCAGGCTGAAAAAGTACAGCCTGTTCCGTGAGTATGCGGTGTATCGAAACGCGGGCTTTCTAAAACAAAATGCTCACCATTTTGTAAAAGGATCCAATCTTGGCATTGCTGGCTTTGTGAATTGAGCGAATGTCCGCCTTTAATAATCACATTCTTTGCTCCTTGTTTTTGCAAGTCTAACGCAGCTTGTTGAATGCTGGCTGTATCAGAAATTTTGATGCCTGTTAAAGCTTCAGCTTCGGGAATATTAGGTGTAAGCACGTCAGCTAGTGGTAATAAATGTTTGATTAATGCGGAAACTGCTTGTTGTTGCAATAAAGGCGCACCACCTTTCGCAATCATCACGGGATCAACCACTAATGTGCCAAATGGGCGATGACTTAAAAAATCAGCAACACATTCAATAATATCTGCTGTACCAAGCATACCAATTTTGGCACTTGTAATCTGAAAGTCATTTTTTACTGCTTCCAGTTGAGCTTGAATTGTTTTCAGTGGAATTGGGTGAATATTAAATACGCCAAGTGTGTTTTGTGCAGTGACCGCAGTAATCACCGAAGTGCCAAAAACGCCCTGCATTTGAAAGGTTTTGAGATCTGCTTGAATGCCAGCTCCTCCACCGCTGTCCGAACCTGCAATAGTCAATGTTTGTGGAATGTTAGACATATTTCACCTCTGCGTTTTGTTCTATTAAATCAGGTGTTAAGGCTGCCAATTCATCAAGCAAGCGAATTTGGAACTGTCCAACTTGCGAGGTTAGGTTTTTAGCCGCAATCTCTCCTGCAATGGTGTAAGCTGCACAGGCTTCTATTGTTGCTGAAAAATGTTTTCCTTCATCAACGGCTAAAAATGCTGCGCATACTGCACTTAATAAACAACCCGATGCGGTAACTTTTGGAAATAGCGGCGTACCGTTATGGATTGTGGCAGTTTGTTGTCCATCGCTGATAATATCGACTTCTCCACTAATTAACACCGTACAGTCATAGCATTGTGCAACACGTTGAGCAACTTCTTGTAGATTTGTTTTACCTTGTCCTGCATCCACACCTTTTGCTTGCCAGTCTTCACCTGCAATCGCTGCAAGTTCTCCCGCGTTACCTCGGATTAAGGCAAATTTCACTTCTGCCAATAATTGACGGATAGTTTCACGTCGGTAGTTCGTAGCGCCCACTCCAACAGGATCAAGCACCACAGGAATGCCTATTGCATTTGCTGTTTTACCCGCTAGTAACATAGCATCTCGTTCTTGATCCATGACTGTACCGATATTGATGACTAATGCTTGGCTAATTTGTGGTAGTTCAACCATTTCTTCAATATTAGCTGACATCAACGGTGATGCCCCTAAAGCAAGTAAACCATTGGCACTAAAATTTGCCGCGACAATATTGGTTATGTTATGAATCAACGGATTTTGTTCACGAATTTTTGATAAATAAACTGATTTCATTTTACCCCTCTATTTTTATGCTAAATCTAATCCCATTTGCCAAAATTCGATTTCCATTCGAGTGGCTGTGGTAAAAATCTGTTGAATATTGGTTAACTGAGAATCATTAAGTGGCTCACAAAGTACGGTCAGAAAATCAACAGTTTCTTGTGCGGCTTGTTGATATTCTGGTGCAGAGTATACGTCAATCCATGCTTGATAAGGATTGCTTGGTAGTTTTGGATAATTTTCTGTGATGTAGCGGGCGACTTGTGCGTAACCTAAAGCACAAGGCGTCACGGCGGCATATAGTTCTGGTAAGCCTCCCGTCATTCCACAATCAAGCAGGTAACGTGTGTAGGAAATACATGCCGCACTTTCGGGGGTTTGGAATATTTCCTGTTCACTAATTTCCCATTGCTGGCAGTAATCCAAATGTAATTGGATTTCTTGGCAAAGAATGTCGAGCGTTTTACGCGGCATGTCCATTTCGGCAAAATTTCTTGCCTTGAACACACCCAAAGCAAAAGCACGGCTATAATGGAAAAGATAGATGTAATCTTGTTTTAAATAGTGTTGAAAACAAGCTTTTGGTAAGGTGCCTTTTGCAAGTTGTTGCACAAATTCATGCTCAACATATTGTTTCCAATAAGGTTGTGCTTGCTGAATGAGTTGGTTGATCATCATTTGCCCTTACTGTAATTCGACAGCATAGTCTTTCAATTCAAGTGCTTTTGGAATCAAGCCTTTTTGATGCATAAATTCCGCCATTTGTTGATAACGTTTGGCATCCAATTGACGAGGTTTCGTTGCTAATAAAGGCAAGGTGTCTTTCCACGCTAATTGATTTAATTCTGTATTGAGTTCTTTTGGTTTATGGTTCACAAAAGCTTGCCATGCTTCATCTGGATGACTTTGTATATAGGTTGTGGCTTGTTCAAGTGCGGTCAAAAAAGCGGAGATTTTTTTAGAGAAAAGATTATTTTTGTTTGCGACTAAAATCAATTCATCATAAACCGGCACACCATATTGTTCTGGGAAAAATGCCACGCCTTTTTGTTTTTCTAAATGGATTTGATTCAGTTCGAAATTACGAAATGCCCCGATGACCGCATCGACTTGTCCTGTTAAAAGAGAAGGGGAAAGCGACCAATTCACATTCACTAATTTTACGTCTTGGTTGCTGAGTCCGATGGAATGGAGCATGGTATCGAGTAATACATCCTCAAAGCCACTAACTGAATAGCCTACTTTTTTCCCTTTCAGATCGGCAAGCGTTTTGATATTGCTATTTTTTAGAACCACTACGCTATTTAATGGGCTGGAAATCAGAGAGCCGACACGCACTAAAGGTAATCCTTCTGCAACTTGTTGATAAAGTTGAGGTTGATAATTAATGGCTAAATCCACTTTTCCTGCAGCAACCAATTTAGGCGGTAATGATGGATCTGCGGGTTCGATAATCTTGACCTCTAAGTTATTTTTTTCAAAAAAGCCTTTTTGCTGAGCAACGATGATCGCTGCGTGATCAGGGTTCACATACCAATCAAGCATTAAGCTAATTTTCTCTTTTGCCAAACTGGTAAAACTCGTGGTGAGTCCAATTAAAATACTGAAATAACGGATGATTTTTTTCATTTTTGTCTCCTTTTGTCATGAAGTGTTAAACGTGCCAAATAAAACGGCGTAGTAGCCAATCGATGCTGAAATATAAACAAAGTGAAATTGCCACTAAGATCAGCAAGGCGGCAAACATTAAATCCACCTGCATACGAGCGTTAGCGTGAATCATTAAATAGCCAAGCCCTTCTGATGACCCTACCCATTCTCCAATTACAGCGCCAATTGGTGCGACTGAAACAGCAATGCGAAAGCCTGATGCAAATGCGGGTAAAGCGGCTGGTAAACGTACTTTAAGTAATAAACGCCAAGGGAATGGCTTGAATGTTTTGGCGAGATCAATCCAAGCTTTAGGCGTATTGCGTAAGCCATCGTAACAAGCTGCAGTTACAGGGAAATAGATAATGAGAATAGCCATAACAATTTTTGATGGCATGCCATAACCTAGCCAAAGTACGAGTATCGGAGCGATAGCAAAAACAGGAATCGCTTGAGAAATCACTAAAACCGGTAACAGTAAGGACGATGTTTTAGGTGAAAAAGAGAGTAACAGGGCTGATGACAATCCGAAAATAAAACCCAGTAGCAGCCCTAAGCCAATTTCAATTAAAGTGATTTGTGTATGTTGCCAAAGTAGTTCTGAATGAGAAGTTAATTGCAGCCATACAGCTTGCGGAGAAGGAAATATGTAATGGGGAAAATCACCTAATACGTCAATAAGTTGCCAGAGACACAGCAATATAATTCCAATAAAGAGTGGTTTAAGAAGGCTAAGTTTCATCTTTTTCCCTCTAATAACTCATTTAATAATTGTTGTTGGAGCATCCACAAATTTTCTTGGTTAAGTTCTCGTGGTGCTTTACCTTCAGGTTTTATGACATCGGATAATGCTAGTTGATTAAGTTGCGGTGAGCGTAATACAAAAATACGCTGGCTTAAGCGTAATGCTTCTTGAGGATCATGGGTAACTAATAATACTGATTTATTTTTTAATAGTTCATAGGCCAAGTTTTGTAATTGGTAACGACTAATCGCATCAAGGGCAGAAAAAGGTTCATCGAGTAAAACTAAATCAGCGTTTTGCATTAATACTCGAGCGAGCGCCACTCTTTGTTTTTGCCCTCCAGATAATTGAGCACAGTTTTTATGCAGATGCTCTGACATACCCACTTGTTCAAGTAGTACTTTTGCTTGAAGAGTTGTTTTTTGGGATTTTTTCCCAAATAGTACGTTTTCTAATTGGACGTTATCAACAATTGAAAGCCAAGGATAAAGGGTATCTTTTTGTGGTAGCCATGCCACTCGAATATTAGGATGAAAGATGATATTACCTTGAATCTTCCCTTGTATTTCAAGCCCTGCAATTAATCTTAAAAGCGTTGATTTACCCACACCAGAACAGCCAAGTAAACTCACCCAATCATTAGGTAAAAGGGTTAAATCAAGGTGTTCAAATAGTACTTGTTCTCCAAAAGCAAGACTAAGATCCTGAATATGCACCATAGCATTAACCTAAGGATTAACGACTAAAGATAACGATAGAAAAGGAATTAAAATAGGTATGAAGAATAAGAAAGTATTTTTGCATATTAGTTTCCTACGTCAGTGCTAACTGTTTCAGGTTCACGGGTATCATCTCAGCCATCTTGTGGCACCCCGACTAAAAGTAGGAAAAATTCTATACTGCAATGAAAAATAAAACAAGGCTGAATTTTATTGGCTTTGGTTTATGATTTTTTAGAAAAACTAAATTTATAAAAAATGCCTTTCCGATTTTATTCTTCGGAAAGGCATTGAAATTGAATGCGGTTTTATCCATTTTAGATACTTGTATCATGTCTAAATAATACCGCAAAAATTGACCGCACTTCTGTTATCTAAGCAATTATTTTACGCGAGATACGTATTCGCCAGAACGAGTATCTACTTTGATTACTTCACCGATTTGAACGAAAAGAGGCACTTTTACTACTGCACCGGTGCTTAATGTTGCTGGTTTACCGCCAGTACCTGCAGTATCGCCTTTAAGACCAGGGTCTGTATCGACGATTTCTAATTCAACAAAGTTTGGTGGAGTAACAGTAATTGGCGCACCATTCCATAAAGTCACGATACAATCTGCTTGGTCTAATAACCATTTTTCTGCATCACCTACAGCTTTTGCATCAGCAGAGTATTGTTCAAATGTTTCTGGGTGCATGAAGTACCAGAATGCATCGTCTTTGTATGAATAAGTTAAGTTAAGATCCATAACATCAGCAGCTTCAACCGAAGTACCAGATTTGAAGTTTACGTCTAATACTTTGCCTGAAATTAATTTACGAATACGAGTACGTGTGAACGCTTGACCTTTACCTGGTTTTACGAATTCATTCTCAACGATTACGCAAGGTTCACCGTCTTGCATAAATTTTAGACCTGGTTTGAAATCACTGGTAGTATATGTAGCCATATTTTTAATATCCTAAAAATTAGAGATGGTTTGAAAAGTGCGTATTTTAACCCAAGAACCCGTCATTAGAGAAGAACAAAATTGGCTCAGTATTCTAAAAAATGCGATTTCAGATCCTAAATTATTGCTAAAAGCCTTAAATTTACCAGAAGATGATTTTGAGCAATCCATTGCTGCGCGGAAACTTTTTTCTCTTCGCGTACCACAACCTTTCATTGATAAAATAGAAAAAGGTAATCCGCAAGATCCTCTTTTCTTGCAAGTGATGTGTTCTGATCTAGAGTTTGTACAAGCCGAAGGATTTAGTACGGATCCCTTAGAAGAAAAAAATGCCAATGCGGTGCCGAATATTCTTCATAAATATCAAAACCGCTTGCTCTTTATGGCGAAGGGTGGTTGTGCGGTGAACTGTCGTTATTGCTTCCGCCGACATTTTCCTTACGATGAAAACCCAGGAAATAAAAAAAGCTGGCAACTGGCATTAGATTACATTGCGGTGCATCCTGAAATTGAAGAAGTGATTTTTTCAGGTGGCGATCCTTTAATGGCGAAAGATCATGAGTTAGCGTGGTTAATAAAACATTTGGAAAATATACCGCACTTACAACGTTTGCGTATTCACACCCGTTTGCCTGTTGTGATTCCGCAACGGATTACTGATGAATTTTGTACCTTATTAGCAGAAACTCGTTTGCAAACAGTTATAGTGACACACATTAATCACCCGAATGAAATTGATCAAATTTTTGCTCATGCGATGCAAAAATTAAAAGCTGTGAATGTCACGCTTTTGAATCAATCCGTTTTGCTAAAAGGCGTGAATGATGACGCACAAATTCTAAAAATATTGAGTGATAAACTTTTTCAAACAGGAATTTTGCCTTATTACTTGCATTTGTTAGATAAAGTGCAAGGAGCAAGCCATTTTCTGATTAGTGATATCGAGGCTATGCAAATTTATAAAACCTTGCAATCTCTTACATCTGGCTATCTTGTTCCCAAACTCGCACGAGAAATTGCCGGCGAACCAAATAAGACTTTATACGCGGAATAAGATCCGATAAAATATCGCGTAATTTTTTCGCCGCACTTCCGCGGCTAATTAATATGAATAACAACTAGTATCAGGAGTAATCCAGTGGATTCTATGAATAAAAATCAAAATGAACAATCATCTCAAGATGAATTAGATTTAGGTCTTAATCAAGTTGAACCAATTACACCAAAGAAAGTGGTGCAACCTAGCGAGTCAATTTTTGATAAAGCAAAAGGTTTATTTGCTAAAAAAGATCATGTAGAAACAAATTTTCATGAGCGTAAAGAACCCACTTTTGGCCATACTCCAGCTCAAGAAAGCGTGCCTTTTATTTCTAGCGAAACATTGAGAACAGAACAAGAGCCAGTTATTCAGACTGTATCTGCAGGAGAGACAATATCTGCGGTTGAAGAAGAAATTAAAACTGAAACTATTGCCACAGAAACTGTTGAGCAAGCGGAAAAACGTACTTTAAGCCAACCTGAAAAATGGAAAGTGTTGCAAGTATTACCAGCAAAACATCGCCGTTTATTTATGGCTATTTTGGCGTTGGTCATTTTATTAATTATTTTCTTTGCATTAAAACCAAGTTCTGACACCGTTGAGTCTTTCACTCAATCTAACAGCAATGAAATCCCAGTGCAGTTCCAATCTTTAGATCAAAATCAACCAGTTGAAACCACGATTTTAGATAATCCTCCTGCACAAAATCAGATGGCGGCAGAGCAAGCTAACCAACCTGAAAATGCGCCAAAAGCAGATGAATCGACTAATAGTGCGACTGCTCAAAATCAACCTGCAGAAAACATGGCTGCGCCACAAAATATGGCTCAAGCGCCAGTTCAAACCTCAAATACAATGGATTCAGCTTCAGCTAAACCTATGCAAGCAGCTCAACCTGAGCAATCACAAACTCAAGCTCAAGTGGAACAGCCAAAAGCGCCAACTGTTGTAGCACCAGTTCCACCGGTGAAAAAAGTAGTAGAACAACAAGTTGCGCATAAAGATATCGCGAAAAAAGAAGTGAAGGTTGCTGAAAAAGCACATGTACCAGCAAAAGCAACTGAACAAACCGTCGCTAAAACAGCAGGAAAAGCACCTATTGTTGAAGCAAAACCAGTTCAAGTTAAAAAAGAAACTAAAGTTCAAATTGTTGATGCAAAACCTGCAACGAAAGCAGCAGCACCAACTGCATCGGCGAAAACATTAACTGTGCCTAAAGGCGTTTCTCTTATGCAAGTATTCCGTGACAATCAACTTAATATTTCGGATGTTAATGCAATGAGTAAAGCAGCGGGTGCGGGCAATGTTTTAAGTAGCTTTAAACCGGGTGATAAAGTTGCAGTATCTGTGAACAGTCAAGGGCGAGTAAATGAAATGCGTTTATCTAACGGTACGCGATTTGTTCGTCAGTCTGATGGTTCTTATGAATATAAAAAATAATTTTTAGGGCGAGCAATCGCCCATTTTTCTTTTTCAAGTAGGATGTTATGTTTAAAAAAACGTTTCTAATTTTAACCGCACTTTGCTTGGTCGGTTGTGCTCAAAGTGGTTTACCAAAGAAGCCAGAGCTACAAAAGATGCAGGTGGAAAAAGTAGATAAAGCTTTGCAAAAAGGTGAGGCTAAAGTTTATTTGTGTAAAGATGAAAAGCAAGTTCGTGTGGTTCATTCCACTCAAAAAAAACGTAAAAAATCATTGCATCACATTACGGTGACTTTCAATGCTATGTCAGAAAAATTGACATTAATGATTTCTGAGCGCGGTAAAAATTACGGCAATATTCGTTGGACGTGGCAAGAACGCGAGGATTTCAGTGTGCTAAAAACTAATTTAGGTGAAGTTTTAGCGGAACAATGTGTATTACAACCAGTAGAGCGTTTATCCGGTAATTAATTGTGCAAACCGAACTCCAACGAGGCTTTATTCTTCATCGTAGCCCTTATAGTGAAACGAGTCTTTTAGTGGATTTGTTTACTGAAGAAAGTGGTCGGCTAACCGTGATTGCCAAGGGTGCACGAGCAAAGCGTTCATCTTGGAAGTCGGTTTTGCAACCTTTCACACCTTTATTGTTGCGTTGGACGGGAAAAAGCTCATTGAAAACCCTCACTAAAGCTGAACCTGCCGCAATTACACTTCCTTTACAAAAAACCGCACTTTATAGCGGTTTTTATGTGAATGAGTTATTGACTCGTGTCATTGAGCCTGAAACGCCGAATTCTTCGCTGTTTCAACATTATTTAAAATGCTTAACAGGCTTGGCAACTGAAACCAACGTTGAGCCAACTTTGCGTCTTTTTGAATTTCAACTTTTACAAATTCTCGGTTACGGCGTGGATTTTCTGCATTGTGCAGGGTCTGGCGAGCCAGTCGATTTCTCAATGACATATCGTTATCGTGAGGAAAAAGGTTTCATCGCTTCCTTAGTGAAAGATAATCTCACCTTTTACGGAAGAGATTTGTTAGCCTTTGAAGCCCTTGATTTTTCTGATGATGCGGTACGTCAAGCAGCAAAACGTTTTACTCGTATTGCACTGAAACCTTATCTTGGCGATAAACCGCTAAAAAGCCGAGAATTATTCACTCAAAATATTTTACTTCTAAAATAATGGTTCTTCTTTATACCCCAAAGCAAAAAACAAACAATGTTCAAACCATTACGGCTAATATTCTTGATTTAGATTATCAAGGTTTAGGCGTAGCAAAAATTAATGGTAAAACTTGGTTTATTGAAAATGCACTTCCGCACGAAAAAGTGGAATGTCGGATTCTGGAAGATAAACGCCAATATGGTCATGCTACGGCAAAAAAATGGCGAGTAAAAAGCCCTGAACGTTTAGCACCAAAATGTGCTCATTTTATGCGTTGTGGTGGTTGCCAAGGGCAACATATTCCTATTGAAATGCAGAGGAAAGCGAAAGAATCTGCATTGTTTAAACGATTAAGTAAATTACAGTCAGAGCCGATTTCATTTCAACCTATGATTTGTGGCGATGCTTGGGCATATCGTCGTCGTGTACGTTTGAGTTTATGGTTTAATCCAAACACAAAACAAATCGAGATGGGCTTTCGTCAGAAAAATACCAACGATTTAATTACTGTTCAATCTTGCGAAGTGGCAGAACCTGCAATTAATTATTTACTGCCTAAATTAACCGTACTTTTAGAACAATTCTCTGCGCCAAAACAGCTTGGGCATATTGAACTTGTGGCGGCCGATAATGGCGTCGCAATGTTGTTACGTTACACCAAAAACCTTGCGGAAATTGACCGCACTTTATTGCTCAAATTTGCTGAACAAGAAAAGTTAATGCTGTTTTTACAAAGTGATGAAGGCATTGAACAAATTTATGGTAATGCACCTTATTATCAATTTTCTGATGGCATAAAATTACATTTTGATATTCGTGATTTTATCCAAGTAAATCGTGCATTAAATGAACGTATGGTTAATACGGCATTAGATTGGCTTGAATTGAATCAACAGGATTGCGTATTAGATTTATTTTGTGGCATGGGAAATTTTACCCTTCCTCTGGCCAAACGAGTAAAAAGTGCGGTAGGAATTGAAGGTGTTTTTGAAATGGTCCAAAAAGCGGAGCAAAATGCCGTCAGAAACCAAATCAAGAATATTGAATTTTTCCAAGCCGATCTTGACCAATCCTTTGTTGAACAACCTTGGGCACGTCAGTCGTTCAATAAAATTTTGCTTGATCCTCCACGCAGTGGCGCAGCTTTCGCGTTAAATGCGTTGTGCGAGTTGAAAGCAGAGAAAATTTTATATGTGTCTTGTAACCCCGCAACATTAGTGCGCGATGCAGAAATTTTACGTGATTTTGGCTACAAGATTGAAAAAAGTGCGGTGATAGATATGTTCCCGCATACGGGGCATTTGGAATCGATAACGTTATTCACTACAAAATAACTCGGTTATTCGGTACAATATCCACCCAAAATAAAAGCGACAGGAAGTTGCTTTCTCTTCATCAACAAGGGGGTGTTATGGTTGCTGTTCGTGGTTCTCATTTGTTAAATCCGCAGGATTTTGTGATTGAACAATGGTGCGCTAGCTTAAAACTGGCAGAACAAACAGAAAAAAGTTTGAACGATGCGTGGTATTACGCACGTGACTTAATGAGCACCCATTCCGATGAAATGAAGAATGCTACCTTGATGCTCCAGTCCGGCGTGGAAATGGTAGAGATTTTGCACGAACTTAATATGGATGCGGAAACATTGCTTACTGCCATGTTGTTTCCTATCGTTGCAAATAAATTAACAGACTGGGAAAGTCTAAAAGAAAAGTTTGGTGCGAAAATCACTAAATTGCTTAAAGGCGTGTTGGAGATGGATAACATCCGCCAACTCAATGCTAGCCATTCCGCTAACGCGTTACAAGTGGATAATGTTCGCCGTATGTTGCTGGCGATGGTGGATGATTTCCGCTGCGTAATCATTAAACTTGCCGAGCGTATTACTTTCTTGCGTGATGCGGAGCATCGTTGTGCCGAAGAAGACAAAGTCCTTGCTGCCAAAGAATGTTCTTATATTTATGCCCCTCTTGCCAATCGTCTTGGGATTGGTCAGTTGAAATGGGAGTTAGAGGATTACTGCTTCCGTTATCTCCATCCTGAACAATATCGCGCTATTGCTAAATTATTACAGGAACGTCGCCTCGATCGAGAACATTACATTGCTGATTTCGTTAGCGAGTTGAGCGGTTATTTACGCGAAAATATCGAGCAAGTGGAAGTCTATGGTCGTCCGAAACATATTTATAGCATTTGGCGCAAAATGCAGAAAAAGCATCTTGAGTTTAGCGGTTTATATGATGTAAGAGCGGTCAGAATTATCGTGCAAAAATTACAAGATTGTTATACCGCACTTGGGATTGTTCATACTCAATTTAAACACCTACCCAAAGAATTTGACGATTATGTCGCGAATCCGAAACCGAACGGTTATCAATCTATTCATACTGTTGTTTTAGGTAAAGGTGGCAAGCCAATTGAAGTGCAAATTCGAACCCAACAAATGCATGATGATGCAGAGTTAGGTGTGGCGGCTCATTGGAAATATAAAGAGGGCAATACAGGCAGCATGTCTGCCTACGAAGAAAAAATTGCGTGGTTGCGTAAATTGTTAGCTTGGCAAGATGATATTACGGATTCTGGCGAAGTGATGGCAGAGCTGCGTAGCCAAGTGTTTGACGATCGTGTATATGTGTTTACGCCAAAAGGCGAAGTAGTGGATTTGCCAACGGGATCTACACCATTAGATTTTGCTTATGCAATTCATAGTGAAATTGGTCATCGCTGCATCGGGGCAAAAGTGGCAGGACGTATTGTGCCATTTACGTATCAGCTACAAATGGGTGATCAAATTGATATTATTACCCAGAAAAACCCGAACCCGAGCCGTGACTGGCTAAACCCCAATTTAGGATTTACTCACACTGCAAAATCTCGAGCCAAAATCCAGGCGTGGTTTAAAAAACAAGATCGCGATAAAAATATTCCAGCGGGTAAAGAATTACTCGATAATGAATTAGCGCGTTTAAATTTAAGTATTAAGCAAGTGGAACCTTATGCGTTACCACGCTATAACTTGAAAAATTTGGATGATCTTTATGCGGGTATTGGCAGTGGCGATATTCGTTTAAATAACTTAATCAATTTTTTGCAAAGTAAATTGATTAAAGTGACCGCTGAAGAGGCTGATCAAGAGATTTTGCGTCATGTTGCTAACAAAAGTGCGGTGAATTCTCAGCAGAAATCTGAGAAAAAAAATGGCTATGTGATTGTGGAAGGTGTGGGCAATCTTATGCATCATATTGCACGTTGTTGCCAGCCTATTCCTGGTGATGCGATTGTTGGTTATATCACAATGGGGCGTGGTATTTCTATTCACAGAGCGGATTGTGAACAATTCTTAGATTTACAAGCGGCTCACCCAGAGCGCGTGGTGGAATCAATTTGGGGCGAAAATTACGCAAGTGGTTTCCATATTAATATCCGTATTGTGGCAGGCGATCGCAATGGCTTATTGCGTGATATTACGACAGTTCTGGCAAATGAAAAAATTAGCGTGTTAGGGGTATCAAGCCGTGCTGATACCAAAAAACAGCTTGCTACCATTGATATGGAAATTGAACTTCATAATGTTGAAAGTTTGAGTAAAATATTGGCTCGATTAGCAAAATTAGATGATGTTATCGAAGCGAAACGTTTATAAAAATAGGAAAATTTATGTATAAAACGACGGGGCTAACCCATTTAATCAACTCCACTAAATATTCATTACAAGGCTTAAAAAGTGCGTTTAAAAATGAAACGGCTTTTCGCCACGAATGTTTTTTAGCCTGCATTTTAATTCCTCTTGCTTTCTTTTTAGGCGAAACAAAAATTGAAATTATCTTGATGATTTCTTCTGTTTTGCTTGTGATGGCGTTAGAACTTTTAAACAGTGCGGTGGAAGCTGTAGTTGATCGCATTGGTACAGAACGCCACGAACTTTCAGGGCGCGCGAAAGATCAAGGCTCTGCATCGGTATTTATTGCTCTTTGTATTGTCGGTATCGTTTGGGGCGGAATTTTATTCTTCTAGCCCTTTAAAAGTGCGGTAAGTTTTTACCGCATTTTTGATTTATCCAATCATGTCAAAATCATTTATAAAAATAAGGAAAAATATGACCGCACTTTTAAAAATTGGTCTGGTGTCTGTTTCTGATCGCGCATCAGCAGGCGTGTATCAAGATCAAGGCATCCCAGAATTACAGGCTTGGTTAGAACAAGCGCTTGTCGATCCTTTCCATTTGGAAACAAGATTAATCCCCGATGAGCAGCCAGTTATTGAACAAACATTAAAAGAGCTGGTGGATGAACAAGGTTGCCATTTAGTGCTGACAACCGGTGGAACAGGGCCAGCAAAACGCGATGTAACACCTGATGCTACCCTTGCGGTAGCAGATCGAGAAATGCCGGGTTTTGGCGAACAAATGCGTCAAGTGAGTTTACATTTTGTGCCTACCGCAATTTTATCCCGTCAAGTGGGCGTGATTCGTAAGGAAAGCTTGATTTTAAATCTTCCGGGTCAGCCTAAAGCGATTAAAGAAACCTTAGAAGGCGTGAAAGATAAAGAAGGAAATGTGCTTGTAAAAGGCATTTTTAGCGCAGTGCCTTATTGTTTGCAACTGATTAACGGCTTATATATTGATACCAAGCCTGAAATCATCGAAAGTTTCCGTCCTAAATCCGCAAGACGTGAAAATCTGGAGAAATAGCATGAAAAAAATTGAAGCAATGATCAAACCGTTTAAATTAGATGATGTGCGAGAAAGCCTTTCAGATATTGGTATTTCAGGTATGACAATCACGGAAGTACGCGGATTTGGTCGCCAAAAAGGTCATACAGAACTTTATCGTGGTGCGGAATATATGGTGGATTTTCTGCCAAAAGTGAAATTGGAAGTGGTAGTTCCCGATGAGCTTGTGGATCAATGTATTGAAGCTATTATTGAAACGGCACAAACAGGCAAAATCGGTGACGGCAAAATTTTTGTTTATAACGTTGAACGAGCGATCCGCATTCGCACGGGCGAAGAAAACGAGGAGGCGATTTAGTGCAAAATAATTTAAATTTACACCGCACTTTGCGTGGCATTGCTTCGGTGATTATTATCTTAGCTGGCGTTGCATTGGCGGCAGAAATTGTGGTGCCATTCTTGCTATCGCTATTTATCGCGATAATTTGTTCACCGATGATTAAGGCGATGACGCAACGCCGAATTCCTCATTGGTTGGCCATTACTTTGCTTTTCATCTTGATTTCTTTGGTGTTTTTCTTATTAGTCGGGCTGATTAACAGCACTGCAAGAGAATTCACCCAATCAATTCCACAATATAAAGTTTTGCTTTCACAACGCGTGAGTGATTTAACTGAATTGTTGCAACGTTTCAATCTGCCTTTGACGCTTTCGCGTGAAACCATCCAAGAAAATTTTGACCCAAGCATCATTATGAATTTTGTGAGCCGAGTATTGCTGAATTTCTCTGGTGTGGTGAGTAATGTGTTTGTTTTAGTGTTGGTCGTGATTTTTATGCTTGCTGAAGCACCAACGATGAAACATAAATTTGCTATGGTGATTAGTTCAACACCTCATGACGCAGCCAAAGAAGAACGCCATATTGATCGCGTTTTGCAAGGCATAATTGGTTATCTTGGCATTAAAAGTATCACGAGTTTGCTTACTGGTGTTGGTATTTTTATTTTGTTAGAGGCTTGTGGGGTTCAATATGCCATTTTGTGGGCAACCTTGAGTTTCTTGCTGAATTATATTCCGAATATTGGTTCTATCATTGCGGCTATTCCGATTATTGTTCAAGCCTTATTACTAAATGGTTTTGGTGTTGGCTTTGGCGCGGCAATCGGTGTTATTGCGATTAATATGGTTGTCGGTAACATTATTGAGCCTAAAATGATGGGACAACGATTAGGGCTGTCAACCTTAGTGGTGTTCCTTTCATTATTATTTTGGGGATGGTTACTGGGAACAGTGGGAATGCTACTGTCTGTTCCTTTGACGATGGCATTAAAAATTGCCTTGGAATCTAGCCCCAATACGGCGAAATATGCCTGTCTATTGGGTGATGTTGAAGATTTCAAATAGATTTTATAGAGAAAGTGCGGTGAATTTTCACCGCATTTTTTATGATAAGTCTTGCGGATCAACATCCAAAATTAACCGAACTTGGCTGTTTTTTTCAAGTTCGGCTTGTTGATATTCTCTCAATGCTTTTTGCAACGTCATTCTTGACGGATGTTGCAATAATAACTGCCAGCGGTATTGCCCCGCTTTCTTGCTGAACGGTGCAGGCATAGGGCCAAGCATTTGCAATCCCGTGATTTGCTTTGATTGAAAAAAATCTGCAATTTGACTTAAGCAATTTTCTGCAAGCTCAGAATGTCGAGCCTGTGCTTTGAATAACGCCTGAAAAGTGAAAGGTGGCAATCCCATTGAATGGCGTAATTGTAAGGTTTCTTTTGCAAAAACTTGGTAGCCATTCGCTAATAACGTGGTAAGCAAAGGATGATCTGGATAATGTGTTTGTAGCACGACTTCGCCTTGTTTATCGGCACGTCCAGCACGTCCAGCAACCTGAATATAAAGTTGAGCTAAGCGTTCTTCTGCACGAAAATCCAGTGAAAATAATGCACTATCTACATTCACTAAGGCAACGAGAGTAACATTCGGAAAATGATGTCCTTTCACGAGCATTTGTGTGCCAATCAAAATTTGGCTTTTGCCTTGTTGAATATCTTCTAAATAACCTTCCAATTTCCCTTTACGCGCAGTGCTATCGCGGTCGATTCGAGCCACAGAATAATGAGGAAATAGCATTTTCAAGGTTTCTTCTAATTGTTCCGTGCCGAGACCTGTGGTGACTAAATGAGTCGAGCCGCAATCACCACATTGTTGAGGAATAGTTTTCTGTGCACCACAATGATGACAACGCAATACATTTTGATGCTGATGATACGTATAAGGTTTTTCACAATGAGGGCATTGTGCAATCCAACCACATTCATGGCAAAGCAACACAGGGGCAAAGCCACGACGATTTAAGAAAAGCAACACTTGATTGCCTTTTTCGAGGTGAGCTTTCATTCGGTCCAATAAGGGTTTTGAAAGACCGTTTTGTATGTTTTGATTTTTCAAATCAATAACGAAATGACGAAGTGCGGTAGAATTCCCCGCTCTTTTTGATAAAACTAAATGTTGGTATTTGCCGTTTTGTACATTATTAATACTTTCTAAACTTGGTGTAGCAGAACCCATTAATACCGCAATATTTAGTTTTTGAGCCAGTACAATAGCCAGGTCTCGCGCGTGATAACGCCAGCTGTCTTGCTGTTTGTAAGACGCATCGTGTTCTTCGTCCAAAATAATTGCACCAAGATTAGAAAATTGCGTGAACAATGCCGATCTCGTGCCAATCATAATGGCACTTTGTCCAGAACGCGCACGATCCCATACATAAAGCCGTTGCGTATCGGTTAAATTAGAATGCAGCACATCAATTTCTACATTGAAACGTGCTTTGAAACGGTGCACCGTTTGTGGTGTTAGCCCGATTTCGGGTACAAGCACTAGTACCTGTTTACCCGATTTTAAAACTTCTTCAATATATTGCAGATAAATTTCTGTTTTGCCTGAACCAGTTACCCCATCGAGCAGCCATACGTTGAAACCAGAATGAAAGAGCAATTGACTAAACACTAAGGCTTGCTGCTTATTTAAGGTTAAGCGATTTTCAGCATTGACAATTGGGTTATCTCCTAAGCTTTGTTGCCAGCTTAGGGGCTTTGTTTGGATAGTAATTTCCTCAATAAACCCTTTGGCTTTTAAGGCTGACCAAATCGCGGAGGAAAACTCATTATTGCCTTTTTTAAGATCAGCTTTAGATAAGCATTGTAGGGCTTCAACTTGCTTTTTCGAGCGTTTTAACAGGCCTTGTTCAAGCGCATTTTTCCCCGCATCTGTAATTTGCCAAAAAGTGCGGTCATTTTTCACCGCACTTTCGCCGTTACGCAATTTCACAGGCAAGGCTTGAAATAAGACATCGCCTAATCCCGCTTGATAATAATTTGCAGCCCAATGAAGCCAATCCCAATAAATTGGGGTAAAGAGCGGTGCGAAATCTAATGGTTGAAGAATGGTTTTGAGTTTATCCTCTGGCACGTCAGATTTTGTCGGGAAATCAGCCACAATCGCGACACGTTTTTGCGTACCAAAAGGCACAAGAACGCGCATACCGATTTGTAATAAAACATCATCGGGGACGAGATAATCAAATAAACGAGGAAGCGGCACAGCCAGTGCCACTCGGACAATTTTCATAATCAACCTTGGGAAAAAATTTGCCCTATTATACGAGAAAAACGTGTATAATCGCCGCCAATTTTTTTCATGAACAAGATTTTTATGACACAAACTTTTGCTGATCAAAAACGTAAAACCGTTGAAACCGCAGAATTTACCGAAGATGGCCGCTATAAACGCAAAGTCCGTAGTTTTGTTCTCCGCACTGGTCGTTTGAGCGAATTTCAGAAAAACATGATGAATGATAACTGGGGAACACTTGGTTTAGATTATCAAACGGAACCTTTTGATTTTGCGAAGATTTATGGCAATGATAATCCAGTTGTATTAGAAATTGGCTTTGGTATGGGAAAATCGCTCGTGGATATGGCTTTTGCTAATCCCGACAAAAATTACCTTGGTATTGAAGTTCATACTCCAGGTGTTGGTGCTTGTATTGCTTATGCAGTGGAAAAAGGCGTAACGAATCTCCGCGTGATTTGTCATGATGCCACGGAAATTTTACGAGATAGTATTGCAGATGGTGCGCTTGGCGGTTTGCAATTATTTTTCCCCGATCCTTGGCATAAAGCAAAGCATCATAAACGTCGTATTGTTCAACCGCACTTTGTGGCACAAGTTGTGCAAAAATTAGGTGGAAATGGTTTTATCCATATGGCGACAGACTGGGAAAATTATGCAGAGCAAATGTTAGAAGTATTAAGCGCAAACACCGATTTAGTGAACATCTCAAAAAGTGGTGATTATATTCCAAGACCAGATTTTAGACCTTTAACTAAATTTGAAGCCAGAGGCCACAGACTTGGTCATGGTGTTTGGGATTTATACTTTGTGAAGAAATAAGCCTATTTTGGGCAAGTTAACTTTTGGGTGAAGATTGATGTTGGGGAAATCCGATGCCAAATTCACGAATTTAATATAGAATACTGATTTGAATACGACCTTAATAGGAGAAATACCATGTCTAAATCTTACAATCAACGTCAACGCAAAAAACTTCACCTTGCTGAATTCCAAGAACTTGGTTTCCTTGTAAATTTCCAATTTGCAGAAGGTACTGCGATTGAAACTGTAGATGAAATCGTTGATCGTTTTATTAACGAAGTGATTCAACCAAATGGTCTAGCTTATGAAGGTAGCGGGTATTTACATTGGGAAGGCTTAGTTTGCCTAGAAAAAATTGGTAAATGTGATGAAAGCCACCGCGAAACTGTGAAAAAATGGTTAGAAACCAATGGCTTGCAAAAAATTGAAGTAAGCGAATTATTTGATATTTGGTGGGAATATCCAGCAAAAGCAGAGTAATTTGATTTAAAAACAGCATGGCATAAATCGCTGTGCTGTTTTATTAAAAATATTAGCGAAATTTACCGTACTTTCGATTTTTTGATCTATCACAAATAAAGCTCAATAATTTAACAATCTACCCATTTTAGGTAGTTCATATTGTAACTGTTGCGTCGCATAATTCTACGCCTTAAAAAAGCATTTGTTTATTTATCCACAAAAGGCACGCTCGATGACCGTTGAAAACTTACCCCGCAGACAGTTTTTACGAGGTAAATTCTTAACGTCTTTACATTCAGAAAATGAGCAAAAACAAGGCTTTGATGGAATTCGCCCTCCTTGGGCTGTGGAAAATTCCATTTTTGTGGAGCAATGTACTCGCTGTGGCGATTGTCTTTCTGTCTGTGAAACCAATATTTTGGTGAAAGGCGATGGAGGCTTTCCTGAAGTTCGTTTTGATAATGGCGAATGTACTTTTTGTGGAAAATGCGTAGATGTGTGTAAACAACCTATTTTTCATTCTCGCGATGAAAAACCTTGGTTACACAAAATCGAAATTGGCATGGCTTGTTTAAGCCAACATCGCATTGAGTGCCGTTCTTGCCAAGACAGTTGCCCGATGAGAGCAATTAGTTTTCGTCTGCAAATGGGCGGAGTGGCGCAGCCTTTAGTGAATATGGATGTTTGTAACGGCTGTGGGGCTTGTTTACAGGGGTGTCCAGTGAATGCGATTAAAATTAGTTATCTAAAACAAAATGAGTAATACAAATTTATCTCCGGAAAGCGCAAAAGATTGGCATGTTGTTGGGCTAATTGTTCAAGGTAATCCAGAAAAATTTGCGGCAATTCGAACCGCACTTTTAGCGATTGAGCATACTGAAATTCCAACTTTTGATGAAAAATTTGGGAAGATGGTCGTAGTGATGCAATCGCATGATCAACATATTCTGCTAGATAATATGGAAAGCGTGAAAGACATTGATGGTGTTATTAATGTGTCATTGGTGTATCACGAGCAAGACGAGCAGAAGAAATAAATTACTATAACAATACCTTTATTCTCTTGTAAGCAAGGGAAATGCTTAAAAGATAAAAGAAAAGTTTTTGTCTTTTATCGTAAGGCTACTGCCTTATAGGTGTGTAAAAAAGTTTACATTTAATAATAAATCAGTGTTTAACGTGGGGGAAACGCGATGAGTTTAAGTCGTCGAGACTTTATGAAAGCCAACGCAGCTGTAGCTGCGGCAACGGCTGCGGGGCTAACCATCCCAGTCAAAAATGTGGTTGCGGCTGAATCCGAAATTAAATGGGACAAAGCAGTATGTCGTTTCTGTGGTACCGGTTGTGCAGTATTAGTGGGTACTAAAGATGGACGTGTTGTGGCATCTCAAGGCGATCCGGATGCAGAAGTAAACCGTGGTTTAAACTGTATTAAAGGTTACTTCTTACCGAAAATTATGTACGGTAAAGACCGTGTAACTCAGCCACTTTTACGTATGACAAACGGAAAATTTGATAAGAACGGCGATTTTGCGCCTGTTTCTTGGGATTTTGCGTTCAAAACAATGGCTGAAAAATTCAAAGAAGCTTTCAAAAAGAACGGTCAAAATGCAGTAGGTATGTTCAGTTCCGGTCAGTCTACCATTTGGGAAGGCTATGCGAAGAACAAACTTTGGAAAGCTGGTTTCCGTTCTAACAACGTAGACCCGAATGCGCGTCACTGTATGGCGTCTGCTGCAACTGCGTTTATGCGTACCTTCGGTATGGATGAACCTATGGGTTGTTATAACGACATTGAACATGCAGATGCTTTCGTTCTTTGGGGTTCAAATATGGCGGAAATGCACCCAATTTTATGGTCGCGCATTACTGATCGCCGTATCTCTAATCCAGATGTTCGTGTAACTGTACTTTCTACTTACGAGCATCGTAGTTTCGAACTTGCCGATCACGGTTTGGTATTTACACCACAAACCGACTTGGCGATCATGAACTACATCATCAATTATTTAATTCAGAACAATGCTGTAAACCACGATTTTGTGAACAAACACACTAAATTTAAGCGTGGTGAAACCAATATTGGTTACGGTTTACGTCCTGAAAACCCATTAGAAAAAGATACTAACCGTAAAACTGCGGGCAAAATGTATGATTCTTCTTTCGAAGAATTAAAACAAATTGTGTCTGAATACACACTTGAAAAAGTATCTGAAATGTCTGGTGTGGATAAAACTCAGCTTGAAACTTTAGCAAAACTTTATGCTGATCCAAGCAAAAAAGTGGTATCTTTCTGGACAATGGGCTTCAACCAACACACTCGTGGTGTGTGGGCAAACCAACTAATTTATAATATCCACTTATTAACTGGGAAAATCTCACTTCCAGGTTGCGGACCATTCTCATTAACAGGTCAACCTTCTGCTTGTGGTACAGCGCGTGAAGTTGGTTCATTCCCTCATCGTTTGCCGGCTGACTTAGTGGTAACTAATCCTAAACACCGTGAAACAGCGGAACGTATTTGGAAATTACCAAAAGGTACGGTTTCTGAAAAAGTTGGTTTGGATACAATTGCACAAGACCGTGCAATGAACGATGGCAAAATGAATGTGCTATGGCAAATGTGTAACAACAATATGCAAGCTGGTCCAAACATTAATCAAGATCGTTTACCAGGCTGGCGTAAAGAAGGAAACTTCGTTATTGTATCTGATCCTTATCCAACTGTATCCGCACTTTCTGCTGACTTAATTCTTCCAACTGCAATGTGGGTAGAAAAAGAGGGTGCTTACGGTAATGCAGAACGTCGTACTCAATTCTGGCGTCAACAAGTAAAAGCACCAGGTGAAGCAAAATCAGACTTATGGCAATTAATGGAGTTTGCAAAATACTTCACGACTGATGAAATGTGGACAGAAGAATTACTTGCTCAAATGCCTGAATATAGAGGTAAAACTTTATATGATGTACTCTTCAGAAATGGTCAAGTAGATAAATTCCCATTAAGCGAACTTGCTGAAGGCCAATTAAACGACGAATCAGAGCACTTTGGTTACTATGTTCACAAAGGTTTATTTGAAGAATATGCTGAATTTGGTCGCGGTCATGGTCATGACTTGGCTCCATTTGACATGTATCACAAAGCTCGTGGTTTACGCTGGCCGGTTGTAGAAGGTAAAGAAACCTTATGGCGTTACCGTGAAGGCTATGATCCATTCGTTAAAGAGGGTGAAGGTGTGGCATTCTACGGTTATCCAGATAAGAAAGCGATTATTCTTGCGGTACCTTATGAGCCTGCAGCTGAGTCTCCGGATAAAGAATATGACTTATGGTTATCTACCGGTCGTGTTCTAGAGCATTGGCATACTGGTACTATGACGCGTCGTGTGCCTGAATTACACCGTGCTATGCCGAACAACCTTGTTTGGATGCACCCATTGGATGCTGAAGCTCGTGGTTTACGCCATGGCGATAAAATTAAGATTTCATCTCGTCGAGGCGAAATGATTTCTTACTTAGATACTCGCGGACGTAATAAACCACCTCGTGGCTTAGTATTTACCACTTTCTTTGATGCTGGTCAGCTTGCAAATAGCTTAACGCTAGATGCGACAGACCCAATTTCAAAAGAAGCCGACTTCAAAAAATGTGCGGTAAAAGTGGAAAAGGCTGCGTAAAAACAATGTAAAAATCAACCGCACTTTATTTTCCCTTATTAATAAAAGAGGAAGATGAAAGTGCGGTTAAAATCTAAAAGAAAATGAAGAAACCAGCACTCAATCCTGAACGTAGAAAATTTCTCAAAGAAGCAACCCGTACTGCGGGTGGTTTAGCTGGCGTTGGGATTTTGTTGGGATTGCAGCAAAATCAAAGTCTTGCTCGCGAAGGTGTGCCATTGCGCCCGCCGTTTGCTTTGCAAGATGCGAAAGCGTTTTCTGCCGCTTGTATTCGTTGTGGACAATGTGTTCAAGCCTGTCCTTATGACATGCTACATTTAGCTTCTTTATTATCGCCAGTAGAAGCGGGAACACCGTATTTTATTGCGCGTGATAAACCTTGCGAAATGTGCCCTGACATTCCTTGTGCTCATGCTTGCCCAACAGGGGCGCTTGACCGCAATGCAACAGATATTAATGAGTCTCGTATGGGGCTGTCAGTACTGTTAGACCATGAAACGTGCTTGAACTGGCAAGGATTACGTTGCGATGTTTGTTATCGGGTTTGTCCATTAATTGATAAAGCGATTACATTGGAAAAACAACATAATCAACGTTCTGATAAGCATGCGTTATTTATTCCAACAGTACATTCTGATGCCTGTACTGGATGTGGGAAGTGTGAGCAAGCTTGTGTGTTAGAAGAGGCTGCGATTAAGGTTTTACCAATGGATCTTGCAAAAGGTATGCTAGGTAAACATTATCGTTTGGGCTGGGAAGAAAAAGCGAAAGCTGGCCATTCTCTTGCGCCTAAAGATATGATTTCGTTGCCAACTCGTACGCCAGAAGGAACCACTGTAATTCCTGAACCGGCAGAACCCGTGCTTGCACCTATTTTAGGGAGTGGCAAATAATGGCAAATACACCAAAATTTGCAGGTAAAGAGTCGCGAGAAAAATGGGGCTGGTGGTATGCAAACCGCTTTTTATTTTGGCGTCGATTAAGCCAACTTAGCATTCTTGCGATGTTTTTAAGTGGTCCTTATTTTGGCGTGTGGATTTTAAAAGGAAATTATAGTGGAAGCTTATTGCTCGATACTATTCCATTAAGCGACCCTTTAATTACAGCAGAAAGCTTGGCTGCAAGACATTTACCTGATGCTCTCACCTTGATTGGTGCAGCAATTATTGTGTTATTTTACGCAGTACTTGGTAGTAAAGTATTTTGTGGTTGGGTATGTCCACTAAATGTTGTGACGGACTGTGCTGCATGGCTACGCCGTAAGTTAGGCATTCGCCAAACAGCAAAAATTTCACGCGGTTTACGTTATGGCATCCTTGCACTTATTTTACTAGGCAGTTGCGTAAGCGGAATGTTGCTTTGGGAGTGGGTTAATCCAGTGGCTGCTCTTGGCCGTGCCTTTATATTTGGTTTCGGTGCAACAGGCTGGCTATTGCTTGTTATTTTTCTTTTTGATTTATTGATTGTAGAACATGGTTGGTGTGGACACCTTTGCCCAATTGGTGCTGCTTATGGTGTGATTGGTGCAAAAAGTTTAATCCGTATCAAAGTGATTGATCGTGCAAAATGCGATAATTGTATGGATTGTTACAATGTTTGTCCTGAAGCCCAAGTGTTACGTTCACCTTTACATGGAAAAAAAGACGAAAGCCTACTTGTGCTTTCCAAAGATTGCATCAGCTGCGGACGTTGTATTGACGTTTGCGCTGAAAAAGTTTTTAAATTTTCGACCAGATTCGATCATTCAGGGGAGTGATTAATATGACTAAACAGGTATCTAAAATTTTAGCGGGATTATTTACCGCACTTTTTGCTGGCTCACTGATGGCATCTGATGCACCAGCAGTGGGAAAAGATTTAACTCAAGCTGCAGAAAATATTGCTCCAGCATTTCATAATGCACCTCGTCAAGGTGAATTACCAGCATTAAACTATGTAAACCAACCTCCAATGGTTCCACATAGTGTTGCAAATTATCAAGTGACAAAAAATGCGAACCAATGTTTAAATTGCCACAGTCCAGAAAATTCTCGTTTGAGTGGTGCAACTCGAATCAGCCCAACTCACTTTATGGATCGTGATGGCAAAGTGGGCTCAAGCTCATCGCCACGTCGTTATTTCTGTTTACAATGTCACGTTTCTCAATCAAACGTAGATCCGATTGTTCCAAATGATTTCAAACCGATGAAAGGTTACGGAAACTAATTTAAGAGGTCTATATGTCTGAGAAAAAACCAAATATCTTAAAGCGTTTCTGGCAATGGTTTAGAAAACCAAGCCGTATGGCGATAGGTACTATTATTATTTTATCAGCTATTGGCGGTATTCTTTCTTGGGTGGGGTTTAACTATGGTTTAGAAAAGACTAACACAGAGCAGTTCTGTGCGAGTTGTCATACTCAAGATGCTTATCCAGAATATTTGCATAGCGTGCATTATCAAACTCGTACTGGTGTAGGTGCAAGCTGTCCAGATTGCCATGTGCCGCATGAATTTGGCGCAAAAATGAAACGTAAAATTGTTGCAGCGAAAGAAGTATTTGCTCACTATACTGGAAAAGTGGATACCTTAGAAAAATTCAACGCACATCGTTTAGAAATGGCTGAAAACGAATGGGCTCGTATGAAAGCTAACGATTCTAAAGAATGCCGTAACTGTCATAAAGTAGATCGTATGAACTTCAACGATCAACGTTCTGTGGCAGCACGTATGCATGAAAAAATGAAAACTGAAGGTAAAACTTGTATCGACTGTCATAAAGGTATTGCACACCAATTACCTGATATGAGTGGCGTTGAGTCAGGATTCAAAGACGAGAAATAATTTTCTCAAAATATTGTGAAAAAATACCGTGCTTAGCTAATAAGTGCGGTATTTTTATTTTGTGTTTATACACGATAATCTATTGATGTTAGTCTTTATTTAAAGCCTATTTTTCAGTAAACTTAGCAAGTTTTGTAGAATTATTAAAATATTACTTAAAATTTAGGAATTTATTGTGGCTCACCGAGATTTTGCCGCACGTCGCGGCTCAAATAATAAGAAAAAAACAAAAAAGAATAAGAATATTCTGATCATCCTCGCTTTGGTCATTGTGTTGGCTTTTGGCGTAGGACTTTATTTGTTGAAAAATAAAAATAGCGAAGTTGTAGTGCAACAGGCTGCGACACAACAAGAAAAAACGCAACCTAAAAGTGTCTTACCCAATCGCCCAGAGGAAGTTTGGAGTTATATCAAGGCGTTAGAAACTCGAACTGTTCCTGTTGATAATAAACCTACAAGCGTAGAGCAAAATATGCGCTTAACCGAAGAACAACGCCAAGTCCTAGTGCAAATGGAAAAAGAACAACAAGCAGAGGAAGAGGCGCGTAAATTAGCGGAGCAACAACGTGCGGTAGAAACGGCGAAAGCTCAACAAGTGCAAGCAGCGCCAAAAGTAGAGCAAGCGAAAAAGCCTGAAGCTGTAAAAACAGAAACTGTAAAATCTGAACCAGTTAAAAAACAAGAACAGTCAAAAATTGAGACGGCTAAAAAAATTGAGCAACCTAAAACTGCAGATAATCCGAATGGTGGTAAAAAATTTGGTTTGCAATGTGGTGCTTTCAAAAATCGAGCGCAAGCTGAAAATATGCAAGGTCGTTTGGCTATGACCGGTTTAAATGCACAAGTGCAAGTGAATGGCGAGTGGAACCGTGTTCGTGTAGGTGGCTTTGCTAGTCGAGATGCCGCAGTGCAAGCGCAAAGTAAAGCTAAAAGTGTGGCAGATTGTGTTGTGATTGGTATGTAATGCTAATCTAACATTGAGTTATCTTGATACATTAAATCTCTATCATTGAAATAAAAAAAATCCCAACTAAAAGTGCGGTACAATTAGTTGGGATTTTTTCATTAAGGATTATTATAAAATAATCATATCATCACGATGCATTGCTACTGCACCGTATTCATAGCCTAAAACATTTTCTATGTCTACTGATTTTCGGCCTTTAATTAATTGTAGGGCATCGCTGTTATAGCGTGGCATACCTAGCGCAATGTCTTTACCCGATTGAGTGCGTATTTTGACTACTTCACCACGCGAAAAACGTCCTTCCACGTTAACAATGCCAGCAGGTAATAAGGATTTATTTTGTTCAAGAATAGCGTTTTGGGCCCCTTCATCAACAGTGATAATGCCTGCAGATGGCGCGGCGAAAAGCCATTGTTTGCGGCTTTCTAATCGATCAGATTGGTGCGCAATAAATTTTGTACCAATATTTTGTTCATAAGCAAGATTAGCGATCACATTTGGGCGATTACCTGGTGCAATAATTGTTTCAATTCCAGAGCGAGTGGCAACATCGGCAGCAATGATTTTAGTCATCATTCCCCCAGTGCCAAGATTGGTTCCACTGCCGCCTGCGATTGAGCGAATGTGATCGGTAATTTGTTCTACAACTGGAATTAATTTCGCTTCAGGATTTTTACGTGGATCACTATCAAATAAACCTTGTTGATCAGTCAATAAATAAAGCTGTTCCGCTTGAACAAGAATAGCGACTAATGCAGATAAATTGTCATTATCGCCTACTTTAATTTCTACGGTCGCCACCGCATCATTTTCATTAATCACAGGAATAATGTGGTTATCTAAAAGTGCGTGTAAAGTATCTCGCGCATTTAAAAAACGTTCGCGATCTTCAATATCGGCACGAGTTAATAAAAGTTGTCCGATATGAATATCATAAATAGCAAATAATTTTTCCCAAGCCTGAATTAATTGGCTCTGACCAACAGCTGCAAGCAGTTGCTTTGAGGCAATTGTGGGTGGTAATTGAGGATGATTCAGATAATGGCGACCCGCTGCAATAGCGCCAGAAGTCACTATCACTATACGAAATCCATCATTATGCAATTGCGCAATTTGACGAACGATTTCCATCATGTGCGGTGAATTCAGTTTTGGCGAACCCTGTGTTAGGGTACTTGTACCAAATTTCACTACGATTGTTTTTTTGTTCATAGTTGTTTCCAAAGTTCTTAAAATTGACATTAACGTTATCACTAAATCAATGAAAAATCACCTAATATCAGGTATAGTAACAGCAAATTTAGGGGGATTTATGACATTTAGTTTAATTGTGGCGACGACATTAAATAGCGTGATTGGTAAAGATAACCAAATGCCTTGGCACTTGCCTGCAGATTTAGCATGGTTTCGTCAGAACACGACAGGCAAACCTGTCATCATGGGGCGTAAAACGTTTGAAAGTATTGGTCGCCCGCTACCTAAACGCACGAATATCGTACTTTCTCGTCAGCATTTTGAACACGAAGGTGTGGTATGGAAAGATAGCCTTGAAAGTGCGGTAGATTTTGTCAGAGATTTTGATGAAATTATGTTGATTGGTGGGGGAGAGTTATTCAAACAATATTTGCCACAAGCAGATAAGTTATACCTTACTCAAATTCAGGCAGAACTAGATGGTGATACTTTTTTCCCTCAATTGAATTGGGATGAGTGGAAAATTGAATTTGACGAATATCGTAAGGCGGATGAACAAAATCGCTATGATTGTCGATTTTTGATTCTTACACGAAGATAAATCAAATTAATGAGACCATATCTCTAGAGCATTCATTAATCTAGAAAATAAAGAGATGATGATTTCCCTTGAGTTCCCCTTTTTAAAGTTTCATAATGACCCTTCATTTTTTATTTTTGATAGTTTTAAAGGTTATCTCAAATATCTCATTTTTAAACATTATCCCAACTTAGGGAAGGCATTATGACGCAAACTGCAACTGAAAACCCATCAACTAAATCTGTATCAAATAAAACTAACCGTAAAAAAGGCTTAAGCATTTTTATTCTTCTCCTGCTTATTATTGGTATTGCTTGTGCTTTGTATTGGTTTTTCTTCTTGAAGGATTTTGAAGAAACAGAAGATGCTTATGTGGGTGGTAATCAAGTGATGGTATCATCACAAGTTGCGGGTAATGTATCGAAGATTAATGCTGACAATATGGATAAAGTCCATGCAGGTGATATTCTAGTTGAATTGGATGATACGAATGCGAAGCTTAGTTTCGAACAGGCCAAAAGCAATCTCGCCAATGCTGTGCGCCAGGTAGAACAACTGGGTTTTACTGTGCAGCAATTACAATCAGCTGTGCACGCCAATGAAATTTCTTTAGCTCAAGCACAAGGCAATTTGGCGCGCCGAGTTCAACTTGAAAAAATGGGCGCGATTGATAAAGAATCTTTCCAACACGCAAAAGAAGCCGTTGAACTTTCCAAAGCAAATTTAAATTCCTCTAGAAACCAATTAGCTGCTAATCAGGCTTTATTGAGTAACGTTCCATTACGTCAACAACCGCAAATACAGAATGCAATGAGTTCACTCAAACAGGCTTGGTTGAATTTACAACGTACAAAAATTAGAAGTCCAATTGATGGCTATGTGGCACGTCGCAATGTTCAGGTTGGGCAAGCCGTTTCAGTGGGCGGCGCATTAATGGCGGTGGTATCTAATGAGCAAATGTGGTTGGAAGCTAACTTCAAAGAAACTCAATTAACGAATATGCGTATTGGCCAGCCGGTGAAAATTCATTTTGATTTATACGGTAAAAATAAAGAATTTGATGGCGTGATAAATGGCATTGAAATGGGGACAGGCAATGCGTTTTCTCTTTTGCCTTCACAAAATGCCACGGGTAACTGGATTAAAGTGGTACAACGTGTACCTGTGCGAATTAAATTAGATCCACAACAATTTGTAGAAACACCATTGAGAATTGGTCTTTCTGCAACGGCAAAAGTAAGAATTGCAGATTCATCTGGCCCAATACTACGAGAAAAATCAGAACCGAAAACGTTATTTGCGACTGATGCACTTAAATATGATGAAAGTGCGGTAGAAGATTTGATTGAATCTATCATTCAGCAAAACAGCCATTAAGGCGGCGTTATGGACGATTCCGCAAAAAAATTCCCGCCTATTCAAGGTGGTGCGCTGATTTTATTGACACTGGCTTTATCTCTCGCCACCTTTATGCAAGTATTAGATTCTACGATTGCAAATGTGGCGATTCCTACTATTGCTGGCGATCTTGGCGCATCTTTTAGTCAAGGTACGTGGGTAATTACTTCTTTTGGTGTGGCAAATGCGATTTCTATTCCAATAACAGGTTGGTTAGCAAAACGTTTTGGCGAAGTGCGGTTATTTTTAGTTTCAACTTTTTTATTTGTTGTCTCTTCTTGGCTTTGTGGGATTGCAGATAGTCTTGAAGCATTAATTATTTTTCGAGTCATTCAAGGTGCTGTCGCAGGCCCAGTGATCCCTCTTTCGCAAAGTTTATTATTGAATAATTATCCACCAGAAAAACGCGGAATGGCATTGGCGTTTTGGTCAATGACTATTGTGGTTGCGCCTATTTTTGGCCCAATTTTAGGCGGATGGATTAGTGATAATATCCACTGGGGATGGATTTTCTTTATCAATGTTCCAATTGGTTTATTAGTTGTGCTAATCAGCTGGAAGACTTTGGGTAGCCGAGAAAGTGAAATTGTTCATCAACCTATTGATAAAGTCGGTTTAGTTTTACTTGTCTTAGGCGTGGGATGTTTGCAATTAATGCTTGATCAGGGCCGTGAGCAAGATTGGTTTAATTCTAATGAAATCATTATATTAGCCGTTATCGCTGTCGTTTGTCTGATTGCCTTGGTTATTTGGGAATTGACGGATGACAATCCTGTGGTGGATATTTCGCTTTTCCATTCTCGTAATTTTAGCGTAGGGTGTTTATGTACTAGTTTAGCCTTTTTGATTTATCTAGGTTCTGTGGTATTAATTCCGCTCTTGCTACAACAAGTCTTCCATTATACTGCGACGTGGGCAGGGCTTGCGGCTTCCCCAGTTGGATTATTCCCTATTTTACTTTCACCGATTATTGGACGTTTCGGTTATAAGATCGATATGCGAATTTTAGTGACGATAAGTTTTATTGTATATGCAATAACATTTTATTGGCGAGCGGTGACTTTCGAGCCTTCAATGACTTTTGCTGATGTGGCTTTACCACAATTAGTGCAAGGTTTGGCGGTGGCCTGTTTCTTTATGCCACTTACCACAATAACTCTGTCTGGCTTGCCTGCGCATAGAATGGCTTCTGCGTCTAGTTTATTTAACTTCTTGAGAACTTTAGCGGGTTCTGTAGGGACATCTTTAACCACATTTATGTGGTATAACCGTGAAGCCGTTCACCATACTCAATTAACAGAATACATTAATCCTTATAACCCAATTTCCCAAAGTTTTTATCATCAAATGAATCAATTTGGTTTAAGTGATACCCAAACTTCAGCTTACCTCGCTCAACAAATAACATCGCAAGGATTTATTATTGGCGCAAATGAAATATTTTGGCTATCAGCTATGGGATTCTTAGGATTGTTTATTGTGATTTGGTTTGCAAAACCACCTTTTGGCGGGCGGAATTAGTAGCGTATTATTTAAAATATGAATGATTCAATCTCAAAATTTATCAATGTAAACATGGTTGAATTAAAAGAGGATTAGGAGTAGATTAGGTCAAATAATAATCATAAATATAAGGGATTATTTTTATGTTTACTAAGCCTTTCTACTATGCCCATTCAGCTCAAGACGAACTAGGTAATCTCTTACCTTATGAACATTGGCAAACCTTGCAAAGCCATTCTGTGAATGTTGGCGAAATGGCAGCGGAGTTTGCTCGGGTATTTGGTGCGCAGGAAATTGCCTGCCAGACGGGAAAGTTTCATGACTTAGGGAAATATTCGGAAGCCTTTAACCGCCGATTGCATGGTGGCTCATCAGTCGATCATGCTACTGCGGGAGCCAAAATTGCTGTCGAGCGTTGGGGAGATGTTATCGGCAAGCTGATGGCGTTTTGCATTGCGGGGCATCATGCGGGGCTGGCAAATGGAAATGGCGAAGGCGATAACCGCCGCACGTTAAAGCAGCGTTTAGGATTGCAATTCGGCACAGATATTCCCGCCCTCGATAACCTGTGGCAACAAGAAATCAAGCTCCCTCAAAACCTGTCCGCACCGCCACTCAAAGCCGACGCACATCATCCTTTTTTCTCCTACGCCTTCTTCACCCGAATGCTTTATTCTTGCTTGGTGGATGCTGATTATCTCGACACCGAAGCCTTTTATTCAAACCTAGAAAACAAAGCCATCGAGCGCAGCGGTTATCCTGATTTAAACGCCTTACAACACAATTTCAATCAATTTATCAACAAGTTCAGACGACGTGTATAAGTTCGCGAATCTTTTTGCATAAAATCGAAATTTATTTTGCATAAACAATTAAACTATTATGCAAAATAAACCTCAAATTTAAACCAAACAAAAACGCCCTTTAAATCATCATTAAAGGGCGTTTAAATTTTACAGTTTAGAACTTATAAACCATATTATCCTCATACTTACCTGAATAGCTTGCTGAAGCATTGACTACAATTCGTTGCGCATTATCAAAGTTTTGCCAATTATGCACTTTATCATCAACCATATACTTAATAAACCGCACAAACTCCGACTTAGTTGAACTGAAGAAGATATAAGGCGGTCGAGTAATGTTGATTAATCGCAAAAAGTCGATTAAATCAAAGTAAGTCGCCTGCTTGTAGCTTTCCTGTCTAGTGCATAGATATGGTGGATCTAATACAAATAACGCTTTCGGGTCATCGCTAAACTTAGGCAAGAGCGTGTGGAATGATTCTTGCACAATCTCTACGCCGTCCAAATAGCCGTCTGCCTTTTGATAATCAGATTGACGAATACAATGCCAGAAATCATGTTGGAATAAGTCATCAAGCGTTGCTACTTGTTGCCCACTGAACAATAACCAACTCGCTAAGCAATTTAAATCTTTATACCCTTTGAAGTTTTGAATGATTCTGATGCATTCTGCTTTACAATCCTTCGTCATACGTTTATTTTTTGGCGTAGCGTTACCAACTACAGAGTAAAGCTCGGCACGCAGCTTGTTGATGTCATCAATATGTGCTAATCGTTCCGCATAGCCGTCGAAATCATTATAGATGACACGAGCTTTTGGCTTAATCGCTTTGGCTGCGTGGCTTAATAAACCTGAACCACCAAAGGTATCAATAATCGTCCATCCTTCACCATCGTCTTCGATATTTTCATTGAGAATAGTCTCAAAATGTTTCAAAAACATCCGTTTTTGCCCCACAAAAGGTAACGGAGCCTGCTTAAATTGCACTACGCTTTGTTTGTTCGTTTTTTCGTTTGTCATTATTATCCATTTTTCTGGTTGAATTACATCCTATCTCTAAAATACTATTTAGAGATATAAAATTATCTTAAACCCTATCAGGCCAAGGGTCTGACGTTGTCCACATCATAGCGGGCGGTCTTAGATTTTTTGGGCCAATGTCAGGTATTGCATCATTGCCTCTGACTTTTGGGTCTGCATGGTAAGGAGTGAACCTCATAAAATTAGCATCGCCCACACCTCCCACATAAATACCTGCAACAGCTCGATTGGTATCATCATCGTATAAACTGAAACCACAGGAATCGTCAGCTCTAAAACCGAGCGGAATCCCACTTGTACCAATAACCTCAACTCGACCTGCTTGTCGTGGACTATAACCTTTCTCTGACTTACCTAAGTAACCAAACAGCCCCCAAGATAACCCGCCCATATGACATGATACAAGGTTGCCTTGCCTGCGGAGTTTAATGTAAGCTCCTGGTTTCAGATTTTTCGTTACAACATTAACCAAACCTGTATCACCATCAATAACAACCCATTTCTTATTTCGTTTTTGCCATTTCCAAGCTCCGACTCCACCGCCATCTGATGACTCATAGATAGTCCCATTAGGCTCATTGCCTTTTATTTTGGGCTCTTCTCCTGCTGTTTTGTCGCCTGTTGTATCGGGCTTATCAGGGCGACCGCTGCCAAGTACAACAGTTATAGCTTTAATATCTCGCCCGATTTGCTCAATGACCTCGGGCAGTTGTTCTAAAAGGCTCATTAGCTATTTTTCCCACGTTGATAAGCTGCCTTTAAGTCCATTGCATTTAAGGCGTTAAGTTTCTCAATCACACCGTCTAAACTCTGTTTAAATTCGGTCAGTTTGCTGGTCAATGCTTCAGGTGCACTGCTCCCGCTTGCTTTGAGTTTGCGTAGTTCTTCTGCCAGCTCTCTAAACGTGTCTAAATCTGCTGATACCTCACCGCCTAACAGGTCATTTTTAAGTTGGGTTATCTTTGTCTCAATTTGAGCTAAAATCGCTTTGTCTTGCTCACCTAAGTAAGTTGCAAATTCGGTTAATAATTGTTGGATAGTTTGTGTTGTCATAGTCGTCCTATTTTGTAATGAAGAATTAAATCTGAAAATTCAGGCAAAACAGGTGTGCCACAGCCACCTGAAATACCTTTTGATAACGTCACCTTGATAGGTTGTTTTGATTGCAACGATACTGTCACTGCTTGTTTCAACTGCAATTTCACATCGATTGCCCGTTTACAGTCTTTCATCGCGTCATTCCTCTACGCGTTCTGCAGGATAGTAGCTATAACGCGTAATCTTTCCGCCACATAGTGTGTCTCGCCAGTTGCTCGTATTCGTAATTTTTAACGCCCAACTTGCGGTCTTCCACTTTGTGTTAGCTAAACGGTCGCGCGTGCAAGTGATTTTGATGTTGTTATCAGATAACGCAATACCATTGCCTTTTGTCAAATGGATAACTGGATCTTTGCCATCAGGCACGATAAACAAGTCAAATTCGCTATCAGCAAAGCCTTCGGGCACTTCTTTTTCATCTAGCGTCAGTGTTTCGCTTTCATCGTCGCCAAATTTCCAGTTAAAATTAATGATCGGTTTGTCTTTAGTCATCATATTTAAATATTGCCCCTAATTGATTCGGGCTAAATCGCCAGCCTTCTTCATTGCCTGAAAGCGCATTAAAACACCATTCAGAACAAAAATACTTACTGCGTTTTTCTTTGATGCCAAGCACAATCCCTAGCGCGCCCCACCAGTCGTATTTACAACCCAAAGTGCGGTCAAAATAGGCTTTGATTTCTGCTTCGGGTACACCGTCCAGCGGAATTAAATCCCATTTGGTGTTATCGGACACATCAATCTGTTTGCAGCGCACCCCACCGTCTTGTACCGATGAGGAGTAGCAGTCATATACTGTCACATGCTCATAATGATGCCCATTACCAAACTCAATGCGCTCAATGGCAATCTCGCAATGCGAATATTTGCCTTTGGTAAAAAATCGAGTAATACGGTCGGCGATTGCTTTGACTGGCTCTTTGCGCCAGTCTCGTTTGTGTTTGTACATCGCCAAATAAACCTTAGCCATTTTGATATGCCTCCATCAAGTTATCCATTTGCTTGATAATGTCATCATGGATTGATTGCAGTTGCTCAAGCGTGAGATTAGGGGCCTTGAGCTCATACTTACGCATGCGTTGATTAGCTAATTCAACCTGCAGTTTTTCCAAGCCTGCCGCCTGCGTCAAAATCAGGTTTGTGGCGGTCTTATTATCCAGTCTTGCGCGTTGTGCAAAGTCTGAGATATATCGACTGCATTCGCCCTCATAATTTGATGATTTAAAGGCTTCCGCCGCCGCTTGGCGCTCACGGTACTCACTCTCAAATCTCGTCCAAGTGCTGTAGATTTTTGCCGCGTGTTCGTCGATATCTGCAGTAAACTTAGTTTGGTTTTCTTGTAAAAGTGCGGTAATTTTCCTGTTATCTTCTACCCATTCTTTACCGTCCCATGAATGCGCGGCTGATGGTGCGCGAGGTCTGCCATAAAACACGCCATCTTGATAGGTAATATCATCGGAATTAATGGCTTCGTATTGCTGATATTGTTCATCGCTCAAGACTAATAATTCATCATCGGTTAGATCGTACAAATGGCGAAAATCACTATCAATCAGCTCAAAATGTCCCAGTTTGTCAATAAGATGTAATAAAAACATTAATACCCCTCCACTTTCACCCATAAATCAATATGTTCATCTTGATTGCCTACATGCCGGATGGTATATAGCCATAATCTATCTTTTATATTATTTTGTCGCTCAAACGCCCAACTTGGTGGCCACCACTCAAATGCTTCCGCCCCGAATGAAAAACTCCTCCCTGATTCGGTTCTCGAAAATGTGGCAGTTACATTGGTAATTTTATTTGGCATTGCTGTCCAAAGAGGAACCGGGATTTCGATTGCTAATCGTTCGCTATTATTTTTAGCCTCAAAGTAAAACCACCATACGCGAAAAGCTTTAAAGTGAATTATTTGTTCAATTTTTCCGTCTGGGTGAATAATAGTTTCCCCCTCCAAGTTGATATTTTTTTGGGTGGCATTATCGAAGCTAGCATTAGTACCTTTAATGGTTTTTGTGTAATTTTTCCGAATAACTGTTGATAATTTTTTATTAAGTTCATTCAACGCAAACTCACTCGCCACTTTTTCCTTGTTTGTGCCGTTGGTGGCGTGGGAGATATCCGAATCAAGCAATATATTTCCATTCTTTCTTGGTAAGCTGGCGACATTTATGTTTGAACCATTGCTTTCGCGGTAAACAAATGACAGCATACTGTTACTACTGTGAGGATTGTTTTCTATTCGCACGTACCGACCAGAATTATTGTAAAAACTGATTCCACTCCAGTCGCCTTGTTTAAACGACGTGTCACCAGTAATAACTCCCCCTGTTTTCATAAATGCATTATTTAATGATGCACCGCTTTTAGTTACTACATCGCTCTTAACCCATAATCCTGTTTCATCGATTGATACATTAAATTCACTTGAGTTTGGTTTTCCGCCTAAATGCAGAGCGCCGTTATTATTGAAACCGATAACAGACACTTCATTTCCAATCACTGAGTCGCCGCTCAACTCAATTTTCTTTGGCCAGTTATAATTATTTACCCGATATGCTGTACTTGAGCCGGTAATTGTCAGCATCCCGGTCATCGTATCGCCCGATTTTGACACGCGGCCATTTGCGTTATCATTCGCTGCTTTCACTGCCGCACTTGTTGCCACTGTGTCTGAGCTATTACTGTTAACGGCTGATGATTTTTTGCTGTTTGGGATGTAATTCGTCAAGCTACGCGTAATCGAATCAATAAAGCCTTTCAAGATTTTAATGACCTTAGGTGTAGCAGCCATTTCTTCAGAATCTAAATCATATCCGGAATAAAGTTGTACCTCGCCTTTTTGCGTGGTAGAGGCTTTTTTACGGTTATCATCAATAATCTTAACAATCGCCTCATAAAGCTGAGTTTGCTTATTTTCTACGGGCTGGAACCCCGCTTTTTGCAACACATAATGCGCTTCAGCTTGTACATCTCGCACACGGTCTTGCAAATTATTAAGCCACGTATCGGTTACTCGCGTGCCTTGTTCGCCTGTTGCTGGATTACCATTGTGGAAAAGGCCATCATTTGAATCAATTTGAGGCATTAAACTTTTCATATATTAAGATCCTGTTTGATAAGCAAAATAACAGTAAGTATGTGCAGGTTTTAAGTCTCGGAAGAACTCCTCAATAATCGGGTCACCAAATTCCACTAAATGATTACCCGCAAAGGAGGTGCCTGCGCGAAAATATACAATATTGTCATCCCCATTAAGCACCGATACTCGCCACATAAAAATCAAGTTGTCGCGAGCTTCATTGCGAAATTGAGCCAAATCTCCCGTCGTTGGCAAATCATTCGCAAGGGGAGAAAACTCTTTAATTTCGATGCGATATCCAATACTTTCTGCAATCCGTTTAAAATAGGGAATGGATAAGCCCCCAATCGCATTTAACTTGGCAATGACACGTTTTACTCGTGCTTGATAGTTATTGCTATAATCTGTTTTTATGCCGCATAAACGTTCCCAATCGGACAACATCGTATTGGAGGTGGCTGGTTCAATAATTTGCAATAAATCCACCGCACTTTTTTGTAATCGGTCAAAGGCATTACCATCTACCTCACATTGTGCTAAAAAACGCTCTCCATTAACGTCGTACGAAATAGGCGGATAAAGTTTTGCCAATACCTTTTTGTGGTCAGTTTGCATCATGCCATCTCCGTAACGGTGATTTGACCTAACCGAAACCACTCAATTTTTGTACGCACATCTGCTTTTAGATTAGTGATAGGTGTCGCAAACTTACGGTCAACAACACCTACCAAGTTATTCACCACCGCTTCACATTGCGACACAATCAAATCATCACCTGGGATTAACGTGTTGAAATAATCCGTAAGTGCGGTTGAAATGGCCGCCTTAATTTCGGGTAAGGTTACGCCGCTGATTTTCACCTGAATATTAAAATTGACCTTCGTTACATCAGGTTTCACCACTTTGCTTTCTCGCGCGGTTACTGGGCGCACATCATCAATATATTCTTGGCAGCGACGTATTGTTTCATCGCTTGGTACATCGTTATTTGATGTGATCGCAATATCTACCGTACCAAGCCCACGACGCAACGGGTAAACATAAGCAGCATCCACGCCATCCACCGATAACGCCCATGTACGATAGTCATAACGATTACCCCCAGCAGGTGGTCGGCGAATAATCTCAAGCAAACGTTCGAGCAAAGACGCATCGCTTTCCGCATCCGTTGCACCAATTACATCATTTAGCACCACATCGGATTGCACACCTAAATGTGCCGCCATAAAGTTTGCTTTTGTCGCAGTTTTAATATTTTGGCTGGCACCTGTCGCAAGACCTCGCACTGCAACAATGGCAGAACCGCTTGCAGAAATCACCGCGCTTTCGGTGGTTTCATAAAATCGGTTATCGTCTGTTTTAATTTGTAATCCAGCTTTAAGTACTGCATCAGGGGTACCAGTTACAGTTGCACCGAGCCCACTGGCATAAGTCGCATTACGACGGCGAATACCACGCAAACCCGCATGTTTTTCAAGAAAATCCGTGTCGGCAGTATCCGGAAAGAATTGTTTAATAATCCATTTTTGATGGGCATAAATACCTTCCGCTACGGCAGCAAGGCTACTGGCACGTGCATAATAGTCACTATCTATGCTCACATCAGCACTCGGTTCTAATGATTGCACATCGCGCAAAATCGCTTGGCGAATATCTTCTAAACTCGGCATAATAAACATGGTTTAAACCCTTTTTAAATGACTTTTACCGGGTGTTTAAAATGATAGGTTTTGCCCCGGTTATCTCGGATGGATATATCTAAAATCAATACACCGTTATGTGGTTGGGTATGATTGACAATAATTTCGTCCGCACGTCCATCATCAATCAAGGGTTGCAAGGCTTCTTCGGCATATTGTTGTGCAATTAAACCTATGTGCGACAAATCTTTTTCGCGCGGAATAAGATGGAGCAGAGAGCCTACACGCCCATCTGCCCACCAAGAGCCTAATGGTGTGGTCAATCTGATATACGCTGCATTGGCAAGCGTACTGATTTGTTTACTTGTATAGTCCCCGGTAAGCGGGCTGATCTCTCTGTCCATATTGACAGGATAAGATAAGAGGTAAAAAGAAAGGAGATGCAGGGTTTCAGCATCTCCTTTAAGGTTAGATTATTCAGGTTTACTGGTTTTTCCTCCGCTATCGCCAGTATGTTTGTGGTTCCTTAACGAAATTGTACCAGCTTCCACATCGCCGTCGGTCGTAAAGCTACCGCCACGTTGTTCTACATTACCAGTAAAGCTCGCACCACTGCCACCTTGCACAGCCATGCCGCCGTTACCGTTAATTTGCCCTTGGGCAATAAAGACCTGATCGGTTTCAACCAATGGACTTGATATATCCACTTTTGTTGCTGCTTTAATCTTTAATACATCACAATCAATCTCAATCAACCGCCCCTTTTTTAATACAATGCTAGAGCCACTTTCATCATAAACGGCCACTTCGCCACCTTGCAGATTTTTCACGCGGAAAGAACCGTTCTCGGTTGCAATCACAATACCGTGGGTAGTTTGTCCGCCAATGGGTAAAATCACTGCTTGCGTGTTTGCCGGAGGCACAGAGGTAAAACCAAACTGCTGCATCAACTCCACATCTTGCAAGGTTTCATCGGCAAGGCCTGAAGCCTGAACTTTCTGAATATTGTCCGCACTTTTCACCAAGTGCAACACTCCGCGAAAGGCTTGACGGATTTCGTCCACTGCACCTTGCGCCTTTTGTTGAATGGCTTGGCTTAATCGTCTCATTTTGTCCAACCACCTTGTCCGTTTGTCGAAATCAAATCGCCTTGGTTCTTCTTGCCTTTTTTACCCTTACGTTTACGTGCTTTTTCTGCTTTTGCGTTGTAAGCGTCTGGTGTCCAAATGCCGTCTTGTTTAAAGCGTAGTTCCGTTTGTGTGCCACCGTTTCGGCTCAACGTAAAACGACGCCCCATTAAAAAGAAAATGGCATCAATCTCATATTCCTCGCAAATTACATGTACACGTTGCCCTGGTTGCCATAATGTGCCGTCTTGCATTTTGTGATCGGGCACAACGATAGTAAGGGTAAAACCTTCCAGCACACTGTCCGCAATGTATTTTTTGGCCCATTTTTGCAAGGCTTCCAAGTTATCCACATCAGACACCACCACGGTTTTCGGCTTGTAGGTGGTCATTTCAGGATCGTGATAAACCCATTTCAGATCATTTTTATTGTCTTGCCCTTGCTTGCCGTGGCTTTGTGCAAGAAAAGTGACTTCGCTAAAACGATTTGATACATCAAACGTTAAATCCGCCTGTTCAAAATTGTTTCGCTTGCCGTCTTTCATGCAACACAAGGTCGCCACAGGTGGCGTGCTGTAATCCGCACCGCCCACAATCAGCTCTCCATTTGGTTCAAACCACAAGTGCAAGCCTGCCGAGTTCGCACAACGCATTGCCGCATTCCAAGCTGTTTCGCCCACGTCAATATCGACTTTATCTAATGTTGGATTATTTTCCGCACGCAATGCCACTTTTTTAATACCAAGTGGTTCAACAATTTTTTTCACCGCATCCAACACAGTCAAGCCTTTTACATTGGTGATTGGGGCAGAGCAATCCACAAGGATACTCGCACGGTCACGCCCATTGAGGCTATAAGTGCGGTTAGTTTTACTAATAGTATGCTGTGTCGTATCCACGATGCCTGTCATCACCAACTCGCCATTAATGCGCACTTTCACTTCAGCCCCCGAAAAATCAGGTAAAACCGTGCTGTTTGAAGGTACGCCCAAATCAAATTTAAAGGCGTCGGCAGGGATTAAAAAGTCACTATCAATATCATAACTTTTCCAGCTATTGTGGGCTTTGCCGTCCACTTCCACCGTAACATCATTTTCATAAGGGTAATTATTTGACATAGCTGTTTAACCACTCCCCACGCTCAACAAAATTCGGATAACGGATCTGCGGATTCAGCCTTAATAATTCATCAGCACGTTTGTAATCCTGATAAAATGCATGTGCAATTTGTTGCACAGTACCGCTAAATAGCACCTCACGCACCATTAAAGGCGGTTTACGATTAATTGCCGCAAGGGCAAGTTGAGTAAACTTATGCACTTTATTGCGTAATTGCTCTGCTGTATTATGCGCAGACGTATAAAAACTCGTATTGGGTGTGCTTAATACCGTGATATTTTCCCTATGATGTTCATCGTCCACTTGTTTGCGTAACAATTGTAAATTATCCATAATTTGTGACTGCACTTGAGTCGTGATGTAATCAATATCCTGTGGCAATAAATCATCGTCCTCTACCAATTCAGTGGCAATACGCAACAAAGCAACACTAGAGGCTAACTGCATCATTAAATGCACAGATTCAGTATCATCCTTACTAAAAGAGGTCGTTAATGATTTCAATGCCGCTTGTTCTTTGGCAGATTTAATATTCTTACCACTCACCAAATCAGCAGGAATATGCTTAATTTGACGTATTGTGCGGAGTACCTCATCAAATTTTGCTCGGGTAGTTAAGTCCTTGCGCGCAGCAATTTGGCGCAACCCTGAATCAATCATAGTCACCAAATCACGCACAGCACGGCTAGATTTTGCTTTAAAGTTATCTTGTGTCACGACAGGCGATACACCATACTTCGTTTTATCAAAATCAAATAACCCGCGTACTTGCTCAAAACAACCAAATAACGCGCCATATACACCCAACAAACGTGATTTTGTATTAGCGGCAAAGGCAACAATCTCCATAAATTCGCCATACAATGCCATCACATCATCAACAAAATTTTCTAATTCAGTCAGTAAGGCATCTATTTTTGCCAATAGGGAATAATTAAAGACAAAAATCGGTTTAGCTGGCGTAGATTCGATAAAAGTCAAATCTAACGCCACATAATCAATCATCTCCGCTTCGTGATGAAAACTCGCCCCAGTGCAAATCATATTTTGCAAACGTCCACGAATCGGATGCACTAATGTTGCCGCCCCTGATTTTTGTAGCACGCTTAAAAACTTCTTAAAGTCCGTGTAATAGCCTGGTCCATAAAATACGGCTTGCATACGCACGGTTAATGGATTTAATCCCAAATCTTCCACGTCCGCGCCATTGACGAAAGGATAAGCATGCTCAATGGTCGAGCGATAGACATCATCATCCACCGAAAGCACATCGAAACGCACACCACGAAAACTCGCACGTTGCACAGGCATTGTCCAACCAGCCATCTTTTACCCCCGTTTTAAGTCTTGATATTGATACTGAGACGTTTGTTCAGCCACAATCCGTCCGTCTAAATCCACCTTAATTTCGTTTTGAATCGTGAAATTTTGGCTTTCAATGGCGGTTTTTAATCCGTCGCTAATGGTTTGCCCAAAATGCTGAAAATCAGCTTGATAGTTAGCCAAGCTAGATAAATCACCCAGTGTGCGACTTAAAGCGGAGTCGGTGTCATTAGCTGCTACAGATAAACCTGAATAGCCTTTCCCCTGATTGCGAATGTCCGCAATTTTCACCGCACTTTGGCGCGTGCGCTCATCATATTGGGCTTGAGTGAGAGTGCCTCGCTCAAGGCGTAAAGCTGCAACTTCATCTTTACGTGCAATTTCAGCCACTTCACCCGAGCGAGAAGCCGTCCCCCATACAGAGTTTTTGTTATAACCGAAACCTTGCGGTGCGTAATGGGTTGTGGTCGGTTTATTGCCACCGTAAGCATTGGCATAAAATTGGTTTTCTAACTGCTTTTCTTGAGCAGTTTTCGCCTCAGCTTTTTCTTCAGACTTCGTTTCTTCCGTTGTACGTTGTTCTCCAGCAATCATTAAACCACTGGTAAAAAGTGCCCCTGCACTAAGAATACTGCCTAACTTACCGCCCCCTTTAATTTTTAAACCGTTTTTCCCTTTCCCTAGATTGCCAGCGACATCTGCTACATCACTAAGCCCAATTCCGCCTCGTTTAACGCCCAATAATGCCAACGCACCACTTGCTGCAATCGCAGCCGTACTTAATGCTGTAATAACAGTGCCAGCTGTAGTCAGTGTAGAGGTTAAATCAGGATAGGCTTTCGCATATTCAGCCAGTTTTGTAGCCGCATCGCCAAGTGCATTATTAAAACTTTTCATGCCTTCCATTTGTGCAAATTCAAAGCTATTTTTTGCATTTTCCAATTTGGCACTATTGGTATCTTGTATAACAGCATGTGATTTATCGACAGCACCATTAGAATTTTGTAATTGCTCCTGAACATCCTTCCCTAGCTGAACATTATTACGCATACCCAATAGAGCCATTAGCGCTTGTTGGTCTGACACAATTTGCCCGATAGCAGTACCTTCTACCAAATTAGACATTTCCTTGATAATTCCAGCTTGTTCTTCTTTTTTTGCTGTCTTTAATTTCTTTTGCAACTCCTTATATTTTTCATCTTGTCCTATAACCATATCCATAATAGACATAAAGGCTTCAAGTGAATTTTTACCTTGTTTTTTCTCATTCTCCATGGATTTGATAAAATCAATACCATGAGTTTTACCGTCTTTTCCCTTTATTTCGAGTTTTCTGAATCGTTCATTTGTTTCTTTGGCAGAAATTTTGACTAATAAATTAGATAAATTATTGCCTGCCTCATCTTCAGAACCTGCAGTAACTCTAGCTTGTTGGTTTGCCATTAGTAGCGCTTCTAAGCCATTCATACCACTTAAACCAGCAGCTTTACCTGCAGCCATTTGCTTAGGCAAATGGCGAGCCATATCTGACAATTCAAAATTACCTGCTTGTCCTGCTGCTACCGCTTTATCTAAAACTTCACCAATTTTATCTTCACTAATATCGAATTGTTGCATAGCTGAAATGGCAATTTGGGCTAAGTCCTCGGCACTTGCTCCTGTACCTACCGCTGCTTTTTGTAAAGTTGGCAATAATTTCATTGCCGTATTAGCTTTAACAGAACCAGAAGCCAGCATTTTATCCAATGCATCAAGTGCTTCTTCTTTCGTCCCCCCTCCAGTTTCTACCGCACTTTTCACTGCATCATGTAATTCTTTCTTTCCTGCAATTCGCCCAGCTACGTCTCGGTCGGAGAAGGCAGTATTGGATACCATCGCTAAGCGTCGGTCATAGTCCATTTCCTTTTTCATAGGTTGTGCCATCACCATAGCTCCAGCCGCCATGCCTGCACCCACACTGGCAATGGCAGTTCCAACATTGCCTAATCGTTGCCCCCAAGAGGTTTTCCCCATTTCCGTATTAAGCCCAGCAATTTTTGAGCGCGTCGCCTCAGCCGCACGAGCTAATTCGCGACTAGTGGCTGTGCCACTACGTTTTAATCGGTTATAAGCGGCAATGGTATGATTAATTTCTTGTTGGATTTTATGTTCACTTCGCACGCCCAATGTTTCGCGTGCACTTGCCATTGCTTTTGTGCTTTGCTTAATCTGCGATTGTGCCCGCTGAAAAACTCGGCTTGCTTGGTCTCGTGCTTTTAGCGTCAACGCTAAATTCAACTCAGCCATTTTTAAACCCTCTTTAAACTCATTTTAAATCCACAAAAAAAGGGGCTTACGCCCCCTTAGTTTTACGACGCATAAGGTTGTAATGCACCGTATTGCCTTTTTCTGACTGAGTTTTAATACCTTGCGAATGTTGCCAACTTGCCACCCACGCGGCAACTTCAGCGTGACACATTGCTCGTACTTTTTCAGCAGTAAACCCAAATTTAGCCAATAAAATAACCGCACTTCGGTAATTTTTCTCGGCATCAAACACACCGTAATGTTGTTTTATTCGGTTTCGGCTTTGCTCGGGTTTTCCCCAGCGTCGATGTGCTTTTTTCGCAGTTCTGCGATAGCTTGCGTAATCAGCACATAATCATCCGTGGCAAGGTTATCCAGTAAAAACTGTGGCGTGAGCTTATCTTGCGCAATACCGATAATATCAAGCTGTTCAGATAAATAAGCCAAGTCCACGAGCATTTGCTCCGCTCTCGTGAAGTTTTCTTTTTCATCTAAACCAAGCTCGGCGACTTTCTCTAGGGCAGCGCATTCACCGCCCAAAGTAAGTAATCGCACGTCAAAATCAAAATAACGACGATCACCGTAAGGAATACCAAGCAATAAACGCATTATTCTTTCACCTCTTTAAGCGCATTCATCTGGATATCAATAACGGCTTCGTTATCCACCGTGTATTTCTCGCCTACTTGGGTAGTAAAGCAGCCAAGATAGGACGTGCGCTTATCTTCTTGATTAAGCGGATATACCGTGATTTTCGCATCACTGATACCCGCCCAATCAATTTCCGAACCATCTACTGGCATTGCTGCCGTCAATGATAATTCCCAAGTTGCAATGCCTTTGGCAAAACCACGTGCACGCCCTTCAGAGTTCATGGTTTTGACTAATTTACGCCCGGTTTGTTTTGTCACGTTTAAATCGGTAATTTCAATTTCCGTGCCGTCCACTTCAAGCACAGCCGAACCTGCATATTTTTCCATTTACGCCCCCTATAAAATTAAATCAATTCGGTTAGCTACGATGTGCAAGCCATTTACCACATCCGCTGGAATTGCCGTATCTAAACGATTTGGATCTTGGCCATTGCGAACAACAAGCAATTTAGCCTTGTTCGCATCCACATTTTCTAAAATCTCTTGTTGCTCTAAACGATAGAGCACATCAAGGATTTCTGACCGCACTTTTGGTGGGGTGCGATTAGATAATTTCGCACGAGGGAAACGTAATGCAATGCGCTGTTCAATGGCTTTACGCGTATAGTCCAGTGTACGAATTGTGTTTAAGTCTAACCATGCAGGATCATCTACATTCGCCGGTGATTTGGTGTAAGTCGTAATGGCACGCATAATTTGCACACGATTATTCACCACTGTAATAGGGGTTAAACCGTGGAATAACGCCTGATTGACTTCGGTTTTTAACGGTGTTTGAGTGGCATCAACAGGGATTAAACCTTTAATCTCAAGCGTATTTAACGGTTTAGCTGGGTCTTCTTCGCCTGCAATAACCGCCCCATATCCCGCAGCGATTAAGGCATTAGATTCCACCGCCCCTTTATACCAACCCACTGTAATACGATTCGCATTGATCTTTTCGGTATAAGTAGTACCGCTTGCCAATGTGCCATTAAAACCTAATACGCCAACACCTGGTTTTTTCTCAACAGGACTTGCGACCGACTCTAAATGTTCGCGCAAGGCTTTCGCATTTTTATCATCCGCAAAAGGGGAGATAATCACGTGATAATGCTGCCCAGCTACTGACGCTAATGCCGCTGCTAAATCGGCATTTTCGGCACCATTTGCAAGGGCAGAAACATTCACCGCCATATCATTTGCGCTTAATGTGGCATTGACACTAATCTCATTACCTATTTCGCCTTTACATTTCGCTGTAAGCGTAACAGTACCTTCATTGACTGTTGCACTGACAGGACAATATTCCCCCGCATTAATCACTGCATTTAAACGGGCGGCAATGTTGGCGGCCGTTTCCGATTTAGCGATTGCCACCGCATAATCAAGACCACCAATGATAACTTTAAGCACCCCTGCATTACTTGCAGTGCCTGTTAACGTAATGGTGCCAGTTGCCGCCACACCTGAATCACTCTCTTTTAAACCAATCACCGTTAAACGGATCATGGCATTATTTTGGATAGCAATACGCGCCATTAAGTGAGCCCAAGACCCAGCACCAAATGTATTTTTCGCATCCACATCCGAATAAATCGGTGTCGGTGCGCTAAATGCTTTTGTTGCATTTAACATCGGTGCCACAATTAAGACGTTTTGCTCATTTGTTGGCAAAGTACTCACTGCATTGCGTGAGTTGTATTCTGTATAAACACCCGGTTTACGAAGACTCGTCGGGATATTATCAAAATCAATATTCGTTTCAGCCATTGTCTTTCTCCTGTTCTTTGCGTGAACGTGTGTCTGTGATTACAATCAAATCGCCATCATTAATACGGCGCTGATAATAAATCGACGGCTCTACCTCTACCGGTATTTGTTCAATATAGGTATAAGGCTGATGTTCCATCGGCACCTTAATGCCTATTGCTGCTTTCACTTTCATTTTGTGTCTCCACCTCAAACGGCACTGTGGCACCGCTTATTGGGTCATAAATGTTGTTACCAATACGTTCTAGCATCGGATCTGGTGGCGATAGCTCACCATGATAATGCGTAAACAAATAATCAGGATTTTTGCTATCCTGTGTCATTTCAGGATAACGGCCATCTTCTAACGGACTCAAATCGTCATAGACTGCGTCATACTCAATCGCATAAGCCGTTATCGCCCCACCTTTAAAAGTGGCATTATTAAAAAGCGTGCGCACCCTTGTCGGTTTCAATGGCTTAACTAATTTCCCCAAGGTTTGCGCATCTAACAAACGGCGTACGGCTGTAATCAACTGATTAACGCCCACCTCTCGTTTATCCGCTCCGCCTTGTCGTGCGGCAATATTGCTACGCAAGCTATTTACTGCCACGATAATGACAAAGTTTGCTGTAGATTGATGTCGCTTCAAATTGGTGCCCATACGTTCGATACGTGCGCCCCCAAAAGTGACTAAACACATCGGCAAACGTGATGTCCCAAGACTTTCATCATCGAGCTCACCGCCATAGCTTTTAACAGTATTGACTAAACGCCCTAAGCCACGCTGTAGGCGTTCTACAAGGGCATTTTCAATTTGAGTGATCACGCGCAAAAATCCTGTTTTTCGGATTAGTAAAAATCACGCCATTGTCTTGTTCATTGGCATCATTATTCTCTGTAGGTGGCAACCCAAGTGAAATCTTACCCACACTAATATCCTCAAGTTCTTTTAAACTTAATTTATAGCGTGTAATAATTTCTTCTGTAATCGTCACATGAGACATACTCGCTAAACGATAACGAGCCAAATCACAACAAAGTCGCACTAAGTTTTGTGGCACACTCACAAGAGGGAGGGTATAACGCGCTGCCAAATAACCATCAATTTGGCTTGAGCTGTCAGACAATGCAACATCAAGCAAATTGTCATTAACTTGCCCAATCAAATCACGGTCGGTCAGTTCAATGGCTTGCACTTCCCCTACACGTAACACAAAATCTTCTGCCATTGCGTAATTCATACCTGTCCTTATTCGTCACACACCGGCACAAGTTCCAACCAAGGATCTTCCGCCAACGCGATCACTTGCTCCCCGGTTAAATCACCAGCCGGAATTTCCACAGCACTTTCTTTGTTAAAACGATAGCCGCAGCGACCATAAGAGGCTTGCGGATGAATTGCACGTAACGTCACCGCATAGGCAATAGGGTTAATTACTTCACCGCCTTCTACCAAAACATCAGATAGTTTTTCTGCAGTTTCATCTTGCGTCTCAGCTTTTACTTCATCTTGCGTCTCAGCTTTTACTTCATCTTGCTGTTCGCTGTCTTGTTGTTCCTTTGCCATTTTTGCTCCTAAAGGGCGGTTTCCCGCCCGTTTGGTTATTCGTTAATGAATGGAGAGGCGAGCACATCCAATTCACTTTCAAGGATGTTGGTTGTGCCGTTGATTTGTTTAGTTTTAAACAATTCTTTTGCCGCATACTCAAGGTTGGTTGGAACCAAAATTAAATTCGGCTGAATGTTTAATGCTTTGCCACCGTCACCTTTCAGGCCTTTCATGGTTTGGATGACTTTTTGCACGTTTTCTTTGGTTAATTTGGTTTTTTCCACGCGATGGATAAGTTGCCAGAAACCAAAACCAGCCGCACCACGGGCACGCACACCCCATAAGTATTCATCTTCCATGAAGACGTGTTCGGATTTTGACGGGTCAAACTTCGGCTCAATTTCCGGTGCAGTACGTTTTTGCCAAATCAGCGGTTTAATCGGCAAACGGGTATCCAAGATATAGAATGTTGGCGCACCGTCATCCGTACCTACAGTCAAGTTCACTTGAGTGGTTTGGTTACCCGTACCATCTACTTTTTCAAATACTGGGTGATCTGTGTCGAAGAAGTTTTGTCCGTCATAACACAGCGTAGATTTACCTTTTTTCAACAAGCTGAATACTTCATCATCAGGTAATTCGGCTGCAGATTGACCCGCCAATTCCATCATCGGGGTATATAAACCAACCTGATCATCTTCAATATCTTCGCGAGGAATGCCTACCGTAGATTCAAATTTTTTATTAGTAATGCTTGTACCTTGAGCTTGCATACTTTGAATTTGACGTTGTCCTACCCACTCACGCATTTTGGGGAATTTACCCAAGAAACCATAAGTATTGGTTTTAGTTGTAGATGAGATCTCCATCGCTACTTTTGGCCATTGCGTTGGGTGATTTTCTAAACCTTTAATAAATTCCTTGCGAAATGCTTCAGTGATATGGTTTAAAACCTGTGCTTTATTAAGTGCCATTATTTAGTCTCCTTATGTGTATATTTTTCAATGTATTCAGCTTCGCTAATGCCAAGCATTTTTGCTGTAGCTTGTTGCTCTGCACTTAATGCCACAACATTCTGATCAGGATCAGCTTTTGCTTGTGGCTCACCACTTAATGCGGCCATTGCAGGTGCTTTTTCTAAGTAAGCACTTAATGCCTCAACAGATAAACTTTGCGCCCAATCTTTTAATGCGGGAGGCAGTTTGCCTTGCGATAATGCCGCTGTGATTAATGCCGCTTTCTTGTCCGCTTCTACAGATGTTTTAAGCGCATTAAAATCAGCCTGCAATGCAACCACCTGTTCGACTGGCACAAATTTAGCTGGATCAGGGTTGCCCACTTGTGTGGATAACGCTGCCACTGATTGTTCTTTTTCAGCTAATTTTGCGTAAACATCTAACACGTCCACAGGGCTATCGCCTTTAGCTGCCGAAAGTGCGGTCACTTTCTCCGTAATATCAGCTTCACTTGCATCTGCTTTTAAAGCAAACAGTGCGCATAATGCTGCCAATAATTTTTTATCCATTGGATTGTCCTCTTGTAACAAATTCACGCTAGCTGCCACCATTGCTTCCTCCATGCCATCTAAAGCAGGAGTATTGGTTAATGCAGCATGAAAGATCTTGCGAACATAGCCGTCTGTGTCGTAAGCAAACACAGCCGAGATATAACGATATTCGCCATTTTTGATATAGTCCGCGGCTTTATCAGTCCAACGCACATCAGCAAAAATCCCTTGTGGGGTAAAATAGAAATATTCCATCCAGCCCGCACTCGGTGCTTCTTTGCCGTTTTTTAGGGAGTGAATAATTTGGTGTTCATAGTCAATAGGAAGGGGATTGCGTTGATTATTTGCCAACGCCACCACATCCGCGCCATTTGTATCTGTTACATACCATGCCTCCACATCGGTTGGTCTGCCGTCTGTGGCGCGAAATTTGCCATAAGGTAAAAGTTGGATACGACCATACTTCGCCTTGTCAATTTCAAAACTACAAGCGGCAACTGTTAATTTCATCTGAAACCATCCTTAAAAACTCAATCTAGGATGGCAGAATATCGAATTGAACGAGATAACAAGAGATGACTGGCTTCAGCGCAACCAAATAATTTGAAATGTTAGACAATGAGGAACAAGCCTCACATTAAAGATGTGAAAGATTGAATGATTGAAAACAACCCAAACCCATTTTAAAACGCTTTAAAACCGTTTTAAATTGTTTTAAAAATTTAAAGATGAAATCTTATACCCTAAAAGTAAAAAAATCGCCCTACGTGCGATTTAGGGCAATTTTCTGATTTATTTAATTAAGCGTTGGAAGTAGCCTTGCACATCTTCCAAAATATCTGCCTCATCTTGAGGGGTTAAAGACAAAAAAGGGCGTGCCGGAATCTCTACTTTACGACCTCGTCCAGCTTTCCCCCCGAATTGATGAATAGCCGCGTAAGGCTCATTTGTCCCAACCGTTGCCATATCATTGCTGTAGTCAGACGTAATGCTCCCCATCAAGTTTTCGGTATCGACCAACGGTGTACCTTGACGATATTTCAGCCCCAGCCATTTAGGTCGCCCCCCAACATCAAAATTTTGCAGTACAGCTGATTCCATTGTCCCCGCAATACTTCGCATTAAAGGAGCTCGATGGGCGGTGGCTTGTGCAAGGCGCTCTAGTACCGATGCAATTTCTTGTGCGTTATTGATTTCAATGTCTATCATAATCGTTGATTTTTAAAATTTAAGGGGGTATATTCACCAAAGCCACTAGAAAAGCGATGAATCTCGAAGATCGCGGGCGAAGAGGTGAAATAGACTCGGGACTGTGTGCGGTGGGTTCGAGCCCCGCCTAGTGGCTTATTCTTTAAATGCCTTTTTCCATTGCTTATCACTCACCAATCTGAACGATTGCACAAAAATTTCGTTTTCTCGACTTAAAACTTTCAATACAGCTAACAATTTCTTACCATTTACATCTCTATAAAATTGGTAGCCGAATTCATCTACAATAATTTTATCCGGTGAATTAACAATATCCGGCAAATCCGCATATTCATCAATCCCAAAATCTTGCCCATCACGACTATTAAATTGCTTAATTAAAGTATCATCAGAAAGCCACACTGTGCCAGTTTTGCTTTTCAATAAATCCTTACTTTCCGCACTCAAGACACCTGCTGCAAATTTAAAATTTTTGGTAAGACTATCTCGCACCTGTAACATTTGATCAGCAGTGAGTTTTTTTCCATCTGGGCTGAGCGTTTGTTTCATCTCCGCCACATGCTTTGCCAACAATTCAAAATCGTGCTTAAACTCCCCACCTTTCATTTCAACCGTCGCAAACGCATGCGCCAGTTTTTCAGGATAAAGATCCAAATTAGGCTTGTAGTTTAATCTCCCCACATTGTAATCAAAGCCTTTATCCGTCACACGTACCGTGCCATCAGGTAATTTAAACCCTACCGTCTTTTCACGATTACCTTGCTTATCCGCAGGGCGTTCTACTTCCACCAAAAATTCAGAACTATCGTCAGGCTTATCAATCCCACGGCGTTTCAAATCTCTATCGCCTAACGCAATCACCGTACAGCGACAATTAAACCCATTAGGCGGGTAGAATGTCGCCCAAAACGGATCATCATAACGATACACCTTACCGCTCAATGCTAAATGGGCAGGGCGAGTACGCGCATCACCCACGGCGGAATATTGCCAATAAGGGCGATTATCCACGTTATCACGCAAGCGTTGATAACGCGCAGCCGAATAAGCTGACTGCATATTGACACGATAAATCGTATTCAACCGACGCGGCGTGCCAAAATATTCCCCTGTTTTTGGATCTGCCAGTAAATGCCCATCAATACCACGAATAGACGGATCTTTCCCAAAAATCCAGCCTTTACGTTCAAATTCACTCACCAGTTCTCTTTTCCAAGCGTGAAAGCCTTTGCCCTCACGCATAGCGGTTTCTAAAGATTGGTAAATATCCTTTGTCATATCAAGGCTAGTTAAGCGCGCAATCGTCGTAGCACGAGCCAATGCGCTATCGTGCATTTCTTTTGCTAACACCTTACTGGCAAGCATTTTCTTTTGGCGCAAAAACTCAATGGCTTGTTTGGGTTCTACGCCAATGGCAAACTTAGGTGCGCTCGGCATTGGCAGCTCCTAATAAATCAGCTAAAAATACCGCACTTGCCAAATAGGCTTGATGGCTTTCACTGGTTAAATCAGGATAAAGTGCGATCAGTTTTTCCTGTGCTTCATCATAGCTTTCACTTGCCATAACCACGCCTACAATTTGTTTCATCATAGGATCAAGCTGTTGATTAAAATCCGCATTTGCCAGTGCATCATCAATCAAACCGTCCAGTTCATCTTGTTCGTCCTTTTTACCATTTTGAGCCGACAACGCAGCAGCACGACAACCGCAAGTACAGCCTTTGCCGTGGTTAAACACGGCAGAAAGTGCGGTCGTTTTTTTGTCTGTTTTCTCGCCTTGCAGTGTGCTTAAAATCAGTTCACCTTCTTGTGGCTCAGGAATACCTAATTTATCCCGCACCCAGCTTTCCGAAATCTGCACGCCAATGCCAGTAAGTTTAGGGATAGCATCTGCAAATACCGATAAATCTTCATATTCTTTTGTATCAAACTCAAAATAAGGGACACGATGTGGCGCAATATTCGGATCAACATTAATTTGCAAATACGGCAAAATGATTTGTTGAGTAATGGTTTGTGCAATCTGTTTCGCATCGCTAATCATCAAATCACGACGCACCTCATTGTGCACATTACCTAACGCATTGGTGGAGCTTTTACCATCCGCCCCCGATGTTAAGGTTTGCCCCAAAATCAACCGAGCAATAGATTTCTCGCACCAATCAACCATTTGTAAAAATGGATTATTACCCGATGCTGCACCTGCATTAGCGACGTTGTGCAGTTCAATCTGCATCGATTCAGGCATAATGCCTGCCGCGTTATGCCCAATTTCGGCCAACGCACGCAATAATGTGCGTTTCTCCGCATTAGTGGCTCCAGCACCATATTTACCAATGCGAATCGGCATACCATAAAGCTCTAAAAACTCGGCAAAATCACGCACAGAATAATGCTTATACATATAAAGCCATGCCAATGTGCGATATAAGCCATCACGAGCCAACTGTGTCGAACGAGATTTATGGCGATGTACCACCCAACCAAAAGGACGTAAAGGCTCACCCATTTGATTAGCTGGCGTGCGTAATAATAAACTATCGTCTTTATCCAATTTAAACCAAGACTGCGGACAAGGTTTAAAGCCTTTTGGAACCCATTTGCCATTCACCTGCGCCCATTGGATTTCAAGGGCAGAAAAGCCATGACCGACCGCATCCATGAGATCTACAAATAAATCCTCAAGGTTAGGATATTGGTAAAATAACTCATCAATCTCGGCTTGCAATTTTTCTTCCGCAGGAGTGGCATTACGTGGTTCAACAATACGCCAATCTAGCGTTAAAACTGAACGTTTACGTGTCATCATATTGGCGGCAATACTGCTATCTTGCTCTTCAATATCCATGAAAAGTTGATGCTGCGCCTGAATATCGCCGTTTTCGGCATCCTCTAAAATCTGCTTTAATTTTGAAGGCGTAATTTTTGCAGAGGGGTGATCGTCTAATACACGACCTGATGCTGTCACTTCCGCTTCATCGGTTTGTGTTGGCTCTGTTTCATTACCTTTTAAAAGGTTTTTAACCTTATCAATAAATCCCATTTAATCCGCCTTTAATGTTTCCATATTGAATAAAGATCGTCTTCATCTTCGTATTCATCTGATTCAATCTCATTCAGTTGATTTAACCCAATCCACTCAATCGGGGCAGAATACTTACGTGCTAGACTCCACAACATTTCAAGTGCGTCCGGGCCATCATCATGATCGGCCTTGGGAAAATGCCGTAGTTGAGCTATTAAAGTCGTCTGTGACGGGTGCAATAAAATCAGCCCATTTGCCATATGCGGCTGTAGGCTTTCGATGCGTAGCATTTTGTCTGTGTTAGGCTTTATTGGAACAACAGGGACGGGATGACCACGTTGTGCCGAACGTTTTACAATTTCAGAATTCAAAAACTCCTGAAATTGAACAGATTCACCACCGTATTTAAGGAAGTTATACTGAATATGCAGTCGAATAGTATCCTCAATAATTAAATCCGGTAATCGTTTTTTTATTGCTGCTTCCACGACATATAACTTGCCTGTTTCTCGGTGATACCCACCCACTAAAATCGCCGATGGGTCACGGCTTGCTCCCGCTTTGCCGAGTGACGGGTCAACCACACCGAAATAAATCAAATCGGACGGCAGTTCCGTCCAGTATTTAATGGCATTGGCAAAAATCGCGTCATCACTGCTTAACGGGTCATTTTGATACTCTGAGTCAAAGGTGGCATGGCCATCACGGGCACGGATTTTCATCAAGGTTAAAATAGGACGAGCAGCCCAGCTCACCACTGCGCCTTTATCCATTGCCGCTTGATTTTGCGTATAGAAAGCATCAGCCACCGCTTCGCCCTCGTTTAAGTAGAAGTCCTCCCACTTATCCCACAGGCTCATATCATCAGGCTGACGAATTAAGGCTTTAAACTTGGCTGTCTTCCACGCTTTACTCGATAAAGTGCGGTTTAAAACACTGTCGTAATGGAGAATAGTCCCGATATATACCACATCTAACTTGTCTCCAGCCGCCCCTAACGGAAGGACGGTTTTCTTCAACCAATCGTGTAATTTGTCACGCTGTTCAGGACTACGCACTTGTTCGTCATTTTCAATATCATCCAGTACCACCAAATCAGGACGATACGCCCCATGGCGTAAACCACGCAATTTCTTGCCGGAACCTGCCACTTGCACTTTTTGATTGGCTTTTGTGATAATGGTTGCCGCTTGCCACACACGCCCTTGTCCTGACATTTCAGGGAAATCAATGCGCAAACGTTGGTTAAATTCCAACTCTACTTTAATGGCTTCCAACATTGGATAGGCTTGGTCGATACTATCCATCACAATCAACGCATAGCGTTTTTTCTGTGTCACAAGACAGTAAAGTGTAAAGAGCTGGGAAACCAAGGTCGATTTAGCTTCACCACGTGGCGCAGCAATAGCTAAATGCACTGATGATGGCTGTTGTAATACTTGTGGCAACTGCTCAAAAAGATAGTTATGCAACTGCGAACGAGAGCTAGAACGCACATAATGCGGAAAGTAATTCGACACAAAAAAGTCATAGCCCGAAACAGGATCTAGCACCTTTTTGCGTCGCTCACTAATGGCAGCAAGAGAATCATCCCACCCCTCAAACTTTGCCTCGACCTTTTGTCGCAAGCTGTCCGAATAGGCTTTTAATTCTGCTAACAATTCTTTACTTTTCACAACTTCACCTATGCCCTAGAAGCAGATACACAAAAAGCAATAAATAAAAACCATCCCCAACCACTAATACCTTGGCTCAACAGCAAAAATGCACAAATAATGGCTGTAAGTGATGGCAACTGAAAAATTAAGAGTTTCATGCTTTAAATTCCTTATCTAGGGCTTTTCCAAATCCTTCCAATAAGTCCGCAAACTCATTAATCAGCTCAGGTTTATTGGTTTGTATATAATCCCCAAACATAGTGATGGTCTTTATTGCCGTAGCCATTTCCGACACTTCTGGCAATAATCGCTTACTGCTTGCCACCATTTTCGAATAGCTATCGCCCAAGCCCTGAATCAACTTCGCTTTTTCACTCACAGGCAATTCTTCCGCGCGCTTAATCTCATCCATCGTGTTTTCAAAATAAAGCACAAACGCGGTCAGCATGCCGCGCGCTACATCTTCCACTTTGCCACTTGCCATCGTGTTCGCATCACGCACTTTATCCCAATTATCTCCACGAGCTTCGGCTTCACGTTTCCAGCGTCGAGCAGTGTTATAGGACACTTTGGCTTTTTCTGCGGCTAATTCAAGCGTTAAGCAATCAAACACATAGTAACGGCGCACATCTGCCTTGGTTTTTTCATCATGTGCCATCTTAACCCCCGAATTTTGCTTTAATCAGCTCAAACCCAACGGAGACGACCAAGCCACTTAACCCGCCAATAACCGCAGCACGCACACCTAATTTCGCCAAACTTTCTTCTACCTTTGCCAAGCGCGAATCAATTTCATCCACCCGTCCATCTAAACGGTCAATCTTGTGATTGACGGTACGGCTTAAAGATAAAATCTCATCCAGTTTGGCGGTGATTTCTTCTTTTTCCGCAAGTTGATCTAACATCACTTATCCACCTTTTTATCTAACTTCTGATTGATTTCTTTCAACTGATCGCGCACCTCTTTCAAAATGCTTTCAAAGTGTTTATCTTTTACTTCAGCAAGCTCTTTACTCTGAAAATCGTGTTGCATTTGCTTTTCTAAGGCTTTAATCGCATGCTCATTTTCAGCCACTTTATCGTTTACTGATTTCCACACCCAGCCAACTAATGTCATAATCAACGTCGTGCCAATCCCAATAAACACTTTATCGTCAATCATTTTGACTCCTTACTTTTAGTGCAAATCTCACGATAGGTCGCATTATGTACCGCAATTTGTCGCAAGGTTTCCGTGGTATCTTGTCTGCTGGCAGTGATAATGCCAAATCCACTGCAACTTGGATTAATCACGGAGATCGCCTGATTGCTGCAGGCGGTTAATGACATCATCACGGCTAGTGTTACGAGTGTTTTCTTCATTTTTCTTTCTCACTTCAAAATGTTTTACTTGAGTTTCAGCCACGGCTTTTTGCGTTTGCAACTGGGCATTGGTTTTTAATAACTGCTCAATCTCACGGTGTGCATGTTTCAGCTTAAACATCACATACGCACCCAATAGTGCGAAAATTCCGAGCCCCGCTAAAATAATCTGCATACTCATCAAATCCCCCTTGGTCTATCCGTTTGTTCTGGCTCCACATAGGTTTCACCGGTAATCGGTTCTTCTGGTTTCGTTTGTTTGGCTTGAAAAGCCATCACCGCCCCTTTGGTTGCGGCAGAACCACCACAAAAACAAGCAAAATAAAAAAACAAATCTGTCACCGTAGAACGGTCAAGATAGACCGCATAAATCAACACACCCGCCATCACCAAAAAGCCAAAAAACTGAATAAAGCCCGTTGTACTCGCTCGTCCATCACTATTGGTAAATAATTCAAAAAATTTATTCATCGGCATAATCTCCACATCAATACCTGTGCAGCAGTAGGCTTACCGTGTGCCACATAACTCCACGCATTTTTACTGTAAAAGTGCGGTCGATATTTCAAAGGTTTTCGATTGCTTTTAAACCAATTTAAAACACGTTTAAACACGCCTAAAAATTTAAACTTCATTGTCAATTGCTCCATATTTAAGATTGCCCGCTACACGACGCACCCAACCTTTACCAAAGGTTGCAAAAGTGCCAAGTTTGCAATAAAACTCAAGGCGTTCTGCATTCAAACGCATAATCACATCAGATATCGCCATATTCTTAATCGCCGCAATGGTCATATTGCCAATAATGCCGTCATCCGCCACATTCACCGCACGTTGCAACATACGGCTTGCATTACCTAATCCATGATTTACAGCCGCATCAAAAAACTGATAAGCCACCGCTTCAGGCATCTTGTCGCATTGATAACGTAGCCAAAATGCGGAGTAGTAGATTTTAAAAGCCTGATCACGAGTCATCACACGCATATTGCCCTGATAACCATTTGCCTGAGCTGTGCGTTTAGTAATCCCCCAATTGGTTTCCCCGCCTGGGTCGCGTGGGTCATTAACATACCCCCCCTCATGCCCAATTAAGCGGTTAAAAATATCTAGAAAAGTTAACGTCGACATAAAAAAATACCCTTAATCTATTAATGATTAAGGGTATTGTCTTAAAAGCAGAGTAAAGAGAAGAGAGGAGCGGTTTCAGCACTAAAACAAGGCAAGATTATGGGTTTCTTCAGGATGGCGCACCTGTGCCAAAATCTCCCAACCGCTCCGATCAGAAAGTTGATATTTCGGACAAAGCTCAAGCATAGCCATACGCCCTGATTTATTTAAATGCTGGGTAAGATAATCATAATCGGCTTTAAAACGATAATTACGCAACACACGCAATGCCGTTTGGCAACGAGGAATATACAGCCACTCCCCACGAAAAACCTCTCGTAATTTCACCGCACTTTCCAAACCAATTAATGCTTTAAGCTTAGGAAAATAATGCACCCCATCAGTAAATCGAAAGGTAGCCCCACCAAAATGTGTAATAATTTTTTCCACCGCAGCAAAGCCCACCAAATCCACCATCTGCTGCACCGTTTCAGGCAGTAATTCAGCCACATCTTCCAAAGATTCAACCATAAACACCTCCGCAAATTGTTTTACGCAATTCTCACACGGAAATTTTAAAAAGGCGGTATTTTTGAAAAAAAAGATAAAAAAAATCCCACCGAAGTGGGATTTTGTGATTTAGCAAAGTCGGGTGTACCAATCTTCAAGCGTTTTTGCACGACGTGATATTGTGCCTGTCCCTTGCTGATTATTAGATAACCGCTGATTGTTCGGCAAATTTGCAGTTGAAAAATAGTCGGTTAAGAACTGGCTTGCGTGTCCTTTCATATCCTCACCAGAACTTAATGACCAATTATGCCATTCAACATAAACATCACTTTGCCGAAACGCCCAAGAAAGCAGACTCATAGGAGTTGAACTCGTTGCAAGTTTGATACCGTTTTGGGTTAAATTAAATTGGAAATCTAAAAAACCAAGGATTCTAGCGCTATGTGCATAATAATCGACTTGTCTTTCTGTTAGATCAAGTAATGAATGGGAAAGAAAGCCATGTTGATATTTACATTTAACAACAGCAATCACTTTATGAAGATCGTCCGCTTGAGGGACATTTATACTGATAAGAGGCATTTTTTTTACCTTTTTGTTAATTTTTCCTTTAAAAACGAAAAGCAAAAAGGTATTATTGCGCCGTGTTTACACAAAAATAACTTGCTTTTCGTTATAAAGGTAAGTTGTTTGTTTGGCATCACACAGTCATTGGTAGTGAGGAATGTGATACCGTCTTTTAGGAAGACCCGACCAGTTGGCGCTGATTGGGTTTTTCCATATCTAGTGGCTATAAAAACACGGACCCCCTAGATATTGATTTCAATTATAGATATTAACGATCGAAAAATCAATGAGGATCGTTGCAATCTATCAAAATATTTTCTGAATCGCTTCCTAACGCACGATTTTCAGAAATTTGATATTTACCTAGCCTAAAATTTAGCACGGCTTAAATCGTGTTTTATTTTGCATAAATAGCATTTAAAAATTACATATAAACATATATAAACACATATAACTATTTTACGTGCATAATTATGCTGTTTTACTCGCATAAAAAATCCCACCGAAGTGGGATTTAACTAAAACTTTTCAACAGGGCGATCTTCCTTTGTAACCTCCAGTTTAGGCAATGATATTTTTATTTCAACTGAATAGCTCTGATCGTAAAAACTCATTACATCCATTTCAATAAATCTTGTATCTTTTGGAAGTCTAGAAATTATATCTTCTGATGAAGAAAATCTTTGCCCTAACTTCAAAATTGAATTCAACTTATCGGTTTCTACATAAAAGAGTTTTTGGGATGTACGCTCTTTTGATTCTAGAATATCTAATTTTGGATCAACATTATTTATTTTCTGTCCTGTTTTAGCTGATGCTAATATATCGTCAAAACGATTTGCCGTACCATCTTTATCTTCAACTTGATAAAGAGAAAAACCTGATTTAATTAATCCTCGAAATAATTCCCAAAAATCAGCTCTCGCAATACTTGCATCAGTTAGATGAAGAATAACTCCATTTGTCTTATTTTTATCTAAAGTAATGACTATATTAAATTTTGCTCCATAAAGCGATTCATACCCTTCAGGCGCACAAATTCTTGATTCGGAATAAGCCATACATTTTCCAAAATACTTGAATCGCTCTAAAAAATCATTCTTATGAATATCAAACGGATAATCTTTGAAAATTTTAATTTCTTCTTTTGCATGATCAAACATCCCAGCATCGGCAGCAAAAGAGCTAGCAAGCAATATAATCACAAATAAATTCTTCATAAAAAATCCAATAAAAAAGGCTCCAAAGAGCCTTCAATTTACACCTGATAATTTCATCTTACAATGCTTTTTTATTCCGATCATACACCGCCAACATCTGCACCACCTTTTTCAACTGCCACGGCTGCAACCAATGCACAAAATCCACTTTAAACGAACGTTTCGCAATACCATCAGCATATTCTTTCGGTAAACCATGTTTTGCTAAAAGTGCGGTAATTTTTGCTAAATAAATTTTCTTATCTTCACGTGGTGCCGCACGATTTCCCCAAAAATGACTACTGGATTTAAAACCCTTTTGCACCATAACATTTAACACCTGTTGCAATTCATTCTCTGTCATTTCAGTACAACTTGTTTTACCTGTTGTACTCACCAATAATTGACGATAGGTTTCATCATCAAGACCTAATTGGCTTTTTCCAATATGGATTCTAGCGATTAAATTTTTACGCAACATAGCCTTTCTCCTGTTCTGCTTTCCAGGCTTTCCAAACCGCAAACTCAGGCATATTTTCCACAAATTGCAACTGCCCAATAGCGGCATAACGTTCAATATATTGAATAGCGGCCATACGTTGATTCTCTTCTTGCGCCGCCACGCTTTGCATTTCAGCCTTGCCTTCATTACGCACCATCGCAAACAACGGTTTCGCCCCTTCATACACTTTCTTCAAATAGTTATGATTCGCTAGAGCTTGAATATTGCGGGTTTCCCGACGGTTTTTCATCACCGCTTGCACCGTTTCATTCAACGCATGAGCGAGTAGCGGACTGGGTTGATACATCTCCAACACATCTTTCATTAATCTCAATGCCCGACCATTAGATAACGCCGATCTTTCAGGGCGAAACAAACCAATATAACTTACCAACGCACGGGCATTACGACCACCCAAATTGGAGATTAACCCCAACATCTCACGCCCCGCATCATCTTCCAACAGCGCATCCAAATGAATGTCACTGTGGCAAATAGGGCAACGGCATAGTTTCATTATTGTTCCCTCAAACTTGATTTAAAACACATTACTCAGCCCATTTCATCTCACTTATCCCCCTCTTTTGTAAAGAGGGGTTAGGGGAGATTTAATGGACTGTAAATGGGTTTTAGTCGATTGGTGGTTGTGGCAGTGGTTTCCAGTGTGAAACTTCAATCACCACGTTTGATAACCCTATATTGTCTAACTCCCAATATGGTGGCATTAAATTGCCATCTGATTCCCTTCTATCACCGTATAAATACCACCCGAAATCAACAAACCAATTTTCGCCATCCTCGGTATAATAAATTAAGTGTCTATTGCTTGAGTTGCGTAGTTCTTCACCTGTATAAAATGGTTCAGGCAATCTCTCACTGCACTTAATCCAGTTGTCATCTTTCGGATAATCTACAATTTCTGGTTTTTCAAGGACGTAATCAAAATCGGAGCAGCGCTCATCTTTCTCCTCTTCGGTTAACGTTTTTTTCTTGCATTCCGCTTTACCTAAAACCACACCATAAACAGCATACGGTAAATCATTAATCTCATAATTTTCGTATTCGTCCATGTCGTCTGCAAATTCGTGAGCCTCGACAGCGCCAGCCAAACAAGTCTCTCTTGCTTGCTCTAATGTTTCACACAAATTAATAATATGGATATCGTTTGATACATCTACTGAAAAATATTTACTCATTTATTCCCCCATTCGAATTGAAAACCCACCATGACGAAATACAACATTCTGATCGTCTTCAGTAAGTTTTTTCATTAATTGATATGTTTTAGGGCATCTGCCAGAGCCTTTTTCTTCGTTAAATAAACGTTCTAACTCGTCCCAATGTTCCACTAATTTTGCCCAAATGGGAGACACGGTTTTCATCTTGTAAAGATAATTGCGCATTTCTGGAACACGTTCTAATAACTTCACACAACGAGATAAATCGCTCGGATCAAGCGGATAGCTCTTACTTCTTGGCACCACATCAAAACCAATTACAAACGCCATACATTTACTGCTTAATCCGACATCTTCATCATCTGCCAGCCATTGAATGATTTTTGTCTGCATTTTTCCTCCTTATTAATTGAAAACACATTACTCAGCCCACTTCATCTAACTTCCCCCCCTCTTTTGTAAAGAGGGGCTAGGGGAGATTTAATAGGCTGTAAATGGGTTTTATTTTGCATTCTGAAGAATTTCGTCAATAACTGGATCCTTCAAAAGAATTTTCTCAATAATGCCAATCAACGTACGACCAATTTCATTTGGATTATCAACTTTCGCACTAACATCCCATTCATCACCATCTTGGGTGCAAAAATCTAATTTTATTTTGTGCTCGAAACCATTTTTAACGTTAGCGTCCATACCCTCAAAAGCAAGCCAACCAGCTCTAACAATTTCAGGTAACTTAAACATCAAACAAGTCATCGCATCCTTCACATATAAAACTGTCACTTGATGGTATTTTGTATTGACATTAAAAGTTAAATCGTCATCAGTGACTCCCACTTTAAACTCAAATGTTACTGCATACTTTTTTTCTTCCATTTCATTTATCTCCCAACACTGGCGCAATTTGCCACGCCACACTTTTCATCTCTCTGCTTGCCGCTTGTAATAGCAACAAAGCCCCTTTTGAATCATCAACCAGCCACTGTTCTTTTGCTGCTTCTATTTGCTCCATAATCTGTGCCAGTTGCTCGGTGACTTGCGCTTTCTTTTCACTCATACTTCCTCCACCTCAACCACATCATCAATTTCCGTAATCGTATGCGGTAGTTTATTCACATCACACACATTCAAATCACACCATTCCAACACTTGCTCATTGCTTTCAGCTTCCACAACGGCTTCAACCAAACAATAAAAGCGCGCTACAAACTTAGCCATGATTGACCTCCGGTCTTCTCGCTGGATAACGCACATAATGTGCACAAAACAGGCGACGATTTTCCGCCCATTCTTGATTTTCCCGACGACGAGCCACCGTTGCCGCTTTTTCCCAAGCGCTTTCTGCTTGTTTCCATGCGCCAGCACGTTCCATTTCCGCAGCGTGTTGGCTAAAATCTCGGTAATTTTCCAATTTTTTCATTGTTGCTCCTTTGTTGTTAAAACCTATTATGAATGCCCCTCATCTCATCCCCCTCTTTCGTAAAGAGGGGCTAGGGGAGATTTAAAGGGCATTTAAATAAGTTTTATAAATTCTTAAACATCAAATATGCTAACCACGCATATAGTGCAAAAAGACAAATTACAACGATGCCAGACTCACTCATCTACGCCCCAGCTACATCTAACGCAATCGGCACATACTGATCGCTTTCGCCCACACGTTCATAAAGTCGCACATAAGCCTTACTACTCACCACTTGCACGCTTTCACTAATCGCCTGCATCGCGTTTTGCCAACGTTCATCTTGAATATCTACCCGTCGCAAACCTAAAATCCGTGATGTGTTGAGGTTTCCCTCTTTATCTACATTAAACGCACGTTCAATTAACGCTTTTAGTTCAGGGCGAGAGCCTTCGCTCCATTCATTCAAGCACTCATCAATCAACACTTTTGCCGCCTGAATACGTTCATCAAATTGCAAATGGTCGTTAATCGCACGTTGGATTTTGTATTTGCCGTCGTAGCTATAAAGTGTGATATTGCCTTTACTACCGCCCACTTTGGCATTGTATTTTTCAGCCGAAAGTTCAATAAACGCCTGAATATCGCCGAAAATGCTATCTTTAAAATTGCGCATCTCCTTATTTAAAGACACGCCTTTTTCCACCCATTCACGCACAAGCACATCACGTGCTTTGTCGATGTCTTTCACCAATTCGGCTGGCGTTAAATTTCCTCTTACATCACGCCAGTATTCTTTCCCCTCAATCATCACCTTCATTTAGAGTTCCTCTTTATCTAACTTAATCACTACAAGTCGCTTACCTTTATCACGTTTACATCGGGCGACTGTTGCCGAGCTGTAAATCGTTTTTTCGCTCACATTGAGTTTCTTTGCTAATTCTTCCGCAGTCCCGTCACCCAAATTCTCTTCGCCACGATAGACTGCATAAATTTGCCGACGCGTTGCCATTCCTCCTCCTAGTTCAAATATTTCCGCCAAACCACACGGATACCTTCCACCGTAAATTGCGCTTCTTGGTATCGACCCACATCACGCCCCACGTGATACACATAAGCGCGTTGGTCTTTCTCTAGCTTTTCTGTTACTGCATTATTCATCACACGCACAGTCGGTCTTATCTTCTCAAAGTGCACATTAATCACCGTAAGCCCCATTTCATTTAAGCGTCTCACCGCTTTTTCCACTTGTTCTAAATAAGCCAACATCACGGCATTGTTTTTGTTTAATTGTTTGTTTTTTCTTGCTTGCAACATGGTTATCTCCTTAACTAATTAACATTTTGCTGTATTGTTCAATCATCTCTGCGCTGATTTCGGTTTCGTTAATCTCTGCCGAACGCACAACACCTCGCATTAACTTACTTAATCGGCGAGCGTTGCCTTTACAGGCCTTCAATAAAGGGGCATTAAACTCACTTGTATTAAGTGCACTTTCCGCTAACATGGCTAAATCGTCATCAGGTAGGGCATTACCAAGGTCACAAGCAAATCCCACTCGACTATAAAGCTGTGCCAGTTCGTTATTTTTCCCTTTTAAATTCACCAACAAGCGAGGCATACCCGCTAAAATCACGCCACAATTCGTTAAATCGTGAATGCGTCGGATAAATTCCAAAGAGCGGGTAGAAAGTAACTCGGCTTCATCAATCATTAACAAACGTTCCGCACCATTTACTTTTTCCACAATTCCTGAAAGTACATCGTTGTTTACCCCTCGGCTGGTTGAACCAACATTTTCTGCAATCTTGCGTAGTAACACTTTCGGTGTGCAACTTGGATCAACCTCAATCAAAATGGCTGAACTATGTTCTTTCGCATATTGTTTAAGCATTTGTGTTTTGCCTAAGCCTGCCGCACCGTAAATCACATTAATTTCGCCCTCTGCGTGGGCAAAGTGCATAATTTCCATACCGCGCTTTGCTGTTTGAGTGGGGACAAATGCATTGTTGTATTTCGCTTCAACCACTTTCGCCTTATGGCGTGCTAACAACTCATTCACTTTTTCATCGAGCCACTTGGTATCGGTTGGATATTTACCGTTTAAATATTGGCTCACTGTTGTAATAGATACATCAAACAAGGTTGCCACTTGTTTTTGGCTCATCTTGTGCGCATCCATAAACGCTTTTAATTCTTGTGCTTTCATTGCTGCTCTCCTTACTCATTCACTAACTTTTTTCTTTGTTCCCACGCTTCTTTGTCCGCTTTGGTTAAGAAAATTGGGGTAGCTTCCTGTTTGGCTTTCGGTTTTGTGCGTAACAGTTCAAAACCTTGCTGATGCTCAATCGTAATAACAGGATTAAGCTCTGCATTGATTTCATCTACTTGTTCCATTTTAAGTTTCAAGCGACGTTGATGACGTGCTTTACGTTGCTGTTCAACAAAGGCAACTGGGAAGGCATCACGTTTATTGCCATTCAATTCGGCATAACACACAAAAGTGCCGTCTTGCTTTCTTATAATCACTTGGCTTGGATCATGAATATCAAAAGATACTTGAACTTTAATACCTTCCACATCAAGTAACTTGGTATTGAAATATTTATTATTAAACAATCTCACAACGCCACGCTCTGGGGTTCTTAATACACTAGGTCTAAATAGATCCCTGGACTCTACTTTAGTGATAAACACTAAATCTTCCTCCTTCATCTTCGCCATTAATTGGAGACGTTTTGCTGCTGGAGTCATCCCAATTTCACGATGTACATGTTCATTGTTGTACCAATCAATTTGTTCTTGTACAGCTTCTAAAAACGCATTCCAACTTGGCAATTTCCCTTTTGCCCATTCTTGTTTCGGTGTTAATTCAGCATTACCTTTTCGTTTTGCCTTATCTAACGAAATCACTGCAGTACTAACTTTTCTAACAGTTTCTCTATCAGCACCTCTGCCGTGATAAGTTAAAAATTTACGTGCAACAGGATATAAAATCGTTTGATGCACCCGCTCAATAATCCCACGCCCTTGTGGATTGCCTGGAATCCCTGTTTGGTGATTAATCCCCAAACGCGGCAACATCCCCGTAATATCCCCATCAAGCATCCAGTTTTTCTCGCCACCACCGTTATCGGAGTAATAAATTGCAGGTATGCCGTAGCGTTCCACGCCATAACGTAAGGCATCAGCCACCGCCAGAACGTTTTCCGCCAAACTTGCCGACCAACCCACAATAAAACGGCACGCGGCATCCATAATCAACGTTACTTCAGGAATAAATGGGCGACCGTGTTCAGGATGAGCGACTTTCAATTTCATCGCATGGCCATCACCCACCCACACATCATTCACCTGCAACACGCTCCAATCGCGTTTCACATAAGTGTTAATGGCGCGGAGTTCAGAACCCGTCTTACGACCAATTTCCTTAATGTGTTTTGGCAATTTCGCTAATGCAGCGCGAACTTGGTCAATACTCGGTTTCATTTCTAAACGTAACGGCTCGTCTGCAAAACGTGCATCCCATTCAGACGAAAAATAGTGATAGGCTTCTGCCACATTGATGCCATTGGTTTGGCGATATATCGCCAAAAAGTCAGGCAACCACACAATTTCTTCAGCCTTTTTCGCCACCCGTTGCATTGGTGCGAGGGCTTTTAATCGTTCTTCAGGGGTATCCGCCTTTTCATAATCCAACACCCATTGATTCAAAGTGCGGTCAGATAAAGTGCGATTTTTTCCTTTCTTGTTATTGGCGGTTTCCACCAATCTCATCAAATCAGAAGAAATGCCACCATGTTTGATTTGTTCACAAAAAAACTTAATCGCCTTGTAACGAGGTTGGGCTTGTTCAAGCTGTGCCACTTGGGCAACTAACGCCATTCTTGCCCCTGCTACTTCACGTTGTTTTTCCGTTAAAGTTTTTAATTCCACCTGACGGAGATCGGCGGGAAGAGATTTGGGTTTGGCTTTTACAATAGATACTGCAAATTTGTTACGAATTTCATCTTGTAAGGCTTGTGGCATTGATGAAAGAGCATATTCTTTTCCCCCACCTTTTCCTTCACGTTTACGCCATTCCACATTTTCACGTTCAAACAATGCGAGTGCATTTTTATGTGCAGTAGGCATGTTTAAAAGTTTAAGTTTTAATAATTCCGCTATCGGATAATGTGTTTTTAAAGAAATTTCGTTCATAAATGATCCTTTTTGTTTCTTTTACGTTTAAATTCCTTTAAGATTAAAACTTATTTGTTAAAACAGGTTTTCGGTTACGTTCAATTCGTTCCTGAGAACGTGCAGCCCAAATCTCTTCAGGGGCAACACCGACCGCATTAGCGATAAGTCTTTCCATTTTCGGATAGGGTTTATCAAGTGCGGTCTTTAATGTGTTGTAACTCACGTTCCCAGCTTCAGCCAAAGAACGTAAAGACCACCCGTTTTTACGCAACGCAGCCAAAATATCCGCACGATGCCAATCGCATATAGCGGTTTTTTTTGTGTCGCTTAATACACTCATTACATACACCTCCTTTTATGTATCCAGTGCGTGTATTAAAGCGTAAAACTTAAATCATTTCAAGTGTAAAACTTAAATATCTTAAAATATTTTCTGTTTAAGTTTAATTTTTACGTAAAAACAATGACTTACAACTTACATTTACGGAGTTTTATTCTTGTCTAAAAAAGTAAAAGTTATTGGTATGAAAGTTTTACGGTAAAAGATAGTGTAAAGGTTAAATTTATGAGCAAAGCAAAGATTAATGACCCTGAATTTGGAGCTAGACTTCAATGGATACTTAAAGAGAAATTTGAAGGCAATACTAGTGAATTTGCTAGACGCATTGGAATTGCAATAACATCATTAAATCGCTGGCTGATAGGTGAGGCAGATCCATCTCGTACCAATCTTATAAAAACAGCCGAGGCTTCAGGTGTAAACCTTGAATGGTTAGCCCTTGGCGTGGGCGAAATGGACGGCACAAAACCACAGCTGATAAAGCCTGACGTGAATTTACTGGCAAGCAATGATGAGACATTTGCAGTGATTGAAGATTGCCGAGAAGTGCGTATTTCAGCCGGTGGCGGTGGTTTTAACGATGAATATAAACCTTATCAAACCACCAAAGTAGAAAAGGCTTGGCTCGATTCACGCCGCTTAAAAGCGGAAGACTGTGCAATGTTCTTAGTAAGTGGCGATAGCATGTATCCAACGCTAAAAGACGGCGAAGAAATTATTGTAGATCGGTCTAAAAAGGAATTAAAAGACGGAAAAATCTTTGTATTAAATAATGAAGGTGCAATGCTAGTGAAGAAAGTGCAAATCACCTACAACGGCATCACACTCATCAGCCAAAACACAGAATACGCACCAATAGAACTCAACGCAGAACAAGCCAATAACTTGATTGTGATAGGGCAAGTCGTGCGTGGCTATCGTGACTTCTAATATGTCGCCGACATCAATGTCGGTAACATCCAAAGAAACCGCATTACAAGCGCTTTCTTAATATTTTTAAAGCACAAAGGCAAGGAAGCCTGTGTTCCTTTCAAATACCGCCAAATAATGGCGCATTTTCGCAAATTCTACCCATAATCACACACAACAAACCGCTAGATTTCATCTAAACGCACCAAAATCGCCTCAAAAACCAACAAAAAAGGCGATTTCGCCCCATGAAACCGCCTTTTTTATTTAGTGAGCTTGTAAGTTAGCTTCTAAGTTAGCTTCTAAGTTAGCTTCTAAGTTATCGTCTTTGGTTAGAAATTTAAGGTAAATTCTTAGTAGCAAAACTCAATGACCTATTCAGTTTAAAGCCGTTTTAAACTAACTTTAAAATGAACTTTAAATTTTTAAAATGTTTAAAACCTAACAATTCACCGCCAACTTTTATGCAAAATAAAACCCAATTTTCGACCATTTTCCCCCAATCCCCACCATTTTCCATTTTTGCATAAACTTTCCCCCTAAAAACGCCAAAGCCCCACAAACAGGGGCTCCAGCCAATTTTTTCCCACCAAATTTTTTCTTTTTCCTTATGCAAATATTGTCACTGCCCCACACGTGTCGCCCAAGCTCCAGCGCAAACCGAAGCCGAAAAACGCAATGCCGATTTAAACCGCCTGCGCAGTGAAATTCTCGATTATGCCGTAGAACAAGCGGCACAAGCGCAAGGGCTGTTCACGCTCACCGTACCGACCGGCGGCGGCAAAACTTTCACTTCCATGGCATTTGCGTTAGAACACGTCAAACGGCACGGTATGCGGCGCGTGATTTACGTCATCCCGTTCACCAGCATCATCGAACAAAATGCCGCCGAATTCCGCAAAGCTTTTGGCGAATTAGGCGAACAAGCCGTGTTGGAACACCACAGCACCTTCGACGACGGCAAACTGCAAAATGAGACCACCAAAGACAAATTGCGCCTTGCCTCGGAAAACTGGGACGCGCCGATTGTCGTGACCACCGCCGTGCAATTCTTTGAATCCCTCTTTGCCGACCGCTCCTCGCGCTGTCGCAAGCTGCACAACATCGCAGGCTCCGTCATCATCCTCGACGAAGCGCAAATGCTGCCGCTCAATCTTTTGCTGCCCATCATGCAAGCCATCAAAGAATTGGCGCAAAACTACCGCTGCAGCGTCGTCATGTGCACCGCCACCCAACCAGCCGTGCAAGCCGAAAACGGCTTCTATCGCGGCTTTGAAAACGTGCGTGAAATCGCCCCGAAACCGACCGCACTTTTCGACAAACTGCGCCGCACCACCGTGCAACACATCGGCACACAAACCGACGCCGACCTGCTAGCCAAACTTGGCGAACACCCGCAAATGCTCGTTATCGTCAACAACCGCCGCCACGCCCGCAGCTTGTACGACCAAGCCAAACACCTTGACGGCACGTTCCACCTGACCACCTTGATGTGCGCCAAACACCGCAGCCAAAAGCTCGATGAGATTCGAGGTCGTCTGAAAAAGGGCAAACCCTGCCGCGTCATCGCCACGTCCTTAATTGAAGCCGGCGTTGATGTGGATTTTCCGCTGGTGATGCGCGCCGAAGCAGGCTTAGACAGCGTTGCCCAAGCCGCAGGACGCTGCAACCGCGAAGGCAAAAGGCCGTCTGAAAACAGCTTTGTCTGGATATTCGTGCCTGAGGAAAAATGGAAAGCCCCACCCGAACTTGCTACCCAAGCCGCCGTAATGCGCCTGACTGCCGATGAGTTTTCAGACGACCTCTTATCCACCCAAGCCGTCGTCGCCTACTTCGCCGAGCTTTATCAATTAAAAGGCAGTGAACTGGACAATAAAAAAATTCTGAAAATGCACAACGATACAGGACAAAGCCTCGATTTCCCATTCCAAACCATCGCCGACAAGTTCCGTATGATTGAAAGCCATATGCAGCCGCTGATTATTCCGTTTGATGGTGAAGCCGAAAATCTCATCAGCAGCCTGCACCACGCCGACCACATCGGCGGACTCTTACGCAAACTGCAACCCTACACCGTTCAAATCCCCGAAAAAGCCCTTGCCGCTTTATATAAAGCAGGACGTATCGAACTGATTAACGAGAAAAACTTCGGCAAACAGTTTTATACGCTGATTGGGCTGGATTTGTATGATGAAGTGGCGGGGTTGAGTTGGGAGGATATGGAGTTTTTGAAGGTAGAAATGTTGGTTTTTTAATTAATTTGGAGATATTTAATGGAAACAGAATCAAATTTTATCTATGAAAAAATTGCTAGCCAAATTGAGGTAGTAATAGATAAGTTATCACAACAAAATGCGAAAGATAAAATTGATCAAGATATATCTTTTGCAATAGATAACCTATACAAATTAAATGGAATCATTCAAAAAGAACTTAACGAATTAAAAAAGATAAGCGAATGGAAAAAATTTACTATTGCTTTTTATGGCGAAACTAATGCTGGAAAATCAACTTTAATAGAAGCTTTACGTATATTTTTAAAAGAAAAAAGTAAAGTAGAAAGCCAAAAGAAATTTAAGGAGTTGGCTGAGAAAAGTGGTTTAACTGAAGAGGCTTTCTGTAAAGTTCGCCAAATTATTATGAGTAAAGAAAAAGCAATAGAAGAAGCACAGGAAATTTTAAATAAATTGGATCAAAAATATGCTGAATCTATTATGCGAGCTGAAGTTGAAGTTCGTCATTTGTCTGAGTTATTAGAGAAAATTAGAAAGAATCAAAAATGGTGGCAGCGTTTTATTTCTTTATTTATTCCAATTAAAGAAAAAGAAGAATTGGTTACAGCACGACAACTTTTATCGGAAATTAAGGCTGAAAAGCAAAAAGAATCAGAAGATTTTAAATCTCGTCTAAAAACTTTATTGCAAGAAAAGAAAGATGCAGAAGCCGAAAATACACGATTAATTAAAGAAACAGAGAGTTTGAAAGAGTTTGCAGATGGTCAAATCATTGGAGATGGTCGTTCAGATTTTACCCGTGACAATACTTCATTTGATTTTAACTATAATAATCATGAATTCGCATTGATTGATGTTCCTGGTATTGAAGGTGATGAAAGTGTTGTACGAACTGCAATTGAAGAGGCTGTTAAGAAAGCTCATGCTATATTTTATGTAACGCGTACTGCACGCCCACCACAAACACATGAAGGAGAGAAGGGAGATAAAAAAGGCACATTAGAAAAAATGAAAGAGCATTTAGGCGCTCAAACAGAAGTTTGGACAATCTACAACCATGCTGTCAATAATCCTCGCTCCTTGAAACAACCATTAATTGGTCAAGGCGAAAAAGATGGATTGCGAGCATTGGATGAAAAATTAAAACAAGAGTTAGTAGAGAAGTATTGCCAGAGCTTAATTGTTAGTGCAAGGCCAGCCTATTTAGGGTTGACTGAATGTGTTATCCCAGGAAGTAAAGACGCAAATGAACAAAGAAAATTCCTAGAGCGTTTTGGTACAAGAGATAAAATTTTGGAGTTGAGTGGCTTACCTAATTTTGTAGAAAAATTATCTTCCGAAATCATTGTTGATTACCGTAATAAAATTAAACGTTCAAATTTAAATAAGGCTTGCCAGACATTAGATTCTTCAATATGTGATTTAAAAGCGTTAAGTCAAAAATTTAAAGAGGATAGAAAAAAGGTGAGAGATGAAGTGTTAAATTCTCAGACTAGAATTATAGTGCTAATGGAGCAATTTACAGGTATTCTAGATTCATTAAGAGGAAAAATTTTACAGGCTTTTCAAAATGAAATTCGAGCTAGTCTTTATTATGAAATAGACAAAGATATTAGTAATGACGCATTTAAACGTAACTTGAAAAATGAAATGGAGTTACAAGCCCAAAAACTAGAAAATAAATTGAGAAATTCTATTGAATTAGAAGCTAATAAATTTGGAGAGGAATTATTAAATATTGTAAAGCGTACAAGTCTTCACTTAAATAATATCGTTAATGAAAGAAGTAATTCATTTAGTATAAAAAATTTTAATTTAGATATAAAGATTGATAATGGTTTGAATCTTATTGGGTTGGTTTCAAGTGGTGTTGCTATAGTAATAAGCATTGTCTCATTAGCCAGTAATCCAGTAGGCTGGACTTTTGCTTTTGTAGGAGGTGTTTTGGCTGCAGTCGGAGCTTTAATTGGAGTAACTAAATCAGTTATTGGTTTTTTTAGCTCAGATTATAAGAAGTCTCAGCAACGTAAAGAAACTGATAATGCGATTCGGAAAGCAGCTAACCAAATTGGAAATGAAATGGAAAAAATTCTTAATGACATCAAAAATGCAATGAATGAAGAGGTTGAAAAAGTTTCAATGGAACTTCAGGCTCCATTAAAACAATATAAATCCGTTATAGAGGTATTAGAAAAAGCTGAGACAGAGTTAGAAGCTATTTTTCAAACAATCTAAAAAAAGGAAATATTATGACAAATACTGTAACTATATTTAAAGTTCAACAAGAAAAAGCGCAAAGTATGTTAGAAAAATTGAGTCAATTTGTTGAGACAGGACGAGCATTTGGCTTGGTCCCCAATCCAGACTTATTAGAAAAACTACAAACTGCTAAAAAGTACATGCAAAGTTCGGTTTTAAAAGTTGCCTTAATTGGCGGTTTTTCAGAAGGTAAAACTTCAATTGCTTCTGCTTGGTTGGAGCGTTTAGATCAAAGCATGAATATTAGTCAGCAAGAATCCTCAAATGAAGTAAAAATTTATCATGTGGACAATGAGATTGAGCTTATTGATACTCCGGGATTATTTGGTTTTAAAGAACAACAAAACAGTACAGGTCAAATTGAAAAATATAAAGAGATAACCAAAAAATATGTTAGTGAAGCTCATTTGGTATTGTATATCATGAATTCAACTAACCCAATTAAAGAGAGTCACCAAGAAGACTTGAAATGGCTATTTCGTGATTTGAATCTGTTATCACGTACTGTGTTTGTATTAAGCCGTTTTGATGAGGTGGCGGATGTCGAAGATGACTGGGATTATAGAGAGAACCTAAAGACCAAAGCAGATAATGTCTTAAGCCGTCTGAAAACTATGATTGGGTTGGAAGATAAAGAAGTTGCTGATATTAAGATTGTTGCGGTATCAGCAAATCCTTTTGGTGAAGGAATTGATTATTGGTTGGATCATTTGGATGAATTTAAAAAGTTGTCTCGTATCTATACTTTGCAAGATGCGACCCGTTATGTCATAGAGAAAAATGGTGGAGTAATACCAATTGTGTTTGAAGCACAAAAAAGCATGATTCAGGATGTATTAGGTAAACAGCTTCCAGTTGTTCAAAAAACACAGGAAATATTAAATAATGAGTTGGTACATTTAGCGGATGTAGCTCAACATTTAAATTCTGAATTAGAACCAATGACTGCACGAATCAATAATGTACGTAGTTATTTGAAAGAATTTGTGCTTGATTATTTCACAGGATTGATTCGTCAGGTTAAAGGAACAGACTTACATACATTCTCAGATTTTTATGAAAATGAATTAGGAAAAGATGGGATTGTATTAACTACCCGTTTAGAACAAGAGTTTGGACGGCAATGCCAGGTTATAGAAAGCGCATTGCAACGCATTAGCTTGGACTTTGATAATGAAATGGTGCGATTTGAAGATTCTGTGGGGTCTGCTTTAATGAGCAAGAGTTTAGGATTTTTAAGTAAGCAAAAAATTAATAATACACAAGTCTTGGCAGCTCGAGATGGTATTGTTGCAGCGGGTAAAGCGGTAGGTGTAGATCTTGCAAAATATCTGAAATTTAAACCATGGGGAGCGGTGAATCTTGCAGCGAAAGTTAATGCCGTTATGGCTTTTGCAGGCATTGCGATGGAGATGTGGGATAGTTACAAAAAGTTGAAAGCGGAAGAAGATTTTTCAAATATGGTTAAAGATATTGTGAAAATGCTTGAAGAGCAGCGAGCTGGTCTGCTTGATTCATTAAATAAGGATAGTTTTATTAAACAATTATTTCCAGTTTATGCAGAATTAAAAGAAAAAATTTCAGCGGTTCAAGAAGCTAATATGCAAGTTACCGAGCGTAAAAGAGCATTTGATGAATGGCAAAAAGAAGGTGAAATTATTGAAGGGGAGTATAGACTTTTAGAAAGCTAAAAATAATTCTAATTAGTTAGATTTGAATATCCCCCTTTTTTTTAGTAGGGGGATATATTAATAAAAATTAATAGGAGAACCAAATGAACCAAATCCGCCTACACGTTTGGGGCGATTATGCCTGTTTTACCCGTCCGGAGATGAAGGTGGAGCGGGTGTCTTATGATGTCATCACGCCGTCGGCGGCGCGCGGGATTTTGGCGGCGGTGCATTGGAAGCCTGCGATTCGGTGGGTGATTGATAAGATTTATGTGTTGAAACCGATTCGCTTTGAGTCGGTGCGGCGCAATGAGTTGGGCGGCAAGATTTCGGCGGGTAAGGTCAGCGGGGCGATGAAACGTAAGAGCGTTGCCGATTTATATACGCTGATTGAAGACGACCGCCAGCAGCGCGCGGCGACGGTGCTTAAAGACGTGGCTTATGTGATTGAAGCCCATGCGGTGCTGACGCCAAAAGCGGGGGCGGATGAGACCGTTACCAAGCATATTGAAATGTTCAAACGCCGTGCGAAAAAAGGGCAATGCTTTCAGCAGCCTTGTTTGGGCGTGCGTGAGTTTCCTGCCGATTTTGCCTTGATTGACGAGGGCGAACCGCTGCCGCCGTCCGATTTATCGGAAAGCGAGGCAAACCGCGATTTGGGCTGGATGCTGCACGACATTGATTTTGACCACGGCAACACGCCGCATTTTTTCCGTGCACAAATGAAAGACGGCGTAATTGATGTGCCGCCGTTTTACGCCGAGGAGGTGAAAGCATGATTCTTGCGTCCCTTGCCCGCTATTACCGCCGTTTGGCAGCGGAAAACGATGAAATGGGCAACCCGAAAGTGCCGCCTTATGGCTTTAGCGAGGAGAAAATCGGCTGGATTTTGGTGTTGGATAAAGAAGGCCGTCTGAAAACCGCTGTGCCGAATCTGACTGCCGATAAAAAGCCGCAGCCGAAGCTGATGAGCGTGCCGCGCCCTGAAAAACGCACGTCGGGTATCAAACCGAATTTTTTGTGGGACAAAACCGCCTACGCGCTTGGCGTGGAAGCCAATAAAAACAAAGCCGAAGCCAAAGAAAAACCGTTTACGCCGTCTGAAAAAACTTTTGACGCCTTCAAGCAATACCATCTCGATTTACTGCAAAACAGTGAAGATGAAGGCTTACAAGCCTTGTGCCGTTTTCTGCAACACTGGCAGCCTGCACATTTTGCTGCCGAAAACCTTCCTGCTGAAATGCTCGATGCCAACATCGCATTTTCTCTTGAAAAAACGACCGCACTTATCCATAAACGCGAAGCTGCACAAACCTTGTGGGCAGGCTGCTTGAAAGGCGATGAAGCACTCGAGGGTTTGTGCCTGATTAGCGGCGATACCGCCCCGATTGCACGGCTGCATCCAGCGATTAAAGGCGTGTTTGGCGGACAAAGCTCCGGCGGCTCGATTATTTCGTTCAACAAAGAAGCCTTTGCCTCTTTCGGCAAGGAACAAGGCGCAAATGCCCCTGTTTCCGAACAATCCGCCTTTGCCTACACCACCGCGCTGAACTATCTGTTGCGCCGCGAAAACAATCACTGCCTGACCATCGGCGACGCGAGCACGGTCTTTTGGGCGGAAGCCGACGATAACGCAACGGCGCAGGCTGCCGAAGGCTTCTTCGCGCACGTGTTCACACCGCCGGATGATGAACAAGAAAGCGCCAAAGTTTTCAACGTATTGGAACAAATGGGCAAAGGTCGTCCGCTGCAAGAAATTGCGCCCGAACTCTCTGCCAATACCCGTTTTTATATCTTAGGGCTTGCCCCTAATGCCGCACGGATTTCTGTTCGGTTTTGGCTGGACACCACCTTTGGGCAGCTGGCGGAAAATTTGGCACAGCATTGGCAAGATTTAGCCGTTGAGCCTTGTGCATGGAAAACGCCGCCGTCTATTTGGCGACTCTTATTGCAAACTGCCGTGCTGGGCAAAAGCGAAAACATCTCGCCCGTATTGGCTGGTGAAATGACCCGCGCCGTGATTTGCGGCACGCCGTATCCTTTAAGTTTGCTGTCGCAACTGATTACCCGAATCCGTGCCGACGGCGACGTGAACGGCCTGCGCGTGGCAATGATGAAAGCCGTATTAGAGCGGCGTTTTAGAAAAGGTTTTATCGAAGAAGGAGTTCCTATGAGTTTGAACAATGAAAGCCCGAATCGCGCCTATCTTTTAGGGCGGCTGTTTGCCGTGTTGGAGCGCATTCAATATCAGGCGTTGGGCGAATTAAATGCCGGCATTGCCGACCGCTATTACGGCTCTGCCTCCGCCGTGCCGTTTTCCGTTTTTCCACGTCTTTTGTCGGGTGCAAAACACCATTTATCGCGCCTGCGTAAAGACAAAGCCGGTATGGCGGTGAATTTGGATAAAGATTTGGGCGAAATCATTGCCAAATTGCCCGAAACCTTTCCACGCCATTTGAGCATTGACGAGCAAGGCCGCTTTGCTATCGGCTATTACCACCAAAAACAAAGCTATTTTGCTAAAAAAGAAACCGCTGAAACTATTGAAAACTAAGGAGCCAGAAAATGTCTGCCATTCAAAACCGCTATGAATTTGTTTACTTTTTTGATGTAACCAACGGCAATCCTAACGGCGACCCTGATGCGGGCAATATGCCGCGCCTTGATCCCGAATCCAGCAAAGGCTTGGTAACCGATGTTTGCCTGAAACGCAAAATCCGTAATTTTGTAGAAATCAGCAGCGAAAACGAAGCCGGTTACGAAATCTACGTCAAAGAAAAAAGCGTGTTAAACCTGCAAAACAAACGCGCTTATGAGGCGCTTGGCATTGAGTCGGAAGCCAAAAAACTACCAAAAGACGAAGCCAAAGCCCGCGATATTACCGCGTGGATGTGCAAAAACTTCTTTGATATCCGTACCTTCGGCGCGGTGATGACTACCGAAGTCAACAGCGGACAAGTGCGCGGCCCGGTACAACTGGCGTTTGCCCAATCCATCGACCCGATTGTGCCACTGGAAGTTTCCATCACCCGCATGGCGGTAACCAACGAAAAAGACTTGGAAAAAGAACGCACCATGGGGCGCAAATACATCGTCCCTTACGCGCTCTACCGCGTGCACGGCTTTATCTCCGCCAACCTTGCCGCCAAAACCGGTTTTTCAGACGACGATTTAGCCAAACTCTGGCAAGCCCTGACGCTGATGTTTGAACACGACCGCTCCGCCGCCCGTGGCGAAATGGCGGCGCGCAAATTGATTGTCTTCAAACACGACAGCGTACTCGGCAGCCAGCCTGCACATAAACTGTTTGACACCGTGAAAGTCGAACGCGTAAACGGCGAATCAGGTACGCCCGCAAGCGGTTTTGACGATTACAAAATCAGCGTAGTTTCAGACGGCCTGAATGGCGTGAGTGTGGAAGAGTTGCTGTAAAAACACTTAAAAAGATGACCGCACTTTTAACCGAAACCCAAGGGGAAAATCAGGACACGCGCCTGATTCCCCTTTCCGCACTTCAACACTACGCCTTCTGTCCGCGCCAATGTGCCTTGATTCATAACGAGCAGGCGTGGGCGGAGAACTATCTGACCGCGCAGGGCAAGGCGCTGCATGAGCGGGTGGATTCGGGCGAGCCGGAAACGCGCAAGGGCGTGCGTTTTGAGCGGACGGTGCGTGTGTCGGCGGAGAAACTGGGCATCAGCGGCGTGTTGGATTTGGTGGAAGTGGACACGAAAACAGGCCGCCTGAAACCCGTGGAATACAAACGCGGCAAACCAAAACCCGACCCGATGGACGAAATCCAGCTTTGCGCTCAAGGCTTGTGCTTGGAAGAAATGACGGGGCAAATCGTCTCTGAGGGCGCGCTGTGGTATATGCAAACCCGCCACCGCGTTCCCGTCGTGTTTTCAGACGACCTGCGCGCCCAAACACTCGCCACCATCGCCGCCGTCCGCGATCTCCTAAACAGCGGCCAAACTCCGCCGCCCGACTACGGCAAACGCTGCAAAGCCTGCTCACTGGTGGAGATTTGCCAGCCGGAGTTGCTGGGGAAGCGGGATAGGAGTGTGGGGTATGTGGAGGGGTTGTTTAGAGAAAATTAAAAAGTAAACAATTGTGTAGTTTAAGTATTTTGATGATGGAATAAACAAAAAAATGAGTAGAAAAAACATTTTAGAATTGAGCGCTAATGAAGCAAGGAAATTCTTTTTAAAACATGAAAGCTATTGCAACATTGATTTGCCAAAATATTTTTCATTCTCTGAATTATTAGAAAGAATATCTAATAAATATTTAGGAAAAGAGTTAGGAAGTTTGGCGAATATAAAGGCAATGACTAATTTAGATGATGTGAATTATCTTTTATATGCCAACAAAGATGGTAAATTATCATGGAGACCATTTCAGATTATAAATCCTTTAGTATATGTGGCATTGGTACATAAAATTACCGAACAGAAAAATTGGGAAAAGCTACAAGCAAGATTTAAGAAATTTAGTAAAAATGAAAAAATAAAATGCTTAAGCATACCCGTTCAATCAGAAAGTAAACAATCTGACAAAGCTCAGCAAATTTCAAATTGGTGGGAACAAGTAGAACAGCAGTCTATTTTGCTCTCATTGGAATATGACTACGTTTTTGATACAGATGTGGCGGACTGTTATGGTTCAATATATACGCATTCGATTGCATGGGCGGTAGAAGGCAAGAAAATCGCTAAAGAAAATAGAAAAAATGATTTGTTAGGTAATTTTATTGATAAAAGCATTCAAAATGCACAAAACCAGCAAACAAACGGCATTCCACAAGGTTCTGTTTTAATGGATTTTATAGCCGAAATCATATTGGGTTACATTGACAGGATTCTGGGCGCTTTCTTAAAGAAGCAAAAAATAACGAATTATCAAATCTTACGTTATCGTGATGATTATCGAATTTTTGTTTGTAATCATAATGATGGTGAAAGAATTCTAAAAATACTGTCTGGTATTATGATGCCGTTTGGATTTAAGTTAAATGCAAGTAAAACAAAAGGAAGTCAAGATGTTATTACTCAATCAATAAAAAAGGACAAACTGGCTTGGTTGGCTATTCCTCAAAATAATCGAATCGGTTTGCAAAAGCAACTTTTGCTTATTAGACAGCATAGTATCAATTATGCTAATTCCGGTAGTTTAAATGCCGCATTGAATAAATTTGATAAACAGATAGAGAAAATTAGAAATAAAAAAAGAAAAGTGTACGATATAGAACAACTTATTAGCATTACTACTGATATTGCATACCATAATCCGAAAGTAATACCAGTGTGCTGCGCAATTATTAGTAAATTACTTTCAGAATTGGATGATAGCAAGCATATATCTTTATTAGTTCATGAAAAATTAAGCAAAATGCCTAACTCAGGATTTGCACAAATTTGGCTGCAAAGGATGTTGAAAGATAATTTAAGTTATTTTAAATTTTCAGAAAAAATATGTGAATTAAAGAATAGTCAGATAAGTTTGTGGAATTACGACTGGGTAAATAGCCCGAGTATGTTAAATATATTGAAGAACACATCTATTTTCTTGCAAGCTGAATTTGATAAATTAGATAGTATTATTCCTAATAATGAAATTGACCTTTTTGATTATTAGTAAATAAATGTAGATACCTAATTTTCAGCTAATCCTCAAACAAAAGCAGAATCAAACCCTAAGGAGCCTCCCATGCGTAAACTGCAAAACACGCTCTACATCACCACTCAAGGCAGCTATCTACATAAGGAGCGGGAGACGCTGGTAGTGGAGCAGGAGCGTAAGAAGGTGGCGCAATTGCCGGTGCATTCCATCGGGCATATTTTCTGTTTTGGGAATGTGCTGGTATCGCCGTTTTTGCTAGGGTTTTGTGGCGAAAATAATGTGAATTTGGCATTTTTTACCGAAAACGGACGTTTCTTGGGGCGGCTTCAGGGGCGGCAGAGCGGCAATGTGTTGTTGCGTCGGACGCAGTATCGGGTGTCGGAGCAAAATCCCGTGCCGATTGCGCGCAATATCATTGCGGCGAAGATTCAGGCGAGTAAACGGGTGCTTCAGCGGCAGATTCGCAATTACGGCGAGAATTTGGCGATTCAAAGTGCGGTCGATTCTTTGAATATTTCGCTGAGGCAGTTGAAGGGCGCGGCGGAACTGGACGTGGTGCGCGGCATTGAGGGGGATGCGGCGGCGCGTTATTTCGGCGTGTTCGGGCAGCTTTTGAGCGAAAAAAGCGGTTTTTCTTTTGACGGGCGCAACCGCCGCCCGCCCAGAGACGGGGTGAATGCGCTGTTATCGTTTGTGTACAGCATTTTGGGCAAGGACATCAGCGGTGCGCTACAAGGCGTGGGGCTGGATCCGCAGATGGGCTTTCTGCACGCCGACCGACCGGGTCGCGACAGTTTGGCTCAGGATATTTTGGAAGAGTTCCGCGCGTGGTGGGCGGATAGGTTGGTGCTGTCGCTGATTAACCGAGGGCAAATCAAACCGCAGGATTTTGTTACCGAGGCGAGCGGTGCGGTGAGCCTGAAAGCCGATGCGCGTAAGCTGTTGTTCCAAACTTTGCAGGCGAAAAAGCAGGAGAAAATCGTTCATCCGTTTTTGGGCGAAGAAGTGGAAATCGGGCTGCTGCCGTATATTCAGGCTATGCTGTTGGCGCGGCACTTACGCGGAGATTTGGCAGAATATCCGCCGTTTTTGATGAGATAAACTATGTTAATTCTGATTACTTACGACATTTCTTTTGACGATCCAAACGGGCAAGCGCGATTGCGCCGCATCGCAAAACATTGCTTAGATTACGGGGTTCGGGCACAATATTCGGTATTTGAATGCGATGTCACGCCTGATCAATGGGTTATGTTGAAAAACAAACTGTTGGAAACCTACGACTCTACATGTGACAGCCTGCGTTTTTACCATTTAGGAAGTAAGTGGCGTAATAAAGTGGAGCATCATGGGGCAAAACCGGCAGTGGATGTATTTAAAGATGTGCTTGTCATTTAGTTCGCTAACCTGGTGTTCTCATTAAAACCCTGATGGGATAGCGATCCTTATTTTCTTTAACAATTTGGATGAATTAATCTATTTGTATAACGACGATATGGCCGTTATACTTACTAAACTCCTTATCATAAAATCAGTTAGCGAAATACGGTGTTTAATACGCTGATTTTTCTTGCTTTTTTATGTAGGGGGCAGCCGCCTCCGCGCGGCTGTGTGTTGAAACTCTACAACAGGATTCGCTATTGCCGCCGCAGCATTGCAGCCGCCTCCGCGCGGCTGTGTGTTGAAACCACCTAAAAATGTTTCCAACACCATAAAATTTAGGCAGCCGCCTCCGCGCGGCTGTGTGTTGAAACGGTATGCCCTAACGAATAAAAGAAATCAGGCAATAGCAGCCGCCTCCGCGCGGCTGTGTGTTGAAACTTTTGGTTATGAAACACCTGACGGAATTAATAAGGCAGCCGCCTCCGCGCGGCTGTGTGTTGAAACGATTTAGCCCTAGAAACGACTTGTCCGCAATGTAGCAGCCGCCTCCGCGCGGCTGTGTGTTGAAACCATTAGATGCTGGCAATCCAGTAGCCGGATTAATGCAGCCGCCTCCGCGCGGCTGTGTGTTGAAACATCATAGGGATGATTTTGATCTCGATATTCGGGGGCGGCAGCCGCCTCCGCGCGGCTGTGTGTTGAAACTGAGGAACGCAATTTAGACGACAGCCAAAAACGAGGCAGCCGCCTCCGCGCGGCTGTGTGTTGAAACTCCAATAAAGGCGGAGGAAGTGCGGGTGCAAGCCTGCAGCCGCCTCCGCGCGGCTGTGTGTTGAAACATCGGATTAAGTTTTTTGCCATAACTTATGTCTCGCAGCCGCCTCCGCGCGGCTGTGTGTTGAAACCCGATGTGTGAATGATAAAAAATAAAAATTCGTTTGCAGCCGCCTCCGCGCGGCTGTGTGTTGAAACATCTAATCGTTGCGCAAGTGAGCTGTGAGATAAGGCAGCCGCCTCCGCGCGGCTGTGTGTTGAAACAGAAAAGTCAGCGTAAAATCGCAATCTTCCGAAAAGCAGCCGCCTCCGCGCGGCTGTGTGTTGAAACATGATCTAAAATGGCGAGAAGTGGAAAGAATAGACGCAGCCGCCTCCGCGCGGCTGTGTGTTGAAACAGCTTGTTTGATGATGACACCAATCGAGCTGTTGCAGGCAGCCGCCTCCGCGCGGCTGTGTGTTGAAACGATGTCTGGCAAGAATACGGCACATTTTTTCGTATGCAGCCACCTTCGGGTGGCTGAGTATTGAAACAGCTCATACTTTCGCATACGTTGGTTGGCAAGCTCGAGCAGCCAGCTTCGGGTAGATGTGTGTTGAAACGCTCACGCATTAAGCCAAGGGCAACCCTTACAACGCAGCTGTTTTAGCCAGCGTGCGTTAAAATAGTTCTGTTTTTTATTATTCAAATGTTATTTTTTTGTTAAATATATTTTACTTGAGTATAATGCTCAACATTATTCCTCACGGAAGAGAATCCGTAGAATAATGAGATTAATCGTAAATATAAGGAATAAAAATGGATTTCAATAGAATTATCGCTCACATGAATGATCATCACCAAGATGATATGGCTGCCCTTTGTAAAAAATTTGGTGGTGTAAATGAAATTACGGATGTGACATTAGTTAATGTAGATTTTGGTGGTTTAGATTTTAAATATAATGATGGCAAAACATTACGCGTAGAATTTCCGCAACAAGCTGACGAAGGTTCAATTAAACAAGCGATCATCAATCTTTGTGTAGAAAATAAACCAGTTGCAAATTACGATCGTATCAAAGCTAAAATTGATGAATTTCGTCAAGAGTTTAAAAGCTGTGTGCTTGCCACTTTAGATAAAGATGGCTCACCGATGGCATCTTATGCGCCAATTATTTCGCTTGATGGAAAATATTATATTTATATCAGTGCCATTGCAGAGCATTATGACAATTTAAAACGCAATCCGAATCAAGCGGAAGTGATGTTTTTAGAGGATGAAAGCAAAGCGAAATCAATTATTGTACGTACTCGTTTACGTTATAAGGCAAGTGCACGTTTTATTCCTCGTGAAAATCCAATTGTTGAAAAAGTTTTAGATAAATTAGCCGAAACTATGAATGATGTGGGCGGAATTAAAACGATTCGTGAATTTACTGATTTTGATTTAGTTGAACTTACGTTTGGAACAGGCCGTTTTGTAAGAGGTTTTGGCCAAGCTTATTTGATTGATGCTAATGGGGAAATTTCTCATATTGGTGTAAAAGGCAATCCGCACGAAAAAGAAAGTGATAAATAATATTGTCTCTTAATGAAGATAAAGGGTTGAGTATAAATTTATACTCAACCCTTTTGTTTACGATAAAGCCAATGAAATTGAAATTTCTTTATTTTTTACCGCACTTTATTTTCATTAAGGACAAGGTTTACTCACCATGATTTCAATAACCTGTCTGTCGATATGTTGCATACTTTTTGATGCAATAGCGCAGAGATTATCAATAGTTCGATCAAGATCATGTTCGACAATACCTTCATTGCCAGTAACATGGGTCTCATCCATTGCCATAAGTACCGATTTATAGCCTGAAGCAACGCTGGTGGAGACTTTCATTGCACAGCTATTGGCGGCACCATCACAGATAATGCCACTAATATCGCCAATCATGCTACAGATGCTCATGCTGGCTGTTTCAAATTTGCCTGTGAGTAAATAAGCAATACCTGCACAGCTTCCCATTGATGCTGTAGTCACAGCACAAAGTGCGGAGAGTTTTGGTAATTTACTATGAATATAAATGGCCATTAAGTGGGATAAGAAAAGTGCGCGGATTCGTGTTGCCTCACTCACCTTGAGATAATCTGCAACAACGACAACAGGCATCGTTGCCGCAATTCCTTGATTGCCCGAACCAGAATTGCTCATCGCTGGCAAAGTTGCTCCGCCCATTCTTGCATCTGATGCGGCGGTGGTTTCAATCATAATTTTGCTTAGCAAATCATCAGAAATTAAACCGCTACCCACTTGTTTTCTCAATGTGCGGCCAATATGCAACCCATAATTTTCTCGCAAACCTTCATCTGAAAGTGCCCGATTAAGGTCTGCAGCTTGACTAATAAAACGAATTTTTTCTAATTCAACCGCATTGGAAAATTCAAAAATCTCGCGTGCACTAATTTGTTTAAAAACCTCATAAGGATCGCAATGAGTACATTCATCTTCCACTTTCTGAAAAATGATTTCACCATTTTTTTCGATCAAAATAACATGGGTATGCTGATCTTGAATTGCTACTTTCACGTAATCATTATCGGCAAACAATGTTGATTCTGAATATAAAATATGTTCGGTTTGATGAATATCTACACTCACTAATTTTTGTTCAAGCATACTCTTGGCGGCAGTAACTTGCTCTGGCGTAATATGTTTTAATACTTCTAAACCGCCATCTGGATTACCGCCTAATGCGCCAATTGCCGCAGCAATGGGTAATCCCACCATACCTGTTCCTGGCACTGCAACACCCAATCCATTTTTCATGAGATTAGGTGAGACTTTAGCTTCAATGCGTTCAGGTGTTTTGCCCAAATATTTCGCCGCTGTAGCAGATGCGAGCGCAAGAGAAATGGGTTCAGTGCAGCCTAGGGCTGGCACAACATCATGTTTAACGATGTGGAGTAATGGTTTTTCAATTTCGTTAAGTCTTTCTTGATTCATAAAATTCTTTTTAATTTGTTAAATACTGTCTTCTTTCTCTATGACTAATATACGCGCTTCACCTTGTGGATAAGCAACATGTTCGGTACCGATACCCGCATAAAAAATATCACCTGTATGGAGCAATACGGCTTTCTCTTGATCATCTTCTTTGTAGCGCATTTCCACCGTACCATCCATGACAGCAAAGACTTCTTCACCGTCATTGATATGCCATTTGTAAGGTTTATCTGTCCAGTGCAGACGCACCGAAATACCATTCATATTGGTAATATCGAGGGCTCCCCAAGCGCGTTCTGCCGTAAAGTGGCGACTTTTAATAACTTTATTCATGATTAAATTCCTTAGTGCGCTTCATCCCAATTTTGTCCAACACCCACTTCCACAATCAATGGAACAACTAATTCAGCTGCAGCTTCCATGTGTTGTTTAATTTGCTCACGGAAAAATTCAACTTTTTCTGACCGCACTTCAAACACTAATTCATCGTGTACTTGCATAATCATTTCAATATCTGGATCGTGACGGATTACTTCATCAATTTTAATCATCGCTCGTTTAATAATATCCGCAGCCGTGCCTTGCATCGGTGCATTTATCGCTACGCGTTCTGCTCCTTTACGACGCATTGCATTGCTAGAATTAATATCAGGTAAATATAAACGGCGACCAAATAGCGTTTCCACATAGCCTTGTGCTTTCGCTTTTTCACGGATATCGGTCATAAATTGCTGTACGCCAGGGTAGCGTTGGAAATATAAATCCATGTATTTTTGTGCATCTGGACGGGGAATACCCAGTTGGCGTGAAAGTCCAAACGCGGACATTCCATAAATTAAGCCGAAATTAATTGCTTTAGCATTGCGACGTTGCTCGCTGGTGACTTCATCTAATGATACGCCGAAGATTTCAGCTGCCGTAGAGCGATGAATATCCTTGCCTTGAGAGAAGGCGTTAATTAAGCCTTGATCGCTCGAAAGATGCGCCATAATACGTAACTCAATTTGAGAATAGTCAGCGGCGACAATAGAATAACCTTCACGCGCGATAAATGCTTGTCGAATACGACGACCTTCTTCATTCCGAATTGGAATATTTTGTAGGTTTGGATCACTTGATGATAAGCGTCCTGTCGCCGTGACGGCTTGATGATAAGAGGTATGCACTCGGCCCGTTTGTGAATTGACCATTTGAGGCAGTTTATCCGTGTAAGTGGATTTAAGTTTACTTAAGCCACGATGTTCAACTAAAATTTTTGGTAATTCGTGGCTATAGGCTAATTCTTCCAATACTTCTTCATTCGTTGATGGCGCACCTTTTGGCGTTTTTTGTAAAACAGGTAGTCCAAGTTTATCGAACAAAATTTCTTGTAATTGTTTGGTGGAGGCCAAATTAAATGGCTGTCCCGCTAATGCGTAAGCCTGTTCTTCAAGTGCGGTTAATCTTGCAGCAATTTCGTTAGATTGTATAAAGAGGGCATCACTATCAATCAAAACGCCTGTACGTTCCATACGAGAAAGCACATGAAGTAATGGTAATTCCATTGTTTTATACAATTCAACAAGCATTGGTTCTTCTTGCAATTTTAACCACAGTGCTTGTTGTAATTTCATTGTCACATCAGCATCTTCTGCTGCGTATTCTGTGGCTTGTTCTAATGGAATTTGATTAAACGTAAGCTGACTTTTCCCTTTTCCTGCAATACTTTCAAATGCGATAGTTTCATGCCCTAAATAACGTTTAGCTAAATCGTCCATATTATGACGACCCGTACTATTTAGCGTATAAGAAAGCAACATCGTATCAAATTCAACACCTTGTAATTCAATGCCATGACGGGCAAAAATACTGTCATCAAATTTAATATTTTGTCCAATTTTGTGAATGTCAGGATTTTCTAAAATGGGTTTGATAGCCGCAAGTGCGGTCGATTTTTCGAGTGTTTTTGGCGCATCCAAATAATCCAATTGCAATGGTAAATAAGCGGCTTCGCCATTTTCAAGAGAAAAAGAGATACCTACTAAATTCGCAGACATATAATCAAGACTGTCTGTTTCAGTATCGACTGCAATGAGTTTTGCTGCATTGAGTTTTTCAATCCAGCGGGTTAAATCCGCTTGAGTGAGCAAGGTTTCATATTTTGTACGATCGATTTGAATTTTAGGCGTATTTTCCACTGCACTATTTCCCACCGAATTTTGAGCTGGTGATGTCGCTTGATACTGGTTCATTTTCACTGGCTGTTCAGTGGTTTGAGTAATAGAATCAGCACCATTCATCACTTCATTAAGCCAGCGTTTAAATTCATAACGAGCAAAATATTCAATAAGTTGATCGTTTTGGCTTTCTCCAAGAAACAATTGATCTGTTGTCACGTTAAGTTCAACATCGGTTTTGATGGTTGCTAATGTATAAGAAAGATCGGCATTGTTTTTTTCTGCCAATAATTTTTCACCTAATTTTTTCGCCCCACGAATCGGCAATTCCGCTACTTTTTCAAGATTAGCATAAATTTCAGCCATACTTCCGATGCCTTGTAGTAAACCAAGTGCAGTTTTTTCGCCCACGCCAGCAACGCCCGGAATGTTATCTGCACTATCGCCCATGAGTGCTAGATAATCAATGATGAGTTCAGGTGGAATACCGTATTTTTCAATCACACCCTCGCGATCCAATAAGCTATTATTCATGGTGTTGATGAGCATAATATTGTCATCCACCAACTGTGCCATATCTTTATCGCCAGTACTAATGAGCACTTTTTTACCCAAACGAGAGGCTTGTAGTGCGAGCGTGCCGATCACATCATCAGCTTCAACCCCTTCCACCACTAAAAGCGGAATCCCCAATGCACGAATCATATCGTGCAAAGGCTGAATTTGTTTGCGTAAATCATCAGGCATTGGTGGGCGGTGAGATTTATATTGTTCAAACATTTCATCACGAAATGTTTTCCCTTTTGCATCAAAAACAACGGCTATATGAGTGGGTTGTACTTGTGAGATGAGGCTTTTTAACATATTTAAAACGCCATACATCGCACCCGTTGGCTCACCTGCTGCATTGGTTAAAGGAGGAAAGGCATGAAATGCACGATATAAATAAGAAGAACCATCCACTAGCACAAGCGGATTTGTTGCAATTTGGGCCATAAAAATCTCATTTTAAACTGAAAAATGCGGGCATTATAGCGTAATTTATGGTGATGAGCGAACGGCGGATTCAATGTAAAATTTGTGACTAACGTTTTTTGCTATGGCATAATATCAGCCACTCAAATATTTAATTTAAGGAAATCAAATGTCGTTAAAATTGGTCGAAATTTTAGTTTTGGGTCAGGTCTTGCGTTTAAATGTGCCCGTTGAGCAAGAGGAGTTATTGCGCCAAGCTGCCCGTAATTTAGATATATTGGTTTCCGAAATGAAAGAAAAGACGGGCCTTATTCAGCTTGATCGTGTGCTTTCTATTGTGGCGCTTAATTTGAGTTTTGAATTAAGCCAAGAAAAAAATAAAGCGGCTAAAATTGAAGAGGTATTGAGAACGGGTATTCAGCAATTAGATCATTCGTTAGAAAATATCCGTGTAAATAAAGAACAATATTAAATTGGAAAGTGCGGTGGAATTGAGCTGAGATTTTTAAACTAGAAGACACAGTTAATTCGGTTCAGTAATTAAAAAAATCACCGCTATGTTTTTTAGATAGCCCTTCCGAATATCGAGAAATACCTAAAACTAATTTGTGTTATCACACTCTTTTGTCGTTTTATAATCAACTCGTTAAAATTGACAAATAAATGCTAGTCAATACTGAGAATTTGGGCTAGTATAAACCCATAAGAATTACCTGGAGTGTTCGTCAGTAGGCTATGTCCCTGAGCCGATACTTTAAATCTTATAAATTGGTTTCCTATCGTTGGTGTGTAGGCTTAACCTTTGACTCGTTCATTGGGCTAAGAAACCTGAAAACGGTATCAACTGATTTCCTTGAACCGTCGGGTTCAAGGACTACTGCCCGCAGCGGCACTCTGGGTCCTATCTTCTTCTTTCATTTCTATGAATATTCAAAAACGCCAGCAAATCCGCGCTGAAATTCGAAAAATACGCGCAAATTTAACCGCACTTCAACAGTACCAAGCTGAACAATCGGTTACTCAACAGGCATTAAATCTTATCGATCAACGACAAGCCAAAAATATTGCATTATATTTTTCTTTTGATGGTGAAATTTCTACAAAGGCCTTAATCCAATCCCTGTGGATGCAAAATAAAAATGTGTATTTGCCTGTTTTACATCCTTTTACTAAACATCATTTATTGTTTTTACGCTATTTACCTGATACGCCAATGAAACCAAATCAGTTTGGTATTTGGGAGCCAAAGCTGAATGTTCAAAATGTTTTGCCATTAAATGAACTGGATATTTTATTTACGCCATTGGTGGCTTTTGATAAACAAGGAAATCGCCTTGGCATGGGCGGTGGATTTTATGATCGCACGTTGCAGAATTGGCAAAATAAGTCTTTTATTCCAGTTGGTTTAGCGCATCAATGTCAGCAAGTAGAAAATCTTCCCACTGAGCATTGGGATGTGCAACTATTCGATATTTTGGTGGGTTGAAACCTATCATCAAATTTTTATTGATAGATAAAATCAAAAATATTTCAATTTTTCTCTTGAAATCCTTTCAAACGATCTTACTTAATTTGGGCAAACGGCGAAAGCCAAAACCAAATTGAGGAAAATGTATGAACATTGAAAAATTTACGACAAAATTCCAAGAAGCTTTAAGCGAAGCACAATCACTTGCTATCGGAAAAGATAATCAATTTATTGAACCCGTGCATTTATTGACCGCACTTTTAAATCAACAGGGCGGCTCGATTGCACCAATTTTAACTGCAAGTGGCGTAAATGTAACTTTATTGCGTAATGAGTTAAAGACTGAACTAAATAAATTGCCGCAAGTGATTGGCAATGGCGGTGATGTACAACTTTCACGCCAGCTCATTAATTTACTTAATTTATGCGATAAATTTGCACAACAAAACCAAGATAAATTTATTTCGAGCGAATTGTTTTTGCTTGCAGCTTTAGAAGAACGGGGAGCGCTCAGCGATATTTTGAAAAAGTGCGGAGCGAAAAAAGAGCAAATTTCACAAGCCATTCAGCAAATTAGAGGGGGACAAAACGTGAACGATCAAAATGCAGAAGAAAGCAGACAAGCATTAGAAAAATATACGATTGATTTAACCGCTCGTGCAGAAAGTGGCAAACTTGATCCTGTGATTGGGCGTGATGAAGAAATTCGTCGAGCGATTCAAGTATTACAACGTCGTACCAAAAATAATCCAGTGTTAATTGGTGAACCAGGTGTAGGTAAAACCGCTATCGTGGAAGGCTTGGCACAACGTATCGTAAATGGTGAAGTACCAGAAGGTTTGAAAAATAAACGCGTACTTTCATTAGATATGGGGGCGTTGATTGCTGGTGCAAAATACCGCGGTGAATTTGAAGAACGTTTAAAAGCGGTGCTCAATGAACTTTCGAAAGAAGAAGGTCGCGTTATCCTCTTTATTGATGAAATTCATACTATGGTCGGCGCGGGTAAAACCGATGGTGCGATGGATGCGGGTAACTTATTAAAACCAAGTTTAGCGCGCGGTGAATTACATTGCGTGGGGGCAACTACTTTAGATGAATATCGTCAATATATCGAAAAAGATGCCGCACTTGAGCGTCGTTTCCAAAAAGTCTTTGTGGACGAGCCTAGTGTAGAAGATACCATTGCGATCTTACGTGGTTTGAAAGAACGCTATGAAATTCATCATCACGTAGATATTACTGACCCAGCAATCGTGGCAGCGGCAACGCTTTCACACCGTTATATTTCTGATCGTCAGTTACCAGATAAAGCGATTGATTTGATCGATGAAGCTGCGTCTAGCATTCGTATGGAAATAGATTCTAAACCTGAACCGCTTGATCGTCTTGAACGTCGTATTATCCAACTAAAATTGGAACAACAGGCGTTACAAAAAGAAGAAGACGAAGCAAGTCGCAAACGTTTAGAAATGTTAGAGAAAGAATTAGCTGAAAAAGAACGTGAATATGCCGAACTTGAAGAAGTGTGGAAATCTGAAAAAGCAACGCTTTCTGGCTCTCAACATATTAAACAAGAATTAGATACTGCAAAAACCGAACTAGAACAAGCTCGTCGCGCGGGTGACTTAGCTAAAATGTCAGAGTTGCAATATGGCCGCATCCCTGCTCTTGAAAAGCAACTTGAGCAAGCTGAAACCAGCGAAGGAAAAGAAATGACGCTTTTACGCTATCGCGTCACAGATGAAGAAATCGCAGAAGTACTTTCTAAAGCTACAGGCATCCCAGTATCAAAAATGATGGAAGGCGAGAAAGAAAAACTCTTGCGCATGGAAGATGAACTACATAGACGAGTGATTGGTCAAGAAGAAGCGGTTGATGCGGTAGCAAACGCGATTCGTCGTAGTCGTGCCGGTCTTTCCGATCCTAATCGCCCAATTGGTTCTTTCTTGTTCCTAGGGCCAACAGGTGTAGGTAAAACCGAGCTTTGCAAAACTTTGGCTAAATTCTTATTTGATAGTGAAGATGCGATGGTGCGTATCGATATGTCAGAGTTTATGGAAAAACACAGTGTCTCTCGCTTAGTCGGGGCACCTCCAGGCTATGTTGGTTATGAAGAAGGCGGTTATTTAACTGAAGCTGTTCGTCGTCGTCCGTATTCAGTGATCTTATTAGATGAAGTTGAAAAAGCCCATGCGGATGTGTTCAACATCTTGTTGCAAGTGTTAGATGATGGTCGTTTAACTGACGGGCAAGGTCGTACTGTGGACTTCCGTAATACGGTGGTGATCATGACCTCTAACTTGGGTTCTGATTTAATCCAAGGCAGCAAAGACGAAAGCTATAGCGAAATGAAGGCCTTAGTGATGTCGGTTGTTAGCCAACATTTCCGTCCGGAATTCATCAATCGTATTGACGAAACAGTGGTATTCCATCCGCTTGGTAAAGAAAATATCCGTGCGATTGCAAGCATCCAATTAGAACGTTTAGCAAAACGTATGGAAACTCGTGGTTATGAATTGGTGTTTACCGACGCTTTATTAGATTTCATTGGTGAAGTGGGTTACGACCCAATTTATGGCGCACGTCCATTGAAACGTGCAATTCAACAAGAGATTGAAAACAGCTTGGCACAACAAATTCTATCTGGTGCGTTATTACCTGGTAAGGTTGTTACCATTGATTACGCCAACGCAGAAGTTCAAGCGAGACAATAGGTGTTAAAAAAGTGCGGTAAATTTACCGCACTTTTCTTATGAACCTAAACGCTGACGTACAATTTCAAATAAACATACCCCTGTTGCGACAGATACATTTAATGATGAAACTGAACCAGCCATTGGAATGCTAATCAGTTGATCGCAATGTTCACGTGTTAAACGACGCATTCCTTCTCCTTCAGCTCCCATGACAAGTGCTAGTGGCCCTGTCAGTTTGCTTTGATAAATAGTTTCAGTTGCTTCGCCAGCAGTGCCAACCACCCAAATATTATGGTTTTGTTGTAAATCGCGTAGTGTGCGAGAAAGATTGGTTACACGAATTAATGGCACAGTTTCTGCTGCGCCACAAGCAACTTTACGCGCGATAGATGTTAATTGTGCTGATTTATCTTTCGGTACGATCACGGCCACTGCGCCCGCTGCATCCGCTGTTCGCAAACATGCTCCCAAGTTGTGGGGATCTGTCACGCCATCTAAAACTAATAAAAGTGGATTTTGTTTATTCGCAAGAATTTCATCAAGATCATTTTCATTAAGTTCTTTTGCTGCTTGTACTCTAGCAATAACACCCTGATGAACCTCACCATCGGATTTTTTATCAAGTGTTTGTCGATTAACGAATTGCACACCAATTCCTAGTGAATAAAGCTCATTTAAGAGTGGCTGTAGACGTTTATCTTCACGGCCTTTAAGTACGAAGACTTCAATTAAACGTTCTGGAGAATGGGTTAAAATACTATTAACAGCATGAATGCCGTAGATTTGTTCTGACATAAATTTCTCTTTTTCTTATTTGAATTTTTAATTCATTCTTAAAATTGGAAGTGAATTATTTTCGTTTTCTAGATATTTTCTTCGAAACTTCTTTCTTTTTTACTGCACTTTTTCGTTTCTGGGATGTTTTAGACGGTCGTTCTTTAAAGACTTTCTTGGCTTTTTCTTTCGCGGTTTTTCCCGCACGATGAGGCTTACGTTCACTCCCCATCAGCGAGAAATCGACCATTTTATTTTCTAAATGTACCGCTTCAACTTTGATGCGAACTTTATCGCCTAAGCGATATTGCATCCCGCTATTTTCGCCAATTAAACGCTGTTTTGCTGCATCGAATTGGTAATAATCGTTTTCTAAGGTGGAAATATGGACTAAACCATCGATGAATAAATCATCTAAGCGTACAAATAAACCAAACCCCGTCACAGATGAAATAACACCGCTAAATTCACCGCCAACATGATCTTGCATATATTCGCATTTTAACCAATCTGCGACTTCACGAGTGGCGTCGTCAGCACGGCGTTCCGTCATTGAACAGTGATTGCCAAGTAAATCCATTTCATCAAAAGAGTAATGATAACCGCCTGTATCGGTGGTTTTACGTTTAGCGCCTTGTTCTTTAGCGAGTAAATACTTGATGCCTCGATGAAGTGTTAAGTCTGGATAACGGCGAATTGGCGAAGTAAAGTGTGCATACTCTTCCAAACCCAAACCAAAGTGCCCAATATTATCAGCGTGATAGACAGCTTGACTTAATGAACGTAGCAACATTGTTTGAATAAGTTCATGATCCGGTCGTTCTTTAACTTTTTCTAAGAGAGTAGCATAGTCTTTTGTGGTTGGTTTTAAGCCACCTTCTAAAGTTAAACCAAACTCACTTAAGAAAGTGCGGAAAGATGTTAATTTTTCTTCGCTCGGGGTGGCATGAATGCGATATAACGCAGGCTCTTTATGTTTTTCCATAAAATTGGCTGCTGCGATATTCGCAAGAATCATACATTCCTCAATGATTTTGTGAGCATCGTTACGAACAACGGGTTCAATACGCTCAATTCTCCCCATTGCATTAAAAATAAACTTAGTTTCAATGGTTTCAAAATCGATCGCACCACGTTGATGACGTGCACCAAGCAACGCTTGATAGAGTTTATAAAGATCTTCTAAATGAGACACAAGCGTAGAATAACGAGAGCGTAATTCTTCATCGCCTTCAAGCATTTTGGCTACTTTGGTATAAGTGAGGCGGGCGTGAGAATTCATCACCGCCTCATAAAAGCGATAATCTGTGAGCTTACCTTTGGCTGAAATTTGCATCTCACACACCATACACAAACGATCCACTTGAGGGTTAAGAGAGCATAAGCCGTTCGATAAAATTTCAGGTAGCATTGGTACAACTCGGTTCGGGAAATAGACCGAGTTACCACGATTATGCGCTTCTACATCCAAAGCGGAACGTAAACGTACGTAATAACTGACATCCGCAATCGCGACCCAAAGTTTCCAGTCTTTGCCATGTTTTTCACAATAAACAGCATCGTCAAAATCGCGAGCATCTTCACCATCAATGGTTACAAGCGGTAAATGGCGTAAATCCACACGGCCTTTTTTGGCTTCTTCTGGGACTTCTTCAGTGAATTTTTTGACGTATTTTTCCACCGTACTTGGAAACTTATGGGGGATATCGTGGTTACGCAAGGCGATTTCCACTTCCATTCCTTTCGCCATGTTATCGCCTAGAATTTCAGTGATCACGCCAATTGGCTGGTTAAAACTAGCAGATCGTTCTTGCAATTCAACAACGACAACTTGTCCCATTCGAGCACCATTACGATGTTCATTTGGCACGAGAATATCTCGGCCAATTCTGCTGTCATCAGGCACGACATAGCTAAAACCGTTTTCTAAGAAAAAGCGACCCACAATTTGTTTTTTACGGCTTTCTAATACGCGTACAATTCGCACTTCACGGCGACCACGACGATCTAATCCTGCAGGCTGAGCTAAGACAAAATCTCCATGCATGACTCTTTGCATTTGATGGTTCGGAATGAATAAATCATCCTTTTTGCCATCGACCTGTAAAAAACCAAAACCTTCGCGATGACTAATTACCGTGCCTTTAAATAAATCTAATTTTTCTGGTAAGGCATAGCATTTACGTTTGGTGAACACCAATTGTCCATCATTTTCCATCGCGCGTAATCGGCGACGCATCGCTTCTATTTGCTCTTCATTTCGAATGGAAAGTGCGGTCAAAATTTCATCCCGATTCATCGGTGCATTATTGTCTCGAATAACGCTTAAAATAAATTCACGGCTTGGGATTGGATTGCCGTATTTTTCCAGTTCTCGTTTGTAATGCGGATCTTGGCTGATTAAGTTTTTACGTTTTTTTGTCATTATTTTTTACAGTTTTAAAAAGTGCGGAGAGTTTGACACTGTAAGGGGGATAATGCAAGGAAAAGAAAATCTGCACTCGTGATGAGTGCAGATAGAAAGTGAATTAAGCGGATTTTTTGGTAAAGCCAATATAGGCGCAGAATATAAATCCAAGCACTAAAGCATAAGTCGTGAATTCACCAATGCCAGCACCTGAAGCGGCAAGGCTTAAACGATGCGCAGCAGCTGCACCTAAAAGCATACCAAGCACAAAAATAGCGGAGTCATTATCGCCTTCACCAAGATGAACTAAATGTTTGCCTGGACAACCACCGCCAAGGGCGAAGCATAAGCCGCAAAGTGCCATGCCGAGGAAGTTCCAAAGATATTGATTATGTGCACCAGGTTGTTGTTCAAACCCTAAATGGAATTGACCAAGTAAAGCATTGGTAATAGCAGCAAATACCACTAAAGCGATGACACCGTTCAATAATGAAGAATCACGGAATAGAATAAAATTACGGAATGCGCCAATTGAGCAGAAACGTGATTTTTGCATTAATACCCCTACGATTAGCCCACCCAATAAAGATAATGCCCAAAATGCATGTTGTGCGCCAGGGCCTTTTTGTGAGAAATAAAGCGGTAAGCCTTCGCCAAAACTAAATTGAGTGATAACGCCAATAAGTAATAAACCCGCGATAATGACAGAAATCCAGCCTGTAACAGGAGCTTGTTCTTTTGCTTTACCGAGCGAAAATCCTCGATTGCTAAAGAAAATTCCACCTAGTACGCCGACAAATAAACCGACAATACCAGCAATCGCAGATAAATCGCCACCGCCTAGACGCAAATATGCGCGCCATGGACAACCTAAGAAAGTTAGAGCGCCAATCATGGCAAATACGCCTAAAATTAAGCGAATGAATGGCGATGAACCACCACGAGCACGGAATTCTTTTGCAAATAATGCACTCACTAACGCACCGAAAATTAATCCGATGAGTTCGGGGCGAATATATTGAAGTGGAGCGGCTTGATGTAAGCCAATGGAGCCAGCTGTATCGCGTAAGAAACAGGCTGCGCAGAATCCCATATTGCCGGGATTCCCGCTATAAGTAAGTAGTGGAGCGATGATACCAAGTGCAGCACCTGCAACCACAGGCCATTTTGATCCTTTCATAATGAAACCCTTGTGATATCTAAAGTTAAAGTAAATTGTGTACTCTCGAATACTCGAAAAGCACGTTCATTTTAATCTAAGAAGTTAAATGGTAAAGAATGTTTTGATGAAAAGATGAGATAAATCAAAAATTTGCTACGAAAAAAGTGCGGTAAAATTTTTATTGATTGTCGTAATGAAAATAAAAGATCTATACTAACTCCGTTTATTTTTACTCGGAAGATACTATGACAGAACGTTCAGCCAATATTATTACCCACGATCCTTTTGGTAGCTTGCTTGGATATGCACCTGGTGGCGTGGCAATTTATTCCTCTGATTACAATACTGCAGATGATAAAGAGTTCCCGAATGATGCCGCATTTCGCAGTTATCTAGGGCGAGAATATATGGGCTATAAATGGCAGTGTGTGGAATTTGCACGTCGTTATTTATATCTCAATCATGGCGTTGTGTTTGCTGATGTCGGTATGGCGTACGAGATTTTTTCTTTACGTTTTTTACGCCAAGTGGTGAACGATGCCTTGTTGCCTTTGCAGGCATTTGCTAATGGTTGCAAACGTAAACCTCAAGCAGGTTCCTTATTAATTTGGCAAGATGGGGGAGAATTTAAACACACGGGGCATGTGGCAATTATCACTGAGGTGTTGCCTGATCGTATTCGAATCGCTGAGCAAAATGTGATTCATTCCCGCTTGCCGAGTGGTCAGCAATGGACACGCGAATTGCCGATGATTGTTTCAGAACAAGGTTATTTTATACAAGATACTTTTGATGATACTAAAATTCTTGGTTGGATGATTCAAACGAACGACACTGAATTTTCAGAACCCCAACCTTTCCCAAAATCAACCGCACTTCGGTTACAAGCTCATCATGTTGACAATCACGGTCAATTTAGTGGGAAATGGTTAAATGAAAATGAGCCATTTGACGAGGCTTATATCAAGGCGATGGGCGGGCATAAAGTCAGTCATTCTGATCAATATCGCTATTTTGCTATGTCTGAAAGCGCTCAACAGGAATTAATTCACGCCACTAATGAACTGCATTTGATGTATCTGCATGCAACAGACAAAGTACTCAAAGATGATAACCTGTTGCAATATTTTAATATTCCTAAATTACTTTGGCCTCGTTTACGACTTTCTTGGCAAAATCGCCGTTATCAGACGATTACTGGTCGTTTAGATTTCTGTATGAGTGAACGAGGTTTGAAAGTCTATGAATATAATGCAGATTCAGCTTCTTGCCATGCTGAAGCGGGCGATATTATGAATCGCTGGGCAAAACAAGCTGGTGGAGTATTGGGGAAAAATCCGTCTGATGGCTTACGTAATGCGTTAGCTGATTGTTGGCAACATAGTCAAGCCTCAAAATTAGTTCATATTCTGCAAGATCACGATGATGAAGAAGATTACCACGCCATGTTTATGCAACAGGCATTAGTGCAAGCGGGATTTCAAGCCAAAATTATTCATGGCACAGAAGGCTTACATTGGGATAATCGTGGTCGCCTGATTGATGATGAAAATAACCAAATTCAAACCGTTTGGAAAACCTGGGCATGGGAAACCATGCTGGAACAACTTCGTGAAGATGCAACAGGAATGGAAGTCGCTCCACCTATTCGCACAGGTTATCCTGAAGATAAAGTGCGGTTAATTGATGTACTACTTCGCCCTGAAGTGTTGGTTTATGAACCGCTTTGGACGGCAATTCCAAGCAACAAAGCGATTTTGCCTGTGCTTTGGTCTTTATTCCCTAATCATCGTTATTTGTTAGAGGCAAGTTTTCATCTCACACCAAACTTAATCCAAAACGGCTATGCACAAAAACCAATTGCAGGTCGCCGAGGTGATAACGTTAAATTGATTGGTGAAAATAATTCCATGTTAGACACAACCGATGGGCAGTTTAGTCAGCAAGATAGTATCTATCAACAACTTTGGTGCTTACCACAAGTGGAAGATCAATATTTGCAAGTCTGTACTTTTACTGTTGGAGGGCATTATGGTGGAACTTGCCTACGTTCTGATTCAAGTCGTGTTATTGTAGGAAATAGCGATATGCAGCCTTTGAGGGTGTTGAAGGATAAGGTGTTTTTTGGACAAAATAAATGATCAGGTTGCCGTGCATTACTTACTAAAATAGAGTATTATCAAAGGTTCTAATTTTTTAAGATTTGCGGAATTTTTACCGCACTTTACTCGAATTTATATTTTTCTATTTATAAGTTATAAGGCAACCATAATGCATCAAATCAATTTGTTTCGTCCAACACTTTTGGCATTAAGTCTTGCTTTTGCGAATTCTTACGCGCAAGCCTCAATGGTCCGTAATGATGTGGACTACCAATTTTTCCGTGATTTTGCTGAAAATAAAGGACAATTTTCAGTCGGATCTAGCAATATTCCCGTTTTTAATAAACAAGGTCAGAAGATTGCAACAGTATTACCCAATTTACCGATGCCTGATTTACATGTGGCAAATAGGGTAAGCGGTATTGCAACTTTGTTTAATCCTCAGTATATCGCCAGTGTAAAACATAACTTAGGTTATGGCTCGGTACAATTTGGCGATAGTGATAATAATTCAGATAGTCATTATTTTAATTATCTTATTACAGATCGAAATAATCATAGCCGGCTGGATTTTCATGCTCCGCGGTTACATAAATTAGTGACCGAAGTCGCACCGATACCACTAAATAATATTGCATTTGATAATGCTAAAAAAACAGGGCCAAGCAATGGCGCTTTTTTAGATAAAAATCGTTATCCGTACTTTGTACGAGTAGGCTCTGGACGTCAATATCTAAGAAGTAAAGATGGTAAAGACAAAACATCTTTAACATCTGCCTATCATTATCTTACTGGTGGAATACCGCTCTCACCACGAGGATCAATGGACAATTGGATATTATTTAATGGTGATATTTATGATGGGCTAGTAACTTACGGTTTGCCTGGTGATAGTGGCTCACCGCTATTTGCTTATGATGCGAAGGAAAAACGCTGGGTATTAGCCGCAGTGCTATCTACTTTTGCAAATTATGATCGGACTGAGAACATTTATACGATTATTCAACCTGATGTCATAGCACAAGCTTTTAAAGACGATGAGATTCAGATTCCATTTCGCGCTAAAGAGATCCAATGGCGGAATTTAGGTAATGGCGATAGTGTATTAAAAAATGGTGCTGAAAATATTCATGTGGCATTAGAAAGTTCATCTAAAAAATCATTAGATCAAAATACGCAACGCCCTTCTTTAGATAATGGTAAGACTATTCATTTCCAAGGTGGTGATGGTTCAACTCTCATTCTTAAAGATAGTATTAACCAAGGTGCGGGGGCTTTATACTTCAATCAAAATGCCATTGTTCGCGCAGAAAATAATGATACGACTTGGCTAGGAGCGGGAGTTGTCGTTCACGGTGATAAAACGGTTCATTGGCGCGTAAAAAATCCTATTAATGACCGTCTGTCAAAATTAGGTTCAGGCACACTTTATATTGATGGTCAAGGCAAAAATCTAGGTGATATTAGTGTAGGCGATGGAACAGTAGTACTTGATCAAAAGTCGTTTAATGGACAGCAGCAAGCCTTTAATCAAGTTGGGATAACAAGTGGCCGAGGAACAGTTATTCTTGCTAATAATAAGCAGGTCAATCCAGACAACATTTACTTTGGTTTCCGAGGTGGGCGATTAGATGTTAATGGAAGTTCGCTCACTTTCCATCGTATTCAAAATGCTGATGACGGTGCAAAAATTGTCAATAATCACCGCACTTATGCCGCTGAAATTAATATAATTGGTCGTAATGATGTAACGGCTCAAAATATAGAATGGGTAAAATGGGGACAGGAGCCGACCACTTCGTTTGCGTTGTATGAATATAAAAATAATCATAGAAATAACCGATTCGATTATTTCCGTTTAAAAGATGGAAAAAATCCACGGGCTTATTTCCCTTTGGATATGGAAACCACCAATGATTGGGAATTTTTAGGTAACGACAAACAAAAAGTTGTAGGAAACGCAGTCGCAAAAGAAAATGCGAAAAAACGTTTAGATACGTTTAGTGGTTTCCTTGGCGAGTATGATTCTCAACGTTATAACGGTGCATTAACATTTAATTACAATCCTAACCATCACAATAGCGTGCTTGTATTGAATGGCGGAACTAACTTAAATGGTAATGTAAATGTATCAGCAGGGCATCTAGTGCTTTCTGGCATTCCTACGCCTCATGCTTATGATCATTTAAACAAAAAAGAAGTTGTAGATGAAAATAGTTGGATTAATCGCCAATTCAAAGCGCGCGAATTTAATGTTTCAGGCAATGCAAAACTAGAAAGTAGTCGTAATGTAAGCTTGTTAGAAGGAAATTTCAATGCTCGACATCAAGCCCAAATTCAACTAGGTTTTACTCAAGGTAAATCCAGTGAATGTATTCGTGCATCTTATACAGGTTACACCACATGTTCTGATAATAAGACTTTAGGGCGTCAGGCTTTTGAACATATGCCTGTGACGGTTGTGCGTGGCAATGTGGATTTAAAAGATAATAGCCAGCTTAATTTAGGTAAAGCGCATTTAATTGGGCGTATTAATGCGATGCCAATGACACAAGTTCGTTTACAACCTAATAGCCAATGGACATTAAATGGAAATAGTGCGGTAGGAAATTTAGATCTTTTACCTAATAGCCAGATCACATTAAATACAGGTTATGATAATGTGAATAAAAACTATCGTGGTTGGATTCAATTTAATGAGTTAACAATTAATGGAAAATTGACAGGGAATGGTCACTTCCGTTTCTTAACCAATGTGGCGGAACGTAGAGGCGATCATATTACAGTAAATGGGCTTGCTTCAGGTTCTTACATCCTTTCTGTAAAAAATACGGGTAAAGAACCTAATGAAGTAAATCCATTAAGCCTTGTTAAATTAAATCATCCAAATCAGAGAATGGGGCAAGCTCGTTTTGCGCTTGAAAATGGTTATGTTGATTTAGGGGCATATCGTTATATTTTAGCTAATCGCAACAATGATTATCGCTTATATAACCCGTTGCGTGAGGCTGAACAGTCTTTTCAAGGTAGTGAGCAACTTATTGCAAATAGTCAACGTGAATTTGAGAAAGTGCATCAATCACTTAATCAAAAGCAACAAGAGCTAAATCGATTAAATGCTCAATATGAGGATGTGAAAGCAAAAGAAAATACTTATAAATCACATGTTGCACGATTGCTTTCAGATATAAATCAAACTAATAATCAAATTGATAATGCTTTTAATGAATACAATCGCACGCCTCGTATTCGTTTTATTAAACGTCGACGACTATATGACCAATTTACGCAATATAAGTCTAAGTTAGAAAATCAACGTAATGAATATCGTAATATTAATTCTCAAGCAAATTATTATGCGCAACAAGTGTCTTCGGTACTCGGTAGCGTTAATTCGATAAAAAATGAAGTGAATTCACTTTCATCTAAACAAGGTAGTTTGCAAGCAGAATTAAATCGTTTACAAGCGGGTTATGCCAATAAAATTGGACAAGCCCAAAAACTTTGTACTGCCCAAGGGCTTTCATCGGATGTATGTCGAAAAGTTGCTAAAGTCGCAAATGATAGTGATCTAGCGGCTTTTGAAGCGGAGCTTGATGCAAATATTGAGCAAGTAGAATTTGCTCAACAAGTATTAGAACATGCTAAAGCATCTGGTGATGAAAGTGCGGTTCATTTTGCGCAAGAAAATTTAGATCAAGCTATACGATCTCTCGTTAATGCGCTTGAAGATACTTATACAACTTTAGGCGATATCAATCATTTCTTAGGTGTGATCCCTGAAGATGTCGCAATTCCTGTACAGGCTCAGCTTATCAGTCGTTATTCTAATACTGCTTTATCAGAGCTTTCTGCAAATGTGAATTCGGCATTACAAATTGGACGAAATTTAGATCGTCATTTATTAAGCCAAGATAAATCGAATGTTTGGGTGAATACCGAAGCAAGTCAGAGAACTTATCGATCTGACTATAATCGTCCATATAAGCAAAATTTAACTTTGACTCAAATTGGTATGGCTCAGAGATTAAATTCGAATATGCAAATTGGTGCGGTGCTTTCTCATTCTCGTGCGAATAATGAGTTTGATGAAAATGTATCGGGTGCAAACCGACTAACTAGCATAAATGGTTTTATTAAAGGCGAGTGGAATAATGGCGTCTTTGCAAGTTTCGACTTAGGTTATGGGCGTAGCCGCAACAATGTGAAATTTGACGAAGAAAACAAAACGTTCCACCGTAATATTTTGAGTGCAGGCGGAAATATTGGAGCTTCTTTAGACTGGGGAGTTAATGTTACACCTTCAGTGGGGATGCGTTATTACCGTCTATCTGGCACAAACTACCAATTAGGCGGTGCAAATATCAACAGTAAAACCTTACATTTAACGACTTACCGTGCTGGTGTAATGTTAGATAAAATGTTTGATATTAATGGTGTAAAATTCACCCCAAGTTTCTCAAGCAATTACTATGATGCCACTCAACGAAAACTTGCTATTGACGGTGTATTAAGCGTCAATGATGTCGCATTAAAACAACAATTCGGTCGTTATTTTACTCATGAACTTGGTTTTAGTGCTCAGATGAAACAGTGGAATATAAGCACGAATATTGGAATGCTTAAGGGCTCTGATGTTGCGCTACAGAAATTTGCTTCATTAAAAGTTGGTTTTACTTGGTAGAAGTGCGGTAGAAATTTAGAGCAAAATAAATACTAGCTTTAAGGACTGATGACGATATTTATCGGGCTCAGTCCTTTTTATTTTGTATTTTTTAGGGTGAGGGTTCTAGATTGGAATAAAAAATCAACCATCAAACAGTGGTTATATAGTCCCATGTTTGATGGCTGATGAAGATTAGTTTTACTTTTTTTTAATATTAATGACTTGTTTTACGCAATACTTTTCCAATTAAAATGCTTGCAACTAACATCACTAAAGTCGGTATCAACCAAGCCATTCCTTCAGATGAAAGAGGGAAGTGTTCCAATAATGAATTAATGCTTTCTGGTAACATTTTAATGTTGTTTAAGCTGTCACATAAACTAAAACAAACAGTTACTATTAATGTGCTGTTGTATGTAAATTTTATTGATGGAAGTTTTTTGCGTAAGAATTGCAACAATACAAGCACAATAGCCACGGGATAAATTAATAACAAAGCTGGGATAGTTATGCGAAGTAGAACCGTTAAACCATATTGTGAAACAGTGATTGTCATCGCGGTAAAAAGTGCAGCCCAAAACGGATAAGAAAAACGCACAGAGAATTTTGAAAAATAGTCAGCAGCAGCACTCGTTACACCAACAAGGGTTGTTAAGCTCGCTAATACAATAATACCAGCCATAATCCAAGTACCAGCAGAACCGAATAAGACATTTACATAACGAGAGAAAATTTGTCCGCCATTAGTTGCACCTTCTGCAACTGCAGCACTAGTCGCACCTAGATAGAAAAGCGAAAAATATAAACCCGCCAGTAAGATGACTGAAACAAATCCAGCTGAGATAGTGTATTTCACGATATCTTTGGGTTGAGTTACATTTTTTGCTGCAAGTGCGCGAGCGACGATTCCACCGAAAGCAATAGCTGCGAGTACGTCCATGGTTTGATAACCGCTGGTTAAGCCAATTAATAAAGAATTGCCATTTTCATACGCTTTACTTGGCGATTGAATTTCAGATAAAGGTGAAATGAAGACAGTGACGGCTACAGCAACTAATAATACAAGCAATGCTGGTGTCATGAATTTTCCAACACTTGAAATAATGGTGTTTGGGCGAATCATAAAGCCCATCGCGATTAAGTTGAAAATGAGTGAAAAGAGGAAACGAACACTCGCATTATCTTCCACTAATCCTAAAGGTAACCACGCCATTTCGTAAGCAACATTTGTAATACGTGGCATTGCAAAAGTGGAGCCAATGGTTAGATAAAGTATAACGAGAAAACCAGTACCCGCCCATTTAGGTAAATCTTTCGTGAGTTCTTCACCACGACCTAAAATAGATACAATAACAAGTGTAATAAAAGGCATTAAAACGCCAGTTAATACAAAACCGAAGGATGCACCTGCCCAATGTTGTCCAGAAGTGAAGCCTTCCATTGGAGGAAAAATGATGTTACCTGCACCTAAAAATAAGGCGAAGATCATCATTCCTAAAACGATAATATCTTTACGTGAAAACATAATTTTTTGACTCTAAAAATAAAAATGCCTGCATTCTACTACAAAAAAGTGTAGAAAATCCCTATTCTGTAAAACTAAAAATGTGAATTTCGTCACAATATGAAGAATCTTATCGACAATTCGATAAAAATCCCTGCAAAATCCACCGCACTTTTCCCTTTGAGGGCAAAATATGCTAGGATTCAACCTTTGTTAATTTTTTGTTATTTATTTTTAGAAGGAGTTTGCGTGGTACAACTGATTCAACGCTTTTTAAAATTAGAATCTGCTGGTGGTATTTTGTTGCTTTTTTCTGCTGCCGTAGCGATGTTGCTGGCTAATTCGCCATTAAGCAGTCAATATAATGATTTTTTGAATTTGCCAGTGAGTTTGCAAATTGGCGGTTTCTCTATTAATAAAACCTTAATCCACTGGATTAACGATGGTTTTATGGCGGTGTTTTTTGTGTTAGTGGGAATGGAAGTTAAAAAAGAATTATTCGAAGGCGCACTTTCTTCCTACCAACAAGCCATTTTCCCTGCTATTGCTGCGGTGGGTGGAATGATCGTGCCCGCATTGGTTTATTGGTTTATTGCAAAACAGGATCCTAGCCTTGCAAACGGCTGGGCTATTCCGATGGCGACTGATATCGCTTTTGCGCTTGGCATCATGGCATTATTGAGTAAGCAAGTGCCATTGCCTCTCAAGATTTTTTTACTCGCACTCGCTATTATTGATGACTTAGGCGCGATTGTTGTAATTGCGCTGTTCTTCTCCCATGAATTAAGTGTACAGGCTCTAATTTTCTCAGGGATTTCTATTTTGACTTTGGTTTTATTAAACCGCTTTAGAGTTAGTGCGCTTTGCGCCTATATGGTGGTTGGGGCAATTTTATGGGCATCTGTTTTAAAATCTGGTGTTCATGCGACGTTGGCTGGCGTGATTATTGGTTTTTGCATTCCATTAAAGGGGAAAAAAGGTGAACGACCGTTACATGATTTTGAGCACATTCTAGCGCCTTGGTCATCCTTTGTTATTTTACCGCTCTTTGCATTTGCCAATGCAGGTGTTAGTTTTGACGGTATTGATGTGAGTATGATTTCATCGCCATTATTATTGGCTATCGCGTGCGGTTTAATTATTGGTAAACCAGTCGGCGTTTTCGGATTTAGTTATATTTCCGTTAAGTTGGGATTGGCTAAATTGCCAGATGGAATCAATTTTAAACAAATTTTTGCGGTCGCAGTTTTATGTGGTATCGGTTTTACGATGTCAATGTTCTTAGCAAGCCTTGCTTTTGATGCTGATGCAGGAGAAAGTGTCAATACGCTTTCTCGTTTAGGCATTTTACTTGGTTCAACCGTTTCAGCAACGCTTGGGTATTTATTCTTAAAACAAACGACAAAACTAAACTAATCATACACAAAGTGCGGTAAAAATTTACCGCACTTGTTCTATAAGATAATTCCACTATCTGCTTTGGTAAAATTCATTACAAATAAACTTTTATAAGTTCTTACATGAAATTCGCCAGTCAATACTCGACGTGTGAATGCGTGATAGCTTTCCATATCTTTTGCATGAAGTAGCAACATAAAATCATAGTCCCCTGAAATTTCGTAACAGCTCACCACTTCGTCTTCTTGGCGCATTTTACGTTCAAATTGCTCTTGATAATAAGAGTGTTGATTATCCATTTCGACCATGACAAATACGCTAATCGTACGCCCAACGGCTTTTGGGGAAACTACTGCAACTCGTTTTGTAATAATGCCTGAATCAGTTAATGCTTGTACACGTCGTTGACAGGTTGCAACGGAACTATTTACTTTTTCTGACAGTTCTTTTAATGGAATCATGGCATCTTGTTGTAATACATTCAAAATATGACGATCTAATTTATCCAGTGTTTGCATAATATAATTTCTCAAAAATGTACTAATTGGGAAAAATATTATCACAATAAAGATAAAGTTGAGATTTTTTATTGTCTTGGGCTTTTATAATAATCGTATTAATAAGATGAGGCCCAAGATGAAAGTAGTCACTCAAGGCGTATTATTGTGCATTTTTTCACAATGTTTATTTGGCATATTGTATTTATTTAGTATATGGCTCCAACCACTTAGCGGAACGGATGTTTTTGCGTGGCGTATGCTGACCATGATCTTTGGGCTATTTTTAATTTTATTCCCGACTATTGGTTGCCGCTCTCTTTTGTCTCTTATTACGACAACGTTAGGAAAAAGTTGGACGCGTTGGATTTTATTTTTACTGGGGACATTAGATGCGGGAAGTCAATTCTGGCTCTTTATGTGGGCACCGCTAAATGGCGAAGGGATAAATATTGCGATGGGATATTTCCTTTTCCCTCTGATCATGGCTATTTTAGGATGGGCTTGGTTAAAAGAACGCTTATCACTTATTCAGAAAATCGCGCTTTTACTGGCTGCCTGCGGTGTTGCACATGAATTATGGCACACTCAAAGTTTTTCATGGACAAGCTTGTGGGTTTGTACGGTTTATCCATTTTATTATCTAAGCCGTAAATTAATGAAAATCCCTGCTCTACAAGGAATTACATTGGATATTATTTTAATTTCGATTCCTTGTTTTATTTATATTCTTTCTCAAAGTGATACACTTTCTTTGGTTACGCAAGAATATCGTTATTGGTTATTGCTACCAGCACTTGGTATTGTGAGTGGGATTTCGCTTTCAGCCAACTTAAAATCCAGCCAACAAATTCCAGTCAGTGTTTTTGCGGTGTTGAGTTATATCGAACCCATATTGCTTTTTTTAATAGCTATCTTTGTGCTAGATAATCAAATAACCACAAGCGACTATTTTACTTATGTGCCTATTTGGTTAAGTCTCATTGTGATTGGCATAGAAGGGTTTTTAAACAAAAATAAAGTGCGGTGAAAATTAACCGCACTTATGAATGTTCATTTTATTTAGTCATATCATGACATTGGATTCAGGATAATATAAATAAGACCTTGATATACAAGGCCTTATTAACGTTACTGAAATAATTAGAAAGTATCTGAAATAGAGATCTTCTATTCCCACTCGATCGTTGCTGGGGGTTTTCCGCTGATGTCGTAAACAACGCGGGAAATGCCATTCACTTCATTGATGATGCGGTTAGATACTTTACCTAATAAATCATAAGGCAAATGAGCCCAATGTGCGGTCATAAAATCGATGGTTTCTACTGCGCGTAGGCAAATAACCCAATCGTATTTACGGCCATCACCCATCACACCTACAGATTTCACTGGTAAGAATACGCTGAAGGCTTGGCTGGTTTTTTCATACCAACCGCTGTTTCGTAATTCTTCGATAAAGATTGCATCTGCACGGCGTAATAAATCGCAGTATTCTTTTTTTACTTCACCGAGTACACGCACGCCTAAACCTGGGCCAGGGAATGGGTGACGGTTGATCATTTCAGCCGGTAAACCTAAAGCTAGACCGATTTTACGCACTTCGTCTTTGAACAATTCACGCAACGGTTCGACTAAGCCAAGTTTCATATAATCCGGCAAGCCACCTACGTTGTGGTGGGATTTAATCACGTGTGCTTTGCCTGTTTTGCTGGCTGCAGATTCGATTACGTCAGGGTAAATGGTGCCTTGTGCTAACCATTTTACTTTTGTTAGTTTTTTCGACTCATCATCGAATACGTCCACGAATACTTTACCAATAATTTTACGTTTCGCTTCAGGATCAGAGACGCCTGCAAGTTCACCTAAGAAACGGCTTTCTGCATCGACACGCGTGATGTTCAAACCGAATTTATTGCCGAACATTTCCATCACTTGATCGCCTTCGTTTAAACGTAATAAACCGTTATCCACGAACACGCAATGTAAGTTTTTGCCGATGGCGCGATGTAATAATAACGCGACTACAGAAGAGTCCACTCCGCCGGATAAGCCTAAAATCACTTCGTCATCGCCTACTTGCTCTTTAATGCGGGCAACGGCGTCTTCAATGATGTTTTCAGCTGTCCATTTAGTTTCGCAACCACAGATGTTTACTACGAAGTTGGTTAATAATTCCAAGCCTTTTTTAGTATGGGTTACTTCAGGGTGGAATTGTACACCGTAGAAACGACGATTTTCGTCAGACATTGCAGCAATTGGGCAGGTTGGCGTTGTACCAGTTACTTTGAAGTTTTCTGGTAAGCGCGTTACTTTATCGCCATGGCTCATCCAAACATCTAAAGTCGGCTCATTTGCTGTCAAGTTATCATTAAGATTTGCAAAAAGCGCGGTGGAATTTTCAAGAGACACTGAAGCATAGCCGAACTCTCTGTGCTCTGATGTTTCGGTTAAGCCGCCAAGTTGCATCGCCATAGTCTGCATTCCATAGCAAACGCCTAATACTGGTACACTAGCATTAAATACGTATTCAGGTGCACGGGGGCTGTTTTCTTCAGTGGTACTTTCTGGACCACCAGAAAGAATGATACCGTCTGGATTAAATTCACGGATTTGTTCTTCAGTCACATCCCACGCCCAAAGTTCGCAGTACACACCGATTTCACGCACACGACGCGCAATCAGTTGAGTGTATTGAGAACCAAAGTCGAGGATCAGGATTTTATGATTATGGATGTTTGTCATTTTTTGCCTTATGTTAATTTTGTTTTGTCATATTGATGTAAGTTCCACCATGTCCATCGCTGATATATTTGATGTGAAATGTTTCGGTCTTATTACAACCTTTTACTGTCCAAGTTTCATTCACTAAATCTACAGTGGAAGTTTTGTTGTTTAGTTTTACATCATCGATCTGAGTGTGAATTTGTTTAGGCGTACAATTATGGATTGCTCTGAAAAATAGGTTAATGTTACTTGCCGTATCATATTTTAGTAAATCGTCTGCGGTTGTTTCCCCAGTATAAGTTGGACCGAGTAATGTGCAGGCCGATAGAATAAATGGAATCAGTAATATAAATTTCTTCATTATAGTTCCTTTTATTACCTGAAACAGTTCAAAAGAGCGGTCAAATTTAACCGCTCTTTTATTCATTATTAGCCCATACGATAGTTTGGTGCTTCTTTAGTAATAGTTACATCGTGAACGTGAGATTCTTTAATACCAGCACCACTGATGCGAACGAATTCTGCTTTTGTGCGTAATTCTTCGATAGTTGCGCAGCCAGTTAAGCCCATGCAAGAACGTAAGCCACCCATTTGTTGGTGGATGATTTCTTTTAAGTAACCTTTGTATGGAATACGGCCTTCGATACCTTCTGGTACGAGTTTGTCTGCGGCGTTATCCGATTGGAAGTAACGGTCTGATGAGCCTTTCGCCATTGCACCTAATGAGCCCATACCACGGTAAGATTTAAATGCACGACCTTGGTAAAGTTCGATCTCGCCTGGTGCTTCTTCAGTACCCGCGAACATAGAGCCAACCATTACACAGCTTGCGCCTGCAGCGATGGCTTTTGCAATATCACCAGAGAAACGGATACCGCCGTCCGCGATAACTGGAATACCACGATCTTTTAATGCAGCAGCAGCATCTGCGATAGCGGTGATTTGTGGAACACCTACACCGGTTACGATACGAGTTGTACAAATTGAACCAGGGCCGATACCTACTTTCACTGCGCTTGCACCTGCATCAGCTAATGCGATTGCGCCTTCAGCGGTTGCCACGTTACCTGCCACGATTGGAAGGTTAGGGTATTTCGCGCGGGTTTCACGCACGCGTTGTAATACACCTTCTGAATGGCCGTGAGAAGAGTCAATTAATAATACATCTACGCCCGCTTTTACTAATGCATCAATACGTTCTTCGTTACCAGGACCTGCACCTACAGCGGCCCCCACGCGTAAACGGCCGAATTCATCTTTACATGCATTTGGTTTTTGTTCTGCTTTTTGGAAGTCTTTAACGGTAATCATGCCTTTAAGTTTGAAGCTGTTATTAACCACTAATACTTTTTCAACACGGTGTTGATGCATTAATTCCAAAATTTCTTCGCGACTCGCGCCTTCTTTTACTGTCACCAAGTCTTCTTTTTTCGTCATTACTTGTGAAACAGTTTTGCTCAAATCTTTCACGAAACGGGTGTCACGTCCAGTAATGATACCAATTAGGTTATTTTCACTATCTACAACAGGGTAGCCAGCGAAGCCGTTTTTCTTCACCATTTCAGCAAGTTCGGTAAGCGTTAAATTTGGTGAAACAGTTACTGGTTCAGAAACGATACCACTTTCGAATTTTTTCACTTTGCGAACACGGTCCGCTTGGCGTTCAATGGTCATATTTTTATGAATAAAGCCGATGCCACCTTCTTGTGCTAAAGAGATCGCAAGTTTGGTTTCGGTCACAGTATCCATTGCTGCTGAAAGCATAGGAATATTCAAATTAATTTCTTTAGTGAGTTTGGTTGAAAGATTGGCTGTATTTGGAAGCACAGTTGAATGTGCTGGGACGAGTAGAACATCGTCAAAAGTAAGGGCTTCTTGTTTAATGCGTAATGACATTGCAATATTCTCGCTAAGTTGAAGTTAAAAAATATTGCGGCGGGATTATACAGATTTTACTTGATTTTGAAAACGAAATTTTTGGATTTGTGCTATGATTTTCGCTCCGTTTGGTACAAGGAATAAATAATGAATTTCGCTTTATTGACATATTTAGCTGACTGTCAGCCGAAAGTGCGGTTTGAATTGGAAAAGTTTTCTCTGCACATTGAAGAGGATATTAAACAATTACGCGAGCTAGGCTTGGATATTGTCGTTGATGGCCAAAATTATTGCTTAGTGCCTAGTCTTCCTTTATTAAATTCTCAGCAAATTTCAACCGCACTTTTTCTTTATAATATCCATTATCAGCCGATTATTTCCTCTACAAATGAATGGATACTACAAAATATTCCTTCTTTAAAAAAAGGTGATCTTTGTGTGGCTGAATATCAAACTGCAGGACGCGGTCGACGAGGTCGCCAATGGTTATCGCCTTTTGCCGGGCAAATCATGTTTAGTTTTTATTGGGCATTTGCTCCTAAAAAATCAATTGAGGGTTTAAGTTTAGTCATTGGTTTGGCGATTGCCGAGGTGCTAAATGTGCAAGTGAAATGGCCAAATGATATTTTGTTTGATGGGCGAAAGTTAGGCGGAATTTTGGTTGAAATCGCTAACCATAAAAATGGTATGCTCAATTTAGTGATTGGCGTAGGTATTAATGTGTCGTTGCCAAAACAAATGGAAATTAGTCAGCCTTATGCGGAATTATGTGAAATAGATCCTGATGTAGAGCGACAAACCTTATTACCCAAACTCATACAACATTTATATACACGTTTAAATATCTTTGAGAAAAATGGTATTAATGCGGAATTTCAACAAGTGTGGAAATCATATAATGCGTTTTCAAATAGTGAAGTAAATGTGCTGACTGAACAAGGCGTTATTTCAGGTATTGAACAAGGTATAGATGAACGCGGTTATCTAAAAGTATTACGTGGCAATAAAATCCAGATGTTTAATGGCGGTGAAGTTTCATTGCGTAAGAAATAATGGCAATAAAAGTTTGAGCATTCTAACCGCAGTTTTTGATGAAATGTTTATATTTCCATCAAAAGATCATTTTTTTAAATATTTTTACAAAAAGTGCTTGCAAGGGTTTTGAAAAT
>NZ_LYCK01000014.1 GCF_001679045.1 Haemophilus haemolyticus
TACATTGTTAAAGAGCAAAATAAAGTGGTCGGCGAGATAGGATTTGAACCTACGACCCACTGGTCCCAAACCAGTTGCGCTACCAAGCTGCGCTACTCGCCGTCAGATCTTATAAAGATAAGATGGGGTGGCTAATGGGATTCGAACCCACGACAACTGGAATCACAATCCAGGGCTCTACCAACTGAGCTATAGCCACCATTAAAAGTTGTTATTGCACTGACCTGGCGCGCTCGACAAGATTCGAACTTGCGACCTTTGGCTCCGGAGGCCAACGCTCTATCCAACTGAGCTACGAACGCGTTATTGCGTCGTTGCGGAGGCGTATATTAATGATTTAATAAAACCTTGTCTAGCACTTTTTGAAAAAAAATGTTTGAGCGATAGTTTTTTATTCAGTTTGTTTAAAATTCACTATTTTTTCGACTATTTTTACAACTTAGCAAATCATTATATATGTTGAATCATCCAACAATTATGAATTTGTTTATTACGTTCAAAATCTAGCGGTAACGTTTTATGCGAAATTTCTACCGTACTTAAACCTAATTCTTCCAACGCAACTAAATTCATTTTGAATCCACGTTTATTATTCGAAAAAACAATTGTACCATTATTCGACAAAACTCGTTTTAAATTGCTCATCAATTTCACATGATCTCGTTGAACATCCCAACTCTCTTCCATACGTTTAGAATTCGAAAACGTCGGTGGATCCACAAATATTAAATCAAATTGACGATCACATTTTTCTAGCCATTGAAGGCAATCTGCTTGAATTAATTTATGTTGTTTACCTTCAATATCATTCAAGATAAGATTTTGCTCCGCCCAATTAAGATAAGTATTTGACATATCAACGGTCGTTGTCGATTTAGCGCCACCAAGTGCCGCATAAACAGTTGCTGAGCCGGTATAAGCAAATAAATTTAAGAAATCTTTACCTCTTGCCAACTCACCAATCATTTTTCTTGTTAAACGGTGATCTAAGAATAAGCCAGTATCTAAATAATCTGTCAAATTTACCCAAAGTTGCGCGCCATATTCATTCACATAAAAGTATTCACCTTTATTGGCTAATTTCTCATATTGGTTAGTACCTTTTTGTTTCTGACGAACTTTGAGGATCAACTTATTCGTTTCGACACCTGTAACGTGCAAAGTTGCAGTAACCGCATCTAATAAACGTTGACGCGCTTTATTTTCATCAATATTTTTCGGCGCTGCATATTCTTGCACAACAATGTAATCAGCATAACGATCGACGGCTAAATTATATTCAGGCAAATCGGCATCATATAAACGATAAGCGTCTAATCCTTGTTGCTTTGCCCATTTACTAATTTTCTTAATATTTTTTTGTAATCGATTAGCAAAATCGGTTGCAATTTCCGAAGTGCGGTTAAATTCTAGTTCATTTTCAGCTGTAATTTCGTCAGATTTTCGTTCTGAAACTTGATAATTCTTCTGCACACAATCTAGTGGGCCATTTTTTGCTTTAAACTGTCGGCTGGCACGCATTCTCAAACAATCAAGCAATGTGGATTCGCTACTAAAAACAGAAACATTCCAACCACAAAATTCTTTTTTAAGTCGTTGCCCAAATACAGAATAGAGCGCGATTAAAGCTGGTGTTGTGCCTAAACGTTCCCCATAAGGTGGATTACAGATAACCGTACCAACTTCATTTAAACGAAGATTTTTCAACGCTGCAACATCACCTTGTTGCCATTTAATTAAATGTGAAACGCCTGCATTTTGTGCATTTTTCTGCGCCTTTTTTAATACGCGGTGATCGAGATCAAATCCATAAAAGTGCGGTTGAAGTTCACTTTGTTTTTCTTCTGCTAATTCAATCGCTTCATTTTTTACTTTTTCCCAAGCCGATTGATTATGCGCTTTCCAAAAATCAAATCCCCAATGTAAACGATAAAGTTGCGGCGCAATTTTGGCTTCCATTTGTGCCGCTTCAATTAAAAGCGTGCCTGACCCACACATTGGATCTACTAATGGAGAACCAGCCTGCCAACCGGAACGCATAACAATTGCTGCCGCTAGAGTTTCACGTAAAGGCGCTTGACCGGCATCCTCACGATAGCCTCGCAAATGTAATGCATCCCCACTTAAATCTAAAGAAATCACTAAATTTTCACGATTCAAATAAGCATGGATACGCACGTCCGGCTGAATTTTATCTACATCAGGGCGAGTTTTACCTTGACGTTCAAAGTAATCGACAATTCCATCTTTAACGCGCATCGCACCAAATTGAGTATGACGAATTTCTTGGTTGGTTCCATTAAAATCTACAAAGAATGTAACTCGTTCATCAAATTGCGCTAACCAATTAAAGCCTGAAACAGCCGCATAAAGATCCAAATCACTGTAAATTTTGGTTTCAATCAAAGGAAATAAAATGCGTGAAGCAAGACGTGACCAAAGCAAAGTGCGGTATAAAGTTTCGTCATCTGCTTGATAATGAACGCCACCTTGAACCACTTTTGCCTCTTGCGCACCAAGTTCAGTGAGTTCAACTTTTAATAATTCTTCAAAGCCACGAGAAGTCGTTGAAAATAATTGTTTCATTTAGGTACCGATTTTGAAAATTTTGAGGGATTATAGCATAGAAAAAGATGATCTAATTGAGATCATCATAGCGAGTTAAACTGTAAAAAGAAAAGCCCTGATTTTCTTAAATCAGGGCTTTAGAATTTGTTGGTTGCGGGGGCCGGATTTGAACCGACGGCCTTCGGGTTATGAGCCCGACGAGCTACCAAGCTGCTCCACCCCGCGTCTGATGTGGTGCACTATACGCTATTAATATTTTTTTGCAAGAATTAAACAAAAGTTTATGTTTCATTTGTTAATAAAATGTTCAATGTGAGTTTTTATTAATCAGCTTGACTAAATAACACTGGTCGTTTGGAATGATTTTTGATAGCGTATGCAGCCTTATTTAAGCTTATTTAGGATTAAAAATGTCAGTTCGAAAATTTTTCTCACTAAAAACATTTTCTATTGCAGTGACAACCGCACTTTTAGTTGCCTGTGGTTCTTCTAATACAACAAAAACTCAAATTCCCACCACCTCAAATGGCAGCGATCCTCAACAATTTGGTGCGAAATATTCGGGTCGTAATTATCAACAAGCTGTGTTTATGCCTGTTTCTCAAGTTGAAAACCAAAGTGCGGTCATTAATCAGGGTGATTTTTTAACGCAACTTTCGAATGTACAAAGTTATTCAAGCAAACTATCTGATCGTTTCTATGGCAACTATGAAAAAATTACGAATTGGGTGCTTTCTGGCGCCAATGTAAGTGAGCTTTCTAAATTTGGCATTAACCCGCAAATTATGCGTGGTTTCGATGGATATCAAAATGTTTTGATGACAGGCTACTACTCTCCTGTCCTTCATGCACGCCGTTCACCACAAGGTCAATTCCAAAATCCAATTTATCGTATGCCAGCAAATAAACGTTTTAGCCGAGCGCAAATCTATGCCGGAGCATTAGCGGGTCAAGGATTAGAATTAGCGTATAGTGATTCCATGTTAGAGAACTTTTTACTTGGGGTACAAGGCAGCGGCTATGTAGATTTTGGTGATGGCAACCTTAATTACTTCGCTTATGCAGGACAAAATGGCTTTCCTTATACCGCTGTTGGGCGTTTATTAGTTGAAGATGGTGAAGTACCAAAAGAGAAAATGTCTATTCAAGCAATTCGTGAATGGGGCAATCGCAATCCCTCTCGCGTACAAAGTTTGTTAGAACGTAATTCTTCTTATGTCTTCTTTAAAAATGATCCGAGTGGCAAAGTAAAAGGTTCTGCAGGCGTACCACTTGTACCAATGGCATCAGTAGCATCAGATCGTAGCGTTGTACCATCTGGTACTGTTCTTTTAGTCGAAGTGCCTGACATTGATAATAACGGAAACTGGCTTGGCACACACAAATTACATTTAATGGTTGCACTTGATGTGGGCGGTGCGGTGAAAGGCCACCACTTTGACTTATATCGCGGCATTGGTGATCAAGCAGGTCATATTGCAGGATTATCTAAACACTATGGTCGAGTATGGGTGTTGCAATAATGGCGCCAGTGGACAATTATGAACAGCGATTTGGCGGTATCGGTCGACTTTATACACCTGATGGACTCGCGCGCTTACGCCAAGCTCATATTTGCGTAATAGGCATTGGAGGCGTGGGTTCTTGGGTCGTAGAGGCCTTAGCACGTTCAGGCGTTGGTGAACTAACATTAATTGATATGGATGATATTTGTGTCACAAATATCAATCGCCAACTTCCTGCGATGAGCGGCACAATCGGCAAATTAAAAACTGAAGTCATGTCAGAGCGGGTAAAATTAATTAATCCAGAATGTACCATCAATATTATTGATGATTTTATCTCGCCAGAGAATCAATCGGATTATCTCAACCGAGGCTATGACTATGTGATTGATGCCATTGACAATGTGAAAACTAAAGCGTCGCTGATTACTTATTGTAAACGTAACAAAATTAATGTGATTACTATTGGCGGTGCTGGCGGTCAAACTGATCCAACCCAAATTCAAATTGCCGATCTCAGTAAAACCATTCAGGATCCGCTCCTCGCCAAAGTGCGCTCAGTTTTACGCAAGGATTACAATTTCAGTCAAAATCCAAAGCGTAAATTTAGTATCGATGCGGTATTTTCAACACAACCTCTAATATTCCCACAAATGACAGAAGGCTGTTCTATTTCTGCCACAATGAATTGCGCAAATGGGTTTGGTGCAGCCACGATGATTACAGCAACCTTTGGTTTTTTTGCGGTGTCACGTGTAATAGATAAATTACTAAAGAAAAAATCTTAATCACCTCTTGAAAATGCACATTGACCATAAATGTGCATTTTTTATCGAATGAAACCTATTTACTTTGAAAATGAAAAATTTTCTCTCGCGTTCTCTATAAAATCGTTGCAATTTATATAAAAAGGCGTACTCTTTTTCCCTTTGAGAATTATTACCAACACGTAAGGAAACAGAAATATGAAAAAACTTTTAAAAATTAGCGCCATTTCTGCCGCACTTTTAAGTGCGCCAATGATGGCTAATGCCGATGTATTGGCATCAGTAAAACCTTTAGGCTTTATTGTTTCATCTATTGCTGATGGTGTAACTGGTACACAAGTCCTTGTTCCTGCAGGCGCCTCTCCGCATGACTACAATTTGAAATTATCTGATATTCAAAAAGTAAAATCAGCAGATTTAGTTGTGTGGATTGGTGAAGATGTTGATTCATTCTTAGACAAGCCAATTAGCCAAATTGAACGTAAAAAAGTGATTACCATTGCCGATCTTGCGGATGTTGAACCTTTATTAAGCAAAGCTCACCACGAGCATTTCCATGAAGATGGCGATCACGATCATAAACATGAGCATGAGCACAAACACGAACATAAACACGATCACGAACATGAACACAGCCATGATCATAAGCACGAGCATGAACATCACGACCATGACCACGATCACCATGATCATGACGAAGGTTTAACAACAAACTGGCATGTTTGGTATTCTCCAGCTATCAGCAAAATTGTTGCACAAAAAGTAGCGGATAAATTAACGGCACAATTCCCAGATAAAAAGGATTTGATTGCTCAAAATCTTTCAGATTTTAACCGCACTTTGGCAGAACAAGGTGAAAAAATCACAGCACAACTTGCGAACGTTAAAGATAAAGGTTTCTACGTTTTCCACGATGCTTACGGTTATTTCAACGATGCTTATGGTTTAAAACAAACGGGTTACTTCACCATCAATCCATTAGTAGCACCGGGTGCAAAAACTTTAGCGCACATTAAAGAAGAAATCGCAGAACATAAAGTAAATTGCTTATTCGCAGAACCTCAATTTACGCCGAAAGTGATTGAATCTTTAGCACAAAATACTAAAGTCAATGTAGGACAACTCGATCCAATTGGCGATAAAGTCAATTTAGGCAAAAATTCTTATGCAACATTCTTGCAATCTACCGCAGATAGTTACATGGAATGTTTAGCTAAATAAACCTTTCTAAAAACAATGACCGCACATAAAAGTGCGGTCATTTTCTTTTCTAAATTTGATATTTTGTTTTGTCTCCAATATCAAAATGCAAAGGCATTCGCCATTTTTGTATCGCTAAAACTAAAAGTAATACGCCAGAAATAATAGAAAAAATGCGTAATGCGATAAGATTATTTAACACCCATGAAAACCACAAGCAAGCCACAAATATCGGCTGTAAATTTAGCAAAGGCACGCGGAAACAAAAATATTCTTTAAAACACAAACCACCTAAAGTAAGTAACGCACCGCCAAGGGCCAAAGCGGGATAATGATTAATATAAAAAAGTAATCCTATCCAAGTAGCAAATTGAAACAGCAATCGGAAGGATTTGAGATAAATATGTAATGAAGAGGAACAGCAAGTTGTCGCAATTAATATAAATGTGAGCGATAAATCTGGATACCAACTCATGGCAAGAATAGCCAACGCAGCTATCACAAAGCCGGAACGATAGATAATGACAGTCAGATTATCTAAAAAATCCATCGGGGATTTAACATGTGGATCAGCCATTCTACAAAGATTCCTTTTATAAATTACAAATTAAAAATAGATGTTACGCCAACTCAATAAAAAGTGCGGTCAACCTAAAAACATTTTCTAAATTAACCGCACTTTGATTATTTCTGTTTAAGCTTATCAAGAATTTTTTGATGAATGCCACCAAAACTGCCGTTAGACATCACCAAAATATGATCTGTAGGTTGGGCCTCAGCGACAATCATATCGACTAATCGATCTAAATTTGCATTCCAATAGGCAGGTTGTACACATTGGTTTGCAATATCTGCCACTTCCCAAGGAAGTTGTTCTGGTTGAAGCATAAACACTTCATCAGCTCGGCCGAGTGCAGGCGCAATTTCATCTTTATGAACACCCATTTTCATTGTGTTAGAACGAGGTTCAAGCACTGCAAGAATTCGCACGCCACCACCCACTTTATCTCGTAAAGCTGTTAGCGTAGCAAGAATAGCTTCTGGATGATGAGCAAAATCATCATAAACGGTGATGCCATTAACTTCGCCTTTTACTTCTAAACGACGTTTAGCATTTACAAAAGATCCCAATGCTTTACACGCATCTTCAATAGCCACACCCGCATGATGAGCAGCAGCGATCGCCATTAAAGCATTATGCATATTATGTTGTCCGACTACATTCCATTTTACTTCTGCCACTTTTTCACCATGATGGAAGACCGCAAAATGTGAGGCATCATTTGTAATACGCTCAGCAAACCACTCATTATCTTTGCCTAAAAATTGTTGTTGCGACCAACATCCCAATGCCAAAGTTTCTTTTGCACTTTGTTCACTCGCCGAACTTAATACCAAGCCACTTGCCGGAATAGTTCGAATCATATGATGAAATTGGCGTTGGATCGCTTTGAGATCATCAAAAATATCTGCATGATCAAAACTAATGTTATTTACGATAAGTGTACGCGGATTATAATGAACAAATTTCGAACGTTTATCAAAGAAAGCTGTATCATATTCATCAGCTTCAATAACAAAATAAGGGCTATCTCCTAAACGAGCTGAAATGCCAAAATTACCGGCAATTCCGCCGATTAAAAAGCCTGGTTTTAATCCATTTTGTTCTAAGATCCACGTTAACATGCCTGTTGTAGTTGTCTTTCCATGCGTACCAGAAACTGCCAATACCCAACGATCTCGCAATAAATGATCATGTAACCATTGAGGACCAGATGTGTATTTCAAATTATTTTCCAACACATATTCTACGCAAGGATTTCCACGTTTCATCGCATTACCAATGATTACCATGTCAGGCGCAGGTTGTAATTGCGCAACATCATAATTTGGAATAATCTGGATGCCTTGCTCTTCTAAAAAAGTGCTCATTGGAGGGTAAACATTAGTATCGGAACCCGTCACGTGATAGCCCATTTGTTTAGCAATCATCGCCACGCCGCCCATGAATGTGCCACAAATACCTAAGATATGAATATGTTTCATTGTACTTCTCTACTTAACTTATTAAGGAAAATGAAAAGTATAATAAAACAACTTCTATGAACTTTCAAAATAAAAGACTGTCATAAAAGCTCACATGGGCTATAATTGAGCCTTTAAAAAACGAGTACAACTTAACTAACAAAATATAATGAAGGAATTTACAATGAAATTTAATAAATCATTTCTTTTCGCAAGTATCATCGCAGGTTCAATTGCATTAACCGCTTGTAATGATAAAGAAGAAAAAGTAGCAGAAAAACCTGCAGCAACAAAAACTACTCAACCAGCTCAACAAGCAGTACAACCACCTCAAGTAAAAACTGATGATTTAGTCACTCAAGCAAATGCAGAGTTTCTAAAAGTTGCGAATGTAAAAGTAACAAATGTTTCTGTAACAGATGATTTAAAATCGTTTTCTATCACTTATGAAATCACAAATTTAAGTGATAAAGCTATTTTAGAAGCGCAATGGTTAACTGTTTATAAAGAAAATAACCAACCATTCTATGTAGCAAATCTTCCAGCATTACAATTTGGAAAAACAATTGCACCAAAAGCTAGCGAAACAGTAACATTATCAACAACTGAAGAAGCTGTGCTTTCTCAAATTCGCCCGCACTTGCAACAAGGAAAAAATATCCAAGTAGATATTATCGGGACTTCAGTACATTTTGCTGACGGTTCGAAAGTTGGCTTAGTATCAGAACAAAAATAATCCTATAAAAAACGCCTGTGTAAAACAGGCATTTTTTTATCCGCACTTTTAGGCAATTCGCTCAAATCCAGCTTTTAAATCTGCAATCAATTCATCTACATTTTCAAAGCCAATATGCACACGAATTAATGAACCTGTAAGGTTACGTTTAATATTTGGACGAATATGTGCAATTTCTTCTGGTTGATTACAAAGAATTAGAGACTCAAATCCTCCCCATGAATAAGCCATAGTGAAAAGTTGAAAATGATCCATGAAATTTGAGACTTGTTCCGATGTCAATCGCTTAGTTAATTCAAAAGAAAATAAACCGCTACTACCACTAAAGTCTCGTAAAAAGAATTCATGACCAGGGCAACTTGGTAAAGCTGGATGGTACACAGTTTTTACTTCTGGTTGCTCACTCAACCATTTTGCTACTTTAATACTGCTTTCCTGATGTTGTTTTAATCGTACACCCAATGTGCGAATACCACGAGCGGTCGTATAAGCAGAATCTGCATCCACCATTTGCCCCATTAAATAGGAGTGTTCTCTAAGTTGATCCCAAGTTCGCGCATTCGCAACAGCAGTACCAATCATAATATCTGAATGACCCACTAAATATTTCGTACCCGCTTGAATAGAAATATCAATGTCATGCTCTAACGCTTTAAATAGAACACCTGCCGACCAAGTATTATCAATCATAATCACAATATCAGGGTTCACAGTTCTTGCAACCTTCACAATAGTCGGAATATCTGGAATTTCCATTGTAATAGAACTCGGTGCCTCCAAAAAAAGTACTTTTGTATTCGGTTGAATAAGCGTTACAATATCAGCACCAATAAGAGGATCGTAATAAGTTGTATCGATCTGCATTTTTTTCAGCACAATATTACAGAAATCTTGGGTTGGCTCGTAAGCTGCGCCACTCATTAACATATGGTCGCCAGTTTTCACAAAAGAAAGAATCGAATTAGTTACTGCTGCTGCACCACAAGGATAAAGATAACAACCTGCCCCTCCTTCCATTTCGCACATTAAATCTTGTAAAGCAAAATGTGTTAGCGTCCCTCTTCTACCATAAAATAATTCGCCTTTTGCTCTATGTTGAGTAGCGTGTTTTTTATCTTCAATACTGTCAAATACTAATGAAGAAGCTCGCTGTAAAACGGGGTTTACAGATCCTTGTGAAAAGCGTTTTTTACGCCCTGCATGGACAAATGTTGTTGAGAGATTGTGTTGTTGCATATTTCCACCTTATTTTAGATAAGATTAATTGCTTTAATAGATAAAATCGAGTATAAAATGTTGGCGTTTCAAATAGAACCGCGCCGCTATTTTGTGTGGCAAAACTTTAACTTAACTTTATATAGGAATTATGACTATGGTATTAGTAACCCGTCAAGCACCAGATTTTACTTCATCTGCTGTATTAGGCAATGGCGAAATCGTTGATAACTTCAACTTAAAAAAACACATTGCTGGAAAAGCTGCAGTAATCTTTTTCTACCCATTAGACTTTACCTTTGTTTGCCCTTCTGAGTTAATCGCATTTGACCACCGTTATGAAGAATTCAAAAAACGTGGCGTAGAAGTAGTTGGTGTTTCTATCGACTCTCAATTCACTCACAATGCATGGCGTAACACCCCAACTGAAAATGGTGGTATCGGCCAAGTTAAATATGCATTAGCGGCAGACGTAAAACACGAAATTGCTCAAGCATACGGTATTGAACATCCTGAAGCAGGCGTTGCATTACGCGCTTCATTCTTAATCGACAAAAATGGCATCGTTCGTCACCAAGTAGTAAACGATCTTCCATTAGGTCGTAACATCGATGAAATGTTACGTATGGTTGATGCATTACAATTTCATGAAGATCACGGTGAAGTTTGCCCTGCTCAATGGGAAAAAGGTAAAGAAGGGATGAAAGATAACCCTGAAGGCGTTGCAAAATACTTAAAACAAAACGCTGATAAACTTTAATCCTTAATTATTTAGAAGAAAGCCACATAATGTGGCTTTTTTTATAGTCTTAGATACTTTAGAATAGGCGTATCTCTAACACCAAGAGCGGTTCATTTCTATGAAATTTAATATTCCTATTTTCCTAACGATGTTTCGCGTAATCCTAATTCCGTTTTTCGTGATTGCATTTTATTTACCTATCGAATCCTCCCCTTTTATTACTACATTCATATTCTTTATTGCTGGTGTTACTGATTGGCTTGATGGTTATTTGGCTCGTAAATGGAAACAAACTACAAGATTTGGCGCTTTTTTGGATCCTGTTGCGGATAAAGTAATGGTTGTCGCAGCCTTGGTTCTCATCGTTGAATACCAACACTCTCTTTGGATTACAATTCCTGCCATTATTATGATTTCTCGAGAAATTATTATTTCCGCATTACGTGAATGGATGGCTGAACTCGGAGAGCGTAGTAAAGTCGCTGTCTCTTGGTGGGGAAAATGGAAAACAACCGCACAAATGTTAGCCCTAGGCGGATTATTATGGCGTTACAATAACTATATGGAAATTGCCGCTATAATCTTGCTTTACATAGCAGCCATTTTAACAGTATGGTCAATGATCCAATATTTACAGGCAGCAAAAGGTAGCCTATTAGATGACCTAAAACTCTAATTCTGGATAAATTGCGGAATTTTCTACCGTACTTTTATTATTTTGTCTTATTTTTAATCAATCAAAGTTTTTTTTTATTTTTTCATTTGACACAAGACTATAAAACCGTAAAATACGCCCCGTTGTCACGCAGCAATGCTGATTAGTGATAAATGCGGGAATAGCTCAGTTGGTAGAGCACGACCTTGCCAAGGTCGGGGTCGCGAGTTCGAGCCTCGTTTCCCGCTCCAATTAGCCCGAGTGGTGGAATCGGTAGACACAAGGGATTTAAAATCCCTCGCCTTTCGAGGCGTGCCAGTTCAAGTCTGGCTTCGGGCACCATTTAAACGCCAATCCAAAGATTTTAAAATTTACTTTAAAATCATCTAATTGGGTCGTTAGCTCAGTCGGTAGAGCAGCGGACTTTTAATCCGTTGGTCGAAGGTTCGAATCCTTCACGACCCACCACTTAAAAATAAAGCAAGCACCGAAAGGTGTTTTTTTATTGCCTAATATCTGGTACTACTTTTCAATTACTGGCTCATTGAGAAATAGCTATTCTTTCTACCTAATCTAAAATAATTAATATATTTTATCGCTACGTTATATTTTCTAAAATAAAATAGCGCCTGAAAATCAAGCGCTATCCAAAATACAATAAAAATTTACCGCACTTTATTACTTTAATAAGTAAGCCCGTAGTTGTGCAAAATCATTATCCATTTCATCAGAAAGCAATGGTAGCTGATTATGTTTATCCAGTGCTTCAGGTAATGAAAGCTGAATACCAAGAATACGTTCTACGGATTCTTTAAATTTCGCTGGATGTGCTGTACACAGGAAAATTCCTGTTTCACCCGTTTTAATTTGATCTTTCAACACCTGATAAGCAATCGCACCATGAGGTTCACATAAATAACCTTTTGACTGCATCGCTTTTAAGGTATCTTCTGTTTCACTATCACTTAGCATTCCGGAACCTAAATCAGTTAAATTCCAACCATTTCGTTTAAACAATTCTTCCACTCTTGGCCAGTTATTCGGACGGCTTACATCCATTGCGTTAGAAAGAGTTGCAACTGTCGTTTTAGGATCCCAATTACCCGATTTCAAATAACGTGGCACTGTATCATTTGCATTTGTTGAGGCAACAAAGCGTTTTATTGGCAAGCCTAATGTTTTTGCAATTAATCCCGCAGTTAAGTTACCAAAATTACCACTTGGCACAGAAACCACAACATTATCACGTTTTTCTTTTGGCAATTGTGCTACAGCCTCAAAGTAATAACAAACTTGAGCTAATAAGCGGCTGATATTAATAGAATTTGCAGAGTTGAGTCCGATAGCTTGGCGCAATTCAACATCATCAAAGGCTTGCTTAACCAAAGCCTGGCACGTATCAAAATCACCGTTAATCGCAACTGTACGAATATTCCCCCCAAGGGTACAGAACAATTTTTCTTGCAATGGGCTGATTTTGCCTTTTGGATAAAGGATAACTACATTAATATTTTCTAATCCATAAAACGCATGTGCTACAGCAGCTCCAGTATCGCCAGACGTTGCCGTTAAAATGGTGATTTTTCCATCACCACGTACTGCCGCAAGTGCCTGTGCCATAAAACGCCCCCCAAAGTCTTTAAATGCCAATGTGGGACCATGAAATAATTCAAGTGCATAAATATTATCTTCAACTTTTTCTAACGGTGCAGTGAAAGTGAATGCATTTCTCACCATCTCGTCTAACGTTGCTTTCGGTAATTCTTCACCAATTAATGCACCTAGAATTTTTTGGCTACGCTCAACAAGAGGTAATTCAAGTAATTCATCAATGTTATTAAGTTGAGGAATAACTTCAGGAAAGAATAAACCTTGATCCTGTCCAAGACCTTGACGAACAGCCTGAGAAAAAGTGACTTGTTCTTCGGGATGTTTGATATTGTATAAATTCATATTTAATCCGTTTTTAATTTAATTTTATCTATTTAAATTAACTTATTTAATTTCTCTTGCGCCTTCATTATCGACCTTACATACATGCACAAAACCTTCATTATTTTGTAAATAATGATTCTCTAAATAAGTTGAAAGTTTAATTGCGGTTTGTAAGTCTGGAGCAATAGAGAAAATAGTTGGCCCTGAGCCTGAAATACCAGTGGCAAGTGCACCTAAGTCTCGCGTAGCTTGTTTTACTTCAGCAAAATTAGGTAGCAGAGATTCACGATAAGGCTCGGCAATGACATCTTTCATCATAATCGCCGCAAGGTTTTCCTGATGGGTATGGCAAGCATGTACAAAGCCACCTAAATGACGACCATGGGCAATCACGTCTTGTCGAGTATAGCTTTTCGGTAAAATTGCACGCGCTTCAGCAGTAGAAACTTCAATTCCTGGATACGCCAACACCCAATACCAATTATCAAAAAATGGAAGCTTTTGACAAATATTGCCGAGCGATTGCACCATAAATTGCACACCGCCAAGATAGCAAGGTGCAACATTATCATAATGGATTGAACCAGAAATACGGCCTTCCAATTCTCCCATCATTTCAAGCAACTCCATTTTCGAAAAAGGGCCATCATGAAACTGATTTAATGCCACTAATGCAGCAACAATAGAACAAGCACTAGAGCCTAAACCAGAGCCAATAGGCATATTTTTTTCGAGCGTTAAACGCAAAGGTTTCACATTTCCTCCGCGTAATTTTAATTGCTCGCTAAATAGCACATAAGCTTGGTAAACTATATTTTTTTGTAGTTCTTTCGGTAATTTACGAACAAAATAGCCCGCACTTTCTAACTCAAAACCACTTGAAATAGATTCTATTTGAACCACATCACCTAACAATGAACCATCAATAGGAGAGATCGCAGCGCCTAAAGTATCGAAACCTACGCTAATATTCGCGCTAGATGCAGGGGCGTAAATTCTTAACATTGGTAATCCTTATTAATGTTGTAATGTTCTTAAGATATCTGCAAAAATACCTGCCGCAGTAACTGCATTGCCAGCGCCATAACCACGTAATAAAAGTGGGATAGGTTGGTAATAACGAGTATAAAATGCCAGAGCATTTTCACCGTCTTTCACTTTATAAAGTGGGTTATTCTGATCGACTGCAACAATAGATACTTTACATTTACCTTCGCAAATTTTTCCAACATAACGCAATACTTTGCCTTCAGCTTTAGCGGTGGAAACACGAGCTTTAAACTCTTCATCAAGCTGTGGCAGCATTGCCATAAATTCATCTGCAGATTTTCCTTCAGAGAAACCTTTCGGCAATACACCTTCAACTTCAACATCTGAAAGTTCAAGCTCAATTCCAGCTTCACGAGCAAGAATTAATAATTTACGTGCTACATCTTGTCCAGAAAGGTCATCACGGGGATCTGGCTCAGTAAAGCCTTTTTCTCGGGCAAGTGCGGTGACTTCTGAAAGAGAAAGTCCTTCCTCCAATTTACCAAAAATAAAGGAAAGCGAGCCAGATAAAATGCCTTCAAAATATTCAAGTTCATCACCCGCAGCAAGTAAGTTTTGAAGATTTTCAATTACTGGCAAACCAGCGCCCACATTCGTTTCATATAAGAATTTATGTTGGCTTGCTTGAGCGTTTTGGCGTAACTCATTGTAATAAGCTAATTCTCGTGTATTCGCTTTTTTATTTGGCGTGACTACATGGAAACCTTCTTTTAACGCACGAGCATAAAGCCCCGCTACAGATTCGGCTGAGGTACAATCTACAAATACTGGATTCACCACATGATGTAATTTAATGAAAGAAAGCAATACATCAAAATCTGATGGCTGAGTCGCATTTTCTAAATCGTTTTTCCAATCGTCTAAACATAATCCATTTTCATCGAGCAACATGCGGTTGGAATTCGCAATAGCACAAACTCGAATTTCAACACTCTTCTTTGCTAGATACTCCTTTTGACGCTTTACCTGCTCAATTAATTCTCCGCCTACTCCACCAACGCCCACTAAAAACATATCCACGACTTTTTTATTATTGAAAAGCGCCTGATGGGTAGCTTTCACCGCTTCAATCGCTTTATTTTGCGGCACAACCGCAGAAATTGAACGTTCACTAGAACCTTGTGCAATCGCCACAATACTAATATTTGCCTGTGCTAACGCCGAGAAGAAACGAGCAGCAATGCCTTTCGCTTGCTTCATTCCATCGCCCACAACAGAAATAATGGATAAATCTTTAATCACTTCAATTGGTTCTAATTGATGTTCATTTAATTCATTAGCAAACTCAGTTTCTAGTACGGTTTTCGCAACTTCTGCAGATTTCACTGGCACGCAGAAGCTAATACTGTATTCAGATGAAGACTGGGTAATTAAGATGACTGAAATGCCTGCACCTGACATAGCTGAAAATACGCGAGATGCCATGCCTACCATGCCTTGCATACCAGGGCCTGATACATTAAACATCGCCAAGTTATCTAAGTTAGTGATACCTTTGACTTGTAAACCTTCTGATTTCATATTGCCATCAATAATCGAACCCGGTGCAGAAGGATTTCCTGTATTTTTAATGACACAAGGAATATTTTGTGGTAACAATGGACCAATCGTACGAGGATGAATCACTTTCGCACCGAAATAAGAAAGTTCCATCGCTTCACGATAAGAAAGAGTTGGTAATAAACGTGCATCAGGCACTAAACGCGGATCGCAAGTATAAACGCCATCCACATCGGTCCAAATTTCGCATACGCTTGCGCCTAAACAAGCGGCTAAACAGGCTGCAGAATAATCAGATCCATTACGACCGAGCAGTACCAACTCACCTTTTTCATTACCCGCAGTAAATCCTGCCATAAGCACCACTTTATCTTTTGCAATACTTGCTGCATCAACACGTTTTGTTGATTCTTCAATTTCAACTGAAGACTCAAGATAACCGCCTTTTGCTAATAATTGCTTGACCGGATCCACAATATGTACGCTATAGCCACGCGCTTCAAACCAAGCTTTCATCATTGCGATAGAAAGTTTTTCACCACGGCAATCAATTGTCGCTTTAACTGCATCTTCTACTTTTCCTGCTTGACGAATTTCTTCTAATAATCCTTTGATTTGAGCAAATTCAGCATCAATAAGCGCTTTTGTCCCATTTAAGTCGAATTGATTATTTTCGGCATGTAAGCCATTGATGATGTTATAGAAAATTTCGATTGCTTCGTTGAAATGCGTATCGGTTGGTTGATTTAATGCAGCTTTTTCAGAAAGGGCGACGAGATGATTAGTTATTTTTGCTGGTGCTGATAAAACACCTGCTGCCTGCTCTTCTAAATGAGCTTGCTCGATCAATTTCGCTGCTTGGGAAAATCGTTCTGGATTTGCAAGCGAAGTGCCGCCAAATTTAAGTACGCGCATGATTGGTTCTCCTAGAGATATTGTGTTTTTAAATTTATAAAAAAACCCGCTATTCAGTTGAATCGCGGGTTTTCTGTATCCTGTTTTTTGGTGCACTAACCCGCGCCATTAATCATAGTAATGGTCATCATAATGGTGGTAATCGTGCTAATGATTACGGATAAAGTGCGGTTATTTTTCATTGTGTTTTATCTTGAAAAATGAATGCGTAAAGAAATACCGAAATTTCCCGAGCTTGTCAAACAGAAAGTAACAAATTTTTCAGAAATTTTCTCAGTAAATAAATTTCGTGTAAACTAACCGCACTTTTATAAAGGAGAACCTATGGATATCCAACATAATCTCAACCTAATTCATCAAAAAATTGAAACAGCTTACGAAGAAGCTAAACGCAATCAAAATACAGTAAAATTACTTGCCGTATCTAAGACCAAACCTATTTCCGCTATTCTTTCGGCTTATCAAGCTGGACAAATAGCCTTTGGGGAAAATTATGTGCAAGAAGGTGTAGAAAAGATCCAATATTTTGAATCGCAAGATATTAACCTTGAATGGCATTTTATTGGTCCATTACAATCGAATAAAACCCGTCTCGTTGCAGAACATTTTGATTGGATGCAAACACTTGATCGAGCAAAAATTGCAGATCGTTTAAATGAACAACGACCAACTAACAAGGCACCCTTAAATGTCTTGATTCAGATTAATATCAGCGATGAAGAAAGTAAATCTGGCATTCAACCAGAGGAAATGTTAACACTGGCAAAACACATCGAAAATTTACCGCACTTACGCTTACGTGGCTTAATGGCAATACCCGCGCCGACCGATAAAATCGCTGAACAAGAAGCCGTGTTCAGAAAAATGTCAGATCTATTTGAACAACTTAAACAAGCCTTACCTAATCAACAAATTGATACGCTTTCTATGGGAATGACGGATGATATGCCGAGCGCAATAAAATGCGGTTCTACTATGGTACGTATTGGTACTGCAATTTTCGGTGCAAGGGATTATTCAAAATAAATCTAAACAACCCGATTTAAAAAATTATCGTAAGAAAAAGCGAACCGCACATAAAAGAGCGGTTCGTTTTTTATATTATTTTTGGCTACATACAGCAATAAAATGTAATTTATGTTCAGGATCATTAAAGGTTTTAAACATTCTTTTAAATTGCTCGCGATTTTCCGCTTTCATAGCATTACGGATGATTTTTAACGTCCCCAGAATGCCCTCATCATAAATCATTCCTTTTGGTGAAAGTAATGTCATCTCACCAGAGAAAGTATCAACATTTCTAAAGCCACTTTCTTGGAATATGCCTTTCCAGCCATCTTTCGTTAATGGTGTGACCGTCACGTTAATCGCTTTGCGCATATTTTCTAGAATAGTTTGATGATCATTCCCCACCAGCATAACATCGTGAGTAAGCAATAAACCATTTGGTTTTAACACTCGAAAATATTCTGCAATGGCTTTTTTCTTAGCTTCCACGGGTAACATTGTGAGCATCGCTTCATTGATGACAATATCAAAACTTTCATCCTCGAAAGGCAATTTCATCGCATTCGCACGCTGCACATGAATTTTTTCTTGCAAGCCATTTGCTTCGATATTTGCTTGTGCTTTTTCTAACGCATGTTCGTCTAAATCAACACCTTCAATATGGCAATCAAATTGTTTCGCCAATCCAATGGCTGTCGTTCCCATATTACAGGCAACCTCTAACACTTTTTTATCTTGGCTAAAATCGCCATTGGCAATTAACCAATCTGTTGCTTTTTTACCGCCTGGACGCAAACGAGTTTTACCTAAACGTGCAAGAAAATTATGCCCTACTTCATCTTTTGCCATATCTATCTCCTAGTAATTAACTTGGTTTTTATATTATAGATGAAAATTATTCTTATTAAAGTAGTAAAGCAAAAAATAACCCAACCAATTGGTTGGGCTCTAAAAGATCAGTAAAATTTACCGCACTTTAAATCAATTAGGTTTCCATTCACCATTGAGCACGGTTGCTGTCACTTTATAATCTGACGTAAACACGGCTAAATTTGCGATTTTTCCTTTTTCTACCGAACCTAAACGATCATCAACACCAATTGCTCGTGCAGGATAAAGGTTACTCATTCGAATTGCTTCAGCAAGTGGAATTTCAACAAACTCCACTGCATTCTTAATGGATTCGATCATGGTAATTGATGCACCAGCAATCGTACCGTTTGCATCAAAACAGCGACCATCTCGGATATAAATAGTTTTACCTACAAAGGTGAATGTTTCCAATTCAGGTGGTGCACCTGCTGCAGCAAGAGAGTCAGTCACAATACAAAGTTTGTCACCTTTGATTTTTTTATCAATGCGAACATTGCCGTAATTGATATGCACACCATCCACGATAATACCTGTGTAAACATCAGAATCTAGTACCGCACCTACTACGCCCATTGCACGTCCAGAACTAATTGGCGACATTGCATTATGCAAGTGAGTCGCAAAAGTTGCGCCTTTGTGGAAGGCTGCTTTAGCGACTTCATAAGTCGCATTAGAATGGCCTACAGAGACAATAATGCCCGCTTTCACAAAATCAGGCGTATAGTTAATAGTTGGGTTTTCTGCGGCAATGGTAATTTTTGTAATGACATCACCATTTTCACAGAGGAAATCCTTCATTTCAGGCGTAATTTCACGAATATATTCGGGACGGTGTACCCCTTTTTTCTCAACGCTGATAAACGGTCCTTCAATATGTAAACCAAGTGCTTGGTTTTTATGCTTGTTTAAATATTCACGCATAATTTTTACCGCACTTTTTATGTTTTCATCCGGTGCCGTAATAAAAGTAGGAAGGAAACTTGTACAACCTGATTTCAAGTTAGTTTCCTGCATAATTTCCAAGGTTTCAACGCTAGTTTGGTCGTTAAACATCACGCCACCACAGCCATTTAATTGAAGATCAATAAAACCTGCGGTTAAATTATTACCTTGTAAATCAATGGCTTTGATACCTGTTTCTAATTCAGCTTGTGGAACTACCGCTTCAATAATTTCACCGTTAATAATTACAGCAAAATCACGTAAAACATCATATTTTGTGTAAATCACACAATTCGTTAATGCATATCTCATTTTTTGTCCTTAAATAAAATAATCAGAAAAATTACCTCTCTTTTGAGCGGTAGGTGCTTATAACACGCTATGAATGGCGCGCTGTTCTAATTCAGTAAAATATTTAACAGTTTTTACTTTCAATTCTTGTTGTGCAGGTTCATCACAAACTAACACAAAATGGCGATGTAGCTGAAGTGCACTCACTGTCCACATATGGTTCACACCACCTTCTACAGCTGCTTGAACTGCAAGCGCCTTATGATGGCCTGTCGCAAGGATCATCACTTCTTCGGCATCTAATAATGTGCCTACGCCAATCGTCAAAGCATATTTAGGTACTTTATTTACATCATTATCAAAGAAACGTGAATTTGCGATCAGTGTATCTTGAGTTAACGTTTTAATACGAGTGCGAGAGCTCAATGATGACGCTGGTTCATTAAAGGCGATATGACCATCATTACCGACTCCGCCCATAAATAAATTAATTTTTCCATAAGATTTAATTTTTTCTTCATAACGGCGACATTCCGCATCATGATCATCCGTGTTGCCATTAAGAATATTGATATTTTCTGGCTGGATATCGATATGATTGAAAAAATTGTTATACATAAAACTATGATAACTTTCAGGGTGTTCCTCTGGTAAACCCACATATTCGTCCATATTGAATGTTACTACATGCTTAAAGCTCACCTCTCCCGCTTTACAAAGTGCGATTAATTCTTGGTAAGTTTTTAATGGCGTACCACCAGTTGGTAAACCTATAACGAATGGATGTTCAGCCGTAGGATTAAAATGATTGATACGATCAACAATATGGCGTGCAGCCCAACGACTCACCTGTTGTTCGTTGTGTAGAGGGATAAGACGCATACTATACTTCCTTTATTTTCAATACCGTGGATAAACAAACCAACGGTTAAACATAATGGTTCCCCACTACGAAATAGAAAAACTGAGAAGCAGGAAACGAGAATTGCTACCCCAAGAGGGATAAATTATGAGTAACCTAGGGAAATCAATCCCCTAGGTTCTCACGATATTCCATTAATTATAAAAATTTCGCTTTCAACTCTTTTGCTTTAGCAAGCTGAGCATCTGTTGCTTTTGCTTTCATTGGCTCACGGCAATAACCCGCATCCACACCTTCTAATTTAAGCAATTCTTTGATGGTTAAATATAAACCATTCGCTAAAATGCCTTCGATTAAATCGTTGGTTACGTGTTGAATTTCTAACGCTTCGGCTAATTTACCCGCTTTGGTTAATTCAAAAATTTGGCGAGCACGAACACCGTTTACGTTAAAAGTTGAACCAATTGCGCCATCCACACCAAGTGCGGCTGCAGGTAACATCATTTCATCGAAACCAGCCCAAATTAAGTGGTTTGGATAAGCTTTTTTCAAACGTTCTAATAAATAGAAGTCACCTGCTGTGAATTTTACCCCTAATACTTTCGGGTTTTTGTAAAGTTCACCAAATTGTTCAATTCCCATATTCACGCCAGTTAAGAACGGGATAGAATACACGATCATATTATTACCCGTTTCTGCAATAATGGTGTCGTAATAATGTTTGATTTCAGGGAAACTAAATTTATAGTAGAACGGAGTAACCGCAGATAAGCTATCGTAGCCTAATTCTGTTGCATATTTACCTAATTCAACTGCTTCTTTTAAGTTTACGCTACCCACTTGAGCAATTAGCGCGATTTGATCTTTTGCTTCATCTTTTGCAATACGGAAGATTTCTTTTTTCTCTTCAGTTGAAAGCATAAAGTTTTCGCCTGTTGAACCACCTACATATAAACCATCAACTTTCATCTTGTCGATATTGTGGCGGATAATTTGACGTAAACCTTTTTCATTAATTGTGCCATCTTCATTAAATGACACTAATAATGCACTAAAAATACCTTTTAAATCACGCATAAGTTTTCTCCTATTTTATACGTTGTTCAAGAATCACATTGAGGGTTTTTTGCTTGGTTTGAGCTGCAAGTTCTTCTTCGCCCTGCACTAACAAAGCATAAATTAAATCTAATACAAAAAGCTGTGCAATTTTGGTACCAATAGAGTCACCTTGTAGCTTCCCTTGTTTATTACCATTTACCAAAACATAATCAGCATATTCTGTAACGGGTGAACGCAAACTATGAGTTAATGCCACTGTCGTTGCACCATTTTGTTTAGCAATTTTGAGTGTATGTGCTGTTTCAGCGGAATAGCCAGAATGACTCAAACCAATTGCTACATCAGAAGACGTAAGTAATGCCGCCTGCATATACATAAAATGATTATTGCCTGTTGCATCCACTTGGAAACCGATGCGCATCAATTTATTTTTCGCATCTTCAGCTGTCACGCCAGATGATCCCACGCCAAATAAAAAGATACGACGTGCTTTTTTAATGGCTTTAACGACTTGTTCAAGCTGTTTCAAATCTAATAAATTAACCGTTTCTTCCATTACATTAGAAACTGCCGCTTGCAACTTTTGTGCAATCGTTAAAGAATCATCGCTCGGCATAATTTCTGTTTCGAGCACAGTTTCATCATTGTTATCTTTCGTGGCAAGCTCAATGGAGAGTTCTAATTTAAAATCGCTGAAACCTTTAAAACCAATGGTTCGACAAAAACGGACGAGTGTCGCTTCTCCAACTTCCAAATGTTTAGCGATTTCTGAAAGGGGGCACTGAGACACCAAATCAGGCGAACGCAAAATCGTATCAGCAATTTTTTTCTCTGATTTGGTTAGACTATGGTAAAGCGAACTAATAGTGTTTAACACATTTCCGGATTTAGCCATAAATTGTTCCTTTTGGTTTATCAAGCAGAACATCTTTCACCCAATAAGCTGCGCCGACTAATCCTGCATCTTGACCAAATTTAGCAGATTCAATATCACAGCTATATACAGCAGGCATAGCCTGTAAGAAACGTTTGACTAATGGTAAATAACCTTCAGCCAACCCGACACTACCACCTATAACAACTTTTTGAACATCCAATCCAATCACTAAATCCGCTACTAAATTCGCAATGGCTTGGGCTGAACGTTCTATAAGTGCGGTAGCTTTTTCATCATTTTTTCTAAAACGTTCAAAAACTTCTCTTGGCTCACAAGGATCATCCCATTGGGAAGATACCGCTTCAATAGCACGACCCGCAGCAACGGCTTCTACACACCCACGGCGACCACAACCACACATTGGGCCATTTGGATCCGCTAATGTATGCCCGATATGTCCCGCGATTCCCTTTGGACCAGTTTGTAATTGTTGGTTTAATATGACACCGCCACCCACGCCAGTTGAAACAGTAATAAAAACAAAGTTTGATACTTTTTCTGAATCTTGGAGTTGGTATTCCGCATAAGTTGCGGCTTGTGCATCATTTAATAAGCCAATTGGTTTATCCGTGTGTTTAGCAATACTTTCTTTTAGTGGAAATTGATTCAAACCACCTAAATTTTTAGGATTAAGTGCGGTTAAAACACCGTCATTTATAATACCGGTTGAAGCCACCGCCACATAATCAAATTGACCCGCATAATGAGTAAGAAGTTGTTCCAATGCTTGATGCATTCCTTCTACCACATTTTCACGCGGCGTATGAATTTGTTGGCGTTGTTCAACTTCGCCATTTTTTACGATAGCCGCCGCGATTTTTGTACCGCCAATGTCTAGAGCTAAACAACGCATAACTTATCCTTATAGTATGAAGTATTTTCTCACACGTCTTACGACTATCTTGCAGATTTCACAGAATTAGCAAACCAACTCACGATATGCTCAAGGCGAGTTAATGCTGAACCAACGGTTACGCAATCTGCGCCAATTTCAATCGCCACTTTTGCCAATTCAGGCGTGTTATAGCGACCTTCTGCCATCACAAAACAGCCCGCGGCTTTTAAATCTTTCACTAATTGATAATCAGGTTCTTCGGGAACTGGACCACCTGTATAACCAGACATTGTGCTGCCCACAATATCAAAACCGAGTTTTTGACAATACAAGCCTTCTTCTAAATTAGAACAATCTGCCATAGCCAAGCAGCCCATTTCATGGATTTTTTTCACCGCACTTTCAATATCAACTGGACGAGGGCGGCTAGTGCCATCTACCGCAATAATATCTGCCCCAGCATTGGCAAGATCTTCAATATCTTGCAGAAATGGCGTAATACGAATCGGACTATCAGGTAAGTCGCGTTTTACAATACCAATAATTGGAATGTTTACAAAAGGACGTGTCGCTTTAAGGTTATCTACACCTTCAATACGTAAACCTGATGCGCCACCAGCAACGGAAGCTTGGGCCATAGCAGAAACAATTTCAGGTTTATCCATTGGGCCATCATCAACAGGTTGGCAAGAAGCAATGAGACCATATTGAATTTGAGAAAGCACATCTTGATGAGATAATTTCGACATAATATCACTCCTAAATATATTGAGGCCGATAATGCTCAAATGCTTTATTACAAGCCATCTAGGCTTTAGCATTATTTAGACTCAACCATCCTCAAAAATATAACTGAGCCTGCATTTTCGTCAGTGCTCAGCATTATATAAAAACATAACTCCATTTTAAAAGTTTTTTTGAAGTATTTTTTTGCAAATGTGATCTACCTCTCAATTTTGAAATAAAACTTCAAAGATCAGTTCAAAAAGTATTTTTTTACTTTAGAATAGAGCCCGAGTAGTTTTTTTTTGATGTCTAAAACATCAAGCATTCACTTTCAATCCAAGCCAATTATGGCTTATATCAACATAGGTTCACACAGGAGCGAACATTATGAAATTTACTAAACTTTTCCTTGCAACTGCTATCACATTAGGCGTTTCTTCAGCCGTTTTTGCCGCAGATTATGACTTAAAATTTGGTATGAATGCGGGTACTTCATCTAATGAGTACAAAGCAGCAGAAATGTTTGCAAAAGAAGTAAAAGAAAAATCACATGGTAAAATTGAAGTTTCACTTTATCCAAGTTCACAACTTGGTGATGACCGTGCAATGTTAAAACAATTAAAAGACGGTTCTCTTGACTTCACTTTTGCTGAATCAGCTCGTTTCCAATTATTCTATCCTGAAGCAGCAGTGTTCGCGTTACCATATGTGATCACCGACTACAATGTTGCACAAAAAGCATTACAAGAAACCGCATTTGGTAAAGATTTAGTTCAAAAAATGAATAAAGAATTAGGCTTAACCTTATTATCACAAGCTTACAACGGTACTCGCCAAACAACTTCAAATAGAGCGATCAATAGCATTGCAGATATGAAAGGCTTAAAACTTCGTGTACCAAATGCTGCAACTAACTTAGCATACGCAAAATATGTAGGCGCATCGCCAACACCTATGGCATTCTCTGAAGTATATCTTGCACTTCAAACTAACTCTGTAGATGGTCAAGAAAACCCATTAGCAACAGTACAAGCGCAAAAATTCTATGAAGTGCAAAAATTCTTAGCGATGACTAACCACATTTTGAATGACCAACTTTATTTAGTGAGTAACGAAACTTATAAAGAATTACCAGAAGATCTTCAAAAAGTAGTCAAAGACGCCGCTGAAAATGCAGCAAAATACCACACTAAATTATTCGTAGATGGCGAAAAAGATTTAGTGACATTCTTTGAAAAACAAGGCGTTAAAGTGACTCACCCTGATTTAACTCCATTCAAAGATGCGATGAAACCATTCTATGCTGAGTTTGTAAAACAAACTGGTGAGAAAGGTGAAAAAGCATTAAAAGAAATCCAAGCTCTTAAATAATCTCTATCACGTGCGCCAGCAATTTGGTTGGCGCACTCATTTTCGTTCTCCACAATCTCCCGGAGTGAAGTATGAAATTTTTTAACAAACTTGAAGAATGGATTGGCGGCGCGCTATTCCTTGTCATCTTCGGTATTCTTGTTGCTCAAATCCTATTCCGCCAAGCTTTCCACTCGCCGTTAATTTGGAGTGAAGAACTCGCTAAGCTATTGTTTGTATATGTAGGTATGCTCGGTATTAGTGTTGCTATCCGCAAACAAGAACACGTTTACATCGACTTCTTAACCAATTTAATGCCTGCTTCTATCAAAAAAGTAACAAACTCTTTTGTGCAATTGATGATTTTCCTTGGCATTATTTTCTTTATCCATTTTGGTATTAAAACATTCCTTGGTGCAGATTTCCCTATTGACGCATTAGGTGGAATTTCAGAGAAATGGATTTATGCTTCTCTGCCGATCATTTCTATCCTAATGTTAGTGCGCTTCTTCCAAGCACAAGCAGACAATTTTAAAGAAGATAAAAGCTATTTACCGGCGACATTCTTCATTGTAAGTGCGGTCATTTTATTAGGCATTTTATTTACGTTCCCTGAGTGGTACAAAGTATTACGCATTACAGAATATGTGAAATTTGGGTCTAACTCCGTATACGTTGCCCTAATATTCTGGCTAGTTATTATGTTCCTGGGCGTGCCGGTAGGTTGGTCATTGTTTATCACTACATTGCTTTATTTCTCAATGACCAGATGGAACGTAGTAAACGCAGCAGCTGAAAAACTGACCATGAGTTTAGATAGTTTCTCATTACTTGCTGTGCCGTTTTATATCCTAACGGGTATTTTAATGAATACTGGCGGTATCACAGAACGTATCTTTAATTTCGCAAAAGCCTTACTCGGTCACTACACTGGTGGTATGGGTCATGTAAATATTGGTGCAAGTTTATTGTTCTCAGGGATGTCAGGTTCTGCACTTGCTGATGCGGGTGGCTTAGGTCAGTTAGAAATCAAGGCTATGCGCGATGCAGGTTATGATGATGATATTTGTGGTGGTATCACTGCAGCATCTTGTATCATCGGTCCATTAGTTCCACCAAGTATCGCCATGATTATTTACGGTGTAATCGCCAACGAATCCATTGCGAAACTCTTCGTTGCAGGTTTTGTACCAGGCATACTTGTAACAATTGCTTTGATGATCATGAACTACTACGTATCCAAAAAACGTGGTTATCCAAGAACACCAAAAGCAACTCGTGAAGAACTTTGCACATCATTCAAAAAAGCGTTCTGGGCAATTTTAACCCCATTACTCATCATCGGTGGTATCTTCTCTGGCTTATTTAGCCCAACAGAATCTGCCGTTGTTGCTGCGACTTATTCCGTAATCATTGGTAAATTCGTTTATAAAGAATTAACCATGAAAATGCTCTTTAATAGCTGCGTTGAAGCAATGGCAATTACTGGTGTGGTTGCATTAATGATTATGACTGTGACCTTCTTCGGAGATATGATCGCGCGTGAACAAGTTGCAATGCGTATTGCAGATGTATTCGTTGCCGTAGCTGATTCTCCACTTATGGTATTAGTCATGATCAATGCACTCTTGCTCTTCTTGGGTATGTTCATTGATGCATTAGCATTGCAATTCTTAGTGTTACCAATGTTAATTCCAATCGCAATGCAATTTAATATCGACTTAGTATTCTTCGGTGTAATGACTACCTTGAATATGATGATCGGTATCTTAACACCGCCAATGGGTATGGCTCTCTTTGTGGTGGCGCGTGTGGGTAATATGTCAGTATCCACTGTGACTAAAGGGGTATTGCCGTTCTTAATACCGATATTCTTAACATTAGTATTAATTACGATTTTCCCACAAATCATTACTTTTGTACCAAATCTATTGATGTCTTAACACTAAAGTGCGGTTAAAAAAAGTAAGGCTTTTATAACCGCACTTTTTTTATAAAATAAATCCTATTCAATGCGGTTTTATGAATAGCAAACCATAAACATAACTTAATAAATGAGGTTTATTATGAAATTGACAAAAACAGCATTATGCGCCGCACTTTTTACAACTGTTGCATTTTCAGCTAACGCACAAGCCTATCCAGATTTACCAGTAGGCATCAAAAGCGGAACTGGCGCACTCATCGGCGATACCGTATATGTAGGCTTAGGTTCAGGTGGCAATAAATTCTATTCTTTAGACTTAAAAGATCCTGCTGCACAATGGAAAGAAATTGCAGCATTCCCTGGTGGTGAACGTAATCAACCTGTTGCAGCAGCCGTAGATGGAAAACTTTATGTATTCGGTGGTTTGCAAAAAAATGAAAAGGGCGAACTCCAACTTGTTAATGATGCTTACAGCTACAACCCAGCTGATAATACTTGGGTGAAACTTCCTACTCGCTCTCCGCGTGGTTTAGTCGGTTCAAGCAGCGCATCTCACGGTGATAAAGTTTATATTTTAGGTGGTTCTAACCTCTCTATATTTAATGGTTTCTTCCAAGACACCGTGGCAGCAGGTGAAGATAAAGCGAAAAAAGATGAAATCGCAGCAGCTTATTTCGATCAACGTCCAGAAGATTATTTCTTCACAACAGAATTATTGAGCTATGAACCATCAACCAATAAATGGCGCAATGAAGGTCGTATTCCATTTTCTGGTCGTGCTGGTGCGGCATTCACTATCCAAGGCAATGACTTAGTGGTTGTTAATGGTGAAGTGAAACCGGGACTTCGTACCGCAGAAACGCATCAAGGTAAATTCACTGCTAAAGGTGTGCAATGGAAAAACTTACCTGACTTACCTGCGCCAAAAGGTAAATCACAAGATGGTTTAGCTGGTGCACTCGCAGGCTATAGTCATGGCCATTATTTAGTCACGGGTGGAGCAAACTTCCCTGGTTCAATTAAACAATTCAAAGAAGGCAAACTTCATGCGCATAAAGGTTTAACCAAAACATGGCATAATGAAGTTTATACTTTAAATAATGGTAAATGGAGTATCGTTGGTGAATTACCAATGAATATTGGCTATGGTTTCTCTGTGTCTTACAACAATAAAGTATTGCTCATCGGTGGTGAAACTGACGGTGGTAAAGCATTAACCAGCGTCAAAGCCATTAGCTACGATGGTAAAAAATTGACCGTTGAATAATTTGGCATAGAATAATGTATAAGGCTTGAGGCAAAGAATGGGCTCAAGCCTTTTGATTTCATCAAAATATAAAAATTAAGGAGATTATATGAGTGTACTTAGTTACGCACAAAAAATCGGTCAAGCCTTAATGGTGCCTGTGGCAGCCTTACCTGCTGCGGCATTATTAATGGGTATTGGCTATTGGATAGACCCAGATGGTTGGGGGGCAAACAGTCAATTAGCGGCATTATTAATTAAATCTGGTGCAGCAATTATTGACAACATGGGCTTACTCTTCGCTGTGGGCGTCGCGTTTGGGCTTGCAAAAGACAAACACGGTTCCGCCGCACTTTCAGGTCTTGTTGGTTTCTACGTAGTGACCACCCTACTTTCCCCTGCTGGTGTAGCACAATTACAACACATTGATATTAGTGAAGTGCCTGCAGCATTCAAAAAAATCAATAACCAATTTATCGGGATTTTAATTGGTGTGATTTCAGCTGAACTTTACAACCGTTTCTATCAAGTTGAATTACCAAAAGCGCTTTCGTTCTTTAGCGGAAAACGCCTCGTCCCAATTTTGGTTTCTTTCGTGATGATCGCCGTATCATTTGCCTTACTCTATATTTGGCCGCATATTTTTAACGCGCTCGTTTCATTTGGTGAATCCATCAAAGATTTAGGTGCAGTCGGTGCGGGGATCTACGGTTTCTTCAACCGCTTATTAATTCCTGTTGGCTTACACCATGCCTTGAACTCTGTATTCTGGTTTGACGTAGCGGGTATCAACGATATTCCAAACTTCTTGGGCGGTGCTAAATCCATTGCTGAAGGCACTGCAACTGTGGGGGTCACTGGTATGTATCAAGCTGGTTTCTTCCCAGTGATGATGTTTGGTTTACCGGGTGCTGCTCTTGCTATTTATCACTGCGCAAAACCAAATCAAAAAGTACAAGTGGCCTCAATTATGCTTGCGGGTGCATTAGCCTCTTTCTTTACAGGGATCACTGAACCGCTTGAATTCTCATTCATGTTCGTTGCGCCTGTACTTTATGTATTGCATGCGTTATTAACAGGTATCTCTGTATTCATTGCAGCCACAATGCACTGGATTGCAGGCTTCGGCTTTAGTGCTGGTTTAGTGGATATGGTACTTTCTAGCCGCAACCCACTTGCCGTTAGCTGGTATATGTTACTTGTACAAGGTATTGTATTCTTTGCTATCTATTATTTTGTGTTCCGTTTTGCAATTAATGCCTTTAATCTCAAAACGCTAGGACGTGAAGATAAAGCAGAAACAGCTGCCCCAACACAAAGCAACCAATCTCGCGAAGAAAGAGCGGTGAAATTTATTGCGGCTTTAGGTGGTTCAGAAAACTTCAAAACTGTGGATGCTTGTATCACTCGTTTACGCTTAACTTTAGTTGATCATCACAATATTAATGAAGATCAACTTAAAGCACTTGGTTCAAAAGGCAATGTAAAATTAGGTAATGATGGATTACAAGTCATTTTAGGGCCTGAGGCTGAACTTGTGGCAGAAGCGATTAAAGCAAAATTAAAATAAATTTTGACCGCACTTTACATGCCGTCTATCACTAGGCGGCATTTTTATTAATGAGATTTAGCGATGTTATTTATTCCACCACCACTACTCTGTTTATTAATTGGCACAGCAATGTATTTTTTGCCAAAAGTTGCTAGTTATTCTATCCATTTTGCAGTTATTGCCTTTGTCATTACTCTTTCATTTTTGATTGCTGGGGGCAGTGTGCTTCAGTTTTTTATCCGAAAAACGACCATCAATCCTCATAACTTTAAACATACAACACAATTAGTTTCTACAGGCATATTTAGATTTAGCCGTAATCCAATGTATTTAAGTTTGCTGTTAATGTTAATTGCATGGTCTCTTTGGTTGGGTAATAGTTTGGCTTGGTTAGGCGTGATTGTCTTTATACTAGTTATGAATCGCTTTCAAATAGCCCGAGAAGAAACCTATTTGGAAAGTAAATTTGGCGATGAATATCGTCGTTACAAACAAAAAGTAAGACGCTGGCTATAAAAAAACACCTTCACGAAGAAGGTGTTTTTTATCAATTTTAAATCTATTTCTTCGGTGCCTGCATAAAGCGGAAGAAATCACTATCTGGTTTTAAAATCATCATATTGTCAGAGCTTGCAAAACTTGCTTCATAGGCTTTTAAGCTACGTACAAAACTGAAGAATTGTGGTTCTTGAGCAAAAGCATCTGAATATAATTTTGCAGCTGCAGCATCGCCTGAACCTCGTAATTCTTGTGCAGTTTTATTTGCATTAGCAAGAATTAACGTCACTTTACGATCTACATCTGCTTGGATAAATGCAGCTTTTTCTTTACCTTGAGAACGGTGTTCACGCGCGACTGCATCACGTTCTGCACGCATACGTTGATAAATTGAAGAAGATACTTCATCCGGTAAATTAATTTGTTTTACACGCACATCAATTACTTCAATACCCAATTCTGCCGTACTATCTTGCCCTGAATTTAAAGCTTTTTTTGCCCCTTCCATTAATTCACCACGCGTACCAGAAACGATATCTTTAATGGTTCTTGTACCAATTTCAGAACGCAAACGGTCATTTACTTTACGGCTTAACAAGCTTGAAGCTTGGGTATAATCGCCACCACCAGTAGATGTATAGAATCGACCAAAATCACTAATCTTCCATTTCACATAAGAATCTACTAGCAAGTCTTTTTTCTCAACAGTAACAAAACGTGTTGCCGATCCATCTAAAGTACGAATACGTGCATCTAAAACTTTAATGCTATCAATCAAAGGAACTTTAAAATGCAAGCCTGGTTCATATACCACCACTTTATTATCTGCATCACGTTGTACTTTGTTGAATCGCAACATAATACCTCGAGTACCTTCAGTCACGACCACAACACTGGAATACAACACTGCAGCAATGACAAAAATAGCTGGTAATAAAAATTTACGCATTAGTTAAATCTCCCTTGGCGAATCGGCTCAACAGTGCTTGGTAGTTGGCTTGAAGAATGATTAATACGCTCTGGCTGTGATAAAACAGGCGCAGATTCTACCGCTCTTTCTGTTACGGCTGACGCTTTAGCTGATACTTTTTTACCCATGATTTGTTCTAACGGTAACACAGTTAAATTGTTACCATTATTGCCATCAAGCATCACTTTTGGCGTATTTGCCATGACTTTTTCCATGGTTTGAATATATAAACGCTCACGCAGTAAATCTGGCGCAGCTTTAAATTCAGGCAACAAACGCTGCAAACGTTCCACTTCGCCTCGTGCATCTAACACGATACGATCTTTATAAGCTGTCGCTTCTTCAATAATACGTTGTGCATCACCACGCGCAATCGGCTCTTTCTCTCGAGCATAGGCTTCTGCTTCACGAATGAAACGTTGTTCATCTTCCTGCGCTTTAATCGCATCATCAAACGCATCTTTGACTTCTTCAGGTGGGCGCGCAGATTGGAAGTTCACATCAATAACCTCAAGTCCCATATCATAGGATTTAATAATGTCATTTAATGCTTTCCACGTATCTTCACGAACAACCGCACGACCTGTTGTTAAAATATCATTCATTGACATATGGCCGATCACATAACGCAATGCGCTGTCAGTCGCTTGACCTAGACTATCATCCGCATTCGTCACGCTAAAACGATATTTAGCAGGATCTTGCACACGATATTGCACGGTCATTTCCACACGAACCATATTTTCATCTTTAGTCAGCATTGAACCTTGCGTGCGAAGTTCTTTAACTTGCTCTACATTCACTGGTAATACTTTATCTACAAATGTTGGTTTCCAGTTCAAACCAGGTTGAACAATAGAATGCAATTCACCAAAACGAAGCACCACACCACGCTCAGCCTCTTTAATGGTGTAGAAACCACTTACGCCCCAAATAATCGCACCAATAGCCACGGCAAGTGGAACCACTTTTCCAAAATTAAATGGCGTACTGTTTTGAGAACCACCATTATTTTGACCGCTCTTTTTATTTCCACCACCTAATTTTCTGAGAAGGTTATTAAAAATCTCCTCAATATCTGGCGGAGATTGTTCTTGATTCCCACGATTTTGATTGTTATTCCATCCATTATTATTGGATGAATTTTCCGGCTGTTGGTCGTTGCTTTGCCCTGGTTTACTCCAAGGATCGCGATCTGAACCGTTCTGTGACATTTCATTCTCCATTTGTCAAAAAATTGTTAAGAGTTTAGCTAAATAAATGGGGCTCGTCTATGAAAATACAAGGCTTTTTAGGCAATAAAAAATCCTTGATTTTACACAAAGATTTTCTTGATTAATTCACATTATAAAGAACGCATTTTTGAAGTTCTTTTATCTGTAAACTTTCCCCACTCCATTCATAAAAGTGCGGTATTTTTTCTTGATGATTGACAAAAGCGGCTAAATAAACAGGGAGTTCATCAGTAAACCATAACTGGCCTTTCGGGCAATAATCTGAAAAAATTTTTTGTTGTTCAGGAAAATGACGAACATTGGATAATTTTACGATCCCAAATCCTTGAGATTTCAATACAGCCTCTCTCAAACACCAACAACGATAAAAAGTCTTCAAAGAATCCTGCTGATGATGAAACCAATCAATTTCTTCTTTTGGTGCAATATGTTCCATCAACGCCGTAAAATTTCTTATTTTAGGAAATTCAATATCAATTCCAACCGCACTTTTTTCTTCATTTCTAATATCTAATATTACCGCCACCCAATCACCAGAATGGCTAATATTAAAATCTATTCGCTCATCAAGAAAATAAGGTCTGCCACTTTCAGTACGATGAATTTGAGATAAAAGTGCGGTGGATTTTCCTGATATTTTTAGAAGTTGGAAAAGTAATAAATGAGCAAGCCTACGGCACTGATGACGCTGAAAAACACGCGAGCTATCGGTTTCAATTTGATATAGATTTTCTGGAATCAGTTCATCGGGTAACGATTCCAAAGAAAAAGGTTGATTTATATTGCCGTAAGCGATGTAGGTTGTCATAAAAATAAAAGCACCATTCAAAGGTGCTTTAATATTAAAAGGATTTAGTTTGTGTGTAAATTAGCGAATCACTAATTCCGCTACAGAAACACCGACCAAGCAAGCGACAACAACCCCAATTAAACCTGGCACCATGAAACTGTGGTTAAAATAATATTTACCAATTTTCGTTGTACCCGTTACATCAAAGTTTACTGTTGCAATATCTGATGGATAATTTGGAATAAAGAAATAGGCATAAGTTGCAGGCATTAAACCAACCAAGATTGGTGCTGGAATTCCTAAACCAATACCAACAGGTAATAACATAACTGCAGTTGCAGCTTGGCTATTAATTACGACTGAAACTGCAAATAATGCCAAGGCGAATGTCCAAGGATAAGTTTGAACCATATCAGTAATCGCGGCTTTAAATTCTGGCATTGCATATTGGAAGTAAGTATCGCTCATCCAAGCAATACCATAAATCGCAATCGCTGCCACCATACCAGACTTAAATACCACGCCATTTGGCACGATTTGAGGATTCGTTTTCGTTGCGAGTAAAATCACACCACCAAAACAAAGCATCATCATTTGGATGATTAGCGACATGGAAATTGCTTTTCCGCTACCGATAGTACGAATTTCAGGAATCATCGCAATCGCAACAATCACCACCAATGCTAGTAAGAACAAATAAACTGATTTTTTAGCACCTTGTGGAAGGGCTTCATTCAATGTTGTGCTTGTAGTATTTAAAATTCGTTCGCTCCATACTGGATCTTGTAAGCGACGTTGATATTCAGGATCTTGTTCCAACTCTTTACCACGACGCATACTATATAAAGAAAGCGCTATCGTACCCGCTAAGGTTGCAGGAACAGTCACACAAATAATATCTAACAAACTAATATGCTCAAAACCCGGTATTGCAGTAATTTTACCTAGATAGAAGACAACAGCTGCAGAGAGTGGACTAGATGTGATCGCTAATTGAGATGCCACCGAAGACGCCGCCATTGGCCGTTCTGGACGGATTTTGTTTTTCAATGCAACATCACCAATGATTGGCATAATTGTGTAAACAGAGTGGCCAGTACCAAGCATAAACGTTAATAAATACACGACTAATGGGCCGAGTAAAGTTACTCGTTTTGGATTTTTACGGAGAATGCGTTCGGCAATTTGTAACATAAATTTCAAACCGCCTGCAGCTTCAAGTACGGATGCACAAGTCACTACTGCAAGAATGATGAGCATTACATCAATCGGTGCTTTCCCCACTGGCATACGGAATACGAAAACTTCTATAGCAAGACCGATACCAGAAACAACGCCTAATCCGATACCACCGTAACGGCTTCCCATATAAAGCATTAATAATAAGAATAAAAATTCTAAATAAAGCATAATTACCTCAAAAATAAAAAAACTGTAAAAATAATACCCTTTTTGAGGCATAAAACTAAATATTTTTTAAATTTTAGAGCAAGAATTTAATTAAAAGGTAATTCAGATCAATTTTACAATTCAGGAATAGAGAAAAGTGCGGTGATGTTAGAAAGAAATTTTTGAAAAAAATTAGGCGACTTAAAAAGTCGCCCAACTTGAAATTATTGATTGTTTTGCACGTAGTCAATCGCAGATTGAACAGTTGTGATTTTTTCAGCTTCTTCATCTGGAATTTCGATATCGAATTCTTCTTCTAAAGCCATTACTAATTCAACTGTGTCTAAAGAGTCCGCACCTAAATCTTCAACGAAAGAAGCTTCAGATTTAACATCTTCTTCTTTAACACCTAATTGTTCAACGATGATTTTTTTCACGCGTTCTTCAATACTCATTTGTTTTTCCTATTTTGTTGGTTTTAACTCATAAAAGAGCGGTTAGTGTATGTATTTTTTATCAACTTGCAACTATTTTATAGGCTGGTCGCACCACAAAACGAGCAATCTGAATACACACATTAAAAATAGTTACGTACCTTTGCATACGCTCAAGGCGTAACCAAGCTACACTGCGAGTGGGATTCTAACATTATCTAAAATCTTTGGCTATGATTTTGTGTTTAGAACGTCACTCAAGTCTAAATAAAGAGAAATGCTGATTTTCAGCATTAGCTCATATATAAACCACCATTTACATGCAACGTTGTGCCTGTAATGTAAGCCGCATCATCAGAAGCTAAGAAAGCAACGGCTTTAGCAATATCTTTAGCTTCGCCTAAACGACCTGCTGGAACATTAGATAAAATACCCGCTTTTTGTTCATCCGTAAGCACTTCTGTCATATCCGTTGCAATAAAACCTGGAGCAACCACATTTACAGTAATACCACGTGCAGCGACTTCTTTCGCTAAAGATTTAGAAAAACCAATCACGCCCGCTTTTGCCGCACAATAGTTAGCTTGTCCTGGATTACCCATTGAACCAACCACTGAACCAATATTGATGATACGACCAAAACGTTTTTTCATCATTGAACGTAACATGGCTTTAGAAAGATGATACACCGAAGTTAAGTTAGTTTGCATAATATCAAACCACTCATCATCTTTCATACGCATCAATAAATTATCGCGAGTAATACCAGCGTTATTCACGAGAATATCAATATCGCCAAAATCATTTTTAATTTTCTCAAGTAAAGTTTCAATAGATTCTTTATCCGTTACGTTTAAAACTAAACCTTTACCTTTATCTCCTAAATATGCAGAAATTGCCTCTGCACCTTTTTCAGATGTTGCAGTACCAATAACAAATGCACCTTTTGAGCTAAGTTCTTCTGCAATCGCACGACCGATACCACGAGTAGCCCCTGTCACTAAAGCAATTTTACCTTGCATTTTTCCTTCCTTTTACGCTAAAAATTCTTCTAAGGCATTGAATGATGCAACATCATTTACAGATATTGCTTGTAAATCACCCACAATGCGTTTAGTTAAACCATTTAATACTTTACCCGGTCCCACTTCAACAAGCGCTTGAACACCATCTTGTGCCATTTTTTCAACTGTTTCAGTCCAACGAACTGGGCTATATAACTGACGAACAAGTGCGGTACGAATTTCTGCACCTTCAGTTTCAGCTTTCACATCAACGTTATTTAATACCGATGTTGTTGGTGTATTAATTTGAATATTCTCAAGTGTTACCGCTAATTGCTCAGCTGCAGGTTTCATCAAGGCACAGTGAGAAGGTACGCTCACCGCTAATGGCAATGCGCGCTTAGCGCCTGCTTCTTTACATAATGCAGCCGCACGCTCAACTGCAGCTTTCGCACCCGCAATAACTACTTGGCCTGGTGAGTTAAAGTTCACCGCAGATACTACTTCGCCTTCCTCTGCTTGTTTACAAGCATTAATAATCGCTTCATTATCCAAACCAATGATCGCATACATTGCGCCAGTGCCTTCAGGCACAGCTTGTTGCATTAGTTTTCCGCGCAATTCCACTAATTTAATCGCATCTTGGAAATCTAACACGCCAGCACAAACCAAGGCAGAATACTCACCTAAGCTATGACCTGCCATTACTTCTGGTTTTAATTGAGGAAATTTTTCTTGCCATACGCGATAAATAGCTATTGACGCTGCCAAAAGTGCGGGCTGAGTTTGCCAAGTTTTATTAAGTTCTTCAGCAGGGCCTTGTTGAACAAGATGCCATAAATCATAACCAAGCGCATCAGATGCTTGTTTAAATGTTTCAGTAACGATTGGATATTCAGTTGCAAGATCAGCAAGCATACCGACAGTTTGGGAGCCTTGGCCTGGGAAGACCATTGCAAATTTTTTCATTATGTTTTGTCCTATTGTTTTTTAATTGAAAATTCTTCTTCGGTAATTAAAATCGGGTTTCGCCGATGGCGACTTACTTTTTCTTTGCCTCGCCAAAGAAAAAATAAGCAAAAAGAAAGGCGCCCCTGCTTTTCCTTATTTCCTTTGTTCCATTGAATTTGCTTAACGGAAATTTTCTGAACTCGCTACGCTCAAACAGACGAAAATTTCCTACAAATTCAATTCCACAAAGGAGGAAAAGAAGGGAACCAAATTTGTTCTTTCTCCGATTTAAAGTGCGGTCAAAACTCAAAATATTTTTTGTTCTTAAAATGAATTCAAAATTAACCGCACTTTTTAAATAATGCTCCGATAAATTCGGGCCCCCATATAAATCGCCTTTGCGACTTTCAATTTTTAGGCAATTTGCGTCTGTTTGAGCGCAGCGAGTTCAGCAAATTGTCGTTAAGAAAATTGAAACAAAGCAAAGAACAGCGATTTAACTGGGGCGTGTTTTCTTTGCCAACTTTCTTTTACACGAGTAGAAGAAAGTTGGTCGCCGTCAGGCGAAACCTGACAACAAAATACCAAAAGTGCGGTCAAAATTAACCGCACTTTTTAAATTACTTATCCATTCTAACAAATTAATTAGAAGCGTACTAATGCTGAACCCCAAGTCCAACCACCGCCAAAGGCTTCTAATAATAATAACTGCCCACGTTGAATACGGCCATCTCGAACAGCCTCATCTAAAGCGACTGGCACAGTTGCTGCACTGTTGTTAGCGTATTTATCTAACGTTACCACCACTTGCGACATATCCATTTCTAATTTTTTAGCTGTTGCTGTAATAATGCGTAAATTTGCTTGGTGTGGCACAAGCCAGTCTAAATCTTTTTTATCTAAATTATTTGCTAAAAGCGTTTCTTCTACCACATTTGAAAGTTCACGAACTGCCAATTTAAACGTTTCGTTACCTTGCATCTCTATATATCCAGACTTTTCTACACCACGTTCTGGCTGAGCTAAAACAAGCGCATTATTTTTATCTGCTGAAGCATGTAAATGAGTAGAAATAATCCCTTCTTGTTCACTCGCTTCAAGAATGACCGCGCCCGCACCATCACCAAATAGCACAACAGTACTGCGATCTGTTTCATCTAATTTACGAGAATTGAGATCTGAACCAATCACTAAGGCTTTTTTCACCTTGCCGGCACGAATAAATTGATCTGCTACGCTCAATGCATAGACAAAGCCTGTACAAGCTGCGGCTAAATCAAAAGAAATCGCATCATCAATATTTAATAACCCTTGTACTTGGCACGCGGCACTTGGATAAGCGTGTGAGTTACTTGTTGTTGCAACAATAATAAGTTCAATATCTTGAGGATTAATTTGAGCAGCTTCGATCGCATTTTTTGCTGCTTCAAATCCCATTGTTGCAACAGTTTCATCTGCCGCTGCGATACGACGTTCACGAATACCGGAACGAGTGACAATCCATTCATCTGATGTATCAACCATTTTTTCCAATTCCGCATTTGTACGGATGTAGCTTGGTAAATAACTACCAGTAGATAAAATTCTGCTATTCATAATAAATAAAAATTAAGTCATTAATAACGAGCAAGCCCAGCCAATATTTTTTCTGGAAGTTGCTGGCGAGCTTGGAAAGCGGCATCAGCAATAGCATGTGCAAAAGCATTCACATTTGCGCTACCGTGACTTTTTACCACCACAGCTTTTAAACCAATAAGTGATGCGCCATTATATTCATCAGGGTTAATTCGTTTCAAGCGTTTATAACGTTGTTTAAATACAAAGCGAAAAAGCCAAGCAAGAATGGGCTTTATAAAACGTGAATTCACTTTATCTTTAAACAGAGATAACAAATTTCTCACCGCCCCTTCTAAGGTTTTCAACGCTATATTGCCTGCAAATCCATCACTCACAATCACGTCGGCTTTCCCATTCAGTAAAACATCACCTTCGATAAATCCGACATAATTAAGTGCGGTTGATTTTTGCAGTAAATTAGCAGCATCACGAATAGATTGATGGCCTTTAATTTCTTCAATACCTATATTCAATAATCCAATTCTCGGATACACCAAATTAAGACGAGCTTCAGCAAAAATCGCCGCCCATTATAGCAAATTGATAAAGATTTTCCGCACTACACTCAATATTTGCACCAAGATCCAACATCACTGATTTTTCACCATCAATGGTCGGAATCAAAGAAATCAATGCAGGGCGTGCAATACCTTGTAAAGGCTGCAATAAAATCTTCGATAATCCCATTAATGCCGCTGTATTGCCCGCACTGACACAACCTTGCGCTTCGCCACGTTGTACCGTTTCTAATGCTAAACGCATTGATGTACCTTTACTATGACGCAACGCATAAGATATGCCTTGATTATTTTCTATAACACTTGAGCAATGTTGAACTTGTATTCGTTCTAAAACTGATTGAGAACAGTTATTGAGAAAAGGAGAAATTTGTTGGCTATCGCCAAAGAGGATTAAAGAAAGCTCAGGATCATTTTCCAACGCTAAAAGAGAGGCAGGGATAGTAATACGGGGACCAATGTCCCCGCCCATCACATCTAACGCCAAGGTTAGACGAGTCAAGTGAATACCTATAAGTAAAAATTACTTATTGATCACCTTACGACCACGGTAGTAACCGTCTGCAGTTACGTGGTGGCGTAAGTGAGTTTCACCGCTTGCTTTATCCACTGATACTGCAGCAGTAGTTAACGCATCGTGTGAACGACGCATGTCACGACGTGAACGAGATTTTTTATTTTGTTGAACAGCCATTGGCCATACTCCTAAATTTAATTTACTTTTGCTTTAAATTAGCTAATACAGCGAACGGGTTCGGTTTTTTTGCCAATTCGTCAGGCAATTCGCCAAAAACCTGTTCCTGCGCGGACACTTCACAGTGTTCAGATGAATGCATTGGTACAAGCGGCAAAGCTAAAATTAGCTCATCTTCCACCGTGCCAATTAAATCTATTTCGCCAAACTCATTGAACTCGATTGGCTCATAAATTTCCGGCAATACATCAGCTTGATCCCAATTAGCCACTGGACTATAAGTAAACTCACATTCCAATGTTTGTTTGTAAGGCTCGTTACAACGCTGACATTCTAATTCAACATCAACTTGTACTTTACCTTTCATCACCACTAATTTTTGTGGATCAATATAAAACGATAATGTTACCTGTGCATCGCTGAGCACGTTTACCACTGATTCCGCCAAACGCTCAAGCTGATTAGCAGCATAATAACCAACATAATCAAGCCGTCTTTGAGCATCTTTTACCGGATCAACGGTTAGGGGTAGTTTTACCTTTTGCATAGGGCGTGAATATTACCTGTTGTTGCGAAGATAGTCAAAGGGAAATCACATTTTTTATTGGATAACTCAATAAAGGAAATTATCCGCTAACTAAAAAGGTTGGAACTATAACAAAAATTGCTATAATCACGCCTCTTTTTTTAACAAGGAAAGATAATGATGACTTCAAACTCTTATTGGCAACGCTTAAAAGTGGCATTTCAATATGTCATGCCGCAAATTTATTTAACCCAAATTGCAGGCTGGTTTGCTAAACAAAAATGGGGTGTGCTAACCCATGTTGTAATTAAAGCTTTTGCGAAAAAATACAACATTGATATGAGCATTGCGCAAAAAGAACAATTTTCTGATTACGCAAGTTTTAATGAATTTTTTATTCGTCCGTTAAAAGAAAACGCGCGTCCAATTAATCAAAATCCTACCGCACTTTGTTTACCTGCTGATGGACGCATTAGCGAGTGCGGTCATATTGACGATAATCTTTTATTGCAAGCTAAAGGGCATTTTTTCAGCCTAGAAGACTTACTGGCAGAAGATAAAGAATTAGTGGAAACCTTTAAAAATGGTGAATTTGCTACCACTTATCTTTCTCCTCGTGATTACCACCGAGTGCATATGCCGTGCGATGGTACGCTACGCAAAATGATTTATGTGCCAGGCGATTTATTCTCTGTGAACCCATTTTTAGCCCAACATGTACCAAATTTATTTGCGCGTAATGAACGCGTGATTTGTGTTTTTGATACTAAATTTGGCACAATGGTACAAATTTTAGTCGGAGCAACCATCACAGCAAGTATTGGCACAACTTGGGCGGGCGTAATTAATCCACCGCGCCACAATGAAGTGAAAACTTGGACTTATGAAGACGAAAGTGCGGTCAAATTATTGAAAGGTCAAGAAATGGGTTGGTTCCAACTTGGTTCGACAGTAATTAATTTATTCCAAGCAAATCAAGTCCGTTTAGCTGATCATTTAAGCGTCAACGAACCTGTTCGCATGGGCGAAATCTTGGCATATAAAAAATAATTTTTAACGAAAGGAAAACATCAAATGAATTTTGAACAAGTAAAATTAGAAAGCGTTTCTGAAAAAGGTAGCTACGGTATTGGTTTGCAAATTGGCCAACAATTAGCCGATAGCCAAATGGAAATCACCGTTGAAGCTGTAGCGAAAGGGATTTTTGACGCATTAAATCATAATCAACCTGCATTAGACATCAATGAGTTAATGCATTCGGTTCAGGCACTTCAACAACAAGCAGCTGAAACACAACAAGCGCAATTTAAAGCCATTGAAGAAGAAGGCAAAAAATTCTTAGAAGAAAATGCGAAAAAAGCAGGTGTAAACGTAACCGACAGCGGTTTGCAATACGAAATCATGACTGAAGGTAATGGCGCAAAACCAGCTGCAACAGATAAAGTGCGTGTACACTACACTGGTACATTACCAAATGGCACCGTATTCGACAGCTCTGTGGCTCGTGGCACACCAGCTGAATTCCCAGTAAATGGCGTTATTCGTGGTTGGGTTGAAGCATTACAAATGATGCCTGTCGGCTCTAAATGGAAACTCACTATTCCACACGAACTTGCTTACGGTGAACGTGGCGCTGGCGCATCAATTCCACCATTCTCAACACTCGTATTTGAAGTAGAATTATTAGATATTCTTTAATCTAAAATAAAAAAGGAGGATATTTTTATCCTCCTAAATCAACCATCCTAAAGTCCTCACGCTATTCCGCAATCGCCATTGCACAAGCATAAGCCGAGCTCCACGCCCATTGGAAGTTATAGCCACCGAGCCAGCCCGTCACATCCAGCACTTCACCAATAAAATACAAACCCCTGACTTGATTACTTTCCATAGTTTTAGAAGAGATCATTTTGGTATCCACCCCGCCCATTGTCACTTCAGCTGTACGATAGCCTTCTGTGCCATTTGGAGTAAATTCCCAGTGATGAATAAAATCCACCAGATTTTTTACCCGCACTTTGCTGATATTAGCGATAACTTCATCTTGCACAAGGCCTTGTTCAATCCAAAGCTCAACCAATTTTTTCGGCAATAATCGAACCAAGATGGTTTTCAACATTTGTTTTGGCGAATGCTGTTTTGCTTGATTAATTTCCTCTTCCACATTGTGGTTCGGTAATAAATCGATTTCCACTGACTCAGTGGGCTGCCAATAATTGGAAATTTGCAATACCGCAGGGCCTGAAATACCACGATGAGTAAACAAAAGCTGGTTATGAAAAGATTTTCCGCACTGTGCCGTGATCGTGACTGGCAAGCTAATGCCTGAAAGTGTGGTTGAAAATTTATCTGTTTCTCGATACGTAAAAGGTACCAAACTCGCGCGTGGAGGAATAACGGGAATGGCAAATTGTTCCGCGATTTGATAGCCAAATGGCGTTGCGCCAAGCCCTGGCATAGAAAGCCCGCCCGTAGCAACAATCAAATTTTTACATTGCCATTGAGTTGAATTTATCTGTAAAACAAACCGCACTTTTTCATCATGTTGAATCTGTTCAACTTGAGAAACTTCGCTACGCAATAAAATCTTAGCGCCATATTTATCGCATTCAGATTTCAGCATTTCAACGATTTGTTCTGCGCCCTCATCGCAAAATAATTGCCCCAATTCCTTTTCGTGATAAGCAATCCCCTGCTCCGCCACTAAGGAAATAAAATCCCAGTTGGTATAACGCGCAAGCGCCGATTTGACGAAATGAGGATTTTGCGAAAGATAATGAGCAGGCGTAACCTCTAAATTGGTGAAATTACAAAATCCACCGCCCGACATCAAAATCTTACGTCCAATTTTTTTGCCGTTGTCGAAAACTGTCACCAACTTGCCTAACTTAGCCAATTGTGCAGCACAAAATAATCCTGCTGCCCCCGCACCAATAATAATGTTTTCAGAATATTGGCTCACGGATTTTGCCCTTTTTCACCACGTTGTAAAAAATCCAACATCTTCATTCGTTGAATAACTGAACGACGATCCACTGCCGCATTACCAGAATCTAATAATTGTTGTAAATATACACCGGCTTGCTGATATTGACGATTTTCTAAGGCAATCGTCGCCAGCAAAGAAAGGCTCGATACTTCATTTTTATCTTTTGCCAAAGCTTCATTCAAAAGTTGTTCGACTTTTGGTGTCACTTGCTGGCCTGCTTGATAATAAAGTGCGGTGGCTGCCAAACCTAAAATATTAGGTTTACTGCCTGATATTTTTTCTGCGTTAGAATAAGCAATAAGCGCACTGTCAAATTCATTATTCTGCACATAGGCTTCCCCAAGTTGAAGCCAAGTTTCCGTATTATTCGGATCAGTTCTCAGTTTATTTTGGATCTTCTCAATCACATTTTCATTTTTGTGTTCATCATTCATTTCAATATTTTGATTATGTTGCTCAATCATCGATTGCTCGCCTTGTTGAACACGACTAAAACGATCAAGAGAAAAATAATAAGCGGTTGGAATAGCAATTAATAAAAAGAAAATCACAAAAGAAAGTTTGTAATTACTTTTCCCAAAGAAATCTGTCTTTTGTTCCTTTTGCTTAGGATCCGAATGAGACTCAGCATTAACAGAAAAATATCGCTGTTCTTTTTCCAACGCAGTTCCCTGCTCGACTAAAGATAGAGCCAATTTTTTTCTATTTGAGAAATAAAGCAATGCTGCAGCTAAAATTAAAAGAGTGACTGGCAACAGCCACAATAACGCCGTATTCCATTTAAACGGCGGTTTGTAATTCACAAAATCACCAAATCTAGCGGTCATTTGATCAATAATTTGCTGATTACTTTTGCCCTCATCCACCATTTTGTACACTTCAAGACGCAAGTCATAAGCAATAGGCGAATTAGATTCCACCAAATTTTGGTTTTGACATTGTGGACAGCGTAAAGATTTTGCCAACTCTACGGCGCGAGTACGATCATCCTGATTTTGGAATTGATAGGTATCCACCATTTCCGCTTGGGCAAATAAGGAAAATGCGAATAAAAGTGCGGTCGCAAAAAAGACTATTTTTTGAACCTGAATAAAACCACGAGTAAAAATATCTAATATGCTTTTCATTTGTTCTTCAATGCTTCAATTTTTGGCAAAAATACCGTTTGCCAAGTTTCTTTATCCAGTAAACCTGAATGACGATAACGAATCACACCATTTTCATCCACAAGATAAGTTTCTGGCGCACCATCCACGCCTAATTTTAATCCCAATTCCCCATGACTATCATCAATAGTTAAGACGAAAGGATTGCCCATTCGCTTGAGCATTTCAATGCCATTTTGAGGGTTGTCGCGATAATCCACGCCCACAATAGGCAACGTTTTTGCAATCTCAATTAACAACGGATGTTCTTCTTTGCAATAACCACACCAACTGCCCCATACATTTAATAAAAATGGCTGTTTAGGGAAATCTTTCGGGCTTACGATTTGTGATGGCTCATGTAAATTAGCCTGATAAAACTCTGGAACAGGTTTATCAATTAAAGCCGATGCAATTTTTTTTGGATCTTGATTTAACCCAGCAATTAATAATACACACACGCCTAAAAGCACAAAGAGCGGTGCAAAAAAGATAAGTTTTTTGTTCATTATTTTTCCTGTTTTCTGCGTAATCCAAAAACACTACAAAGTGCACCAAAGGCCATTAAAATACCACCAGCCCAAAGCCAACGAATCAGTGGTTTATAGTGTAAGCGAAAAGTAAATTCTCCTTTGCCGAGAGAATCACCCATCACAATATATAAATCGCCCCAAAAACCGCCATCAAGCCCCACTTCACTCATTGTCATTGTTCGCACATCGTAATAACGGCGCTCTGGGATAATTTCTGCATAAGGCTTGCCATTTTCAGTTACGTCAAAAAAGGCGACTTCCGCGGTAAAGTTTGGCCCAATTTCATTAGAAAATTGGCGATAATGAAATTCATATTGCCCCAACGTTTGACTTTGTTGCGGTGCTAAACGCACACCAATTTCGCTGCCAAAATAACCACTCATTACCGCACCGATAGTCACAATCGCCACGCCACAATGCGCTAAAATCATACCAAATTGAGACAAACGAATTTGTCTCCAATTTTGCCACAAAGTGACGAACAAAAGCCAAATCGCAAGAGTTAATAACACAAAGGCGAAAGCATGGAAATTTAATGCTGAATTATGGCGTAGCTGTTGCCAAATCATCAAGCCAGCAAGAATTAAAGACGGAATCAGCAACCATACGCAACGTATCAATAATGTGCGATCAAATTGCATCCAACGAATGGTGAGTGAAATCACCATTAGGATTAAAACCACCGTAATAATTGGGAAGAAAATACTATTAAAATAAGGACTTCCCACCGAAATTGATCCCCAATTCATTGCTTGGAATAACATCGGGTAAAAGGTGCCTAAAAAGGTGGAAACAGTGGCAATGGTAAGCAAAATATTCAGCAATAAAATGCCACCCGATTTAGAAACGAACTGAAATTTCACCGCACTTTCTGATGAACTGCCCGCTCGTAAGGCGAATAACCCAAAGGCTAACACTGTCAAAACAAAGAAAATTAATAACAACACATAACCGCGCGTGTTATCCAATGCAAAAGCGTGCACAGAAGTGAGAGCGCCAGAACGAACAATAAACGTGCCTAATACGCTAAAGGCAAAAGCAAGCAAAGAAAAAAGCGTTGTCCAATAACTAAATACGCCTTGTTTTTCCGTCGCCATTAAACTATGTAATAACGCCAAACCAAGCAACCAAGGCATTAAAGACGCATTTTCTACGGGATCCCAGAACCACCAACCGCCCCAGCCGAGTTCGTAATAAGCCCACCACGCACCGAGCACAATCCCAATGGTTAAAAACAACCAAGAAACCAACACCCAGCCACGCATTGATCGTGCAATTTGTCGTGCTGATTGATTATAAATCAACGCACTCAAACTCATCGCAAAATTTACCGCAAAGCCCACATAACCAACATATAACAAAGGCGGATGGAAAATTAATCCCACATCTTGCAACATTGGATTGAGATCGCGACCTTCTGCCGGTGCAGGGAAAATGCGTCCAAATGGATTGGAATAAAATAAAATAAACACTGCAAAACCAAAGCAAATCAATCCCAATAAAGATAAAGATTGAGCGGAAAAAGTGCGGTCATTTTTTCGATTAAAAAAAGCAAAAGCAGCAAGCCATAAACTCAATGAAAATAACCAAAACAACATTGAACCTTCATGCCCGCCCCAAGTGGCAGCCACTTTAAAAAATGTAGGTAATTGGGAATTAGAATGTGCCGCTACATATTCAAGGGTGAAATCATCCACCGCAAAAGAATAAGCAAGCAAACCAATTGATAACGTCGTCGCAAGGGTAAAAATATAACTAAGCGGCCAAGCGGCATTAATTAAAGTCGAATTTTTTTTGAATAACCCAAATTGAGGCACTAACGCAAGAAAAAATGCGCTAGCTGTTGCGAGTAAAAGAAGGAAAAAGCCAAGTTCTGGAAGCATAATGTCGTCGTTTTCTTCGTTGAGGTTCAGATTCGTCCATTGACGAGTTATTTACTAATTAAAAAACACACGCCAATTTAAATCCGTATTAAAGTGCATTTTTCTCACCCGAATTCTACCGAAAATCCTAAATTTTGCACGTGGTTTGTGATTAAAACTAATTGCATAATAAAGAATAAATAACATGAAATAAATAACATGAATAAATAGAAAAAATATGCAGGTTATGGTTATGGTTATTATTCTTAAAAATTTTCTTTCTATTTCAAATAATAAAGTGGTACAATCTCTTCCCAAATTCTATTTGTCTATTTCTAGTTCAGTAAACAAATGAATTGATATCTCTAAAAAGTTAATCTCACTATTTTTATAATAAATCAGGTCATAAAATGAACTTTATACATTGCATAACATGGAATGTTATTGGCTTTTTTAATGCAACAAAGTCATTACTCACTCAATTAGTTTTTCACATCTTTCTACTTTCCAGGCGGAAACATTCTTTTCATTAAACACTTTAATTTGTAAAACCATCCACTCATTCAATCTTCTCAAGTTTTCCTCTGAGTATTGAACTGGGACATCTCAATTTTTCAAAATAGGATTAAAAAATATGAATCATATCTATAAAGTTATTTGGAATACGATCACACAAACATGGGTTGCCGTTTCCGAACTTAGCCGAGCAAAAGGCAAAACAAAATCAAGTAAAACATTAAGTGCGGTAGTTTTAGCAGCAGTTTCTGCTGGGGCTATTATTGGGGATGCTGAAGCTGCAAGATCAGCTATACCTCCTGGAGAAGTTATTGGAAACGGCATGGCAATTGGTACAGGCAGCTTTGCTAATAACCACGATTCTGTTGCGTATGGCAATAAAGCTCAAGCCAAGGATGGATATGCCGTTGCAATTGGTGCAAATGCAGTTACGGAAAGAGTGACTGCAGGTTCAGTAGGCGTTGCGGACTCCAGAGGTCAAATCGCTATTGGTAGCAATAGCTACGCTAAAAAAGAGGGAGATACAGCTATTGGTTCCAATGCAAAAGCTGAAGGACAATTTTCAACAGCTGTAGGTAATGGAGCTCAAGCTCTAGGAAATAATTCATCTGCGTTTGGTGAAGGTGCGCAAGCCAAGGCTGATTACAGTACAGCTTTAGGTAAAGGCGCCGAAGCAAAAGAGATGTATGCAATAGCATTAGGCAAAGAATCACACGCAGAAAAAAGCTTTAGTACTTCCGTTGGTTTTAAAACAGAAGCCAAAGGATTATCTTCTCTAGCTCTTGGCTCTGGAGTTGTCCCTAGCGAGGATTTAACAGGAGATGGTAAAATCGATGAAGATGATATTGCAGTGAACAGAACAATTGCAGATGGTAAGGCTGCATTTGCAGCTGGTGCATCAGCAAACGCTACCGGCTCGTACGCATCTGCACTTGGTGGCGAATCTAAAGCTACAGCAAACAACGCAACAGCACTAGGTAAACAAGCTACTGCTTCTGGAGACTCTGCAGTTGCAGTTGGAGCAACAGCACGAGCAACCAATATCTATGATGCCGCATTTGGCTCAAACGCTACAGCCAGTGGTAGTTATTCTTCTGCATTTGGTAATAATTCTCAAGCAACTAAAGCGGACGCATCTGCCTTTGGTAATGAAGCAAAAGCCTTAGAAGTAAATGCAACATCGGTGGGGGCGCATAGCAAGGTAGATACTGGAGCAACATACGGCTCTGCGTTAGGTCGAGAAGCGAGTGTTACAGCCGCAAATGGCACGGCACTAGGAAGCTTATCAAGCGTAACAGCCGAGAACGGTACGGCTGTAGGTACTAGCGCAACTGTAACCAAAGCAGGTGGCGTAGCATTAGGTCAAGGATCAGCATCTACTCGAGCTGCATTAGATGGTAAAAACATCACAATCAGCTCAGAAGGCAATGTCGTAAAATCAAATCATATTACTGATGATAATGATAAAAATAATAACAACAATGACGTTTATGCCCCAGTTAAATTAATCAACGATCCTAAAATATTAACACGAGTAAAAGATACTATTAAAGGTACTGCCGGTGCAGTCTCCCTAGGTAACGACACCACTACTCGCCAACTCACTAATCTAGCACCAGGTAGCGCAGATTCTGATGCTGTAAACGTGGCGCAATTAAAGGCGGTTGTGGGGACAATCAAACATTATAACGTGACCTCTAAAGATGGGGATATTACCGTTAATCCCGATACCACCGATCCAAATAAGACTGTTTGGGATTTAAAAATAAATCCTAAATATAAAATCAAATATTTCTCTGTTAAATCTAGCGGTGGCGGAAATGAAAATAATGATGGAGCGAAAGGCAATAATGCTATTGCCATAGGTAAAGATACGATAGCTCGCAGTCAAAAAACTATAGCATTAGGTAACGAAGCAATTACTGATGCAGAATTCTCCATGGCTATAGGAACAGCTGCACATACTCGTGCAAGAAGTGCGGTCGCCTTAGGTAAAGATTCTCGTGCTTATGGTGAAAATGGTTTTGCATTAGGCAACAATGCAATTTCTGATCAAAATAGTGCATTAGCACTTGGTCCTAATGCTAATGCGATGGCAACAGATGCTATTGCTATGGGAAAATCAGCGTCTTCCGCTGGTGACCAAAGCATTTCGATTGGTGTAAATTCTTCAGTTTCAGGAAATAAATCTGTTGCTATCGGTGCGGGCGCAACTGCGGGTTCACAAAATAAAGCGGTGAATGAGTATATTAGTGCACAAAAAGACTATCAAACAAAACTTTATGATTATGATAGAGCCTTCCGGGAGATTATTGCTGGAGATAAAGCGACACTAGATGAATTGCGTAAAATTACGAATAGTAATGATGCCATTAATGCGATAAATCAAATAAAAACAGCTACGAGCAACAATGCAAAAGTAACTGCCCTGATCACAAAAGCTCAACTTGCAGATAAATCTAAAGATTCAAGGGATCAAAAAAGAAATGCATATGATATAGCTATAAGTAATGAAGGAAACACCGTAGCCATTGGCTCAGGTGCCATAGCAAACATCGCCAATGGTATTGCTTTAGGTTCAGAATCAAAAACAACTGCACCTTCAGGTCAAACTGGCTTTGATGCATCTACACATGATGAGCGAGCAAATCACTATAGTGGACTCAATGGAAAAACGCTTACCTCTAACCTTGCTGGACTATCAATTGGTAATGGTGACAAAACCCGTCAAATCAACCACCTAGCTGCAGGTAAAGAAGATGATGACGCGGTAAACGTAGCGCAATTAAAATCCGTGAACCTTGCCTTCAAAGGTGACAACAATACAAAAGGTGATGTACGTTTACACGATCAACGTTTATCTGTTGTTGGTGCGACAGATAGTTTTATTACAACCAAAGCAAATGATAATAAATTAGAAATCAATACAACCAAATCAAACGAACTTCAATTCACAGCGGGGGCTGCCAACAATATTACCACGCCAACCGGATTAACTACCGATAAAGCAGTTGCTAATGCTATTAATAATAGCGGCTGGACATTACAAGCTGGTGATAAAACAGTAGGCTTAATTAACCCAGGCGATAAAGTCAATATTGCATCAGGTAATGGCATTACCGTGACACCAACTACAGAAGCGAATGGCGTTTCTAAAATTACCATTAATGCGACAGTTGCTGGTATTCAAGCGGGTGATAATGTAACAGTGAAGACCACAAATGGCGTTTCTACCATTAACGCCATTGACACCAATACTCAAGCAAGTGTATCTAAAGCAACGAATAGCCCAATCACAATTAACGCAACTGGTGCTGATAATGCTAAAAACTATGAGTTAGATGTTGCAGTTGATGGTAAAACTATTAGCAAGAAGGGCGGGGTGCTAAGTGCAGCAACAACCGACCTCAACGTTAGCAATAAGGGCGGTGTTGAAAACGTCACTGGAGATGACGGTAAAAAATTGGTCAATGCAACCACTGTAGCTAAAATTGTAGGTGATACATACTGGACAGCAAAACAAGGTGGGCACACAGAGGATAACACCGAATCAACTGACGCTGCTGATAGCAAAATCAAAGCTGGGGATGAACTCACTTTTGCTTCAGGTAAAAACATGGCATTGAAAAAGGATGGCAATAAATTTATCTACGGTACAAAAGATGAGGTCACATTCACAACTACCAATACAACTAACCTTGCGGTAAATCCAAACGGTAAATTTACTGTAGGTGCAGGCTCAACCATTAACATGGGTGACAATATCATTCATGGCGTGAAAGCAGGTGAAGCCAACACGGATGCGGTAAATGTGGCTCAGTTGAAAGCGAATGCTGCAACTGTTGTTGCGGGTAAAAATGTATCTGTAGATGTTGCAGAAAATGCATCAACAGGTAAAACATTTACCGTGCATTCAGAAAAAACAACTGTATCAAAAGAGGATAATAGTCCAATTACATTAACCCCAACCCCGAATACAACAGAGCATACAACAGATTATAAAGTTGGCTTAGACATTGATGAGGGCACGCTTGAGGTTAAAAACGGAAAATTAGCCGCTAAAGCTCAGGCGAAAGCGATTGAGGTTGTCGAGCGCAAAGAAGACAATGACAACATTGCACAGGTAGATGTGAAATCAGGCAAAGCTAAAGGTGATGCAGGTGCAACTTATCAAGTTAGCGTGACTAAAAATGATGTGAAAGATGTGGCGAAAGAAGCTGTTGATGTGAGAGGTAGTGATTTTATTACCGTCACCCCGAAAGATGGGGAGCATTTAAAAACCCATACAGTTGCGGCTAAAACAGGTACGATTGCTGTCACAGAAGCAACAGGCGCAGTGACCCCTATTACAACTGCAACAGGTTTAGTGACTGATAAAACAGTCGCCGATGCGATTGCAAAATCAGGTTTCCAATTAAAACAAGGGGATGAAACTACAGCTAAAACTGTTATCAACCCAGGTGATAGCTTAACCTTTAAAGATGGACAGGGCACCAAAGCAGTTGTTAATGCGAATGGCGATGTTCAAGTGAATGCGAACGTAGCAAGCTTAACAGGTGGAGATAATGTCACTGTTGATAATGATGGTAATGGCAATTTCACAATTAAGGCAACAGATACCAACACGCAAGCGAGTGTATCTAAAGCAACGAATAGCCCAATCACAATTAACGCAACTGGTGCTGATAATGCTAAAAACTATGAGTTAGATGTAGCTGTTGATGGCACCACTATTACAAAAACAGGTGGCGTATTAAAAGCTGTTATCCCAGCCGTTGAAAAAGTGGATTTAACCGTTAATAAAACAGGCGATAACGCAGGTAAAGTTGAAGCACCAAAAGACACAGACAAAGGCAAGCTGGTTACAGCAGAAAATATTACGAAAGCGATTAACGAAAGTTATTGGGTGGCTAAACGTGGCGATAGCGTAACAACCAATGAGGACTCTGGTGACGGAGATAGCAATGTTGCAGCGGGTAATAACGTGACTTTCGTTGCAGGTAAAAACATGGCGTTACAAAAATCCGGCAACAAGTTTATCTATGCTACGAAAGATGACGTGACATTTACCAATGTAACCACAACCAATACAACCACCACGAACTTAACTGTGAAGAGTGGTGGAAATGTGGATATGGGTGGAAACCAAATTCACAATGTGAAAGCAGGTACTGATGACAATGATGCCGTGAATTTGAAACAGTTGAAAGAATTTAAAAATGAAGTGGGTGGCTATGGCTGGAACCTAAGCGTAAATCACGGCAAGGATGCAAGCAAAATCACGAGAGATACTACAGTCGATTTGAATAATGATGATGGCAATATCAAAATTGCGAAAAACGGCTCAAATGTAACATTAAGCCTGGGACCTGATGTTAGCTTAGGTAAATCTGGCAAAGATGGAAAAGATGGCTCACTTGCTGTTCGTGGCAAAGATGGCGCATCTGTTGAAATCAGCGGTAAAGATGGATCTATCGGATTAACTGGTCCGAAAGGAAAAGATGGTACACCAGGAGCTAGTGCAACGATTACCGTAGAAAAAGGCACGACAACGGTTAATGATGACCGTGATGGTGGTAAAGAGGTTACTCGCATTGTTTATACTGACAAAGATAAAAATGGTAACGACATCAAACGTGAAGTTGCGACTTTAGATGATGGCTTGAAATTTAAAGGCGACTCTAAAGAAGTGATTAATCGTAAGTTAGGTTCTCAAGTAAATATTACAGGTGGGGCAGACTCAACTAAACTCACTGAAAATAATATCGGTGTGGTTTACGACAAAGAGACCAACGGCTTGAAAGTTAAACTTTCTAAAGATGTTAAGTTGGGTAATGATGGTACTATCACTATTGGCGATACAGTTGTAAATAATGATGGCTTAACAATAACAGGTGGACCAAGTGTAACTAAAGGTGGTGTCAATGCTGGTAATCAATCCGTTACTAATGTGAAAGATGGCACAGCAGATAACGATGCAGTAAATGTGAAACAATTAAAAGCCGCGAAAACAGAAGTTGAAGCTGGTGAAAATATTGAGATCACATCTCGTACAGATGCAACAAATGGTCAAACTATCTATAAAGTGAGTGCGAAAGGTATTAATGATACTTCTGCAGCAGTTGAAGCTGGTTCTAATCATGTTAAAGTGACAAAAGCTGATAAGACGCGTAAAGATGGTTCAACAAGTGTGACTGACTATACCGTTGATCTTTCAGATAAAACGAAAGAAGATATCAAGAAAGGTGTAGATGCGCATACAAAAGTTACCACGGAAGGTTTAACCTTTAATGCAGATACAGGCACCACCGGTGTGAAAAAACTAGGTAGCAAGGTGGCTGTCAATGGTGATGGTAAAAACATTACCACCACTGCAGATGAAAACGGTGTGAAAGTATCGATGAAAGATGATATTAAAGTAAACTCTGTCACTGCAAAAGAAGTGAAAGTAGGTGACGTTAATATCAACGAAAACGGTATCAACGCTGGTGGTAAACGTATTACCAATGTTGCACCAGGTAAAGATGGCACTGATGCTGTAAATGTAAACCAATTAAAATATGTTGCAGGTAATATCAGCAATCAAATCAATAATGTTGATAAAGGCTTACGTGCAGGTATTGCGGGTGCTTTAGCATCAGGTGGGTTATATCATGTTACGACAGCAGGTAAATCTATGGTGTCTGTCGGTGCAGGTACATATCGTGGACAAAATGCGTTAGCGGTGGGTTACTCTCGCTTATCAGATAATGGTAAAGTTGGAGTTAAATTCACGGTAAACAGCAATTCACAAGGCCATGCAGGTGCAAGTGCAAGTGTTGGCTACCAATGGTAATTAACTTGTAAGTAAAATAAAAACCCGGCGAAAGTCGGGTTTTTTATTATCTAAACGTAGCTAAAAAAATAGCGCCCTATTGGCGCTATTCTAGTTATCAAAGAATTAATTATTAAATTCAGCACCTAAACAAGGGCGGATTTTATTTAACATTTCTTTTATTACGCGTGATGGTGCGGCAATGATATTGCCACTGCGTAAGTAGCCGTTACCTGCATCAAAATCACAGACTAAACCACCCGCTTCACGCACGATTAAATCGCCAGCTGCGCAATCCCATGCTTTTAAGCCCATTTCAAAATAGCCATCAATACGGTTTGACGCCACATAGCATAAATCCAATGCTGCAGAACCAGTGCGACGGAAATCTGCGGCATCTTCAATTAAGGCATTCATCATTGCAAATTGAGTTGGCATTAATTTTGGTTGTTTGAATGGGAAACCGGTCGCTAAAATTGAACCTTGAATTTCACGTTTACTATCTACACGTAAACGTACTTCATTTAATTTTGCGCCTTCACCACGCACCGCGGTAAATAATTCATTACGGATTGGATCGTAAACAACACCAACTTCAGTACGATTTTTTACACGAATTGCGATAGACACGGCAAAATGAGGAAGGCCCGTCATAAAATTACGGGTACCATCTAGTGGATCAATCACCCATTGAACATCGCTATCTTTGCCTTCAAGCGCACCTGTTTCTTCGCTGATGATGGTGTGGTCAGGATAAGATTTACGAATAATTTCAATGATTTCTGCTTCTGCCGCTTTATCAACGTTTGTCACATAATCATTAATACCTTTTTGAGTGCTTTCGATAGCATCACGGCGTTCATAATTTTTAGCAATCACATTGCCCGCTTTTCGTGCCGCACGAATTGCGATATTTAACATTGGATTCATATTTCCACCAGATTTTAAAGAACAGAAAAATTCCGCGCCATTATAGCGAGATTTGCCAAAATAACCAGTTGAAAATCATAAAACAATGGTTTTTATAGGTTTTCAGGAAAAGTTTGCGATACGGATCGCAAAAATAGTATGAAGCGATTTTTCTACTCATTATTTACCATTAAAGTGCGGTAGAAAATTGGAGAGTTTTATGCAGAAAGGTGTGACATTAGTGGAATTATTGATTGGGTTAGCCATTATCAGCATTGCGCTGAGTTTTGCCGTGCCATTATGGCAAACGGATTCACCTAAAACGATTTTAGCCAAAGAGCAACATCGCCTGTATTTATTTCTACGCCAAATTCAGGCTCGTGCAGAAAATTCATCAGAAGTGTGGTTCTTACTTATCAATCGTAACCTTGCGACACAACAATGGTGCTTAACGGCACAAGTAAAAAACGATCAAACTTGTGATTGTTTAAACCCAACAAACTGCCCGAAAGAAGCCTATGCTCATTTTTACTATCCTTATTTTCCTAAAAAAACGATGATTCAAAGCCATTATATTTATCCCAAAGAAATAACAAGGTTTTATGGTGCTCGTAATACCAGTGTTACTCGTTGCTTTATTCTACAAGCGGAAAATGAACGTACATTATTTTCATTTTTCAATGTTGGCAGTATTCGTTTGAAAACCAATCAAGCGGCTAGTGCATGCAATCAATCATGAAAACATTATTAAAAGGACAAACCCTATTAGCACTGATGATTTCTCTGGCGTTGTCGTCTTTATTATTGCTAAGCATTTCGCATTTTTATGTGCAAATACAAACTCAAAATCAACACATGTTATTGCATTTAAAACTACAAGCAGAATTACAACGAATATTACAGCTTATTGGTAAAGATCTTCGTCGATTGGGATTTAGAGCATTAAATACAAAAGCAACAGAAAGCAATTTATCTTTATTTGAATTAGATGAACAAGGCACTGCCATTTTCATTAGCCAAGAAGATAACGCCCCACTTAACAGCTGCGTGTTGTTCTTTTATGATTTAAATAAAAATGGGTGTATTGGCAAAGATTCGCCGAAAACCTGTATGAAAAATGGGAAAAATACATCGAAAAACAGCACTGAAGAATTATTCGGTTATAAAGTGAGTAACAAAATGATAAAAACCAAACTGACTTATCAACGTGTTATTCCTACTAATTGCACAGCAGAAACTTGTAAACGTGCTTTTCAACAATCAGCTTGCAACGCTGGAGGCGGTTGGACGGATTTATTAGACAACAATGAATACGAAGTCACTACCCTACAATTTAATTGGTTAATTGAAGGCAAAGGATTAGAAATCAAGCTAAAAGGAAATTTAAAACAAACCCCAAACATCAGTTATGAAACATCCCTTGTCGTTGCGCTCTGGAATCAAAAATAACGGAATCAAAAATAACGGAATCAAAAATAATGACAATACAAAAAGGCATTATTACGCTGACCATTCTGATTTTTATTTCGGGATTATTAACCGCGCTCTTATTGTTAGATGACAGCCATTTAAGTTTTTTTCGTGCGCAACAAAATCAACGAAAACACTATGTGGAAAGAACATTACAACTGCAAAAAATGACAGAGGAGAAAAAACAAACTGCCTGCCTTGATTTACCGTTAAATAATAATGAAAGTGTAAAGCAAATCAGCATCACGCTTGATGGTGCCACCGATGCAATTCAATATTTTCTTTGGTGTGAAAGAATGAGTCTATTTAAAAAATCGCCTACACGAGGCGATAATCAAGGTGCATTGAAAGATTTTATTCACACAGAAAAACTCACGGATTTTAGATCGCACTTTCCTTCCCCGCCCAAGATTTTAAACGCGAATAAAACACCTAAACTTTATTGGTTTTCAGATTCACAAGCGGAAATTGAAATTAATGGTACCGTGTCTGCCGTATTAATTGCAGAGGGCGATTTAAAACTAACAGGCAAAGGACGGATTAGTGGCGCGGTGATCACCAACGGAAATTTAACTTTAGATGGGGTAACGTTGGCCTATGGAAAACCTGTCGTAACAACCTTAGTGCAACAATATAGCCAGTGGCAGTTGGCAGAAAAAAGCTGGAGTGATTTTAATGTTCCAGATGAATAAAGGCATGTCGCTCACTACCCTATTATTTTCTTTAGCTTTATTTAGCCTTTTATTTATTGCTTTCAATCAATGGACGGCAAGCCAGCGAAAAAGTGCGGTGAAAACTTATCAAGATTTTCAGGCGATACAGATTGCGGAGAATCAAGCTCAACGCCAATTTTTAGGACTAGCTTGTGAACAATTAATACAACAAAATAGCTTAACTTTTCGCGTTCAATGTGAAAACAAACGCGTCATTGTGCGTTATCCAATGGGTGAAATTTCGATAAAAACTAAGTAGAATGGCATTGTCTTTTTCTAGATTAAATCATCAAAAGGTCGCCATTGTGTTCATTGTTTATTATTCCAATCAACTCGAAAAACAAAAAGAAATTCTTTCGTCCTTATTCAAATCTTTACCGCCTGAAGATCCTTTTCAGCAAGATATTATCTTGGTGCAAAGCCCGGGTATGGCGCAATGGCTGCAAATTGAATTAGCGAAAGAAACAGGCATTTCAGCGAACCTCAAATTTCCTATGCCAGCAAGTTTTATTTGGCAACTTTATGCTCAAAATTTACCCGCGACGGCATTAGAAAACCCTTTTGATAAAGATTCAATGACATGGCGTTTAATGCGCTTAATCCCGACTTTTCTAGAGAAAAAAAGTTTTTCACCTTTACGCAATTATTTAGCATCCTCGCCTCATTCTGAACAATACAAACTTTATCAACTCAGCAGCAAAATTGCCGATTTATTTGACCAATATTTAGTTTATCGACCAGAATGGATTTTTGCTTGGGAAAAAGGCGAAGATGAACAAATTACTGCTCAAATACAAAAACAACAACCTAACCTGAATAATACGTTGTTTGAGCAAATTCAAGGCAATACAAAATGGCAAGGTGAGTTATGGCGTGCATTGGTTGTCGATGTTAAATCAGATGTGGGTGATGCCACACATCGAGCGGCTTTGCATAATCAATTCTTAGCCTTACTTGCTGATAAAAAAGCACCGAAAAAATTACCTTCACGCATATTTATTTTTGGTATTCCTGCGCTTCCAACTGCTTATCTCAATATTTTGCAAGCGATGTCATCAGAAGTGGATATTCATTTATTTTTTAATAATCCATGCCAAGAGTATTGGGGAGATATTAGCGATTTACGCCTCGATTATTTGCGTTCTCGTCACCGTTATCAATTGGATAAACCAGATAAAAATCAACCGCTCTTTTCCGAGGATCAACTTTCTCAACTAGAAAACGCTCAGTTTGATGTCACTTATCAAAAAGAAAACCTTCAAGTAGGTAATCCGTTACTGGCGGCTTGGGGAAAAATGGCGCGAGATTTTCTCTATACATTGGTGAGAGATGAAGAACATATTCCAACTTATCCTGTCAATGCTTATCAAGAAATTAAATCGAACAGTTTACTTGGACAATTGCAGTCTCAAATTCTGCATTTAGAAAATAAACCGTTAAATATCGCAAAAAATGACCGCGCTTTAACCCTACATTCTTGCCACAGTGCTATGCGGGAAGTAGAAGTATTGCACGATTATTTACTGGATTTATTCAATCAAGATCCTAACCTTACGCCAAAAGATGTGGTTGTTATGGTGGCAGATATAAACCAATACACACCTTATATTCAGGCAGTTTTTGGACAAAAAAATGGAGATGCGCCACAAATTCCATTTTCACTTTCAGATAATAAACTTTCAGAAAGCGATGTGTTGGTCTCAAGTTACTTAGCCTTATTGCGCTTAAAAGAAAGCAATTTTAGTGCAGAAGATGTCTTAGCATTGTTGGATATTCCTGCGATGCGAGAACGATTTAATATTTCTCTTGCTGATTTGCCATTAGTGAGAGAATGGGTGGCAGATTCAGGGATTCGTTTCGGTTTGCAAAAAAATCAAGATAGCATCAATTTCAATTCTTGGCAGGCTGGATTAGAACGAATGATTTTAGGCTATGCGATGCGTGAAGAACACGGCATTTGGCAAGAAAGTCTGGGGTTAAACAGCAGCTATGGCTTAAAAGGTGAACTTGCTGGAAATTTATCTCACTTTTTCACCGCACTTTCCGCGCTGCATGAAACGCTGCAACAAGCGCATTCTATTGAAAAATGGCAAGAAATTTTAACCGCACTTTTATCAGATTTCTTCTTGCAAAATGAAGACACAAGCGACACGATTTTCTATATTCAAGAGAAAATTAATGAATTAGCTGAGCATCTAAAATCTCTCCATTTTACTGAAGAATTACAAGCAGATGTGATTGCCGATGTCATCACAATGAAATTAGAAGATTCACCAAATAGCCTCAAATTCCTTGCAGGAAAAGTAAACTTCTGCACCTTATTACCAATGCGTTCTGTACCATTCAAAGTGGTTTGTTTACTTGGAATGAATGATTCGGATTACCCAAGAACACAAACACCAAACAGTTTTGATTTAATGCAATATCACCATCAAAAAGGCGACCGTGTTCGCCGTGATGATGATCGCTATTTGTTCTTAGAAGCCTTATTGGCAGCACGTGATTATTGCTATATCAGCTATGTTGGCCGTTCCATTACAGATAATCAACCGAAAGAACCTTCTGTATTGGTAAGCCAACTCTTAGATTATATTAATCAAGGGCAAAGCGAAAATACTCTTACGGTGATTGAGCATCCGATGACGGCATTTAGCCCAGATAATTTCAAATATAACGAGAAATTCACCCGCTCTTTTGCGACAAAATGGTTGCCAATAGCAAAATTTGACGCGAGTTCCAACAATTCAGAATTTGCCGTCACAATGACAGAAAACCCAGAAAAAATCGAAGAAATTGAACTGGATCGTTTAGTCAGCTTTGTTGAAAACCCTGTGAAATTTTTCTTTGAAAAACAACTTGGTGTCTATTTCCGCGATGAAGATGATCGTATTGCCGACAGTGAAAACTTTACCTTAAGTGGGTTAGATAATTACGCGCTCAATAATGACTTAATCTACCTTGATGAACAAAATTTTGCTGATTATTTTAGACAAGCAGAAGTTAAAGGCGTGTTACCTCGAGCCGAATTTGGAAAGGTTTGTGCAGAAAATATTCGGAACAATGTTCTAGAATTTAAAAAGAAAATAGCAGATCTTGGCGAAGCCAAACATGCTTCCGTCGATTTCAATCTCTCCGTAGATTGGCGAAATGAAAATCAAGAAATTCGTCTATTTGGTTATATGGAGCCTTTATTTGGCGATGATTCACAGGTGATTCAATGGCATTTTGCGAAATACAAAGATCGCTATTGTATCCGCCCTTGGATTTATTATTTGATTCAATGTGCCACACAAGAAAATGAGGTACCTCCAAAATTAATTACGCAAGATCAAGTGATCGAATTACCGCCTATTGAGCATGAAACTGCTATCGCTCAATTACAAACTTACGTAAAAGATTATTTACAAAGCCAAATAGAAATTCAATTGGTGCCAACCATAAGAAATATTAATGATTTTATTGTGGACGATGAAAGTGCGGTAGATTTTGACAATATTTCTACAAAACTTCAGGAACTGGGGGAAGACAGCTACGGCGCTCAAGCAGAACCATATTGGTCACGCATATTGGCGCAAACCTCAAGATTTGAACAAACTGGAAATATCGAAAAATTATTAAAACAAACAAAAGATTGGTTTGGTTTGTTATTTGCACAAAAGAAAACGAGAAAGGCATAAAGCTAATCGTCAAAGAACCGATTTTTTGCTAAGATAACGGCCTTTTTTACGGAGAATTGTCTATGCGCTGTCCATTTTGTTTTACAGAAGAAACCAAGGTAATTGATAGCCGTTTGGTATCGGATGGCTATCAGGTTCGCCGCCGTCGTGAGTGCGGTCATTGCCATGAGCGTTTTACTACCTTTGAAACAGCCGAATTAATCGTACCAAAAATTATTAAAACTGACGGCACTCGAGAGCCGTTCAATGAAGATAAATTACGCAGTGGTATTCAGCACGCATTAGAAAAACGCCCTGTAAGTGCGGATGATGTTGAACAAGCAATTAATCATATAATCTTTCAATTACGCGCGACGGGTGAACGTGAAGTACCAAGTAAACTGGTTGGAAAACTCGCGATGAATGAGTTAAAAAAACTCGATAAAGTAGCTTATATTCGTTTTGCATCAGTCTATTTGAGTTTTGATAATATTAATCAATTCACCAAAGAGATTGAGAGCTTAAAGGATTAACCATGAGCGAATTTTCCGCACAAGATCGCAAATTTATGCAACGCGCCTTGGATTTAGCCGCCAAAGGTCAATATACCACCACACCGAATCCATCGGTGGGATGCGTATTGGTAAAAAATGATGAAATTGTGGGGGAAGGCTTTCATTTTAAGGCAGGACAACCTCATGCCGAACGTGTTGCCTTAGCTCAAGCTGGCGAAAATGCCAAAGGTGCAACTGCTTACGTCACCTTAGAGCCCTGCTCTCATTATGGTCGCACACCGCCTTGTGCATTAGGATTAATCGAGGCTGGGGTAGTGAAAGTCATTGCTGCTATGCAAGATCCGAATCCTCAAGTCGCAGGGAAAGGTTTGAAAATGTTGTCTGATGCAGGCATCGAAAGTGCGGTGAATTTATTAAACGATCAAGCGGAAAAAATAAATAAAGGCTTTTTAAAACGAATGCGTCAAGGTATGCCTTTTGTTCAACTAAAACTCGCGATGAGTTTAGATGGACGAACAGCAATGGCAAGTGGAGAAAGTAAATGGATTACAGGCCCTGATGCTCGTTCGGACGTACAAAAAATGCGCGCAAAATCATCCGCACTTTTATCTACTTCTGCGACAGTACTTGCAGATGATCCAAGCCTTAATGTTCGTTGGGATGAATTCCCTGAAAATCTTCAAACAGAATATAAAAAAGAAGATCTTCGACAGCCTGTGCGAGTCATTTTAGATTCACAACATCGCATTCAGCCGACTCATAAACTTTTTTTAACTCATTCTCCCGTTTGGTTAGTTTCTAATGAACCGCGAGATTTAGCAGGCTTTCCTGATTTCTGTGAACAAATTATTCTTCCAAAAGAAAATTTACTAAAAGAATTAATGCAAGAACTGGGAAAACGCCAAATCAATACCCTTTGGGTAGAAGCTGGAACAAATTTAGCGGGCAGTTTAATTGATGCGAAATTAGTCGATGAGTTGATTATTTACGTTGCGCCCAAATTACTTGGCGACAATGCTCGTGGTTTATGCCAATTACCGAATTTAACTAAACTTGCCGATGCACCATTATGGCAACTCAATGAATTAGAACAAATCGGTGACGATATAAAATTAACCTACACACCGAAAGGAATCTAAATGCTTAAAAAACTTTTCAATTCCGCACTTTGGGGCTTGGCTGCTGCGGGCGTGATTTTGTTTGCGGTTCCAAGACTGAATAACAGCAATATCTTCACTTCAGACGATATTGTATCGTTCAAAAATGCAGTGCGTATTGCCTCTCCAGCAGTAGTGAATGTTTATAACCGCTCTTTTTCTTCAGCCAGCATTAATGATAACGATCAGCTACAAGTGAATAACTTAGGTTCTGGCGTGATTATGAGTAAAGATGGCTATATTCTGACGAATAAACACGTTATCCAAAATGCGGATCAAATTGTAGTTGCGTTGCAAAACGGAAATATTTTTGAGGCTAGTCTTGTTGGTTCGGATAATCTCACTGATCTCGCTGTTCTCAAAATTCGTGCAAATAATCTTTCAACTATTCCACAAAACTCATATCGTCAAGCTCACGTTGGTGATGTGGTATTAGCTATCGGTAATCCCTACAACTTAGGGCAAAGCGTATCACAAGGTATTATTAGTGCAGTGGGACGTAATGCCGTAGGTGATTCTGTTGGCAGACAGAACTTTATCCAAACCGATGCTTCAATTAACCGCGGCAACTCAGGTGGCGCATTAATTAATTCTGCAGGGGAATTGGTTGGAATCAGCACCCTTAGTATTGGCAAAACCGCCAATGAAATCGCAGAAGGACTAAATTTTGCCATTCCAATGGATATTGCAAATGATGTTTTGCAGAAAATTATACGAGACGGGCGTGTTATCCGAGGATATTTTGGTGTGCAAAGCGACATTAGTTCAAGTAGTGAAGAAGGCATAGTCATCACTGGTGTAAGCCCGAATAGCCCAGCAGCAAAAGCAGGCATTCAATTAGGCGATGTCATTTTGAAATTAAATAATCAAGAAGGCATTTCAGCCCGAGAAATGATGCAAATTATCGCAAATACAAAACCTAATTCAAAAGTTCTCGTCACTATTCTACGATTAGGCAAAATTTTACAACTTCCTGTTGTCATTGAAGAATTTCCAGTAAATTAAAAATAGCGGTCGTTTCTGGCCGCTATTTTCATCTCTCTTTTCCATAGAAAACCAACTCACCCTAGCCCATTTTCTGACATTTCGGGCAAAAGAAACTATTACGCTGCCCTATCACTAAACTTTCAATGTTTGTACCGCACTTCGGACAAGGTTTATCTTTATTGCCATATACCAATAATTCTTGTGCAAAATAACCTGGGCGCCCATCTGGCTGTAAAAAATCTTTAAGTGTCGTTCCACCTTGGATAATGGCTTTTGTCAATACATCTTTAATCGTGTTCACTAAGGAAATACATTGATTGCGAGTCAAATTTTTAGCGAGTTTAAGTGGATGAATACCACAAATAAATAAACTTTCATTCGCATAAATATTACCAACACCCACCACCACAGAGTTATCCATCAAGAAGGTTTTAAGTGCGGTCGATTTTTGACGAGATTTTTTGAATAAATATTCTGCGTTAAATTCATCAGAAAGCGGTTCAGGCCCTAGCTTTAAGAAAAGATGAAAGTCATCTAAATTCTCCGTCCACAACCATGCACCGAAACGACGAGGATCGTTATAACGTAATAATTTGCCATTATTCATCACAATATCAATATGATCATGTTTATCTATTACGCTATCCTGTGGCACAATTCGCACCGAACCTGACATGCCCAAATGCCCGATGATATAGCCTTTTTCCGTGTGAATAATCAAATATTTTGCTCGACGAGTGAGATCGACAATTTTTACATTTTTTAGCGTTATCAATTCCTCTGATACGGCCCAGCGCAATGTAGGCTGGCGCACAACAACTTTCTCAATCGTAAAATTCTTAAGATAAGGGCTAATACCACGTAGTGCAGTTTCAACTTCGGGAAGTTCCGGCATGATTTGTTCCTTAATAAATTTGTGATACAAAAAAACCCGAACAATGTTCGGGCTTTTTCTAAATAAGCAAAATTATTTGATTTTTGCTTCTTTATAGATAACGTGTTTACGCACTACTGGATCAAATTTTTTGATTTCCATTTTTTCAGGCATATTACGTTTGTTTTTATCAGTTGTGTAGAAGTGACCGGTCTCTGCAGTAGAAACTAAACGGATTTTCTCACGAGCGCCTTTAGCTGCCATTTTTTAGCTCCTTAGATTTTTTCGCCACGAGCACGGATTTCAGCTAATACTGCATCAATGCCTTTTTTATCAATAATACGCATACCTTTCGCAGTTAAACGTAAGGTTACGAAACGGTTTTCACTTTCAACCCAGAAACGGTGAGTGTGAAGGTTTGGAAGAAAACGACGACGTGTCGCATTCATCGCGTGTGAGCGGTTATTACCCACAGCTGGACGCTTGCCTGTTACTTGACAAACTCTAGACATAATAATCTCCAATAATTAAATATAAGCTCGAGCTTACGGTTCGGATTGTTTAAAGCCAGTTAAAACCAGCTTGCTACCTCGTCAGGTCGCGCTAATCCGACCCGCTTACTATATTAAAGGTCGCAAATTATACTGGCTTTGTTTTCATTTCTCAAGTGCAAATGCGATTTTCCTGAATGTAATCGGTAAAAAAATGGCCAACATTATAAAAATTTATAATAAAAAGTTCTCTGCAAAAGAATAGCAATCTGTTTTTCCGACAATTAAGTGATCAAGTACTCTAATTTCCATTAATTCTGCTGACTCCTGAATTTTTTTAGTAATAAGCTGATCCGAATAACTCGGCTCCGTTATACCCGAAGGATGATTATGCGCTAAAATTAAAGCAGCCGCATTACAATAAAGTGCTTCTTTGATTATTTCCCGAGGATAAACCGCTGATACATTAATTGTACCTAAAAATAACCGCTCTTTTTTTATCAGACGATGTTGATTATCCAAAAATAAAACCATAAACACTTCTCTTTCCTCATGTTGCAATTCAGTGAGTAAAAAAAGTTTTACCGTTTCAGGATCATTAATAATCGGGGTATTTAACATCTCTTGCTTTAAATAACGCTTGGTCATTTCCGTAATTGCTTGCAGTTGAATAAATTGCGTAATGCCTAAGCCTTTTACGGAACAGAAGGCTTTTTCATCTGCAGAAAGTAAAGCATGCAAGGAACCAAAATGTGATAAGACATTTTTCGAAAGCTGAATGACTGGGCATCCTTTTATACCAGTTCGTAAAAAGATCGCCAGCAATTCATAATCAGCGAGAGTTTCTACACCAAATTTAAGCAATTTTTCCCGTGGCATTAAATCATCATTGTTTTCCATAAGATATTGAACGAAAAATAGAAAAAATTTTGACCGCTCTTTTCTTGTTTTACGAGTAACTTATACAAAGTCTGCGATATGTATCGCAAAAATAGCATTGGGCATTCAATAAAATTAAAGTAAAATAACAGAATTGTGGCTAAGCACTAACAAAGGTTGAAACATGAAATTAAACGGAAAGCATATTGTAGTCGGCATAACTGGCGGTATTGCAGCCTATAAAACAATAGAGTTGATTCGTTTGTTACGCAAAGCAGAAGCCGAAGTACGTGTAGTATTAACCCCCGCTGCGGCAGAATTTGTTACTCCTTTAACGCTTCAAGCCATTTCAGGCAATGTTGTCTCACAATCTTTACTTGATCCACAAACAGAGCTAGCAATGGGGCATATTGAACTTGCCAAATGGGCTGATGCCATCATTATTGCGCCAGCTAGTGCAGACTTTATAGCCCGTCTTACTGTAGGCATGGCGAATGATTTACTTTCAACAATTTGTCTTGCGACTGATGCGCCAATTTTTCTTGCCCCAGCAATGAATCAGCAGATGTATCGCCAATCCATTACTCAACAAAATTTAACGACTCTTCAAACTCGAGGGATTGAGCTTATCGGCCCGAATAGTGGTTTTCAAGCCTGCGGCGATATAGGGAAAGGGCGTATGTCAGAACCAGAGGAAATTTTTGCTGCACTTTCTGATTTTGTCTCTCAAAAACAAGATCTGCAAGGATTAAATGTCGCCATTACAGCAGGCCCAACGCGTGAGGCAATCGATCCTGTTCGTTATATTTCTAACCATAGTTCAGGCAAAATGGGATTTGCAATTGCTGAAGCATTTGCAGAACGTGGGGCGAACGTCACGCTGATTTCAGGACCAGTGAATTTAACAACACCCAAAAATGTAAATCGAATCAATGTCATATCCGCACAAGAAATGTGGCAAGCCTCTCTTGAAAGTGCGGTGAAAAATCAAATTTTCATTGGTTGTGCAGCTGTTGCTGATTACAGAGTAGCTGAAGTCGCTGACCAAAAAATCAAAAAATCAGGGGATGAAATATCTATCAAGTTAATTAAAAATCCCGATATTATCTCAGATGTAGGACATTTAAAAACACATCGTCCTTTTACTGTTGGCTTTGCAGCGGAAACCCAAAATGTTGATGATTATGCAAAAGATAAACTTGAACGCAAAAATCTTGATATGATTTGTGCCAACGATGTATCTGGCGGACAAGTTTTTAACGCTGATGAAAATGCCTTGCAGCTTTTCTGGAAAAATGGTCATAAAAAATTATCGCTAAAATCAAAAGTGGAACTTGCAGCTGATTTAGTCAATGAAATCATCGAACACTATCAAAAGGCCTGATAATTTCAACCGCACTTTTACTTAACAACGAATTTCAAACGGAGTATGACATGAAAAAAATTGACGTAAAAATTTTAGATTCTCGCATTGGAAATGAATTTCCTCTGCCAACTTACGCAACTGAAGGTTCGGCAGGTCTTGATTTACGTGCTTTGATCAATGAAAGCTTTGAAATTCAACCAGGTGAAACCAAATTAATTCCGACGGGCCTTTCAATTTATATTGCGGATCCAAATTTAGCTGCAGTGATTTTGCCTCGCTCGGGTCTTGGTCATAAACACGGCATTGTGCTAGGAAATCTTGTAGGATTAATTGACTCCGATTATCAAGGGCCATTAATGGTATCAATATGGAACCGTGGAAATGAACCATTCAAAATTGAAGTCGGCGATCGCATTGCTCAACTTGTTTTCGTGCCAGTAGTACAAGCTGAATTTAATATTGTAGAAGATTTTCAACAAACCGAACGTGGTGCAGGCGGTTTCGGTCATTCAGGTAAACAATAATTTATGGTAGAAGAACAATTATCTTTATCAGGCGTGGAAGAGATTGCGCCTAAAATTGAAACACCAAAAATTGAAAAAAGAACGGTAAAAGAACGTCGTCAACAAGTGCTTACCGTGTTGATACATATGCTTCATTCCGAACGCGGCATGGAGCGTATGACAACGGCTCGTCTAGCAAAAGAAGTTGGGGTATCTGAAGCTGCGTTATATCGTTACTTTCCAAGCAAAACAAAAATGTTTGAAGCGCTCATTGAACATATTGAAAGTACGTTGTTGAGCCGAATTTCAGCATCAATGCGTAACGAAACCCAAACAATGAATCGCATTCATGATATTTTACAAACAATTTTAGACTTTGCCCGTAAAAATCCTGGGTTAACTCGAATTCTAACGGGTCATGCATTAATGTTTGAAGACGCTCAATTACAAGTTCGAGTCGCACAATTTTTTAATCGTCTTGAAATGCAGTTTGTCAATATTTTACAGATGCGAAAATTGCGTGAAGGACGCGGCTTTAATGTAGATGAACGCATAATTGCCTCGCATTTAGTGACACTATGTGAAGGACAATTTATGCGCTATGTTCGTACTAATTTCCGTCTGAATGCAAGCCAGTCTTTCGAACAACAATGGCGTTTTATCGAGCCACTTTTTGCCTAATTGACTTTACCGAGTAAATATATGATTATTCCTTGGCAAGAACTGGAAGCAGAAACATTAGATAATATCGTAGAAAGCGTAATTTTACGCGAAGGAACCGATTACGGTATAGAAGAACTTTCACTCAACCAAAAAAAACAACTTTTACTGACTCAAATTCGCAATGGAATTGCGGTGATTGTATGGTCTGAATTGCATGAATCCATTGACATCAAAAATAAAACGGAATTTTTGAAACAGGAATGTAAGGAGCACGAATGTCAAATGAATTAACCGAAATTGATGAAGTTGTCACCTCCTCTCAAGAAGAAGATACAACTCAACGAGATCCAGTTTTAGATTGGTTTCTTACTCACTGCCATTTACATAAATATCCCGCAAAATCGACTTTAATTCACGCAGGTGAAGATGCAACGACACTTTATTATGTCATAAAAGGCTCTGTGATGGTGTCAGCAAAAGATGATGAAGGTAAAGAGATGATCCTCACTTATTTGGGTGCAGGACAATTCTTTGGTGAAGCTGGATTATTTGATGAAGGTTCAAAAAGATCTGCTTGGGTAAAAACAAAAACAACATGTGAAATTGCTGAAATTTCTTATAAAAAATATCGTCAATTAATTCAAGCAAACCCAGAAATCTTAATGTTTTTAACCGCACAATTGGCAAGACGTTTACAAAATACTTCACGCCAAGTCAGTAATTTAGCATTCTTAGACGTGGCAGGTCGTATTGCTCAAACGCTAATGAACTTAGCTAAACAGCCTGACGCAATGACACATCCTGATGGAATGCAAATCAAAATTACACGTCAAGAAATAGGGCAAATGGTTGGTTGTTCACGAGAAACTGTAGGACGTATTATTAAGATGTTAGAGGATCAGAATCTTATCCATGCCCATGGAAAAACCATCGTTGTATATGGTGCAAGATAATTTTTCATCATAAATCATTCAAAATGAAACCATCCAAAATCAATTTGGATGGTTTTTGTTTAATTAGAAATAATATTCAAAACATTAATTGACAATTAATATAAAGGATTCTATCATTATTCAACTTCTTACAAATATAGTGGGAAGACAGGATTGGTCTCCTGATATAGTGGCTTTTAAAGGTTTATAACCTTATTGCATAGTTTTATGCCGCAAAAGCTAGAACACCAAGATGCATTTTCTAATCTATGGTGGGCTAGGTAGAAATCCCGCAGGGATGCGTGCAGTAAGCCACTTGCTGTTAAGACCAATTCTGCTTAGTTCCACCACCCTTCTTTCAAATTCCTTAGTTTTTTCTATCTCACCTTAATTAATCTTTTTTCTTTGTAATAAAACTAATACTTCATAATGAGATGTTTGCGGAAACATATCAAAAATTTGAATTTTCAATGGTTTATAACAAGTGAGATACTGTAAATCTTTACCCATTGTCACGGCATTACAGCTGGAATACAAGATAAAGTGCGGTTGAATTTGATTAAGAAATTCACTTAATTCCTTTCCAATTCCACGACGTGGTGGATTCACAATCACAAGATCTGGCTTATTCTCATCCTGATTTTTCATCACACTCGCCGCATCTAGGGATTGGAAATTTACATGTTCTAACCCCAATATTTTAGCGGAATGACTCGCTGCAAAAATAGCTGAGGAGGAAATTTCAATTCCAGTTAACTCTATACTTTTTCCCCATTTTTCCTGTAAAGCTTTCGCGCAATGTAGTCCAAATCCTCCCACGCCACAAAATAAATCCCAGACTTTATAAATTGGTAATTCGCTCACCCATTGCTGAGCGGTTTCATATAATCCCGCTGCCACTTTAGGATTGGTTTGAAAGAAACCTTGTGGGCGAATAAAGAGCGGAATACCGTTGAAATTCTCAGGTAAAAATTGTTGTTCTGTCAGAAAAATTTCTTGTTCACCTTCTAAGATGGCCGCGTGCTGTGGTTGTAAATTAATGCTAACTACTTCTAAGTGCGGTAATTTTTCCAATAATTTGGGTAATTCTCGACGAATTAATGGCAATTTATTTTCTGTGCGTAATACAAAACGCAACATTAATTTTCCCATCGCGATACTTTCTGTCAGCAGGATATATTTGAGCTCGCCTTTTTGTTTAGCAATGTTATAAGGTACTAAACCAGCACGGCCAATAAAATCCTTTAAAACCGGAAAAATCAATGAAAAATGAGTTGGATAAAGGGGACAATCACACAAATCAATCGCACTTTGTGGATCATTAGGATTTTTTAAAATGCCCAGTATCGGGCGTTCAACACTACCACTCACAACCATTTTAGCTTTATTGCGAAAGCCTTGTTCATCAGATTCAAAAGGAGCCAACCATTGAGCTCCATCGAAATTAATAGACGTCAGTTGTAGCTTTAAATGATGTTGTTTTTCAGTTAGCTGCTGACTATAAGGTATGTCAAGCCATTGACAAGAACGACATTCATTTTGTTGATAGTATCGACAATCAATCATTTTCTTGCAGCCTGAATATCTAACCAACGGCTTTGAATATCTGCGAGATTTCGGTGATTCAGTTTCCAACGTTGCTCTAAAACCAAGTCATTCCACTTGATCACTCTACGTTTAAATAAATTTTGTAAGCGAGCTTGACGAGCTATAAAGTGCGGTTCATTTTCATTAAGTTTTAGATTATCTAATACTTGAATGACACCTTCACGTTCATTGCACAGTAACAAAAGATCACAACCTGCATTGAGCGCTTTTTTGCTACGCTCTACAAAATTACCCATTACGCTAGCGCCTTTCATACCGAGATCATCGGAAAAAATTGCACCTTGAAAATTTAATTGTTTTCGTAAGATTTCTTTCAACCAATATTCTGAGCCACTTGCGGGTTGACTATCACATTGTCTATAAATGACATGCGCAGGCATAATAGCATCGAGTTTATTTTGTGAAATCAACTGTTGGAAAGGTTGGAGATCGCAACTAAAAATTTCGTCTTTTGTACGATCATCATAAGGTGTTTCTAAATGAGAATCAGCTAATACATGGCCATGACCGGGGAAATGTTTACCTGTAGATGCCATGCCTGCTTGATGCATACCATCAATAAAAGCAGTTGCTAAATTTACCGCACTTTTTACATCAGATGAAAAACTGCGATCACCAATCGCTCGACATTCATGCCCCAAATCCAACACGGGCGCAAAACTCAAGTCAATATCCAAGGCAATCATTTCTGCAGCCATTTGCCAACCTGCTTCTTTAGCGAAGTTCACGTGTTCAGTTGTTGACAGTGTTTCTTGAAAAGCCTGCATTGAAGGCAACATGGTGAATCCATCACGGAAACGTTGAACTCGTCCGCCTTCTTGATCCACCGTAATCAATAACGGCTTTTTCACTCGTTGACGAACAGAACGAATTAATTCTTGAATTTGTTCTCTAGCTTCAAAATTTCGAGTAAATAAAATCAATCCTGCAACAAGAGGATGAGAAAGTAACTCAACTTCCTCTTGTTCCAACTCTTTTCCTTTTAAATCAATTAACAACGTGCTCATAAATTATTTTAAATAAAGGCGATAATTTTTACTTTCTACAGTGGGTTTAATTAAATCGATCGATTTCTCTTCTTGTGGTTTTAGCAACAATTGAGCGGAATAGCTCTCTTGCTGATTTACCCAAGTTTGGGTTACCCCTAAATGATCGTACCAATATAAGTAGTAACTTATATTCAAAAGTTGCTGACTTTTGTTTTTTATAAGCGCTGATTTTTGACTCGTTTCAACTTGAATTAAAGGTGAAAGATTAGATGTGATATTTAAAATCGGCTTCGTTGAATAAGTTAAGTTTTCTACTGAACTTGAACAAGCAGCGAGCACAAGGCTCGCCAAAATTAAAAAATATTTTTTCATTATTTCGCTAACATTCTACCTAAAGGTTCACCACCGACTAAATGCATATGCAAATGGAATACTTCTTGCCCACCATGTTTATTACAATTCACAATTAGGCGGTAACCGTCTTCCGCAATGCCTTCTTCTTTAGCGAGTTTAGCAGCTACGCTAAATAATCGGCCTAGCATTACTTCATCTTGCTCCGTCACATCATTCACTGTTGGGATTACTTTATTTGGAATGATCAAAATATGTGTTTTAGCTTGTGGTGAAATATCACGAAACGCTGTGACTAATTCATCTTGATAGACGATATTTGCAGGAATTTCTTTACGGATGATTTTACTAAAAATTGTTTCTTCTGCCATTGTTTGCTCCCTATAAAAAAGTACGGTGAATTTACCGCACTTTTTATCAAAATTTATCTGAGATTGCAATTTAATCAATTATTACTGTGCTTCATCATCTTGATTGATGAAAGAATCATTTACTTCAATTTTTGCTCTCTCACGCAATCCTTGCATTAATTGCGCTTGAACTTCTGCCTGACTTGTACGTAATAATTGAGCACTAAATTGACTTAATTCTTTATCGTTAAGCACGCCGTCTTCTACTTTATTTAAAGCAATAACAACCACATCGCCTTTCTCATTACGAGCAACTTGGTAAACCGTTTTACCTGATGCTGGTTTAGCAATTGAGAATACGCCATTTGTTAAAATTGGATCTTTATTTTCACTTAAAGTAAAAGTTTGCTCACTCGAGAAATTAATTCCATCCACTTTTGATTCAGCATTTTCGCTTAATGCTTTCACCGCTTGTTGTGCTTTTTCGTTAAGAACATTTTCAGCCTTCTGGCGTTTTAAGAACATTTCAATATCTGCTTTCGCATCTTCCAATGTTCTCACACCTTCAGGTTTGTGATCTAACACACGAACTACAATAGCGTGATAATCGCCGACATTCAAAGGCTCTGAATTAGCGCCACCATTGGCAATATCAGATTCAAAAACGGCAGAAACTACATTAGGGAAATTTAATTCTGCAGGTACATTTTGACGAGAAAAATAACCGCTCTCTTGAACTTTAACACCTGCAACTTGTGCCGCGGTATTCAGTGATTTGCTATCCTCAAAAGCCTTATCACGCACTTGCTTTTCAATTGCGTAATAACGATTTTCTAATAAGGATTTACGAACTAAATCAGCAACCTGTGCTTTCACTTCATCTAAATTTTGAGCTTTACGTTCTTGCACTAAAACAATATGGTAATTACCATCCACATTGATTGGCTGACTATATTGCCCAACCTGCAATGCAGCGGCGGCATCTTCAAAGGCTTTTGGTAATTCATTCGCATTTACCCAACCCAAATCACCACCATTCTCACCAGAAACTTTATCTAAAGATTTAGCTTTAGCTACATCAGCGAAATTTGCGCCTTTTTGTAATTCGTCATAAGCAGACTTAGCATCTTGCTCATTTGCAAATTGAATATGTGCTAAACGCTGAGTCATAAATTGCGCTTTATTATCTTGATAATATTGCGCAATTTCTACATCTTTAACTTCGATACCTTTTTCGATTTGGCTACCAGAGAGATCAATATATTGAACCTTCACTTGTTCTGGCTGAACAAAAGATTTTTGATTAGCCTCGTAATAAGCTTTAATTTCATCATCAGATACCGTTTGCTTTGCCATTTCATCAGCAAGATATAATGTTGCTAAACGAGCTGAACGCTTTTGAAAGAAAACTTCTGCGGTATTTTTTGCTTGCGCAGGCACGATAAACTCACTGTTAGCAACACCACTTTGCATTTGTTCAAGGGTTAATGCGCCACGCAAAATAGCCGCATAACCATCTGAACTTAAACGATTTTGTTGTAATACTTGTTGATAAACACCATTATCAAATTTGCCATTTACTTGAAAATTAGGATCTGTCACGATTGCTCGTTTAATCATTTCATCACTGACGCCTAATTTTAATTCTTTCGCATATTGACGAAGCAATTCTTGATCAATCATTCGATTGATGGTGCTTTGACGAAGTGCGGTAACAAATTCAGGAGAATCTGACTGAGCCATAAATGCTTCGCCTTCGCGTTGTGCACGAGCCTCAAATTCTTGGTTGTAGCGATTTAAAAAGTCTTGTTGCGAAATCACTTCACCATTAACTTTTGCCGCGTAAGTATCATTTGAACTAAAAAGATAGCCAGACATACCGCCGACTAAAAACGATAAAGTAATCAAACCCAAAATAAACTTAGCTACCTTTGAATTTGATAAATTGTGCATTTTTTCAATTAACATTCTATAACCCTTGTTATAAACATAAAATTTTCCCCGATTATAATCTAAACGTAGAAAATTAGCATCTTAAAAAGTGAAAACACCGTGCTCATAAAGCAAGCTAATACCAATTCCAATCAGCACTATGCCACCCAAAATCTCCGCTTTTGATCTAAATTTTTGCCCAAGAAAATGACCGCTCTTTACGCCGAATAATGAAACGATAAAAGTAGTCAGTGCAATAATTACCATAGCCGAAAAAATATCGACCGAAAGAAAAGCAAAAGATATGCCAATTGCTAAGGCATCCACACTAGTAGCTAAACCCAAAGTCAATAAACGTTTCAAATTTATAGATGGCTCTACACTTGCTTCGGAATCAGCATTTAATCCCTCACGCACCATATTAATGCCAATTAATGCAAGTAAAACAAAACCAATCCAATGATCCCAATCTTGAATCATTGAACTGAATTGCAAGCCTACAAAAAAACCTATTGCAGGCATGATACCTTGGAAAAATCCAAAACAGAGAGAAATATAAAGAGCTTGTTTCCAACGAAAAGATCTTAATGCAATACCTTTAGAAATGGATACAGCAAAAGCATCCATTGATAAGCCCAGTGCAATAATACAAAGTGTATAAAAGCTCATAATTTAGAAATTATTTTCCAATACAGAAAGAGCTAAAAATATTACCTAGCAAGTCATCAGATGTGAATTCACCTGTAATTTCACTCAAGTAAGTTTGTACTAAGCGTAATTCTTCCGCTAAAAGTTCTCCTGCATGAAATTCAGTAAGTTGAACCAAACCGATTTGCAAATGCTCTGCAGCTTTCTCAAGTGCATCTAAATGACGACGACGAGCTAAAAAGCCCCCTTCCATACCAGTTTGAAAACCCATTACTTGTTTCAAATGCTCACGTAAAAGTTGTACACCATCATGCGTTTGAGCGGAAAGACTAATAATTGCATAACCCCCCTGTTCGCTTTGACTTGCTTGTTCGTCATTTAAATCAATTTTGTTTCGAACAATAGTGACAGGCAACGTTGTGGGTAATTTTGCTAAAAATTCTGACCGCACTTTACTTAAATCTGCACTTTCAGGATCGCTACTATCTAACATCAAAATAATACGATCGGCTTGTTCAATCTCCGTCCATGCGCGAGAAATGCCAATGCGCTCGACTTCATCGGTTGCATCTCGAAGACCTGCGGTGTCAATAATATGCAATGGCATACCGTCAATATGAATATGCTCACGCAATACATCGCGCGTTGTGCCCGCAATATCCGTTACGATAGCTGCTTCGCGACCAGCAAGGGCATTAAGCAAGCTCGATTTACCCGCATTCGGACGACCAGCGATCACTACTTTCATACCTTCACGTAAAATAGAACCTTGTTTGGCTTCTGAGCGAACATCTTCCAACTGATTAATAATACCACGTAAGTTTGCTTCAATTTTTCCATCCACCAAGAAATCAATTTCTTCATCAGGAAAATCAATGCTCGCTTCTACATAGGTGCGTAAGTAAATAACCGAATCAACTAACTCATTTACTTTCTTCGAAAATTCCCCTTGTAAGGATTTCAATGCTGAACGTGCGGCTTGTTCTGATGTTGCATCAATTAAATCCGCAATGGCTTCCGCTTGAGCAAGATCCAATTTATCATTCAAAAAAGCTTGTTCAGAAAACTCACCCGGTCTCGCCAAACGGATTCCATCAATTTGTAAAATACGTTTGAGTAATAAATCTAATACAACCTGCCCACCGTGGCCTTGCAATTCCAATACATCCTCACCTGTAAATGAATTTGGTGATTTAAAGTAAAGGGCAATCCCTTGATCTAAAACAGTGCCATCAGCATCCTTAAAAGGGAGATAATCAGCCATTCTTGGCTTAGGACATTTCCCCAACACCGCTTGTGCAACTTCTGTTGCTAAAGGCCCTGAGACTCTTAAAATCCCAATACCACCACGACCTGGCGCAGTAGCTTGAGCAACGATTGTTTCTTTCATAAAAAACTCTTTAAAATCTAGCCGCACTTTTAATTTAGAGGAATAACGCTTATCCCTGTTTCTTCTAAAAAGAAACTCTATCTCTACAAAATGCGGAATATATTAAGATCAAATAATAAAGAAAGGCACTATTCGTGCCTTTCTTTTTGCCAGTTAGTGACTATTTCTTACGGGAATGTAACCCTTTTTTCTCTAACCCTCGATAAATTAATTGTTGTTGTGCAATTGTAATTAAGTTAGAAACTAACCAGTACAACACTAAACCAGCAGGGAACCATAAGAAGAAGAACATAAAGACTAATGGCATAAAGTTCATCACTTTTTGCTGCATTGGATCAGCCACTGGCGTTGGCGACATTTTTTGCAACAAGAACATTGAGATACCCATTAAAATAGGGAAAATATAATAAGGATCTTGTGCTGATAAATCTTGAATCCAACCAAAGAATGGAGCGTGACGTAATTCAACTGCTTCCATAAATGTCCAATACAATGCTATGAAGATTGGCATTTGAAGAAGAATTGGCAAACAACCACCAAGTGGATTTACTTTTTCTTCTTTGTAAAGTTTCATCATTTCCTGGCTCATACGTTGACGATCATCACCGAAACGTTCACGCATTTCTTGCATTTTAGGTTGCAACATACGCATTTTAGCCATTGAAGTATATTGTGCTTTCGTAAGTGGATATAAAATTGCTTTCACCACGATTGTTACACAGATAATCGCTAAACCCCAGTTAGACACAATCCCTTGAATAAAGGTTAATAACCAGAATAACGGTTTAGCAATAAACCAAGCCCAACCGTAATCAACTGTTAAATCCAAGTGATTTGCTACGGTAGCCATTTGGTTTTGAAGTTTAGGGCCAGTCCATAATGAACTTGTAATCGTCTCTTGACCACCAGCAGGAACTGTCACAACTGGACCGCGATAACCAATTGAAGCGACATTATTTTTAGTATCTGTAATTGTGTAAAGTTGATTATTTACATCTTGATTAGGAATCCAAGCAGATACGAAATAATGCTGTAATACTGCAACCCAACCAGCTTTAGTATCAATAGAAAGATTATTATCCTTCATGTCACCAAAACTATATTTTTTATAGTTAGTTTCTGAAGAAGAATATGCGCCACCAGTGTAAGTTGGCATTGCTACATTACCAGAGCTTTCAACAATAGAATGTTTTAATTGACCATAAGGCTCGACTTCAATAGCTTGACCACTTTGGTTATTAATCTTGTAATCTACGCCTAAATCATAGCTACCACGTTTTAATACGAAGATTTTTTGATAAGCCACACCATCTTTTTCAAAAAGAAGAGGCACAGAAAGAGACGCTTGACCATCTGCTAATTTAAAATTATCACCTTCAATTTGATATTGCGCACGACCAGAACGAGTATCGATACCGTTTTTACCAATTAAACCACTTTGTGCAATATATACATGTTCTTTGGTGTCTTTTAATAACTCAAACGGTGTTTTTGAATCCAATTCTGCATCATATTTTAGTAATTCAGAACTAATTACATCACCGCCTAAAGTATCAACTTTCAAACGGAATACATCGTTTTCAAGGGTAATAATACGGCCATGCGTTTGAGAATCTGCTACGACTTGTGAATTAGAAGAAGGAGAACTTGCCGGAACATCAGAATTGGCAGTCATTGAAGTTGTTTGCTCAGTTGGCACTTGTGGATTTTTATCCAACTGCCATTGCTGATAAACAAGGAAAGAAATAAAAATTAGCGCTAACACTAATAGGCTACGTCTTGAGTCCATTATTTTTTCTCATCGTTATTATTGATTTTAGGTGGAACAGGATCGAATCCACCAGCGTTCAAGGGGTGACATTTTAATACACGTTTTAGAGTAAGCCAACTACCTTTTAACAATCCATGTGTTTTTAACGCTTCAATGCCATAGCAAGAACAAGTAGGAACAAACCGACAACGCGGTCCAATAAGAGGACTAATAACAAGTTGATAGAAACGAATAAATCCAATTAAGATTTTTGCACCAAACGAATGTGTCGTTGCCATAATTTTTCTAAGATTTGCACAAAAGAGCTATTATCAAGCTTACCAATACCACCTTTTGCAACAAAAACAAAATCACATGCGGGTAAACGATGTTGAGATAAACGAAAACTTTCTCGTACTAAGCGTTTAATACGATTACGATCATGAGCTCGTTTTAAATGTTTTTTAGCGACAGTCAAACCTAAGCGAGGATGCTCAAGATTATTTTTTCTGGCGAGGATAGTTATTTCTGGAGTACTAGCTCTGAACGGTTGTTCGAAGACATTTTTGAATTGAACGGGAGTTAACAAACGTAACTCCCTTGAAAAGTTCAGCTTAACCACTAAGAACGGTGATTATGCAGATAAGCTTTTACGACCTTTAGCACGACGACGCGCTAAAACTTGACGGCCATTTTTAGTTGCCATACGAGCACGGAAGCCGTGAGTACGACTACGTTTTAATACAGAAGGTTGAAATGTACGTTTCATTGTAATCTACCTAAATCCAGATTATGAGTTAATAAAAATAGAGCGCAATTTTAATCATAAAATACGCGTTCGTCAAATAAGAAACGGAAATTTTTCGGGAAAAACTCTCGGATTTCCAAAATCGGGGGGATTATACGGATTTTTGCATAAATCTCAAGCCGATTTTTTAGAAGATCTTTCCACGCATTTATTGTAAAATCTCCGCCAATTTTTACCGCACTTTTCTCTATTACAAAAACAACAAGGATCCTTTTGTGAATCTCTCAAATCTTTGGCAAAGTTGCCTGTTACAACTTCAAGATCAAGTTTCAGCCAGCGATCTTAGCACTTGGCTTCGTCCTTTACAGGCTGATGTGGTTGCGGATAACCACATTGTTTTATATGCTTCTAATATGTTTGTGAAAGGCTGGGTGGAAACTCATTATCTCGCACAAATCCAGCAAATTTGTCAAACACTTGCACAAAATCCTGAACTTCGCATTTCGTTAAAAGAAGGGGTCAAACCTGCGCCTAAAGTAGTAGAAAGTGCACCAAGTGGCAATCCTAAAACAGAAAGTGCGGTAGATTTTCAAGCTGAATCTAGTGCTTCAGTAAAATTTGAATCGCATCTCAATACTAAACACTTATTTGATAACTTTGTTGAAGGTAAATCGAACCAACTCGCACGTGCAGTCGGTCAAAAACTTGCTCAAGCACCAGGCGAACCTTCGGCCAATCCTTTCTTTTTATATGGTGGTACAGGTTTAGGGAAAACCCACTTATTACACGCGATTGGCAATGGCATTTTAGCCAATAAACCGAATGCGCGAGTGCTTTATATTCACGCAAATAACTTTATGCAACATATGGTGAAAGCAGTGCGTGATAATAAAATGGATCAGTTCAAAAAATTCTATCGTTCCCTCGATGCGCTTTTAGTGGATGACATTCAATTTTTCGCTGAAAAAGAAAAAACTCAAGAAGAATTTTTCCATATTTTCAATAACTTATTTGAAACTGGTCGCCAAATTATCTTAACGTCAGATCGTTATCCTAAAGAAATTGAAAAAATTGAAGAACGTTTAAAATCACGTTTTGGCTGGGGGTTAACAACAGCCATTGAGCCGCCCGATCTTGAAACGCGTGTAGCGATTTTATTGAAAAAGGCGGAAGAACATAATATGAACTTGCCAGAAGAAGTCGCTTTCTTCATTGCTCAACGCTTACGTACCAACGTGCGTGAACTCGAAGGAGCGTTAAATCGCGTGAAAGCAATGCAAGACTTCAAAGGCGGTGACATTGATATTGATTTCGTGCGTGATACCTTGAAAGATATTTTGGCTCTGCAAGAACGTCTGGTTACTATTGAAAATATTCAAAAAGTGGTGGCTGAATATTATCGAATTAAGGTTTCAGATTTAAAATCAAAAAGTCGTGCACGTTCAGTGACTCGTCCTCGCCAAATTGCCATGGCATTAGCAAAAGAATTAACAAACCGCAGTTTGCCTGAAATTGGTCGCGCATTTGACCGTGATCACACGACCGTATTAAACGCTTGTCGCGAAGTACCAAAATTCCGCGAGCAAGACAATAGCATTCAAGAAGATTGGGCGAATTTGATCCGCACTTTGTCCGCATAAAAGGAGAACGCAATGCAATTTAGTATTTCAAGAGAAAATTTATTAAAACCGTTGCAACAAGTATGTGGCGTATTGAGTAATCGTCCAAATATTCCTGTATTAAACAACGTATTATTGCAAATTGAAGATAATCGATTGACTATCACAGGCACAGATTTGGAAGTCGAATTATCGAGTCAAACTCAACTTTCATCATCTTCTGGAAATGGCACCTTTACGATTCCAGCAAAAAAATTCTTAGATATTTGTCGCACTTTATCTGATGATTCAGAAATCACGGTTACGTTTGAAGAAGACCGTGCATTAGTGCAGTCTGGGCGTAGCCGTTTTACACTAACAACTCAACCTGCAGAAGAATATCCTAACCTCACGGATTGGCAATCTGAAGTAGATTTTGAACTACCGCAAAACACCTTGCGCCGTTTAATTGAAGCCACACAATTTTCCATGGCAAACCAAGATGCCCGCTATTTCTTAAATGGTATGAAGTTTGAAACAGAAGGCAATTTATTGCGTACTGTGGCAACAGATGGCCATAGACTTGCGGTGTGCACCATCTCGCTTGAGCAAGAATTACAAAATCATTCTGTAATTTTACCGCGTAAAGGCGTGTTAGAACTGGTTCGTTTATTAGAAACAAGCGATGAACCAGCACGTTTACAAATCGGTACTAACAATTTACGTATTCATCTAAAAAACATTGTATTTACATCAAAATTAATTGATGGTCGTTTCCCTGACTATCGCCGAGTGCTGCCTCGTAATGCAACGAAAATTGTCGAAGGCAGCTGGGAAATTCTTAAACAGGCCTTTGTACGCGCATCAATTTTATCGAATGAGCGTGTGCGTAGTGTGCGTTTAAATTTAAGCGAAAACCAACTAAAAATTACCGCCTCTAACACCGAGCATGAAGAAGCGGAAGAAATCGTAGATGTCAATTACAATGGCGAAGAATTAGAAGTGGGCTTTAATGTCACCTATATTCTTGATGTGCTAAATGCGCTTAAATGCAATCAAGTTCGAATGCGCCTAACTGATGCCTCTTCTAGTTGCTTAATCGAAAACTGCGAAGACAGCAGTAGCGAATATGTGATTATGCCAATGCGTTTATAATATGGCAATTTCTCGTTTATTGGTCGAAAAATTTCGTAACTTAACAGCCGTGGATCTTGATTTTGATCCCGGCTTTAACTTTTTAGTCGGCAATAATGGTAGCGGGAAAACAAGCTTATTAGAAGCCATTTTTTATCTTGGTCACGGACGCTCATTCAAAAGTGCGGTAACAAATCGCATCATTTCTTACGACGAACCTCACTTTACCTTATTTGGACAAATCCAAGAAAGCCAACATCAATGGTCTGTGGGATTACAAAAACTTCGTCAAGGCAACACGTTAGTAAAAATTAACGGGGAAGATGGCAATAAAATTTCCGATCTTGCTCATCTTTTGCCAATGCAATTAATCACCCCAGAAGGCTTAACCTTACTCAATGGTGGACCAAGTTATCGCCGAGCATTTTTGGATTGGGGACTTTTTCACCATCAAACAAGTTTTTATACTGCTTGGAGCAATCTTAATCGATTACTCAAACAAAGAAATGCAGCGCTTGCACAAAATCAGCCCTACTCCGCTATTAAAGTTTGGGATGTCGAGCTTTCTAAACTTGCTCATCAAGTGAGTCAATGGCGAGCCGAATATGCAGAAGCACTGCGCCCTGAAATCGAGCAAACTTGCCAACTTTTCCTCCCTGAATTAGAAATTAATGTCAGCTTTCATCAAGGATGGGAAAAAAATACAGATTACGCAGAGGTTCTTGAGCAAAATTTTGAACGAGATCGTGCCTTAAATTACACATTTTCTGGCCCTCAAAAAGCTGATTTTCGTTTCAAAGCACAAGGATTACCTGTCGAAGATGTGCTTTCTCGTGGACAACTTAAACTTTTAATGTGCGCATTGAGATTGGCTCAAGGCGAGCATTTAATGAAAAAAAAGCAACGCCATTGTATTTTTTTGATCGATGATTTTGCATCAGAATTAGATCAATATAAACGAGCACTGTTGGCAGAACGATTACAACAAAGCGGTTCACAAGTATTTGTTACAGCCATTACTCAAGAACAATTAAAAGAGATGCAAGTCGAAAACAGAAAAATGTTTTCAGTCGATAATGGAATCATTAAAACGTTAGATTAGATCAAAAGTACGGTGAAAAAATCACCGCACTTTTATCATTTTTTAACGCAAGAACGCTGGGATGTTTTTCTCGTATTCTGAGATTTTGTCTTCGTGTTGAAGGGTTAAACCGATATTATCCAAACCGTTTAACAAACAATGACGGCGGAATTCATCCAGTTCAAAGGTATACACTTTGTCACCTACAGTGACGGTCATCGCTTCCAAATCCACATGGATTTGTTTACCTTCATTTGCCCACACCCATTGGAAGATTTCTTCCACTTCTTCTTCGCTTAAACGAATCGGTAACATGTGGTTGTTTAAGCTGTTGTTGTAGAAAATATCCGCAAAACTTGGTGCAATCATCACTTTGAAGCCATAATCGGCTAATGCCCAAGGTGCATGTTCACGAGAAGAACCGCAACCAAGGTTTTTACGTGCTAATAAAATGGTCGCGCCTTGATATTGTGGATAATTCAGCACGAAATCTGGATTTGGTTTAGTGCCTTCTACATCCAAATAACGCCATTCATGGAATAAGTGTTTGCCGAAACCTACGCGGGTAATGGCTTGTAAAAATTGTTTTGGAATAATCGCATCCGTATCCACGTTTGCTGCATCCAATGGCACTACTAAGCCTGAAAGTTGTTTAAATCCTGCCATTTTCTGCTCCTTAGTTTAATGTGACGTCACGAATATCAACGAATTTACCGAACATTCCCGCTGCGGCAGCCATAGCAGGACTCACCAAGTGAGTGCGACCATTACGACCTTGGCGACCTTCAAAGTTACGGTTTGAAGTGGAAGCGCAGCGTTCCCATTCACCTAAACGGTCATCGTTCATCCCTAAGCACATTGAGCAGCCCGGATTACGCCATTCAGCTCCGGCTTCAGTAAAGATTTTATCCAATCCTTCTTTTTCGGCTTGTTCTTTGACTAAACCAGAACCCGGCACCACTAAAATACGTTTTACGTTATCCGCTTTTTTACGGCCTTTCATGACTGCCGCTGCTGCACGTAAATCTTCGATACGAGCATTAGTACAAGAACCGATAAACACTTGATCTACTGGAATATCTTTTAAATTGGTGTTGGCTTCTAAACCGATATAGTTCAAGGCTTTTTCTGCTGAAGCACGAGTCACGGGATCGGTCATTTCTGCTGGATTAGGTACGCATTGATCGATACCGATCACTTGACCTGGGTTGGTGCCCCAAGTGACTTGTGGTGCGATATCTTTGGCTTCTAATGTAATGACGGAATCAAATTGCGCGTCATCATCAGATTTTAAGGTTTTCCAATAAGCGACTGCATCATCCCAATCCTTACCTTTCGGTGCGTGTGGACGGCCTTTTAAGTATTCGAAAGTGGTTTCATCCGGTGCGATTAAGCCGGCTTTTGCGCCCATTTCGATTGCCATATTGCACACCGTCATTCTGCCTTCCATGGAAAGGTCGTGAATAGCCTCACCACAGAACTCCACTACATGGCCTGTGCCGCCCGCCATGGTTGTTTTACCGATAATCGCAAGAATAATATCTTTGGCTGTAATGCCCGAGGCCACTTTGCCGCGTACTTCAATTTTCATACTTTTTGCACGGGCTTGTTTTAAGGTTTGGGTAGCTAATACATGTTCTACTTCGGAGGTGCCGATACCAAATGCCAAAGCACCAAAGGCGCCGTGAGTTGCCGTGTGGGAGTCACCACAAACGATAGTCATGCCCGGTAAGGTTAAGCCTTGTTCAGGCCCCATGACATGCACGATACCTTGTTCTTTGGTGGTCATGTCGAACAATTGAATACCGGTCGCTTTTGTGTTTTTTGCGAGCTCCAATACTTGAATTTTCGCTTGACCTTCAAGTTTGTTCACATCACGTACTTGAGTGGAAATACTGTGATCCATGGTACCGAAAGTTTTACTTACTTGACGTACTTGGCGGCCTGCAACACGCAAACCGTCAAAGGCTTGTGGACTGGTCACTTCATGGATTAAATGACGGTTAATATACAAAATCGGCGTTTCGCCTTCGGCTTCGTACACCACGTGGGCATTGAATAATTTTTCGTAAAGAGTTTTTGCCATAATTTTTCTCAATTCGTTAGAGGCTTTTGTTAGAGTAAGTGCGGTCAAAATCCGAGGTATTTTTAAACCGCACTTTCATTGTTTTTATTAGATTGCGTTAGCAATTAATGTACCCATTTCCGCAGTTGAAACAGGCGCGGAATCATCGGCTAAATCTCCCGTACGGTGACCGTTTGCTAAGACTTTTTGCACAGCATTTTCAATCTCATCAGCTGCATCATTTAAGTTGAAGCTGTAACGCAACATCATCGCGGCAGAAAGAATTTGTGCGATTGGGTTAGCAATGCCTTTGCCTGCGATATCCGGTGCAGAACCGCCAGCAGGCTCATATAAGCCGAAACCTTCTTCATTTAAGCTAGCAGATGGCAACATCCCCATAGACCCTGTGATCATCGCCGCTTCATCAGAAATAATATCGCCGAAAATGTTAGAGCAGAGGAGTACATCGAAAGACTCAGGTGCTTTGATTAATTGCATGGTCGCGTTATCGATATAAATGTGATCTAAGGTGACTTCAGGGTAGTCTTTAGCCACTTCAGTGACGGTTTCTCGCCATAAGATTGAAGCTTGTAATACGTTCGCTTTATCCACAGAAGTCACATGTTTACGACGTTTCATTGCCGCATCAAAAGCCGCACGTGCAATGCGTTCGATTTCATATTTGTAATAAACTTCCGTATCGAATGCTTTGGTTTGTGCGCCTTCACCTTCACGACCTTTAGGCTGACCGAAATAAATCCCACCCGTTAATTCACGTACAACCACCATATCAAACCCTTTCGCTGCAATATCTGCACGTAATGGACAGAATTTTTCTAGTCCTTTATAAAGGGTAGCAGGGCGGAGATTGCAGAATAATTTGAAATGTTTACGCAATGGTAATAATGCACCGCGTTCTGGTTGTTGATCTGGTGGTAAATTTGTCCATTTTGGGCCACCTACAGAGCCAAACAAAATTGCATCAGCCTCATCACAACCTTTTAAGGTTTCGGCTGGTAATGGGCAACCGCAATGATCAATTGCGGCACCACCCACATAAAACTCGTTAAAGTTAAGTTTAAAACCAAATTTTTCTTGGACTTTGTTTAATACTTTAATGGCTTCAGCCATTACTTCCGGACCGATACCGTCTCCCGGTAAAACTGCGATGTTGTATGATTGCATATTGTTTTTCCTATTTCTTTCACACTAAAGTGCGGTTAATTTTCTTCATATTTTCTCCTCTCTTTTGTAAAGAGGGGAATTTGGTTAATGATGTTTGTGGCTTTTAATGTCTGCCACTTTATGTGCACGATAAATGGCATTAATCGCATGTACTAACGCTAACGCGGAAGATTCAACGATATCTGTTGCTAAACCAACACCGTGGAATTTACGGCCTTCATGTTCAACCACAATATCCACTTGCCCTAATGCTTCTGCGCCCTCGCCTTTGGCGGTTAAGTTATAGTGAGACATTTTGATTTCTAAGCCAGTTAAATTTAAGATTGCGTTATAAACCGCATCCACTGGGCCATTGCCGCCAATTGAAGAAGTACTTAATTTTTCACCATCCAACTTCAATTGAACAAAGGCTGTGGCTGGATATTCTTTAGTGGAGTGTGCAGAAAGTTTATCTAACACTAAACGATCTTCATCGCCTTGTTGCATATCAATAAACGCCAATGCTTCCAAATCATAATCAAACACTTGACCTTTTTTATCCGCCAATTTTAAGAACGCGTCATACAATTTATCCAAATCGTAATCTTGCTCGGTGTAACCCATATCTGCCATATGACCTTTCACGGCTGCGCGACCAGAACGTGCGGTTAAGTTTAATTTCTCTTTCTTCAAGCCAATGGTTTCTGGCGACATGATTTCGTAGGTATTTTTGTTTTTCAACACGCCATCTTGGTGAATACCAGAAGAGTGCGCAAAAGCATTCGAACCCACAATGGCTTTATTCGGTTGAATCGGCATATTACAAAGCTGGCTAACCATTTGACTCACGCGATGAATTTCTTGGGTATTAATACGAGTATCCACTCCCATAAAATCTTGACGCACTTTCATTGCCATCACCACTTCTTCAAGGGATGTATTGCCCGCACGTTCACCAATTCCATTAATGGTACATTCAATTTGGCGCGCACCATTTTGTACTGCTGTTAAAGAATTAGCGGTTGCCATGCCTAAGTCATTGTGACAATGCACAGAAATCACTGCTTTATCAATATTTGGCACGCGGTTGCGCACTTGAGCAATAATGTTGCCGTATTCATTTGGTAAGCAGAAACCAACGGTATCTGGAATATTTACTGTGGTCGCACCCGCATTAATTGCGGCTTCAACAATACGACAGATATTATCGATGCCTGTACGGCCTGCATCTTCGCAAGAGAACTCAACATCATCCGTATAATTACGTGCGCGTTTCACTGCTGCAACAGCCATTCCTACCACATCATCAAAAGAACGTTTTAATTTCGCTTCAACATGCAATGCTGAACTTGCAATAAAAGTATGAATACGGAATGCTTCAGCAACTTTCAATGCTTCGTATGCGGCATCAATGTCTTTATCTACGGCTCGAGATAACGCGGCAACACGAGAGTTTTTAATATGGCGCGCAATGGTTTGAACAGATTCAAAATCTCCTTGAGAAGAAACGGGAAACCCCACTTCCATGACATCCACACCTAAGCGTTCAAGTGCTAAAGCGATCTGTAATTTTTCTTTTACCGTCAAACTTGCTTTTAACGCCTGTTCCCCATCACGCAAAGTCGTATCAAAAATAATAACGCTATCTGTCATAACAATGTCCTTACTAAAAGTTCTTCTGAAATCACTCCAAAAGTGCGGTGCATTTTCCTGTATTTTTTAGACAAAAAACCCGCAACTTATAAAGTGCGGGTTTAAAATTGGGCATTTACATCTGACTGTTTTTCATCCACAACTTAGCCGCACACAAAGTGTGAGAGCAGCAGGTTGAGAGATAAAGAAACAATACGAGACATAAATAAAAATCCTTCTGTGTAAAACGCTTTTCATATTACGAATAAAAAACTGGCTGTCAAACTATTTTTTAGCGTTTTATATCAAAAACAATCATCAAAACACAATATAAAATATACATTTAACTAATAAATTTAAAATAAAAAGAATATTAAACCAAATTAATTGCAATCAGCAAATTTTTATTATTGAATTTTTTACATTTTCAAAATAAGAAAAATTTTGCAATTTTTTAGTCATCAAAAAGAATTTTTGCGATCTACATCGCAAAATGCTTTCAAGTTAATCGTTTCTTTCACTCGTTTTTTCCATACTAAATTTTCAAATCAAAAAGGAAAAAGCATGCAAGATATTACCTACACGCTACTCCGCCTAATGCAAGTCCCTAAACTTGGTGGAGTGGGCATTGATAAAATTTTATCCAATATTACGCTAGATGAGTTGCTCAATTATGATGATGTCGCTTTCCGACAAATGGGATGGGGTGCCATTCAAATTCGTCGTTGGTTCAAGCCTGAAGCAAAATTTATTGAGCCTGCGCTAGAGTGGTCACAAAAAGAGGGGAATCATTTGGTGAATTATTTTTCCCCTTTTTACCCCTTTATATTGAAACAGATAGCCAGCTTTCCCCCTCTGCTATTTGTAAAAGGAAATTTGACCGCTCTTTCACAACGTCAAATTGCGATGGTGGGAAGTCGCTACTGCACAGCTTATGGTGAATATTGGGCTAAATATTTTGCTACGGAACTTTCATTGGCTGGCTTTACGATTACCAGTGGACTCGCATTGGGAATAGATGGACATTGCCATCAAGCAGTTGTTGATATTCAAGGACAAACCATAGCGGTTTTGGGAAGCGGATTGGAACAAATTTATCCCGTAAAGCATCTCAAACTTTCAGAACTCATTTTGCAAAACAACGGTACATTAGTTTCTGAGTTTTTACCAAACCAAGCACCTATTGCGACAAATTTCCCTCGTCGTAATAGAATTATTAGCGGGCTTTCAGTCGGGACATTAGTGGTTGAAGCCACAGAAAAAAGCGGCTCTCTGATTACCGCTCGGTATGCATTGGAACAAAACCGAGAGGTTTTTGCTGTGCCAGGCAATATTCAAAGTGAATTTAGCCAAGGTTGTAATCGCCTAATTAAACAAGGCGCAATGTTGGTGGAAAATGCAAAGGATATTTTGGAAACGCTCTACCAACATTCTATCCATAGTCAAACTGAAATCGATTTTGACCAGATCGCTGTGCCTAATTACACGCCACCACCCGATCCTCGGCGATTAGTAGAAGCACCAAGTCACCCAAAACTTTACTCGCGTATCGGTTACACGCCTGTGAGCATTGATGATTTAGCTGAAGAATTTAACTTGAGTGTCGATGTTTTACTTGTTCAGCTGCTCGATCTTGAATTGCAAGATCTCATCATGAGTGAAAATGGGCTATATAAACGCGTTTAGTGTAAATTTTTATGCTAATATACGCCCATTCTTTTTTCATAAAAGGACGATTATGTTAGCCATTATCTCCCCTGCGAAAACCCTTGACTTTGAAAATGCGGTAAAAAATTTTCCAGTTTCTCAACCGCACTTTACTGATTACAGCGAACAACTTATTGAGGTTTGTCGTAAACTTTCTCCGCAAGATCTTTCATCGCTTATGTCTATCAGCGATAAGTTAGCCGGTCTAAATGCCGCACGCTTTGCAGAATGGACAAAAATTCACAATGAAAACAATTCCCGCGCTGCATTATTTGCATTTAAAGGCGATGTTTATACGGGGTTAGATGCTGATTCACTTTCTGAGGATGATGTACTTTTTGCTCAATCTCATTTACGTATGCTTTCTGGGCTTTATGGACTTTTAAAACCGCTTGATTTAATACAACCTTACCGATTAGAAATGGGCACAAAATTAGCCAATCCTAAAGGAAAAGATCTGTATGCCTTTTGGGGAAATGTAATTACTCAAGCGGTTCAACAAGCTATAGATGAACAAGGTGATAATGTTCTGATAAATTTAGCCTCTGATGAATATTATAAATCCATTAAAGAAAACCAACTTAAAGTCAAGATAATTAAGCCAGTTTTCTTAGACAATAAAAATGGCAAATACAAAGTAATTAGCTTTTATGCTAAAAAAGCACGAGGCTTAATGAGCCGTTATCTTATTCAAAATCGTTTGACCGACATTGAACAATTAAAAGAATTTGATTTAGATGGTTATTGGTTTGATTCAGTATCATCAACTGAAACCGAATTTGTATTTAAGCGAGATATCAATGAATAAAATTTTTGTTATATTGACCGCACTTATACTCTCTGGCTGTGCAACTAAACTGACTCAATTAAATGTTCCTACACAGTTAGAGCACAACGGTAAAAATTATGCCCTTACCGGCAGCCAAGATTTAGAAACCATTGCACGCTATGTTTATATAGCTAAGCCAGATACGCTAGAAAATTGGCAATCTGAAATTGAAATTCTCTTTGATCGCAATCAACCAGCGCGTTCAATTAAAGAGCGGATCGCATTGAGAGAACGTATTTATCGTAATACAGGCGTAAAAGATTTCCATTTCGATGCTATTCCAGAAAATTCGACGAATCCAAATGAATTAAATGGATATGTCATCTATTCGCCAACGAAGGAAAATCCATCTTGGCAAGTCAATGTGATGAAAGGACGACAATTACCACAATGTGGCTTTGTTCAGTATCAATATTCACAAAAAGTACAGCAACCAACACTTTCTAAACATTTATCCGTCGATAAAGTGCAACAACATTTGCAAAAATACGTTGTGGATATAGAAAGAAAGCATTTACAAGATTTGAAGTGGCAACTGTTTTGTCAAAAATAATGTAAAAAATTATGCCGGATCAAAATCTCATCAGATTTTGCTAGAGCAGATACTTCTAATGATGTAATCTTATGCCAGTTTCCAATTACGGTTAAAAGTAGGTAAATATGATTAAAAAAATTGCAGTTTTAACAAGTGGTGGTGATGCGCCAGGTATGAATGCCGCAATTCGTGGCGTAGTACGTTCTGCACTTGCAGAAGGCTTAGAAGTGTTTGGTATCTATGATGGTTACCAGGGCTTATACAATAATAAAATCAAACAATTAAATCGCTATAGCGTATCTGATGTAATTAATCGTGGCGGTACTTTCTTAGGTTCCGCACGCTTTCCTGAATTTAAGGATCCCAATGTTCGTGCGAAATGTGCAGAAATTTTACGTTCTCACGGCATTGATGCACTTGTGGTTATCGGTGGTGACGGTTCTTACATGGGCGCAAAATTATTAACCGAAGAACATGGTTTCCCTTGTGTTGGCTTACCAGGCACTATTGATAATGATGTTGCAGGTACTGACTATACCATCGGCTATCAAACCGCATTACAAACTGCGGTCGATGCAATCGACCGTTTACGCGATACATCAAGCTCACACCAACGTATTTCTATCGTTGAAATTATGGGACGCCATTGTAGTGACTTAACGATTTCTGCAGGTATTGCCGGTGGTTGCGAATATATCGTCGCATCAGAAATTGAATTTAATCGCGAAGAATTAATTCAACAAATTGAACGTAGCATTATTCGTGGTAAACGCCATGCAATTATTGCAATCACTGAACTTTTAACCGATGTTCATTCTCTCGCAAAAGAAATTGAAGCTCGCGTTGGGCACGAAACTCGTGCAACTGTTTTAGGGCATATTCAACGTGGCGGTTCTCCTTGTGCTTTTGACCGTATTCTTGCTTCACGTATGGGCGCATACGCGGTAGATTTATTGCTGCAAGGTAAAGGTGGCTACTGCGTAGGCATCCAAAATGAACAACTTGTTCACCATGATATTATTGATGCAATTAATAATATGCATCGTGAATTTAAAGCTGATTGGCTTAAAGTGGCAAAACGTTTGGAATAATCGTTTATTTACTTTATATAAATCACCAAAACTTAATTCATCTTTTTTATCTCACTTAAACAGACACAGCAATGTGTCTGTTTTTTTTACAAAAGTGCGGTGATTTTTTCTTGAGTTTTCTATAAATCCTTTATCTTTTAAAATTTGAAAATAAACGCGACTGCTAGTTCTACCTAGATGATCTTTTTTGCTATAAAAATAGATATCCGATAAAATGCGCCAAGCAAAATAAGGTATAAAAATTATGACAAAGAAAAAAGTAAAACCAGGATCAAACACTATCGCACTGAATAAACGTGCGAGACATGATTATTTTATAGAAGATGAAATTGAAGCGGGTCTTGAATTACAAGGCTGGGAAGTCAAATCAATGCGCGCAGGCAAGGCAAACATTAGTGATAGTTATGTCATTTTTAAAAATGGCGAAGCCTTTTTATTCGGCGCAAGCATTCAGCCATTAAATGTTGCATCAACGCATATTATTTGTGATCCAACTCGCACTCGTAAGTTATTATTAAATAAACGCGAATTAGCATCCCTATTTGGCAAAGCAAACCGAGACGGTTTTACCATCGTAGCGCTTTCTCTTTATTGGAAAAGTGCATGGGCAAAAGTCAAGATTGGTTTAGCCAAAGGTAAAAAACAACATGATAAACGCGATGATATTAAAGAGCGTGAATGGAAAGTAACAAAAGATCGCATTATGAAAAATGCACATCGAGGATAATATATAGCAAAAAGCCCGAAATTATTCGGGCTTTTTATTCATATCTTATAGCTATTTAGCAGTCGGAACTTTTAATTCTGGCTCATCTGGTTTTTCAATTGGTGCAAAAGTTTTATCTTTATTCGCATCAATAATTTTTTGGGTATCATTGGCTAATGCTGTTAAACCCATTTTTTCATAAGCTTCTTTCATCAAAGACAAACCTTCATAAGTTGCTTTAGCATCAGGATATTGTTTCAACATTCCAACTACACGGTTTGACACTGCAACCCAAGCATCACGTTTTGCATAGAATTTTGCAATATCTAACTCATGGCGAGCAAGTGCATCTTTAATATAAGCCATACGCGCTAAAGCATCTTGAGCATAAGGACTATTAGGGAATACACGAACTAAATTTTGGAAATTAGAAAAAGCGGTACGCATAGAAGTGGTTTCACGTGTCGCACGATCAATTCCAAAGAAATCTTGAATGAAATTATCACCTGTTGCAGCGTTGGTTAACCCCGCCATATAGACTGCATAGTCTTGGTTCGGACTTTGTGGGAATTGATGTAAAAAGCTATCTACCGTCAATAATACTTGCGTATAATCTTGCGCTTTATAGTTTGCATAAATTAAATCTAGCATCGCCTGTTCTTGATAAATACTACCAGGAAAACGTTCAGTCGCCGCTTTTAAATAACGAATAGCTTCAGAATAACCGCCTTCTTGTAATGATGTAACACCTTTAGTGTACAACTCATTTACTGATGCTTGTTCCACATCTTTTGAACCACTTGAACATCCAACAACCAATGCTGCCACGGCAAGCAATGCCAAAGATTTTATTTTACGCATTGTTTTTTCCTTAATTTTTACGAAAACCAATAAATAAGATACAATTGTCCGCTATTGTATAGAACATTAATCAATAAGCCAACTTTTAAAATTTTTGAGAGCTATTTATGCCACAAATTACCCTTTCGGCTGAAGTGCAGCCAGAACAAATGGGACAGCGTTTAGACCAAACACTTGCAGAGTTGTTCCCTGAATATTCTCGCTCCCGATTAAAAACGTGGATTGAAGCTGATCTCGTCAAACTTAATGATCACATTGCCAATATTCCGCGTGAGAAAGTACTCGGAGGAGAAAAAATAGAAATTACCGTAGAAGTAGAAGATGAGACACGTTTTGAACCAGAAAATATTCCATTGAATATCGTGTATGAAGATAACGACATTATTGTGATTAACAAACCCAAAGATCTTGTTGTACACCCTGGTGCTGGCAATCCAAATGGAACTGTGCTCAATGCGCTACTCTATCATTATCCGCCTATTGCAGAAGTACCGAGAGCAGGAATTGTGCATCGATTAGATAAAGATACGACAGGTCTAATGGTTGTTGCGAAAACTATTCCGGCACAAACTAAGTTAGTACGCGACTTACAAAAACGCAAAATTACGCGTGAATATGAAGCGGTCGCTTCAGGCATTATGACCAAAGGTGGCACAGTAGATCAACCTATGGCTCGTCATGCAACCAAACGTACTTTAATGGCGGTTCATCCAATGGGGAAACCCGCTGTCACCCATTATCGTATTATGGAAAATTACCGTAACTACACCCGTTTACGTTTACGTTTGGAAACGGGGCGTACACACCAAATCCGTGTTCATATGGCACATATTGCCCATCCATTGCTAGGCGATCAAACCTATGGCGGACGTCCTCGTCCACCAAAAAATGCGAGTGAAGACTTTATGGAAGTATTGCGTAATTTCAAACGCCAAGCTTTACATGCAGTCATGTTACGCTTAGCTCATCCAATTACAGGTGAAATGATGGAATGGTATGCCCCATTACCTGATGATTTCGTTGAATTGCTAAATGCACTCAAAGCAGACTATCTCGAACATCAAGATGAGTTAGATTATTAATATGCAAGCGATTAACCCCAATTGGAACGTACCAAAGAATATTCATGCTTTTACCACTACTCGTGAAGGGGGCGTGAGCTTGACGTCTTATTTTAGTTTTAACTTAGGCGATCATGTCGGTGATAACAAAAGTGCGGTAAAAACCAACCGCACTTTATTAGTCGAAAAATTTGGTTTGCCACAAACACCTATATTTCTAACTCAAACACACAGCACTCGAGTCATTCAATTACCTTATTCAGGACAAAATCTTGAAGCGGATGCAGTTTATACAAATGTACCTCATCAAGTTTGTGCTGTTATGACTGCAGACTGTTTGCCAGTTCTATTCACCACAACATCGGGTAATGAAGTAGCTGCAGCACATGCTGGCTGGCGTGGTTTATGTGATGGCGTATTGGAAGAAACGGTAAAATGCTTTCAGGCCAAACCTGAAGATATTATCGCCTGGTTTGGCCCTGCAATTGGCCCAACTGCATTTCAAGTTGGAGTTGATGTTGTAAAACAGTTTGTTGCGGTAGATGAAAAAGCCAAACTCGCCTTTCAACCTGATGCAATAGAAGAAGGTAAATACCTAGGTAATCTTTATCAAATAGCAACTCAACGATTAAATAATCTGGGCATTACGCAAATTTATGGTGGAAATCACTGTACATTCAATGAAAAAGAATTGTTCTTTTCTTATCGCCGTGACAACCAAACGGGCCGAATGGCAAGTGTCATTTGGTTTGAATAAATAGTCTAAAAGCGCATAAAATGCGCTTTTAGTATCTTTGTTTTATATTCTTTCTTCGATAATACCACCGCCCAAACAAACTTCACCAAGGTAAAATACGGCAGATTGTCCTGGTGTGACGGCTGATTGTGGTTCATCGAAAATCACTCGAATAGTTTCATCATCAATAGGTTCAATCACACAAGGAATATCTTGTTGGCGATAACGTGTTTTCACCGTGCAACGTAATAACTCTCGAATTGGTTCGCGATCAACCCAATGTAATTGGCTAGCAATCAAACCTTTTGAAAATAAACGAGGATGGTCATTCCCTTGAGCAACAATAAGTTCATTATTTCCCACATCCTTATCTACCACATACCAAGCCTCATCACCCGCATTTTTCAAACCACCAATGCCTAATCCTTTGCGCTGTCCCAACGTGTGATACATCAAACCATCATGGCGACCAATAATTTCACCATCAACAGTACGAATATCGCCAGGTTGAGCAGGTAAGTAACGAGCTAAGAAATCCTTAAATTTACGCTCACCAATAAAACAAATACCTGTAGAGTCTTTTTTCTTCGCTGTAATTAAACCAAGATCTTCAGCAATAGCGCGAACAATGGGCTTCTCGATTTCACCAACGGGGAATAAACTTTGCCCTACTTGTTTATGGCTTAAGGTATAAAGAAAATAACTTTGATCTTTATTGGCGTCTAGACCACGTAATAATTTTACATTTTCATCATCACCAGCTCTACGTACATAATGTCCTGTTGCAATGTAATGGGCACCAAGATCTTCAGCTGCATATTCTAAAAATGCTTTAAATTTAATTTCTTTATTACACAAAATATCTGGGTTCGGCGTGCGCCCTGCTTTATATTCAGTCAGAAAATGCTCAAAGACATTATCCCAATATTCTGCCGCAAAATTAATTTTATGTAGTTTAATACCCAACTTATCACATACAGCCTGAGCATCTGCAAGATCAGCTGCTGCAGTGCAGTAATCCGTATCATCATCTTCTTCCCAGTTTTTCATAAACAGGCCTTCCACCTGATAGCCTTGCTGTTGAAGAATAAAAGCTGACACAGAAGAATCCACTCCGCCAGACATACCACAAATCACTTTTTTGGTAGCATTTCTCGCAAGCTGTTCTTGTGTAAGTTGAGGAAAGTGTTGATTATAAGTATTTGAAATTAACATAGTTCTCCCGTAACTTCGGTTAAGGCGAAGCACATTGGTCATTGAATGAGAAAACGGCAAAATAATTTTGCCGTTAATTTTATTTTGCACATAAAGTGCGGTCATTTTTGAGCAAGTTATTTCACTTCATAAAATTGCGAATCATCATCTTTTTTCGCAAATTTTTGCTCATATTCAGCTTTCGCTTGTTCATCGCCCGCATCTAATTTTGATTGAAGCGTGTCACAAGGTTTATCACAATCGCAAGCTTTAGCAATACCAAGGGCAGATAAACCACCGCAGCTGCCTTTTAAACTTTGTTTTTTGATAATAAATCCGATAGACATCAACAATATAATTGCGACGAAAGCGATTAAAGTAAAAAATAAAGTTTGCATAACTATTCTTTTGTTTCTGTTAATTTTTTGAAAGCAGAGGATGATTTTGTGATAAAACCATTATCTGTTTTAATGATTAAGTAAACGGCAAGATTATTTTTCTCAGCCACTTCTAACGCCTTGTCTTCACCCAGCACAAATAACCCTGTTGATAGGCCATCTGCAGTCATTGAGGTTGGCGCAAGTACCGTAATTGAGGCTAAATGATGCTGAATTGGGTAACCTGTTTTCGGATCAATTTCATGAGCAAAGCGTTTACCATTTTCTTCAAAGTAAATACGATAATCGCCAGAACTTGCCATTCCCATATTGTCTAATCCAATTACAGCTTCAACCGCTCTTTCACCTGTTGTGTTTGGTTTTTCAATTGCGATCTGCCAAGGCTTGCCTTCAATATTTTTTCCTTTCGCACGAATTTCACCGCCGATTTCAACCATGTAATTCTGAGCATTTAGTTGTTCTAACTTTTCAGCCACCTGATCAACGCCAAAGCCTTTAGCAATCGAGGACAAATCGACATAAACTTGAGGAAGTGCTTTACTTAATGTCGGTTTTGCACCACTCATATCGAGGGCAATTTTATCAATACCAACCCAAGCTTGGCGTTCAGCTAATTGTTCTGGCGTAGGTTGTTTTTCTGGGCGTTTTTCTGGGCCAAATCCCCATAAATTCACGACAGGACCAACAGTTACATCCAATGCACCTTCAGTCACTTTATTTAAACGAATCGCTTCTGCCAATACTTTGGCAAAATCTGCTGAAATCTCAATCGGTGTGTTCACTTGGGTATTTTGATTGAAACGACTCAGCTCCGAATCTTTTTTGTAAGTGGACATTTTCGCGTTCACATCTTTTAAGATTGCTTCAATTTCTTCATGCGTCTTTTCAGATGTTGCTTTCATTGAGCCTTCATCAAGGTATTTAACATGATAAGTCGTTCCCATTGTTTTACCACTTAATGAGATAACTTTTGTTTCTTTTTGACAGGCTGCAAGACTTAACGCCATTACTACTGCCATGATACCGCTTATTAATTTTTTCATCTGGATTTCCTAAATTTATGAATTACTGGCAAACTCAACAAAACTTACCTGTAATCATAGAAAATTTCTAAAAATACCTTAAATTTTGACCGCACTTTATCACAAAGTGCGGTCAGTTTTTATGATGAATTGATTAACTAAAATCAGCCACCAAAGTCATCTAATAAAATGTTTTCATCTTCAACACCAAGATCTTTCAACATTTTAATTACAGCTGCATTCATCACCGGAGGTCCACACATATAGTATTCACAATCTTCTGGTGCTTCATGATTTTTCAAGTAGTTTTCATAAAGTACATTGTGAATAAAGCCTGTATAGCCGGTCCAATTATCTTCAGGCAAGGCGTCCGATAATGCAACATGCCATACAAAGTTTGGATTTTCAGCTTGTAATTGGTCAAAGTCTTCTTGATAGAAGATTTCACGTTTAGAACGTGCACCATACCAGAATGACATTTTACGTTTAGAGTGGAGACGTTTTAACTGGTCAAAAATATGAGAACGCATTGGCGCCATACCCGCACCACCACCGATAAATACCATTTCTGCATCAGTTTCTTTCGCAAAGAATTCACCAAATGGACCAGAAATAGTAACTTTGTCACCTGCTTTTAATGACCAAATGTATGAAGACATTTGACCTGGAGGTGCATCAGGTTGACGTGGCGGAGGCGTTGCAATACGTACGTTAAGCATAATAATGCCTTTCTCTTCTGGGTATGAAGCCATTGAGTAGGCACGAATAATATGCTCGTCCACTTTAGAGACATAACGCCATAAATCATATTTATCCCAGTCTTCATGGTATTCTTCAGGAATATCGAAATCCTTATAGTTCACCACATGTGGATCAGCTTCGATTTGGATATAACCACCCGCGCGGAATGGCACTTCCTCGCCTTCAGGAATAGCCAATTTAAGCTCTTTGATAAAGGTTGCTTTGTTATCGTTAGAAATAACAGTACATTCCCATTTTTTCACACCGAAGATTTCTTCTGGAAGTTCAACTTCCATATTACCTTTCACGTTAACTTGACAAGCTAGACGATAACCTTCTTTTGCTTCACGTTTGTTAATGTGAGAAAGTTCGGTTGGAAGAATTTCTCCGCCACCATTTTTCACTTTTACCACACATTGACCACAAGAGCCGCCACCGCCACAAGCAGAAGACACGAAAATACCTTTACTTGCTAGAGCACCTAATAATTTGCCACCTGCAGGTAATGTAATCGCTTTCTCTGGATCGTTATTGATACCAATAGTAATATCACCAGAATCGACTAGTTTTGACTTGGCAAACAAGATAATCGCAACGAGTACTAAAATAATAGCAGTAAATGCTGCAACACCTAATAATAAAATTGAAGATTCGCTCATTTATGCCTCCTTATAATTGAATACCAGAGAATGACATAAAGCCAAGCGCCATCAATCCAGCAGAAATAAAGGTTATTCCTAATCCTTTCAAGCCTGCCGGTACATCAGCATATTTCATTTTTTCAGTTAAACCTGCAAGCGCAACAATTGCTAACATCCATCCCAAGCCTGCACCAATACCGTACACGGCAGATTCTGCGAAGGTATATTCACGTTGAATCGCAAAGGATACGCCACCAAAGATCGCACAGTTTACGGCAATAAGCGGAAGGAAAATCCCCAATGCGTTATACAGTGCAGGGAAGAATTTATCGAGCGTCATTTCAAGAATTTGAACGATACCCGCGATAATACCGATAAATGTAATAAAGCTTAAGAAGGATAAATCTACCCCTTCAACTAAGGCGCCATCTTTTAACACATGTTCAAATACAAATTGGTTCGCTGGCACAGAAATGCCAAGCACAACTGTTACTGCAACCCCTAAGCCGAATGCGGTTGACACTTTTTTTGATACAGCAAGGAAAGTACACATCCCTAAGAAGAAAGAAAGCGCCATATTTTCAATGAAGATCGCCTTCACAAATAGGCTAATATAATGTTCCATTGATTATTTCTCCTGTTGCTCAGGTTTCCACGTTCTTAAGCCCCAAATGATGAAGCCGATAATAAAGAACGCACTTGGTGCAAGAAGGAACAAGCCGTTTGGTTGATACCAACCACCGTCTTGAATGGTTTGGAATACTGGAAAGCCAAGTAAACGACCAGAACCGATTAACTCACGTAACGTTGCAACAATTAATAAAATTGCACCGTAACCTAAACCGTTACCGATACCATCAACAAAGCTCTCAAGTGGACGAGATTTCATCGCAAAAGCTTCTGCACGGCCCATCACGATACAGTTAGTAATAATCAAGCCTACAAATACCGAGAGCTGCTTAGATAAACCATAAGCAAAAGCTTTCAATACTTGGTCAACTAAGATTACCAAAGAAGCGATAATTGCCAGTTGTACAATGATACGAATACTATTTGGAATGTAATGACGAATCATTGAAATAAACATACTGGAAAAACCAGTTACTAAACTTACCGCAATGGCCATAACGATCGCGGTTTGTAATTGAGTTGTGACCGCTAATGCAGAACAAATACCCAAAATTTGCAGCGCAATCGGGTTATTTTTTACGATCGGATCAAGCAAAAGTGCTTTTAAATTGCTTTTTGCATCAGCCATTATCTTGCCCCCGCTTTAAATTTTGCTAAGAATGGACCAAAACCGTTTTGACTAAACCAATAATCAAAGGAACCTTGCACACCATTTGAGGTTAAAGTTGCACCTGATAAAGCATCAACACCGTATTCTTTGTTAGAAGAAGCATTTTTAGCAATACGAATAGCCACACGTTGATCATCATCAAACAGTTTTTTATCTACGAAAAGTGCTTGCCAACGCGGATTGGCAATTTCACCACCAAGACCTGCTGTTTCACCTTGATCATAGTAAGTAATGCCTTTGATGGTATTGGCATCTGGGGCAACCGCAACAAAACCGTACATTGTTGACCATAAACCGCGACCGTACATCGGCAATATGACTTGATTGACTTGACCTTGTTCATCTTTTACAAGATAAACTCGCGCTTGATTGGCACGCACTTTAATTCCGGCTTTATCTTGTTCCACAGGAATGGCTTGACTAAGTGCGGTCGATTTTACTGCTGTTTTTGGATCAAATTTTTCTACATCCTCTTTTGATGCTTGAACAAAATCACCACTTTGCAAATCCACTAAACGTGGTTCAATAAACTTGTTATAAGTGTCTTTAATGACGGAAGCATTATCTTCTTTCATTAAGCCAGCAACCGTTAAAATATTACGTTGAACGTCCAGTGCTTTTTGCTCATCTTGTTTCGATTTCAATGCCACCGCGGCACCGGAAACAATGATAGAACACACTAAACTTAGCAATACAACAACGGTAACTGTACCACCAACGCTGTCTTTATTAAACTTAGCCATTTGTTCTTGCTCTCCGACGTTTGATATTTGCTTGAACAACGATGTAGTCGAAAATCGGTGCAAATAAGTTTGCAAATAAAATCGCTAACATCATTCCCTCCGGATAAGCTGGGTTTACAGTACGAATTAATACAGCCATTACACCAATTAATGCACCGTACCACCACTTACCTGCATTGGTAAAGGATGCTGAAACAGGGTCTGTTGCCATAAATACCATACCTAATGCAAATCCACCTAAAACAAGGTGCCAATGCCAAGGCATTGAGAACATTGGGTTAGTATCAGAACCCACTAAATTGAATAACGTTGAAGTTGCAATCATACCAATCATCACACCAGCAATGATGCGCCATGCAGCAATACGAGTGAACACAATCACTGCGCCACCGATTAAAATTGCAAGCGTAGAAACTTCACCCATTGAACCAGGTAAGTTACCAACAAAAGCATCCATCCAAGTGATTGGAGCGCCAGTGGCTGTATGTTGTAATGCTCCCTGACCACCTTGTGACCATTGTGAAAGTGCGGTTGCACCAGAGAAACCATCAGCAGCAGTCCAAACAGTATCACCTGAAATTTGAGCTGGATAGGCGAAGAACAAGAAAGCTCGGCCTGCAAGTGCAGGGTTCATGAAGTTACGACCAACGCCACCAAAAATTTCTTTTGCAACAACGATACCAAAAGTAATACCTAATGCGGCTTGCCATAATGGCAATGTTGGTGGAACGATTAACGCAAATAAAATGGTTGAAACGAACATCCCTTCATTTACTTCATGACCACGCACCACTGAGAACAACAATTCCCAAATTGTACAAACGGTAAAAACCACTAAGTAAATTGGTAAGAAGAAGATCGCTCCCAGCGCCATTTTCGAGCCCCAAGTTGCATTGGCAGTTAAATCTAAACCTAATGAACTTGCAAGTGCATAGTGCCAATCGTTAGCAATTAGTTGATCTAAATTGCCTAATTGATTTAAGGCTGGAATCGCTTGGTTACCCACATTGTACATCCCGTAGAAAATCGCAGGGAACAACGCAAGGAAAACCGTAATCATCATACGTTTTGAGTCTAACGCATCACGAACGTGAGTGTTTTTGTGCGTTACTGTACCTGGTGTATAAAGCAAGGTATAAATCGATTCAAATATCGGATAAAGCTTGCTGTATTTACCACCAGGTAAAAACGCGGGTTCCATTTTTTCAAAAAGATTTTTCAAACCCATTTTTAACCTTCCTTCTCAATCTTATCTAGTACTTGACGCAAGATTGAACCGTATTCATATTTGCCTGGGCAAACGAAAGAGCATAATGCTAAGTCTTCTTCATCTAATTCAAGACAACCTAACGCTTGAGCACCATCGGTATCACCCACGATTAAATCACGTAATAATAATGTCGGTAAAATATCCAACGGCATAACACGCTCATAGCTACCAATTGGAACCATTGCACGCTCACCACCGTTTTCTGCGGTAGTAAAATTGAATAATTTCTTACCGAAGTGACCCAACACTGTACGAGTAATTGAATATTTATTTGATTGCGGTGTAATCCAGCCAAGAAATTCTTTCTCATTACCTTCAGCGATTACCGATACTTGCAATGCATAACGACTTAAATAGTCATGAGCACCTTTTGCAGTTTGGCCACAAAGAACTGAACCAGAAATTACGCGATTTTCACCCGCACTTAATTCATTTTGGGTTAATTGAGAGAGATTAGCGCCAATTACAGTGCGAATTAAACGAGGCTCTTTCACTTGCGGACCAGCAAGAGAAATAACACGTTCAACATAAAGCTCGCCTGTTGTAAATAATTTACCCACTGCGATCACATCTTGATAATTGATGTGCCATACAGTTTTATTTACACCAACAGGATCAATAAAATGAATATGAGTACCAACAAGCCCCGCAGGGTGAACGCCACCAAAATCATGAATCTGTAAATTTTCAAGATCAACTGTTGGGATATTGGTATCACCTGCTTTACACAAGTGTAACGGTTTTGAAGGGAATAAACGACTTAATACCGTTAAACCATTCGTGAAATCTTGCCAAAATTCTTTTAGCACAATTGCAGGATCTGCGGCTAATGGATTGGTATCCATTGCATTCACGAAAATTGAGGACGGCTCACTATCAATCGCAGGCACTTTGCTAAATGGACGAGTACGTAATGCAGTCCATAAACCTGATTCAACAAGGTTTTGTTTTACTTGTTCAGAAGAAAGCGTATTCAATTGTTCCGCACTATATTTTGCGAAAGTGATTTGCTCATTTCCTTCCACATTAATTACGACAGATTGTAATACGCGCTTCTCACCACGATTGATTACAGTGATAGTACCACTTGCAGGGGCTGTAAAAATCACACCTGGATTTTTCTTGTCTTCAAAAAGCACTTGGCCTTTCTTTACAACATCGCCTTCGCGCACCTTCATCGAAGGACGCATCCCCACATACTCCTCACCTAGAATCGCAACTTGATTCACAACATTTCCGTTGTGGATTACTTGTGCCGGTTTTCCCGCAATTGGGAGATCCAAGCCTTTCTTAATTGTAATCATACTGTTTGCACTACTTTTCAAGGTTAAAAATACAATTGCAAATAAACAAGTTAAATGCAATCTCGTGTTTGAGCGTGACAAAGCACCTTTAGAAAGACATCAATGCCACAAAAATAAAAAACTCAAATCGGTTAACTTCACGATAAACATGCTTATCGAGAAATTGAATTTGGATAAAATTAAGCGCCTTATTTTAGCGAAAATCTGCTTTTTTCGCTACTTAAACGCCTACTTTTTTGTAAAAACCTTTTGCGATATATCAAAAAAATGTTACATCTTCATAACATAAAAATTAATGTCCAACGCCTGCGCATTTCGTTGAAGCGGGAATTTTCTCACTTAATTTGCGCCATTCGTCTACAGTAAACAAATGCAATGCTAACGCATGAACACTGCTATTTAGCTCATCTGCAAGCAATTGATAAACACGTTGGTGACGCTGCACTTTACGCATTCCTTCAAAAACATTACTCACAATCACACATTTAAAATGAGATTCCGCACCACGACCAGAACTATGTAAGTGGCTTTCATTTTCTACAGTAAAAAAGTGCGGTTGAAATTCTAGTTGAATTTTTTGTTCGATAGTTTGTTGAACAGACATCATAAATCTCCACAAAATCACAATGAAACGCTATACATTAGCAATGAAGTTTGCAAGAATAACACAGTTTTAACTGGCTCATTGGGGAAATTATGACATTATCAAACAAAATCAAAACATTATCAGCAGTAAGTATTGCAGCCGCTACGCTGTTCCTTGCTGGCTGCCAAGCACAATCAAATACATTAACGTTCACACCACCAGCACCGAATGCCACAATGAACATTAATCAAAATGCGATTGTGTATGTAACAACGAAAGATAGCCGCACAACGCAAGATATTGCGAGCTATACCAAACGTGGAGAACTCATTAAATTAAATTCATCACCAAGTGTTACACAATTATTCCAACAAGTGATGCAACAAAATCTTATTAGTAAAGGTTTCAGAATTGGGCAATCCAATGGATCAAATGCGTGGGTAACTGTGGATGTGCGTGAATTTGCTACGCAAGTAGAACAAGGTAATCTTCGTTATAAACTTAATACCAAAATTCAAGCGACTGTTTATGTTCAAGGTGCGAAAGGTTCATATAACAAAGCATTTAATGCTACTCGTTCACAAGAAGGCGCATTAAATGCAGATAATGACGAAATTCAAAAAGTTCTGTCTCAAACATTTAACGATATTGTGAATAACATTTATCAAGATCAAGAAGTATCCGCGGCTATTAACCAATATGCTAATTAATCACATAGCTAATTAGATATGCTCTTAAGTGAGGAAGGTTAATATAACCTTCCTCATTTTTTATGAGGCCATTTTATTCTACATACTACTTTTCCCATAAAATCATCTAAAGCTAATTAGATGTTCAAAAAGAATAAAAATATTCATAAAACCAATTACATCAATTTATAGCATTCTTTATAAAAATTAGGCAAAATACGGAAAATTTTTGAGTTCAAAGAAGGATTAAACTATGACTAAACATTATGATTACATCGCTATTGGCGGTGGCAGTGGCGGTATTGCTTCTCTAAATCGTGCTGCAAGCTATGGAAAAAAATGCGCAATCATTGAAGCCAAACATCTTGGCGGCACTTGTGTAAATGTAGGTTGCGTACCTAAAAAAGTAATGTTTTATGGTGCACATATTGCAGAAGCAATTAACAATTATGCGCCAGATTATGGTTTTGATGTTGAAGTAAAAAAATTTGATTTTTCAAAACTGATTGAAAGTCGCCAAGCCTATATTGGTCGTATTCATACATCTTATAACAATGTATTAGCGAAAAATAATATTGATGTAATTAACGGTTTCGGAAAATTTGTCGATGCCCATACCATTGAAGTAACACTTACTGATGGTACAAAAGAACAAGTAACCGCAGATCACATTTTAATCGCAACTGGTGGTCGTCCATATCGTCCAAACATTAAAGGACAAGAATACGGCATTGATTCAGATGGTTTCTTTGCATTAACCGAATTACCAAAACGCGCTGCTGTTATCGGGGCCGGTTATATTGCCGTTGAACTTTCTGGTGTATTAAACAGCCTAGGCGTGGAAACGCATTTATTAGTACGTCGCCATGCACCAATGCGTAATCAAGATCCATTAATCGTAGAAACATTAGTGGAAGTGCTTGCGCAAGATGGAATTCAATTACATACCAATTCCACACCATCTGAAATTGTTAAAAATGCAGATGGCTCTCTTACAGTAAAATGTGATGGTAAATCTGATGTTACTGTGGACTGTGTTATTTGGGCTGCAGGTCGCGTTCCAGCGACAGATAAAATTGGCTTAGAAAATGCAGGTGTAGAAACAAATGAACGCGGCTATGTCAAAGTAGATAAATATCAAAATACAAATGTGAAAGGCATTTATGCAGTAGGCGATATTATCGAAAATGGTATTGAATTAACACCAGTTGCAGTTGCAGCGGGTCGTCGCCTTTCTGAGCGTTTATTCAATAATAAACCGACTGAACATTTAGATTACAATTTGGTTCCAACCGTTGTATTCAGCCATCCACCAATCGGCACTGTAGGTTTAACCGAACCTCAAGCTATCGAACAATATGGTGCTGAAAATGTTAAGGTATATAAATCCTCTTTCACTGCAATGTACACTGCAGTCACTCAACATCGCCAACCGTGCAAAATGAAATTAGTTTGTGTGGGTAAAGATGAAAAAGTTGTGGGTTTACATGGTATTGGTTTCGGTGTAGATGAAATGATTCAGGGATTTGCCGTAGCAATCAAAATGGGCGCAACAAAAGCTGATTTTGATAACACCGTGGCTATTCACCCAACGGGTTCAGAAGAATTCGTGACCATGCGTTAATCTTCAAAGCAAAGAAAAAAGAGCGGTAAAATTACCGCTCTTTTTTGTTTCTAATTTTGCTTAAGTGTGTTTAGCTACGTTTAACCAATTTCGTCCAGTTATAATAACCATACAACGAGTTAAGTAAGTAGGCTGAGTACATTAAGTACATGGCTGGAGTTTCTGCCCATAAGAAAATAGAAAGGATATTTAAAGCAATCCATAACAACCACTGTTCACGATAACGCAAAATCATTAAAATCTGTGCAGCAACTGTAATAATTGTGGTTAGACCATCTAAACCTGTTGAACTACCACCAGCTGCTTGTAATGCTTGAACAAAAAGCAAAGTACCAACCGTAGTCACAACAATTAATGTCATCCATCCTTTAACAGTTAAAGCTTTGGCAATCACACTTTCTCCACCATCACTGTTTTGCATATTAGCTTTCCACATGAAGTAACCAATAAATTGAGATGGTAAATATACATAGAGTACAGTATTCATTTCGCCTAAGAAATTTGATCCCCAAGCGACATAAAAATAAGTGTAAGCAAAAATTAATCCAAAGAAATAATTACTAATTTTACCTTTACTTACCAATACCACACACAAAATACCGGAAATACCAGAAATCATTGCTAACCAAGAATCTGGCGCTTGTACATAAGCCCAAATCTGCGCAATGATGAAAAGCGCAAGCCAAACTACCTCAAAAGGTTTCCAACCAGAAACAAATTCTTGTTTTAAACGTTCTGCGAAAGTCATAATTTACTCCTGTTGACTTAAATTTGAATGCGATCATTCTTGCATTGTGCGTTGATAATGTAAAGATTCAGAGGCATTTAATTCTCAACTTGTGAAATTCATCACATTTCAATTAAATCCTAAATAATCCATTATTCAGAAAACTCTCTAAAAATTTACCGCACTTTAAATACAATAATCTGGATCCAGTGGTATTTTTGCTTGTAGCAAGAACTGTTTAGTCCGCTCGTGTTGTGGGCAAGAAAAGAATTTATCTGCTGTATTTTGTTCTACAATATTCCCATCCGCCATCAAAATCACACGATCTGCAACATCTTTCGCAAACTGTATTTCATGAGTAACAATAATCATTGTCCAACCTTCTTGAGCAAGCATTTTTAATGTTTGTAACACCTCGCCAACCAATTCTGGATCTAACGCCGATGTAGGTTCATCTAATAAAATAATATCAGGTTTTACCGCAAGGGCTCGGGCAATTCCGACTCGCTGTTGCTGACCGCCAGAAAGTTGAGATGGAAATAAATCCGCTTTATTTTTTAGTCCCACCTTCTCTAACAAGCTAAGAGCCTTTTCTCTAGCCTGACTCTTATCTTGTTTTTGCACGACAACCATTCCTTCCATGATATTGTCAAGGGCGGAACGATGAGGAAATAAATTATATTGTTGGAATACCATTGATGAACGTCGGCGCAACTTCAATTCATCTGCTTTACTAATTTTCTGGCTAAAATCAATTTTTAGACTACCATCAGTAAATTCCAAAATGCCTTGCTCTGGTCTCTCAAGCAAATTTAAGCAACGTAAAAAGGTAGTTTTTCCTGAACCAGACGGCCCTAAAATTGCTACCACTTCACCTTTATTAATTTCAAAATCAATGCCTTTTAACACATGATTGCCATTAAAGTTTTTCTGAATATTACTTACTTTTAACATAGACATTCCTTATAAATGGCGAGATAAGCGAATTTCAAGACGATCTTGTAAGAAAGATAAAACAAAACAGAAAATCCAATAAATCAAAGCTGCCTCACTATAAATTAAAATAAATTCATAGTTTGCTGCCGTAATATTCTGTGCTACACGGAATAATTCTGTCACTAAAACAAGAGAAGCCAATGAAGTGTCTTTCACTGTACTAATAAAAGTATTAGAAAGCGATGGTACTGAAATACGTAAAGCCTGTGGCATAATTGTACGAATAAATGCTTGCCGATAATTCATACCTATCGCATAAGAGGCTTCCCACTGCCCTTTAGATATAGCAATAATTGAAGCACGAACTGTCTCTGCTGCATAAGCACCAATATTAATAGAAAATGCAATAATCGCTGTCGGAAAAGGCTCTAAAGTAATACCGACTTCAGGTAATCCATAAAAAATAATAAAAATTTGTACTAACATCGGTGTACCTCGAATTATAGAGATATACACTCGACATAAAGCCTGTAACAATTTTAAGGGTAAATTAGGACTAGGCAAAGTACGAATAACTGCAACAATCACTGCAATAAGCAAACCACAGAAGAAGGAAATGACTGCCAATGGCAATGTGTATAAAATTGCTGCTTCCAACATAGGCCAAAACGAGCTGATTACATAATCAGCTCGTTCTGCACTCATAAATGGAAGACTCGCCAACCAATTATTGAGTAATATCATCACCAAACCATTCAATTGAAATCTGTTTTAATGTACCATCTTGGCGAAGTGCTTCAAGTGCTTGATTAAATTTTGTAATCAATGCATCTTCACCTTGTAAAAAAGCAAAGGCAGTCGGAATTTTATCCCCACGATCATAAGCAATTTTTAAACTAGCATTTGGGTGTTGTTTAAAATAATCTAATACAGCCAATTTATCATTAATTGTTGCTTCTGCACGGCCTTGTTTAATAAGCTCTAAGCTCTGTGCTAAACCATCCACTACAAGAATCTGCGCGCCTGCGGCTTTTGCATCTTTCCCCCAGTTACTTGTTGCAGATTGCGCAGATTTACGACCTTTCAAATCTTCAAATGATTTAATACTGTTATCCGATGATTTTGTCACAATCACCCCACCAGAATAATTATAAGGCGTTGTGAAACTGTATTTTTTTAAACGCTCTGGGCTTGGGTTAGTTTGGTTTGCAATCACATCAAAACGTTTTGCATTTAACCCCGCATACATTGCATCCCATTGTGTTTCTTTAAATTCCACTTTCAAACCGAGCTTTTCAGCAACTTTACGAATAACCTCTACATCAAAGCCTGTTAATTTTCCACTTTTATCATGGAAAGTAAACGGCGCATAAGTACCCTCAGTTCCCACTAATAAAGTTTTAGTTTTTTCAACGCGGTCAGCAATTTCACCAGCGTGAGAAAATGCAGAGAAAGCAATACCAGCACTTAAAAGTGCGGTTGTAAAAAATAATTTTTTCATTTTTTATTCCTTGTGTTGTGTTTGTCTAAGCGTGATTATAAAAATCAAACTTATGAAAAAACAAGATTATTTATTTATATTTTATGAATTTTAGTTATAACAAAGCGAGATATGACCAATTACTATCAAAACAAGAAAATAATCTACCGCACTTTCTTGTAGAAAAACTGATTTCTAAACAATGTAATCAATCTACTCTTATAAAATTTCAGTAAAAAAATGCCTTTCTAGAGAAAGGCATTAGTAGAAATTTAAGATTATAAATAAAGTTGCAATTTCTAATAGAAAAGTAGCGTACCTAATTACACTTCATCACTTCCAGAAAAACGTTCAATTTTCGCACCTAGTCCACGTAATTTATCTTCGATATGTTCATAACCACGATCGATATGATAAATACGATCTACTATGGTTTCACCTGTTGCGATACAACCTGCAAGAACCAAACTGATTGATGCGCGTAAATCTGTCGCCATCACTTCTGCGCCAGATAACTGTTCAACACCATGACATACCGCAGTATTCCCTTCAATTTCAGCTTTACCACCCATGCGAATTAATTCAGGAATATGCATAAAACGATTTTCAAAAATCGTTTCGGTAATAATACTCGTGCCCTCTGCCACCATATTTAATAAGGTGAATTGAGCCTGCATATCAGTAGGGAAACCTGGATGTGGCGCAGTACGAATATTCACTGCTTTAGGGCGATTACCAAACATATCTAAAGTAATGCTATTCTCAGTCACATCAACTTGAGCGCCAGCTTCACGAAGTTTATCGATCACTGCATCTAAAGTATCAGCCTTAGTATTTTGACAAACAACACGACCGCCCGAAATTGCCGCGGCAATTAAGAATGTACCTGTTTCAATACGATCTGGCACGACACTATGCTCACAACCAGTTAAATATTCAACACCTTCAATCGTAATGTGATCAGAACCTGCACCAGATATTTTCGCACCCATTTTATTGAGGAAGTCAGCGGTATCTACAATTTCAGGCTCACGAGCCGCGTTTTCAATCACGGTCGTGCCTTTCGCAAGCGTTGCTGCCATCATAATAGATAAAGTTGCACCTACACTTACTTTTTCCATTACAATGCGAGTTCCCACAAGACGATCTAACACTTGTGCTTTTACATATCCTTCTTCAAGAACGATGTCTGCGCCTAATTTTTCTAAACCACTAATATGGAGATCAACTGGACGAGCACCGATAGAGCAACCACCAGGCAAAGATACTTGGCCTTGATGAAAACGAGCGACTAAAGGCGCTAATGCCCAAATCGAAGCACGCATGGTTTTAACCAATTCATAAGGGGCAGTGAAATGATCGATATTCGATGCATCTAATAAAACTGCGCCAGTTTCATCACGATCTACAACCACACCCAATTTACGTAAAATTTTCAAAGTGGTTTCAATATCTTTAAGAGCAGGCACGTTCGTGAGTTTAACGGGTTCTGTTGCCAAAATAGCGGCAAAAAGAATTGGAAGTGCGGCATTTTTGGCACCTGAAATATTCACGGTTCCACTTAAACGAGATTGCCCATAAACACGAAATTTTTCCATTTTTGAATCCTTAATTAAGTTGGTTTAATGCACGATCACGTTTCCACTTTTCAGTGGTATAAGTTTTAATTGTTAACGCGTGAATTTCGCCAGTAGTAAAATAAGCCATTAACGGAGCATAAATTGTTTGTTGTTGTTTTACACGAGAAAGTGCGGCAATTTCATCACTCACGACAATCACGCCAAAATGCGCATTTTCACCTTGAGCATAAACCTCTTCTACGTTTAGCGCTTCTTTTAAAATTCGTTCAATTTCTTGAAGTTCCATCAGATTTCCGTTTAATTAAGATCTGTAAAATTTGCGATCCAATCAGACAAACCAACAAGATCTGCAAGGGTTAATAATTGTTTTGGTGGATAAACTAATCGCACTGTTTTGTTAAGGTTTTGACACTCTCGTAAAAAATCACAAAGAGCTGCAAAACCGGCTGAATCAATATGTTGAATACCAGACAAATCCCATTCAACAACCGTTTTATCAAGCGCATTCGCTGATAAAAAAACGTCACGTTGCTGCCACATAGGCAACAACGTGTTGCGAGATAGCTCCCCTGACAAAAGGAGCGCTATCTTATCATCATTTTTCTTTAAATCCCAATTTAACATGGCACAAGATTATTTGCTTAATGTTACAGATTGGGCTGCTGATTTTTGTACTTGTGCAGTTAATGCATCAATGCCATGTTGACGTAAGATACCACTCCATTCTTGTTGTTTTGTTACAACCATGCTCACCCCCTCAGCAACCATGTCATAAGCTTGCCATTCGCCAGTTTTACTATTTTTACGCCATTTAAAATCTAATTTAATTGGCGCAGCTCCGTTAACTTGAATGATATTCACTCGAATATTTACTAAGTTTTTATCGCCTAATGCTTTTTCTGGCTCGATTTGGATTTGTTGATTTGAATATGCTGTTAATACTTGTGCATAAGCTTGTTCAATAAAATCACCAAAAGCTTTAAAGAATTTTTCACGTTGTTCAGGTGTAGTCGATTTGAAATGAGAACCTAGCACCAAAGAACCTGCATAATTGACTTGAACATAAGGCAGTAAATCATTACGAACGATAGTACGTAGATAATTTGGATTCTTTTTAATCTGGCTTTGATTTGCCTGAATATCAGAAAACAATTTATCTGACGCTTGTTGCATCAATACATAAGGGCTTGTTTCAGCCATAGCAGTACCAGCAGTAAAAATTGCGGTAAATACTAAAGTTAAAATTGCAAACCATTTTTTCACTTGGAAAAATTTCATCATAAATCTCCTAAATAAATGTGAGTTGTTATTGTACTGTAGGCTCAGTCTTTTCACTGTTACCATCAGATTTTTTATCGCCGTAAAGGAATTGGCCGATTAAATCCTCCAACACCATAGCAGATTTTGTATCTTGAATTTGGCTACCCTCTTTAAGCATAGCCGATTCACCATCATCAAATCCCATTGTCAATGCAATATATTGCTCACCTAATAAGCCAGATGTCTTAATTGATAAAGAACTGTTTTCTGGGATTTCATTATATTCTTGGTTAATTGCAATACTGACTTTTGGTAAATAGCTTTTTTCATCAAGCGTAATACCGCTCACACGCCCAATAACCACGCCACCAACTTTTAATGGTGCACGTACTTTTAGTCCACCAATATTATCAAAAGTTGCTGTCACAGTATAAGATTTCGTCTCACCAAAACCTTGTACGTTGGCTACGCGTAAACCTAAAAAAACTAAGGCGCCAATACCAAGCAATAAAAATAACCCGACCCAAAATTCATATTTAATTGTTTGTCTCATAAAAAAATCCTTAACCTGCTCCAAACATAATAGCAGTCAAAATAAAATCTAATCCTAGAACAACAAGAGATGCATGCACAACTGTTCGTGTTGTAGCTTGGCTGATGCCTTCTGATGTTGGCATACAATCATAACCATTGAACAGCGCAATCCAAGTTACGGCTACAGCAAAGAAAACCGCTTTAATGAAACCATTTAAAATATCATAGCTCCAACTCACAGAATTTTGCATAACAGACCAAAAGCTGCCTGAATCAACACCTTTCCAATCCACACCAACTAAGGAACCACCCCAAATACCAATCGCGATAAACAAGATTGACAAAATTGGCATGGAAATAACTCCCGCCCAAAAACGTGGTGCAATCACTCGACGTAAAGGATCAACAGCCATCATTTCAAGACTAGAAAGTTGTTCAGTGGCTTTCATTAAGCCTATTTCAGCCGTCAATGCAGACCCCGCTCGACCAGCATATAAAAGTGCGGTAACAACAGGCCCTAATTCTCGTAAAAGAGAAAGCGCTACAAGCTGCCCCAAACTTGTTTCAGCAGAAAAATCGACTAACACGACATAACCTTGTAGTCCTAATACCATTCCAATAAATAAACCGGACAACAAAATAATGAGTAATGATTGGACACCTAAAACATGCATTTGCTTCACAAGCAAAGGAAAATGCTTGCGAATTTGTGGCTTGCCAATCAATGCACCAAATAACATAAAGCCTGCTCGGCCTAATGCACGGAAAAAGTCGATCACCTGTTTTCCCAAAGCAGAAATAAAATTGACGATCATTCAAACAATTCCTTCACATAATCTTGCGCTGGGTACTTAAAGCGCACAGGCCCATCAGATTCACCTTTTAAGAATTGCACAACTCGCGGATCTTGGCTCTGTAAAAGCTGCTCAGACGTTCCTTCTGCAATGACTTTTTGGTCTGCAATAATATAGGCATAATCTGCAATACTCAATACTTCTTCCACATCGTGCGACACCACGATAGAAGTCAAATTTAACGCTTCATTTAATCGTTTAATCAGGCTCAAAATTACGCCCATACTGATTGGATCTTGCCCAGTAAATGGCTCATCAAACATAATTAAATCAGGGTCAAGTGCAATAGCACGTGCTAATGCAGCTCGACGAGCCATACCACCAGAAAGTTCTGAAGGCATTAATGCAGCAGCGCCTCGCAACCCAACCGCCTCTAATTTCATCAATACGATTTGACGAATTAAACTTTCAGGCAAATGCGTATGTTCACGAATTGGAAAGGCGACATTATCAAAAGTAGAAATATCCGTAAAAAGCGCACCGGATTGAAATAACATCCCCATCCGCTTGCGTACTTCGTACAGTTCACTATTAGATAGACGACAAATATCTTGTCCATCAAACAAAATTTCACCTTGTTCCGGCATTAGTTGCCCACCGATCAATTTAAGTAAGGTGGTTTTGCCAATCCCCGATGGCCCCATGATCGCAGTGATTTTTCCCTTTTTTACTTGCAAATTCAGGTTATCGTAAATCACGCGATCACCGCGTTTAAAGGTGAGATTCTTAACTTCAATTAGATTTTGATTCATTAAAATCTCGTTTATAAATAAAAAGTGCGGTCGTTTTGACTAGCGTTTTTGTGAAAGGTTCATCTTACGACGAACAAACGCCATCATGCCGTGTAATACTAAAAACAACAATGATAAAGCATATAAAGGCATATTTCCCAACACAGAATAAGGGGTTTTGCCTTCCGTGGGTGCAATTTTATGCGTCAACGTTGTTTCAATAAACTGTGGTACCTGGGCTAACACCTTACCTTGTGCATCAACAAAGACTGAAATCCCCGTATTCGTTGCACGAATAAGCGGTTTACCCAATTCTAAAGCGCGCATTCTTGCCATCTGTAAATGTTGCCAAGGCCCAATTGAATCACCAAACCACGCATCATTAGAAATCGTGAGCAAATAATCTGTATCTTGTTTCAAATTTTGCCGCACTTGTTCGCCAAAAATAATCTCATAGCAAATTGCTGGCGAAAAAGCGCGTTTTTTTGCCATTAAAGATGGCTGAATCGCATCCCCGCTTTGAAATGCAGACATCGGCAAATTAAACACAGAATTAAGTGGTCGTAAAATACTTTCTAACGGAACATATTCACCGAAAGGCACGAGATGATGCTTACTATAACGATTTGACGTATCTGTCTGATAAGGAAAGTCTGGGTTTCCAGCAGTCATAATAGAATTAAGCAACTTACCAGATTTCGTATCTTGGAATACCGTTCCAACCATTATCTCTGTTTTCGTTTCTTTAGCTGCTCGATCTAATCCTTCAAAAAATGGCGTAATCGCATTTTCAAGAGTTGGCAATGCGGATTCAGGCAAAATAATTAAATCTGTTTTACCAAGATTTTCTGCGATTAATTTTTGATAAATCTCCAAAGTAGAATAGAAATAAGCTGGATCCCATTTGAGATTTTGTTCAATATTGCCTTGAGCAAGCGTGACTGAAATTGCCTTATCTTCAACAGGTTTTACAAAGTGAATTCGGGATGAATAAGCACTTAATCCCCCCACGATGCTCAATAACAAAACATTCGTAAAGACTAATTTAAGATTTCTCGTTTTAAACAAAGACGAAACGAGATTAAAAATTACCGCACTTGCCCAAACGGTAAAGAACGTTAATCCTGTTACCCCAAAAATCGGGGCAATGCCATAAAATGGGCTGTCAATTTGTGTATAACCAAACTGAAGCCAAGGAAAACCGGTAAAAATCCAACCTCGTAAAAATTCTGTCAATGTCCAAATCACGGCAAAAATTACCGCACTTTGAACTTGGAAACGCTGAACCAAATAGGTAAAGAGCATCGGGTATAGTGCAAGATAAGCCGCAAGTAAACCGACAAGGAAATAACTCACACCTAAAGACGCGCCGCCAAATTGGTGAATACTGACATTAAGCCAACTTACCCCAAAGCAGAAAAATCCCATCGACCACAAAAACGTCGCTAAAAGTGCGGTGGATTTTTTAGGATTTTTAGCGACATAAAGTAAACCGAGTAAAGAAACATAGGCTAAAGGCCAATAATCAAATGGCGAAAAGGCAAAAACACCGACTAAACCAGATATAAGCGCAATAAGATAAGTAAAATATTTATTCATAAATTCAATTATATTTTGCACGCCCTCACGAGCGTCTTTTGTGTTGAAATTCCATTCCAAGTAAATAAAAAGCACGCGTTAGAAAACGCGCGCCATCATTGAGGATGATAAGATGCTATTCGGCTTTTTCTTCCACATCATCCATTTCTGCCAAATGTTCATCTGGCACAGTGACTCTAAGCTGAATCAATCGGCGACTATCTGCCGAAGTAACTTTAAATTGAAGATTTTTCAACGTAATTTCTTCACCTCGTTTTGGTAAATAACCAAAAGTTTGCATAATCAGCCCACCAATGGTATCCACTTCTTCATCATCAAAATCTGTATTAAATTGCGCATTGAAATCATCAATATCTGTGAGCGCACGCACAGCATAAGTATGACGAGAAAGCTGACGAATATCCGCAACTTCTTCTTCATCAAATTCATCTTCAATATCGCCAACAATTTGTTCCAAAATATCTTCAATGGTGACAAGACCTGATACTGCACCAAACTCATCCACCACAATGGCCATATGGAAACGCTCAGAGCGGAAATCTTTTAACATGCGATCCACTCTTTTGCTTTCTGGCACAATCACGACGGGGCGCAATAATAAAGATAAATCAAACTCTTCGGCATCTTCACGTAAAAATTTCAATAAATCTTTCGCATGTAAAATACCTACGATATTATCGCGATCATCCGCATCAGCAATCACGGGAAAACGAGAATGAGCGGATTCAATAATTGTGTTTAAACAAGTATTTAAATCTTGTTGATCTTCAATAAAAATAATTTGTGAACGAGGAATCATAATATCGCGAACACGAAGCTCCGCGATTTCCATCACGCCTTCAATCATTTCACGAGTATTTTGATCAATTAAATCGTTTTGTTCTGAATCGCGAATTACTTCAACAAGCTCTTCACGATTTTTTAGTTCACCTTGAAAAAAGCGACCAAATAAAGATTGGAAAAAAGGTTTTTTCGTATTTTCAGATTGGTTTGAATTTTGCTGTTCGTCGTTCATATTGGTTTGTAGTTGATGTCTTATTGACGGCGAAAAAGTATCATATTTTGAGCATCTTCGCAAAGATAAAGCAAGGAAAAAGAAAAGTGCGGTGACATACCTCTTTATTTTCTACCGCACTTCAATTCTATAAGAACTTAAACTCCGTCCATTGATAATATCGCTCGCTTGCTTTTTGAATCCCGCCGTAATTTTGCCATTCAGGATGATTTGGGGTGTCGGGCAAACATTGGGTTTCTAGTGCTACGCCAGAAAAATCGGCATATTTTCCACCATTTCTCGTTGGTGTGCCTGCAAGATAATTACCCGTATAAACCTGCAATGCGGCTTGCGAGGTTCTTACTTCCAAACTTAAATCACCAGTTGGAGAAGTCAGTAATACGCAAGGCTTTTGCCAAGCTTTATTGACAATAAAGGAATGATCGTAACCTTTTGTTGCTTGCTGATCCCCTTGTAAAAAATCTTGCTTGATAGGTTTAGCGATACGGAAGTCAAAACTCGTATTCACCACGTGCTTTAATGGAGAATTAGGAATCCCCTCATTATCTACAGGCAGATAAAAATCAGCATTTAAACGTAATGTATGTTCACGCACGTCACTGCCTTGCTCTGCATTTTCTAAATTGAAATAAGCATGGTTCGTTAAGTTCAATGCTGTATCCTTATCACTCATCCCTGCATATTCAATTTTTACGCTATTATCACCTGTTAGTGTATAGGTTACAGACACATCCACATTACCAGGAAAACCTTGATCACCATCCTCTGAATGTAATGAAAAACACACAAAATTTTCACCGCACTCTTGAATTTTCCAACGGCGTTTATCAAAGCTCTCTCCACCGTGAAGCTGATGTTTGCCTTGGTTACTTCTCAATTGAATAAGTTCACCATTCAATTCAAATTGTGCATTTGCAATACGATTTGCATAACGCCCTACGCTTGCGCCTAAATAGCTTTGGTGAGTTGGATAATCTTCTACCTTACAACCCAATAAAACCTCGCGTAAAGTGCCATTTACTGGCACTTTACAAGAAAGCCAAGTTGCCCCCCAATCCATAAATTGAACACGCATTCCATTTTCATTTTGCAGAGTTATCAGCTGATAAGGTACACCATCAGGCGCATTAAAAGTGGTTTGTTCTAACATCATTTTCTCTTAAATCACTCGAACACCTTGTGATGCAGTGCACACATAAAAAGTTTCTTTTAAACCAGTCGTTTTCTCGTAATTATCCGCAATAATTTTACGAACTGCATCGACTTTATCATGCGGCGCAAGTGCGACAATACAACCACCAAAACCGCCGCCTGTCATACGTGCACCGCCACTTTTGCCAATAACAAGTTGAGCCAATTCAACTAAATAATCAATTTGTGGCACAGTGATCTCAAAATCATCACGCATTGAATCATGAGATTCCCCCATTAACTCACCTAAACTAGTCAAATCATTCTTCTTCAATGCTTCTACTGCATCGAGTACTCGTTGATTTTCTGTTACGACATGACGAGCACGTTTTGCTGCTAACGGAGAAAGTGCGGTCAATTCCGTTTCTCTTTTTCGGAATTCTTCAACTGAAACATCGCGTAATGCTTTTACTCCAAAAAATTTTGCCGCCTCTTCACATTGCTGACGGCGAGTATTGTATTCACCCGTTACCAAATCGTGCGGTACATTTGAGTTCACTATAATCACGGCGACATCTTGTGGCACCGGTGTTGGAGTGGTTTCAAGACTACGACAATCGATCATCAGTAAGTGATTTTCCTGCCCAAGTGCGGAAATTAACTGATCCATATTTCCACAATTTGCGCCAACAAATTGGTTTTCCGCTTTTTGCCCATTCAATGCAATATCCGTATGAGAAAGCGGTAAATCGCCAAGTTGTTGGCAGAATTTACCCACCGCAACTTCTAACGCTGCAGATGAACTTAATCCAGAAGAAAGAGGCACATTTCCAGAAATCACTAAATTTGCACCTTGTTGAAAGTGCGGATAACGTTCCTGGATAAATTTTACAACCCCACGCACGTAATTAGCCCATTTGTGTTCACTCTTAGGAATTTCAACATTGAGAGAAAACTCATCAGTTTCATTAAGATCCGCTGCATAAACATTCCAAATATGATCATCTCGTTTTGTACCAGAAACGGCCGTACCAAAATTAATCGCACAAGGCATAACAAAGCCATCGTTGTAGTCGGTATGTTCACCGATGATATTTACTCGGCCAGGCGCATAGACGGTAATTTTTGGCAAATTTTTATGCTGTGTATTGAAAATTAGTTGAGCATTTTGGATTGGGGTCATATTTCTATCCTTTATATTAAATTTGTACTCGATCTGCCCCCTATTTTGTAAAGAGGGAGGCTGGCTATATTATTTAGTTCTTTCTTTATAATGAACTTCACTCAAAGCACTTAATCTCTCTGCTGCCTGTTCTACCGTTAAATCGCGTTGGCTTTCGCCTAACATTTCATATCCCACCATAAATTTACGCACGGTTGCCGAACGTAAAAGAGGAGGATAAAAATGAGCATGTAGCTGCCAATGTTCGTTATCTTCGCCATTAAACGGTGCGGCATGGAATCCCATTGAATATGGGAAAGAGGTCTCAAATAGATTGTCGTACTTGGTTGTCAATTTTTTCAAAATAACCGCAAGATCTTTTGATTGTTCGTCACTTAATTCAGTTAAACGTTTTACATGAGCTTTTGGTAAAAGCAATGTTTCAAATGGCCAAACAGCCCAATAAGGCACTAAAGCTACCCAATGTTCAGTTTCAACGACAATACGTTCTTTTAATTCCAGTTCTCGTTTCACATAATCAACTAGCATTACTGAACCATGTTTTAACAAATAATCGCGTTGTGTGCGATCTTCACGAGCAACTTCATTTGGCAAGAAACTATTCGCCCAAATTTGACCATGTGGATGTGGGTTCGAACACCCCATTGCCGCCCCTTTATTTTCAAAAATTTGCACCCATTGGTATTTCTCACCAAGTTCGCGAAGTTGCTCTTGCCATACTTTAATCACTTCTTCAATCTCAAGTGCGGTTAATAATGGCAATGTTTTACTATGATCTGGAGAGAAACAAATGACTCGACTTTCACCACGAGCTTGAGAACTCTGGAAAAGTGGATCTGAGGATTTTTCAGGGGCTGGCGTATCTTCTAAAAGCGCGGAAAAATCATTTTTAAACACATAAGGTTTACGATAATCTGGATTTAATTCACCTGTAATACGCTTATTACTCGGGCAAAGATAACAAGTTGGATCATAACTTGGTTTTTGTTCTTCATTCACTTTTTCTTGTTGCCCTTGCCATGGACGTTTAGCACGATGTGGTGATACCAAAACCCATTGATCAATCAACGGATTATAGCGACGATGTGGATGCTCGGTTGGTTCAAAAATATCACTCATGATTGGCTCCCTTTCTAAATTGTAAACGGTTACACAAAATACTGCGCATAAGATAGCAAATTCAAAAAAATAAACCGTGATCAGTATCACATAATGGGAAAATCTCTGAAAGTTTTTTGTGATCTTGCTTGCAAATCAGAAAGTAACCGCTTTCAATTTTATTTAGAAAGAACATAATAAGAAATGTAATTTCATTATGGAGAGCATTCTATGAGCACCATTCATGATGTAGCCGAATTAGCCCATGTATCTATTGCGACTGTTTCTCGTGTTGTAAATCAACATCCCTCAGTGAGTGAAGACACCCGCCTTGCAGTAAAACAAGCAATTGAGCAACTTAATTATCAGCCAAACGCAAATGCTAAAGCCCTTGCAATACAAAACACCGATACTATTGGTGTGGTTGTTACCGATGTAACAGACTCGTTTTTTGCTATTTTAGTGAAAGCTGTAGATAAAGTTGCAGAAGCACATCGTAAAACAATCTTGATTGGTATTGGTTATCACCACGCAGAAAAGGAACGTGAAGCGATTGATACTTTACTTCGCAAGCGTTGTAGTTGTTTAGTTGTGCATTCCAAAGCGTTATCTGACGATGAACTTAGCCATTATTTGAAAACAGTACCAGGAATGGTGATTATCAACCGAGTGATTCAAGGCTATGAAAATCGTTGCGTAAGTTTAAATAATAAAAAAGGAACCTACTTAGCAACGGAAATGCTTATCCGTTGTGGTCATAAACATATCGCATATATTGGATCTAACCATGCAATTTTCGATGAAATTGAGCGTCGAGATGGTTATCTGACTGCATTAAAAGATCACAATTATCCAATTATTGAGCATGCCATAACACACAATTCACCAGACTTCGAGGGTGGTGAAAAAGCCATGATTGATTTACTTAGTTATAACAAAGATCTCACTGCGGTAGTTGCCTATAACGATTCAATGGCTGCGGGAGCCATTTCAGTTCTCAATGAAAACAATATTAGTGTACCAAGCCAATTTTCAATCATTGGTTTTGACGATATGCCAATTGCTCGTTATTTAATTCCTAAATTGACGACCATTCGCTATCCTATTGATTTAATGGCAACTTATGCGGCTAACCTTGCATTAAGCCTTGTCGATAATGAGGTGAGAACGCCATCAACAATTCAATTTAACCCAACATTAGTGCGTCGTTTTTCTGTGGAATCTATCTAAATTTGAAAATAAACGCACTCATAAAATGTGATAGCGATCACAAATCCGAATTTTTAATGTAATCGTTTTCATTTATGTGAGTTTGATCACAGATTCCAAGCAGATTATTCGCTAATATGGCATTAATTGCAGAATGTAATGCAATATTTATCTCTAACATCAACATTCCAAAATAGGAGCGTTATTATGAAAAAAACAGCAGTATTAAGTGCAGTTGCTTTGGCTATCGGTTTAGGTGCAGCATCTTCTAGCTTCGCAGCAAGTAACAAAATTGGTGTAACCATTTACAAATACGATGACAACTTCATGTCTTTAATGCGTAAAGAAATTGATAAAGAAGCTAAAGCACTTGGTGGCATTAACTTATTAATGAATGACTCCCAAAATGCACAATCAATTCAAAATGACCAAGTTGATGTATTACTTTCCAAAGGTGTGAAAGCTCTTGCAATTAACTTAGTTGACCCTGCTGCAGCACCAACCATTATTAGCAAAGCAAAACCAGACAACATTCCGGTTGTATTCTTTAATAAAGACCCAGGTGCAAAAGCTATCGGTTCTTATGAACATGCTTACTATGTAGGTACTGATCCAAAAGAATCAGGCTTAATTCAAGGGGATTTAATTGCAAAACAATGGAAAGCGAATCCAGCTCTAGACTTAAATAAAGATGGCAAAATCCAATTCGTATTATTAAAAGGTGAGCCAGGTCACCCAGATGCTGAAGCACGTACAAAATTCGTAGTTGAAGAACTTAATGCAAAAGGTATCCAAACTGAACAATTATTTATTGATACTGGTATGTGGGATGCTGCAATGGCGAAAGATAAAGTAGATGCTTGGTTATCTAGCTCTAAAGCGAACGACATTGAAGTAATTATTTCTAACAACGATGGCATGGCATTAGGCGCATTAGAAGCAACCAAAGCACATGGTAAAAAACTCCCTATCTTCGGTGTGGATGCATTACCAGAAGCATTACAACTCATCAAAAAAGGTGAACTTGCTGGTACTGTGTTAAACGATGGTGTGAACCAAGGTAAAGCAGTTGTTCAATTATCTAACAACTTAGCACAAGGCAAAGCAGCAACTGAAGGCACAAAATGGGAATTAAAAGATCGTGTTGTACGTATCCCTTATGTTGGTGTAGATAAAGACAACTTAGGCGACTTCTTAAAATAATTTCTCATCAATTTTTGTTGTAATCCAAGGGGAAGTTGCCCTTCCCCTTTTTAACGAGGTTGGATATGACATCTCAAACTCAAAGTCAAGACAGCCAAGTGCTGCTCACAATGACCAATGTCTGCAAGTCCTTTCCAGGCGTAAAAGCCTTAGATAACGCAAACTTAACGGTTCGATCACATTCTGTTCATGCTTTAATGGGTGAGAACGGCGCGGGCAAATCTACATTATTAAAATGCTTATTTGGCATTTATGCCAAAGATGAAGGTGAAATCCTTTTCTTAGGCCAACCCGTCAATTTTAAAACATCTAAAGAAGCCCTTGAGAATGGTATTTCAATGGTGCACCAAGAACTCAACCTCGTACGCCAAACTAGCGTAATGGATAACTTGTGGCTTGGACGCTATCCACTTAAAGGACCTTTTGTCGATCACGCCAAAATGTACCGTGATACTAAAGCGATTTTTGATGAATTGGATATCGATGTAGATCCTAAAGAAAAGGTCGCCAAACTTTCAGTTTCTCAAATGCAGATGATCGAAATTGCGAAGGCGTTCTCATATAACGCTAAAATCGTAATCATGGATGAACCAACATCCTCGCTTTCTGAAAAAGAAGTTGAGCATCTATTTAAAATTATCGACAAATTAAAACAACGCGGTTGCGGAATTATTTATATTTCTCACAAAATGGATGAAATCTTCAAAATCTGTGATGAAATTACTATTTTACGCGACGGTAAATGGATCAACACGGTAAACGTAAAAGAATCCAGCATGGAACAAATTGTCGGAATGATGGTAGGTCGTGAATTAACACAGCGTTTCCCTGAAAAAACAAACACGCCCAAAGAAGTAATTTTACAGGTGGAAAATCTTACCGCCAAAAATCAACCATCCATTCAAGATGTATCTTTTGAATTACGAAAAGGTGAAATTCTCGGTATCGCAGGCCTTGTGGGGGCTAAACGTACTGATATCGTTGAAGCTATTTTTGGCGTACGTGAATTAACCGAAGGAACTATCAAGTTACACGGAAAAACCGTGAAAAATCATACCGCACTTGAAGCGATTAATAATGGCTTTGCATTGGTAACTGAAGAGCGTCGTTCAACGGGTATTTACTCCAATTTAAGCATTGAATTTAACTCATTGATTTCAAATATGAAATCTTATCTCACACCATGGAAATTACTTAGCACGAAGAAAATGAAAAGTGATACCCAGTGGGTAATTGATTCAATGAATGTTAAAACGCCATCACATAGAACAACAATTGGTTCTCTTTCTGGCGGTAACCAACAAAAGGTTATTATCGGTCGCTGGCTTTTAACTCAACCTGAAATTCTGATGCTTGATGAGCCGACTCGTGGTATCGACATCGGGGCAAAATTTGAAATTTACCAACTCATTCAAGAACTCGCTAAAAAAGATAAAGGCATTATTATGATTTCATCAGAAATGCCTGAATTATTAGGTGTAACTGACCGTATTTTAGTGATGAGTAACGGTAAATTGGCGGGTATAGTAGAAACTGCAAAAACTTCACAAGAAGAAATCTTGCAACTCGCTGCGAAATATTTATAAAGATAAAAGGAACAAATCATGAGTGCCTTACAAAAAAACAAATCCTTTGATTTATTAAAACAAAATGCGATTTATTTTGTCTTGCTGATTTTGCTCGGCATTATTATTGCGCAAGATCCAACCTTTTTAAATTTAATCAACTTCAGTAACATCTTAACCCAATCTTCTGTGCGCTTAATTATTGCTCTCGGGGTTGCCGGATTGTTGATTACACAAGGGACTGACTTATCTGCTGGTCGCCAAGTTGGTTTAGCTGCGGTTATCTCTGCAACCATGTTGCAATCAATGGAAAATATGAACCGCGTATTCCCTGAAATGGGTGAAATTCCAATTCCTGTGGTAATTCTTGCAGTTTGTGCTATCGGTGCAGTAATTGGTTTAGTGAATGGTTTAGTTATTGCTTACTTAAATGTAACTCCATTCATCGCAACCATGGGTACCATGATCATCGTATATGGTTTCAACTCACTATACTATGATGCTGTAGGTGGCTCTCCAATCGCAGGTTTTAGTGAAAATTTCTCAACATTCGCGCAAGGATTCTTCCGAGTCGGCAGCTTTAAACTCTCTTACATCACGATCTATGCAGCTATCGCAGCATTATTAGTATGGATTATGTGGAACAAAACTCGTTTCGGTAAAAACGTATTTGCTATCGGTGGTAACCCTGAAGCTGCGAAAGTATCTGGCGTAAACGTTGCGCGTAACTTAGTTGTCATCTACATGATTGCAGGTATGTTCTATGCATTCGGTGGTATGCTCGAAGCTGGTCGTATCGGTTCTGCAACTAACAACTTAGGTTTCATGTATGAATTAGATGCGATCGCCGCTTGCGTGGTAGGTGGCGTATCCTTCGCTGGTGGTGTGGGTACCGTTATTGGTGTAATCACTGGGGTTATCATCTTTACAGTTATCAACTACGGTTTAACTTACATCGGTGTAAACCCTTACTGGCAATACATCATCAAAGGTAGCATTATTATTCTAGCGGTAGCCATTGACTCATTAAAATACGCGAAGAAAAAATAATACGAATAATCTCTCTAAAGATAACAAAAAAGTGGGCGTCCTTGCCCACTTTTGTTTTATATACTCAATTCAACGTGAATTCATAACCTCACTAACGATATTTATGCAATAATCAGCAAACCCTGTATAATTGCACCACCATTTTTATAGAGAGATAATCATGCAAATTAACTTTACACAAGTATTGCAAGACAGTTGGAACTTCTTCCGTAATCAACAAAAAATCATGCTGCAATTTGTCGCAATTTTATTTATTGTGCAAAGCGCGAGTGCACTTTTAAGTTTTCCAGTTAATGATGAAAATAAAAATGATGTATTAAATCTCGCGAATAGAGATATAACTGGCTTTATCTTTTCAGTTGCAATCACTCAGATTTTAACGAGCTTTATTGCAGCTTGGGGATTAGCCTCAATCCATAAAATTAGCTTACAAAATTACCGCACTTTGGGGGAAACCTTCTCACTTACCTTGCGCCGTTTTGCAGGTGTAATTCTGTTAGATCTATTAATGGTTGCACCAATGTTACTTGGTCTTGGTGAAGCATTTGCTGCATTACTCACAAAAAAATCGCCCTCTATCATGTCACTTATCGCGATGATTGTTGGCGTTTGGTTCTTCGTCCGTTTAAATTTGACGGCAGTACATTATCTTTCTACTCAAGATACACTTTCGCAAACTATCCGAAAAATTTGGATACGAGGAAATACTCGAAAAGGCGTATTGTTTATTTATACCCTACTGGTTTATTTTCTAGTGCCAGTCCTCATTTTCCAATTAAGCGCATTTTCCAATAATGCTGTGTTTGATATGGTGATAGGAATTTTCACCGCATTACTTAATATTTTTATGCTAGTAGTGACTTATCGTTTCTACAGCTTATTTATGAAGGATTAATCAATATGAAACAACTCCTTGACTTTATCCCTTTAATTTTATTTTTTGTCACTTACAAACTCAGTGGTGTACGTGAAGCAGCTATCGTATTAGTAGTTGCAACAATTTTGCAGATCGTGATTTTAAAATGGAAATACGGAACCGTTGAAAAACAACAAAAAATCATGGCAAGTGCGGTCGTTTTTTTTGGACTTTTAACTGCTTACTTTAATGAAATCCGCTATTTACAATGGAAAGTGACAATTATCAATGCCTTGTTTGCCATTGTTTTGCTCGTCGCACAATTTCAATTTAAAACCCCATTAATCAAAAAATTACTTGGCAAAGAGCTACAACTGCCCAAAAAGGCTTGGAATACACTAAACCTCGGTTGGGCAGTATTCTTTATTATTTGTATGTTGGTGAATATTTATATCAGCCATAATATGTCGGAAGAAGCTTGGGTTGATTTCAAATCTTTCGGAATTATTGGTATGACGGTGATTGCAACGATTATTTCAGGTGCTTATATCTATCGCTATTTACCTAAAGATGATTCAAATTCAAAAGATGGAGAAAAATAATGTCTTCCAATTTTACTGATAAAAATGGCCGCCATTCCAAAGGGATTCTATTACTACGAACCTTAGCAATGCCTTCTGATACCAATGCTAATGGAGATATTTTCGGCGGTTGGATCATGTCTCAAATGGATATGGGTGGGGCAATTTTAGCAAAAGAAATCGCACATGGGCGCGTGGTTACCGTTGCGGTTGAAAGCATGAATTTCATCAAACCAATCTCTGTAGGCGATGTGGTTTGTTGCTACGGCCAATGTCTAAAAGTAGGACGTTCTTCCATTAAAATTAAAGTAGAAGTATGGGTGAAAAAAGTGGCCAGTGAGCCAATTGGTGAACGTTATTGCGTGACTGATGCGGTATTTACTTTCGTTGCAGTAGATAATAATAGTCGCTCACGCACAATTCCTCGTGAAAATAACCACGAATTAGAAAAAGCATTAGCCTCAATTGCGGAGTTAGAGGCTGAACAAAACGCTTGTTAATAGAAGGAAATAATGATGTTCTATGTAATTTTTGCTCAAGACATTCCAAATACATTAGAAAAACGTCTTGCCGTACGCGAGCAACACTTAGCTCGTTTAAAACAGCTTCAAGCTAAAAATCGTTTACTTACGGCTGGTCCCAATCCAGCTATTGACGATGAAAATCCTGGAGAGGCAGGTTTTACTGGTTCAACCGTCATTGCACAATTCGCAAACTTGCAAGCGGCAAAAGACTGGGCGGCACAAGATCCTTATGTAGAAGCTGGCGTATATGGTGATGTTATTGTAAAACCATTTAAAAAAGTATTTTAGCCCTTCTCAATTCTAATAAGCTAACATGAAAAAAGTCGCTTTAATTTCTTTCTGCATTTTGACCGCACTTTCTGCTTTTGCCGATACACCTAACACGACAACCGCATCCATCAATCTTGACCAAGAAAAACAAAACTGGGCGTTAATACAGCATCAAGACTACTTAAAACGTTTAAAACAACGTGAAACCTTTTTACAGATTGAAGGTTTGTTAAAAAGTGCGGTAAAAAATCAGCAATTTTCTGAAGCGACTCAAAATATCACAAAAAACTTAATAGACTTATTGCAAGGCTATCCTTTGCAATATGATCTGCTTGCTCGATTTTGGGAGACAAAAATCGTCTTTTTAAAAAGTGATGACATTCAGGGCAAACAACAAGCAATAAATGAACTCAATGCATTAGTGCAACAAAATTACCCTTTTGTAACGCCAGTATTTCAAACCTTATTACAAAAACTATCCACGCTTGAGGAACAACAAACCTCAGCAACGCCGGATAATGCTAAAGAAAATAACACGAATCAAAAAGAACAAAATCCAGTAGAAAATCCTAAACAACTTGCTGAGATTATAAAGAACAGTAATCCTAGCACTTTAGATAAAAGTGTATTAATCGAGGCTTTTCCTCGTTATCTAAAAACATTATCGGAACAAATAGAGAATCCAAGTTTTGAACTCTATCAGCAATGGGCTGAAACTTGGCAACTCTCAGAAGATGAAATCAAACAGTGGAAAATAGCCTTTTTAAATCGTTTTTTTGATAATGAAAGCTCTGATTTTCAAAAATGGCGTGATGAACAAATCCGACAATTACAGACTGATAATCTAACCGAACGCCGTTTACGAATGGCAATTTGGCAGAAGACCGACCTTTCTCTGTGGCTTAATTCACTTACAACTGAAGGAAAAGCAAAACAAGAATGGCGTTATTGGGAAGCTAAACAAGATATATCAAAAAATATAGAAAAACTAACCGCACTTTCAAAAGAGCGGGGGTTCTATCCAATGTTAGCTGCTGCACAATTAAAGCAAGCGTATAAAGTTGATTTTCCAGTAGCACCAAGTTTTACCGTAGAAGAACAACTTCCTTTCGAGCAAGTTTTCGCCATGATTCGAGAGCTGAGAGAACTTGGACGAAATGGTTTAGCAAAACAACGTTGGCGAATTTTACTTGATAATGCTGATTTCACAACTCAGCTAAAACTTGCAGAATATGCTGAAAACCAGCAATGGTTTGAATTAGCTGTTGATGCTTCTATTGTTGCAAAAGCGTGGGATTACCTGCCCCTTCGTCTGCCAAATGCTTATTCAGAATACTTCAATGCAGCATTACAGAATTTAAATATCAGCAAAACTTTTGCTATGGCAATAGCCCGTCAAGAAAGTGCTTGGAATCCAATGGCACAATCTTCAGCAAATGCGCGGGGCTTAATGCAACTTCTGTCAAGCACAGCAAAATTGACTGCAGAGAATAATCAACTACCTTATCAAGGCGAACAAGATTTATTCAAACCATTGAATAATATTGTGCTAGGTACCGCACATCTTAATGAACTCAATGGAAAATATCCTAATAATCGAATATTAATTGCAGCCGCTTACAATGCAGGGGCAAATCGAGTAGAAAAATGGTTAAGTCGCACTAATGGAAAATTAGCATTAGACGAATTTGTTGCATCTATTCCTTTTTACGAAACTCGTGGTTATGTGCAAAATGTCGTCACTTATGACTTTTACTATCAAATTTTACAAAATAAAGAAAACCCACAAATCTTTAGCCAAGAAGAATTGAATCGGCTATACTAATCGCACTAGTTTAATAGTGTGGAATGGGAGCGTAATTATGTATATCAGCCGCAATTTAGAACAATGGAATGCATTTCTTCAAATGCTAAAAATTGCTTTTGAAGAAAACAAAGCGCAGGAATTTCTAACCTTATTATTAACTGCAGACGAACGGGATGCTGTAGGATTACGCTTGCAGATTGTCTCTCAGCTAATTGATAAAAATATGCCTCAGCGGGAAATTCAACAAAATCTTAATACAAGTGCCGCCACAATCACTCGAGGTTCCAATATGATTAAAACGATGGATCCTGATTTTATGCAATGGATGAAACAACATCTTGATCTCATTGAAAAAAACTAAGCGAATTTTTACCGCACTTTCTCACTTATTTAGTCCTAAATGGTGGAAAAAAAACTGGCAGCGAGTTGTCTTTCGTTTTTTTTTCGCCGTTTTTGCTTTGTTGCTGATTTTTCGCTTTGTACCTATTCCATTTTCCGCTTATATGGTACAACAAAAAATCGCTAATATTTTACAAGGCGATTTTCGATATCAAATCCAATATAACTGGGTCAGCCTAGAAAATATCTCCCCAAACATTCAATTAGCTGTGATTTCATCAGAAGATCAGCGTTTTCCTGAACATTTAGGATTTGATTTTGAGGCTATCCAACGAGCGATTCGGTATAACGAAAAATCTAAAAAAGGAATCCGAGGAGCATCAACCATTTCCCAGCAAACCGCTAAAAACTTAATGCTTTGGCATGGACAAAATTGGCTACGAAAAGGTTTAGAAGTTCCAGCAACTATGCTACTTGAGCTGACTTGGTCAAAAAAACGTATTTTAGAAGTGTATTTAAATATTGCAGAATTTGGGAATGGCATTTTTGGTGTGGAAGCGGCAAGTCGCTATTACTTTAAAAAATCAGCTAAAAATTTATCTCAAAATGAAGCCGCACTTTTAGCTGCTGTGTTGCCCAATCCAATCATTTATAAAGTAAATAAGCCAAGCTTATTAGTTCGTAAAAAACAAACTTGGATTTTGAGACAAATGGGAAATTTAGGTACTGAATACTTGAGCCATTTATAAAAAATCCAATCGAATTTCTAAAGTAAAACAAACTAAAAAATATTTACTTAATACATAAAATAAAAAAACGAGTCTTAGACTCGTTTTTTTATTTATAGCATTTTTATTACAGGTTTATTACCGCAAATAACACCCAAATAGTATAAATTGTGGCTAAACCATAAAAGATAAATCCACCAGCTGGCACATGCACTTTAAGATCGTGCATACCATGGTGAATACGGTGTAAACCACACCACATTGGGAAAATAGTAAGCACTAAAATAACTAATTTACCAATCCAAGAATAAGCAAAAGTAATTAAATTATGCGCATCGACTAAACCAAATGGTAATAACAAACCGATAATTAAAATAACGACAGGGAAGAAAATTGCACTCACTGTGCCGCCTGCACCGAACATTAACCATACTGGCGGTTCGCCGGAGCGTTTTGGATTTTGATCAACCATTTTTTCTCTCCCTTAGATATAAACTAAAACTAAAGTAATCACGCTAACTAATGCGGTTACCACCCAAAGTGCATTTCTTACAACAGTGTGTGGTAAGCGTTCATTTTTCACAATGATATTCATCACTTTTGGTGTCATTAAGAAATATGTCACCGAATGATAAAGCGTTGCAATAAGCGTAATAATATTTAAGAACACCACAATTGGGTTTCTTAAAAACTCAATAAAGCTCAAGATGCCTAAGCCTGGCATTGGATTGCTTGCAAGGCAAAGAACACCATAAAGCAATACAATACAAAACCATACAGCAAAGATTGAAGTCGCTTCACGTAGCATATAAGCTTTATAGAAGTCCAATTTTTGCCACCAAGTCGCTGTCATTGGACGAACATATTTTTTACGTTTACTAACTGTTACTGACATTCCTTCCCCCTTAGCTTTTTGGTTTTAGCATAGAGATAACATAATCTTTGGCACTTTCCACTTTTCCTTGGTTAATAGCAGAAGCAGGATCCACATGTTTTGGACAAACTTCTGAGCAATAGCCAACGAAAGTACAACTCCAAACCCCGTTTTTACCATTTAACAATGACATACGTTTTGCTTTACCATGGTCACGGTTATCAAGATTATAACGATGAGCCATCGTAATAGCTGCAGGGCCTAAGAATTCAGGATTTAAACCAAATTGAGGGCAAGCGGCATAGCATAAACCACAGTTGATACACATTGAGAATTGACGATATTTCTCAAGCTGTGCTGGCGTTTGTTTAGTACGGCTTACTTGCAATTCTTTCGATGGATGTGGTTTACCATCTAATGCTGGTGCTTCGTTACCAATAATATAAGGTTTAATTGCCTCTAAACTTTCAATAAAGTGGCTTAAATCAACCACTAAGTCACGTTCAATTGGGAAGTTTGCTAACGGCTCAATACGCATATGGCCGCTGTAATCACGTAAGAACGTTTTACAAGCCAATTTCGGTTTGTTATTTACCATCATCCCGCAAGAACCACAAATCGCCATACGGCAAGACCAACGATAAGAAAGAGATGGTTCAAGTTTATCCTTAATATAACCTAACGCATCAAGCAAGGAGGTTTGGTTATCATAAGGTACTTGATAAGTACTTAAATGCGGCTCTTGATCGATTTCAGGATTGTAGCGTAATACTTCAACATTCATTACCGGTGAATTAGCCATTTGCTTGCTCCTTAGCTTTCGCAGCGGCTTCTTGAGCTTCTGCTTCCGCACCGTAAACACGTTTTGCAGGTTGAGATTTAGTAATTTTCACCGGACTGTATTCGATACGCGGCGCACCATTCTCATTGTAGAAAGCAAGTGTGTGTTTTAAATAATTTACATCATCACGTTCAGTGTAATCTAAGCGTTGGTGAGCACCGCGAGATTCTTTACGTTCAATCGCTGAATTTGCAATAGATTGTGCAACATCTAGGATATACCCCAACTCAACTGTGTAAAGTACATCTGTATTGAACACGCTTGAGTTATCTGCTACGCGAATACGCTTGTAACGTTCTTTTAATTCTGCAATTTTATCTACTGCTTTTTGCATGCTTGCTTGGTCACGGTAAATACCACAGCCTTCTTCCATTACAGAACCCATTTCATCACGGATTTCAGACCAAGATTCATTACCCTCTTGTTTATGAAGGACTTCTAAACGAGCGACAACATCTTTTGCTTGAGCATCAACCGCACTTTGATTTACGGATTGAGCTTCAACTGCACGTTGTGCCGCATACTCCCCTGCAACACGACCTAACACAACAAGTTCAGCTAAAGAGTTTGAGCCTAAGCGGTTTGCGCCATGTAAACCTGAAGATGCACACTCACCTACAGCAAATAAACCTTTGATACGAGTTTCGCTGTTAAAATCAACCTCAATACCACCCATGGTGTAGTGAACAACTGGACGAACAGGGATTGGCTCATTCACTGGATTTACACCTTCATAAGCACTTGCTAATTCACAAATGAATGGCAGACGCTCGTGTAAATATTTTTCGCCAAGATGACGTAAATCTAAATGCACAACATCGACACCTTTCGCGGTTTTTAAGGTATTACCTTTTTTCCATTCTTGCCAGAATGCTTGAGAAACTTTATCGCGAGGACCAAGTTCCATATATTTATTTTGTGGTTTTCCAATTGGTGTTTCTGGTCCTAGCCCGTAATCTTGAAGATAACGGTAGCCATCTTTATTAACCAAGATACCGCCTTCACCACGACAACCTTCAGTCATTAAGATGCCGGTATTCGGTAAACCTGTTGGGTGATATTGAACAAACTCCATATCACGAAGTGGTACACCATGACGATACGCCATAGATAAACCGTCACCTGTTACAATACCGCCGTTGGTATTGAATTTAAATGCACGACAACCGCCGCCAGTTGCAATTACAACCGCATTGGCATTAATTTGAACCAGCGAACCTTCCATCATGTTCATCGCAACCATACCACGAGCATGACCATCATCAACAAGAATATCTAATACGAAGTGTTCATCAAAACGTTGGATTTGTGGATATTGAATAGAAGTTTGGAAAAGCGTGTGTAATAAGTGGAAACCTGTTTTATCGGCAGCGAACCAAGTACGCTCAATTTTCATTCCACCGAAACGACGTACGTTTACATCGCCATCTGCTTTACGGCTCCAAGGGCATCCCCAACGTTCTAATTGAGTCATTTCCACTGGTGAATGTTGTACGAAATATTCCACAACATCCTGTTCGCAAAGCCAGTCACCACCTGCAACGGTATCTTGGAAGTGTTTATCGTAAGAATCTTCCTCTTTGATAACTGCCGCTGCGCCACCTTCTGCTGCCACAGTATGGCTACGCATTGGGTACACTTTTGAAACTAATGCAATTTTTAAGTTAGGATTTGCTTCTGCTGCTGCAATCGCTGCACGTAAACCGCCGCCACCAGCGCCAACAATCGCAATATCGACATTAACTGTTTGCACGATATCCTCCAATAAATGTAGAAAGTAAAAAATAGAAATCACCCTAAAAGGGTAATCTAGTGAGGTCATTCTGCCATTTTTTGTTACAAATTAATAACGTTTTTTATGTAGAGAAAGGGGAAAAAGTATGATTTTGTGATCTACCTCAAAAAAGCTTAGATTGAGTTGAGAAGAGCTCTCGTTTACAATGATACAAATTTAAAAATGGGAATAAAAATGACCGCACTTACTCATTGGCAACCTTCTGCCGATATAAAAAATCTGCTTAAACGTGCAAAAATTATTACTGAAATTCGTCAATTTTTTACAGAGCGAGGCTTACTTGAAGTTGAGACACCTGTTCTAAGTGAATTTGGCGTCACTGATTTACACCTTTCCACATTTAGCACAGAATTTCTGGCACCTTTTGGTGAACAATCCAAAACACTTTGGCTTTCTACAAGCCCTGAATATCATATGAAACGCTTGCTTGCTGCAGGCAGTGGACCAATATTCCAAATCAGCAAAGTGTTCCGTAATGAAGAAGCTGGTAATCGCCACAATCCAGAATTTACCATGTTGGAATGGTATCGACCGCACTTTAATATGCATCGTTTAATTAATGAGGTAGATGATTTACTCCAACAAATTTTAGATTGCCCACCGGCAGAAAGTTTAAGCTACCAATTTGTTTTCCAAGAATATGTAGGCTTAGATCCCTTATCTGCAGAACGTTCAGAATTAATCGAAGCGGCGCGTAAACATAACTTTATGGCTGAAGATGATGAAGAGCGAGATACTCTATTGCAGTTCTTATTTAGTGAAGTCGTTGAACCTCAAATAGGAAAAGAACGACCTATTGCGGTTTATCATTTCCCTTCAACGCAAGCTGCCCTAGCACAAGTTAGTCCAGAAGATCAGCGGGTTGCAGAACGCTTTGAGTTTTATTACAAAGGCTTGGAACTGGCAAATGGTTTCCATGAATTGACAGATGCACGAGAACAAAGACATCGTTTTGAATTAGATAATCAGCAAAGAAAGAAACATGGATTGCCAATTCGAGATATTGACGAACGTTTTCTCGCTGCGTTAGAAGCTGGCTTACCAAACTCATCTGGCGTGGCGCTGGGAGTCGATCGCATAATTATGGTTGCGTTAGGTTGTGAGAAAATTAATGAAGTGATTTCTTTTGCCGTAGATAATGCCTAGACGAAAAGTGCGGTAAATTTTAACCGCACTTTATATGACTATAATTTTAATATTCGCTCTGCTTCGCGTGCACGAACAAGGAATTGTTTCCGTTCAGCAGTTCCCATTCCACTACTTGTGCCAGGCAATTTAACCGTCAACGGATTGACTGCCCGTCCATTAATATGGAATTCATAGTGTAAATGTGGACCTGTTGAAATGCCGGTATTACCAGAAAGTGCAATTCTCTCACCTTTTTTAATTTCTTGTCCTGCGCGTACAAGAGGTTTACTTAAATGCATATAAACAGTCTCGTACTCACGACCATGGCGCATAACAATATAACGTCCAGCACCTCCAGCCTGATATGCCACTTTTTCAACTACGCCATCTGCAGGGGCGATAATCGGCGTACCTTGAGAAACGGAGAAATCCACACCTTTATGCGGTCGTACACGCCCAGTTACTGGATGGCGACGATTCGGATTAAATGGTGAAGAAACACGTGCTTGTCGTTGCAATGGATAACGAGCAAAACCTTTACCTAAGGTTTCCCCTTGTTGGCTGTAGTAACGACCATTCGCAGCCTGAACCGCATAATAACTCTTACCTTCAGACGAAATATGTAACGCTTCAACATTACCTTGACCAGTGAGTTTCTCGCCTAAATATTCACGAGAAACTAAAATTGCAAATTTAGTCCCCTTTTTCAACTTCTGAATACTCACTTGCCATTGAAGTGCGGTGGTTAACTGGTTGATTTGACGATTATCCAATCCCTGAGCTTTTAAGCTAGCCGCAAACGTCCCGTTAATTTCACCTTTTAATACTTCTTTTCGCCAAACACTTGTTTTTTCAACAACTTGACGCTTAAATTTGCCACCTTCAACACGTTCATAAATACGTTCTTCTTTTTCAGATACAAGCCAATTTAAATATTCTAATTCATCATTTTTATCTAAAATCCAATAGAACTGTTGACCCGCTTTCAAATTTGCCAACTCACCGTCCACAGCAATTAAACGCTGTGCGGTATCATCTTCCAAACCAGAAAGTTCCAATACATCTTTTAAGCTATCGCCACGCGTCACCGTATGACTAAATTGATCGGTAATACGAATTGCTTGATCTGCCGCATCTAATAAGCCACTTAATGCATCTTGTGCATTTTGCGGCAAATTATCCAGTTCATCTGTTGAAGGTTTCACTTCATCAACTTCATCATCTTTAGCCTGTAATTCATCATCATAAGATGTTGCATCTTCATCATTAAGATGCTCTGTTGTCTGATGCTCGACTGAAGTGTGTGCTGTTTTTTCTTCTTGTTTATTTGAGGTATTTAATGATTGATACTCAACATTATCCACCACTGCTGGAATAACTTGTTCTGGTGAATCATGATGTTCTGAATTATCTTTTAGAGTGAGTAAAATTCCTGAGAAAATCAGTAAAATAGCAATAAAAAACACTCCCTCTTTAATACGAGAGCGTTTTTTTCTTCTATCTCTAGCTAATTTTACGTGTTGCACAAGGATTCCTAAAATAAAAAAGTTTTCAGCATTCAGACTACATATTATAAAGAAAATTCATTTCTACGGGAAAACCATTATTCAAACGCTTAAATATTCGACATTGGGTAGAAAATCTTGAGAATTCTATAAAAATGCGTTATTTTCCCCAACCATTGTTGAAAACACGGCGATTTTATGAATATCACAGCCATTCACAACGAGCAAAACCTACAACCGCTCATTCAATTAAAAAATATCAATGTGGTTTTCGCACAAAAAACTGCACTACAAAATATTAATTTAAATATTTATCCGAATTCTATTATCACTATTGTTGGGCCAAATGGTGGTGGTAAATCAACGTTATTAAAAACCTTATTAAAACTACAAACGCCCACTTCTGGCGAAGTCATTTACAGTAAAAATGTTCGCATTGGTTATGTGCCACAAAAAATCCATTTGGATCATAGTTTGCCCATTACGGTCGAGCGATTCCTTTCACTAAAGAAAGGTCTTAAAACACAAGAAATATCCACCGCACTTGAGCAACTTTCGATTTCACATTTACGCAAAAATAATATGCAAAAACTTTCTGGCGGTGAAATGCAACGCGTATTATTGGCGCGTGCAATTTTAAATAAACCAAATTTACTTGTGCTAGACGAACCCACTCAAGGCGTAGACATTACTGGGCAAGCAGAACTTTATCAGCTCATTCATCAAACCCAACAAAAATTAAATTGTGCCGTATTGATGGTATCACACGATTTACACATTGTGATGGCGGATAGTAAAGAAGTATTGTGTATTAACCAACATATTTGCTGTGCTGGCACGCCCGATGTTCTCTCAAATGATCCAACATTTATGCGTTTATGGGGAAATCAGCTCTCACAAAATGTCGGCTTTTATACCCATCATCACAATCATCACCACACCTTACACGGTGATGTGTGCGGTTGTAATTCATCAGCAGTGCATTGTCAAAATAAGGATAAATAATGTTTGAAATTTTATTTCCTGCTCTTTTAACAGGAATTCTGCTCTCACTTATTACCGCACCACTTGGCGTATTCGTGGTGTGGCGGAAAATGGCTTATTTTGGTGACACCCTTTCTCATTCTGCCTTGCTAGGCGTGGCATTAGGTATTTTCTTACAAGTCAATCCTTACATTGCGATTGTCGTGCTTACCTTAATTCTTGCTATCGCAATGGTGTGGTTAGAAAGCAATACGCAATTTTCGATTGATACCTTGCTCGGCATTATCGCTCATAGCTGTTTATCTCTCGGGGTGGTGACAGTGGGATTACTACAAAATGTACGTGTAGATTTGATGAGTTACTTATTTGGGGATTTGCTAGCAATTAATTATACCGATTTAATTTATATCGGGATTGGCGTGATAATTGTGCTTTCAACATTAATTTACTTTTGGCAATCCTTGCTTTCCACCACCGTATCGCCAGAACTCGCTCAAGTTGAAGGCATTAATATCAAAAAAATGCGTTTTATTTTAATGATATTAACCGCATTGACTATTGCCTTGAGCATGAAATTTGTCGGTGCATTAATAATCACATCGTTATTAATAATCCCTGCGGCAACCGCTCGTCGCTTTGCTAGAACGCCAGAATCTATGGTGGGCTGGGCAATTGTAGTCAGTATGTTATCAATTATAGCTGGGCTAATATTATCAGCCTTTTATGATACCGCTGCTGGGCCTTCCGTTGTCATTTGTTCAGCGTTTTTATTTGTCTTATCACTCTTCAAAAAAGAGCGATTATAAGCTTGCCCAACCAGTGAAAACCATTTGCGCCATACTTTAATTCTTGATAAAGTGCGGTCGATTTTTACGGTCTTTTTAGGATAAGAAAATGAGCCAAGAATATTTAGATTTTGAATTGCCGATTGCCGAATTAGAAGCAAAAATTGAAGCATTACGCGCAGCATCGGATGATAAAGTTGATTTAACTGATGAAATCAAACGCTTACAAAAGAAAAGTAACGAACTCACTAAAAAAACCTTTGCTAACCTCGATGCTTGGCAAGTTTCACGTATGGCGCGTCATCCAAACCGCCCCTATACATTAGATTATATCGAACATATTTTTACTGAATTTGAAGAACTTGCAGGCGATCGCGCCTTTGCTAATGATAAAGCGATCGTTGGCGGTCTTGCACGTTTAGATGGTCGCCCAGTGATGGTGATTGGCCATCAAAAAGGTCGTTCCGTAAAAGAAAAAGTACAACGCAATTTTGGTATGCCAGCACCTGAAGGCTATCGTAAAGCGTTACGTTTAATGGAAATGGCTGAGCGTTTTAAATTGCCAATTATCACATTTATTGATACTCCGGGAGCTTATCCGGGTATCGGCGCAGAAGAACGTGGTCAAGCGGAAGCTATCGCTCGTAACTTACGCGAAATGGCACAACTTACCGTTCCTGTTATTTGTACCGTTATCGGTGAAGGCGGTTCTGGTGGCGCATTAGCTATTGGCGTGGGCGATAAAGTTAATATGTTGCAGTATTCAACCTATTCTGTTATTTCTCCAGAAGGCTGTGCTTCTATTCTTTGGAAAAGTGCAGAAAAAGCATCAACAGCAGCTGAAGTAATGGGATTAACTGCAAGCCGTTTAAAAGAACTAAATCTTATCGACAGCATTGTGCAAGAACCTTTGGGTGGCGCACATCGCAATTATGCGAAAATGGCTGAAAACTTAAAACTTCGTTTAAAAGAAGATTTAGCAGAGCTCGATGGACTAAATAAAGAAGAATTATTAAATCGACGTTATGAACGTTTAATGTCTTACGGTTATTGCTAACTGACATTATAAAAGAGCGGTGATTTTTGCCGCTCTTTTTTGATCTAAATATACAACAAAGGAGCAAACATAATGAAAAACGTACTTTCGATCCAATCCCATGTGGTCTATGGTTTTGCGGGTAACAAATCCGCGACTTTTCCAATGCAGTTGTTAGGCGTAGATGTATGGGCATTAAATACCGTTCAATTTTCTAATCACACCCAATACGGAAAATGGACAGGCATGGTAATTCCGCAAGAACAAATCCGAGAAATTGTGACCGGACTCGATAACATTGAAAAACTACAAGAATGTGATGCCTTACTATCAGGTTACTTAGGATCTGCGGAACAAGTTGATCAAATTCTTTTTGCATTAGAACAAATCAAACTTCGTAATCCCAATGCACTTTATTTATGCGACCCCGTAATGCCACATCCGAAAAAAATCTGCGTTGTTGCCAATGGTGTTCGCGAGGCTCTTATTGAAAAAGCGATTCCAGTGGCAGACATTATGACGCCAAACTTGCATGAGTTGCGTCAGCTCACTGAATTCCCAATTAATACCTTTGATGATGTATTAAAAGCGGTGAATGCACTGATTGCAAAAGGCGTGAAGAAAGTCCTTGTTAAACATTTAGGCAGTGCGGGTAAAATTAACGATCCTGATACATTTGAAATTATTATGGCAACCCCAGAGGGTGTTTGGCATTTAAGCCGCCCGCTTTATCAATTCAACTTTGAACCAGTGGGTGTGGGCGATTTAATCGCAGGTACATTCTTAGCGAATTTACTCAATGGCAAATCTGATGTAAAAGCCTTTGAAGCCATGAATAATGAAGTAGCAGGCGTAATGAAAACCACCTTTGAACTGGGTTCTTACGAATTACAAACGATTGCTGCACGTTTTGAAATCCTTAATCCAAGCAGCAATTATAAAGCACAAAAAGTTGCCTAATGGACTTACTTTCAGACATTGAAAAACAACTCAAACAAACCTCTGCTCAAGGATTTCTTATCTCCTTGAGTGGTGGTTTGGATTCCACTGTACTTCTTTCTTTATTTGCAAAACTTCGTCAAAAACAACCGCACTTACCGGCTTTATCAGTACGTGCTATCCACATTCATCACGGCTTAAGCCCCAATGCAGACAGTTGGGTTCAACATTGCCAAGACTTATGCGCTCAATTTCAAATTCCGTTGATTATCGAGCGAGTACAAGTATCTAAAACCAATGGCATTGAGGCTGGCGCACGTGAAGCACGCTATCAAGCCATAAAAAAACATCTTCAAACGCAAGAAATGCTGGTTACAGCACATCATCTAAACGATCAAACAGAAACGTTTTTCTTAGCGCTAAAACGTGGCAGTGGACTACAAGGCTTAGGCGCCATGCAACAGCAAAGTGTATTATTCGGAATGCCAATTTTACGCCCTTTGTTAGACTTTACTCGCTCACAGTTAGAAGATTATGCGCAAAAAGAAAAACTCAACTGGATTACAGATGAAAGTAATGAGGATAATCGATACGATCGCAATTTCTTGCGCAATGAAATTTTGCCAGAATTACGTAAACGCTGGGCTCATTTTGATTTATCCTTACAACGTTCTGCACAACATTGTTTTGAGCAACAACAGCTAATTAATGATTTATTGAGCGAAATTTTTGCAGAACATTGTCAAATTAAAAGCCAATTTAAACTGTGTCAGTTCCGCCAATATTCACCCACAAAACAAACCGCACTTTTGCGCATGTGGCTTGCCGAAAACCAACTTGAAATGCCAAGTAAACGCCAACTTACACAACTTGTTAATGATGTTGTTTTTGCAAAAGAAGATGCAAATCCTCAATTTCAGCTTGTAAATAAAGTCATTCGACGTTATCAAGATAGTTTATATTTAACTAAGCCGTTTTCTGATCTAACCAAATACTGCCTAAAATTAGAACAAAACACGTTAAGTTTACCCGATGATTTAGGCAACCTCACAGTTCAAGAAAATGAACACAATCTGATTTTCTACTGGCAGGATTATTCTGTTACGCTGGAAAAAACGGACTTGCCTATTTCCATTCGCTTTGGCTATTCAGGTAAAGTTAAACATCATCCGAAACGACCAAGAGAAGATATAAAAAAAATCTGGCAAGAATTAAGCGTACCACCTTGGGAACGAAATCGAATCCCCTTAATTTTTTACGGCAATGAGCTAAAAAGTGCGGTAGGTTTTTTCCGTGTTTTTGACGAGTCTTAAAATTAAGTTAAAGCGACTTAGTTTCTAAAAATGCGTTTAGAATTTGAGCGGTGAATTCTTTTCTTAGATAAAAACCTAAAGGCAAGGTATCTATAATTTCGCCATTTTTTCCTATCCCTTTTGTCACAGCACGACTATTTGCACCCTTCGGGCGAAGTTGCATAACCTCACCAATTCGAGCGGTAATCTGCTCCAATTTGCCAAGTACAATTAAATCCATCAATTCTTCCCAATCTTGTTTTAATTGACGTTCTTGCTCAGCGGTTGGCTTCCATAAAATTGGCGCGCCGATATGGCGTTCACGTAATGGAATATGACGACTGCCTTCAATCGGCATCCAAAGTACACAAGAAAGTTTATGACGAACGTGAGAATTTTCCCATTTAACTCCTGAATTTTGTACCAATGGAGCAAGGCTCACAAAGGTCGTTTCAAGAGGATAACCCTCAGCATTAATCGGCAATGTTTTAAGTTCAACACCTAAATGAGAAAAATCCTGTTCAGCTTTACTCCCTGCCGTTGCACCTAAAGCGCGCTCTAATAACATCCCCACCCAGCCTTTATCACGTTTTAAATCTGGCGGAACAGGAATATGCAGTTCATCAGCTAACTCCCCAAAAGTTAAGCCTGCAATTGATTGCGCTTGGGAAAGCAATTGTTCAAGGGTTTGTGGAATCATTTGTGATATTTCTTAAAAAAGCGAGGCTTAGTATTTTCAGTGCCTTTATCAATATAGGGAATATTCTCTAACTGCAATAAAAAACGTTTTGCCTCTAAGCCACCACCAAAACCAGTTAAAGTACGATCTTTACCTAAAATGCGGTGACAAGGAATAATAATGCTAATCGGATTACTCCCTACCGCGCCGCCCACTGCACGAACAGCTTTAGGATTATTAATACGTAACGCCAGCTCTCCATAAGTTGAAAGCTCGCCATAATCAATTTCTCGCAAGGCTTGCCAAATGGCTTGTTGAAACGCTGTGCCTTCTGGTTTTAAGGGAATGTCGGAAAAACGCTCAACTTCCCCATTAAAATATCGTTCAAAAGCCAACCGCACTTTTTGAAAAACAGGCAATTCATCTTGCTTGAGCCATTTGGGATTAGGCTCATATTGCTCTTTTTCAAAATCAATATGTGTAATGCTTTCACCATCAGATAAAATCAAAAGTTTCCCGACGGGTGAAGGATAATAAGTGTAATAAAGTGCGGTCATTTTTCGCCTTGTTTTATAAAAGAAAAGCACACTTCGTGTGGAAGTGTGCTTTATTATGCTAAATTTTTAACAAATTAGAAACTGTAGTTTAAGTTTAAACCGTAAAGGTTAGCACTTGCTTTAGAGGTATAATTCGCTGTTATTGTCGCTAATCCTCGAATTGGTTGGCTTTCGGTAAAGTGAATTTTTTTACCACGTAAGTGCGCAAAGCCCGCATCAATAGAAAGATTAGGGGTAAATTTATAAGTTGCCCCTACGCTATACCACATACGATCAGTATCTGGAATAGATGCACTTGCATGTTCTGTTGGTGCGGCTGCTTCATCATAAGCAATACCAGTACGAAGCGTTAATTTATCATTTACATTATAGGTTGCACCTAATGCATAACGAGAATTGCTACGGTATTTTTCATCTTTATGGAACGCTAGTTCACCATCATTAAAGGTTGCGTGTAACTCTTTGAAACGGCTCCAATGTGTAAATTTGTAGCTATAGTGCAATGCCAAATTATCTGTAACTTGGTGGAAACCTGATAATTCTAAATAATCTGGTAAGTGCAATGTTAATCCACCAGGACCAGTACGCCCGTTTCCAATCGCTGAATCATCTTCAAAATCAATATCAATTTTTGAATGATAGGCTAAACCAACACGGTTATTTTCATTGAACTCGTACACTAAACCGGCATTCCAACCTAATCCCCAGGCAGAGCCTTCTAAATGAGTCACTACACTATCCTTTTCCAATGAACGTAATCCTGCTAAAGATGCAGCTGTTGTTCGATTGAGCAATCCCATAGCTCTAAGACGAGGGACCATGACAGTCATAACATCTGGATTCTTCGCTGCATCTGATAAAATCCCAGCTCGACGTTGAACTTCTGCTTTAGCATAAATAGCATTAAATCCTAATCCTGCGCTTAACCCTTGGGTTACTTTATATGAACCACTTAAATTTAAATTAATTGCACTTAAATCTGTAGTCCCACCAAATGCACCTGCATCATAGGTATTACTGTATTCGCTTTTCAATCCAAAATTCACATTCATACCACCACCGATAGCAAATTTGTCATTGATTGGTGCTACAAAATACATATTCGGAATCAATGAACCAGGAACAACATTATTATAATGCGCAGAACCTGTTGCTAAAGTACCTGTTGGATTTTTTTGGGTTCGATTCAGCGGAGAAGTCACTGTAACTGGACCACTCATGTGAATTTTAGAATCCACATAAACACCACCCACAGAAAATTGATTCGTTTTAAATAAACTCATCAACGCTGGGTTAGTTGCCACTACAGAGGCATTATCCGCAATCGCCGCTTCACCCGCATACGCGCGACCAAGCCCAGAAGTAGAAACTTCAGCCAATTGGAACGCTGCAGCATTTGCCCCACTAGCTGCTAATAACATCGCAGTTGCTAATACAGATTGATTAAATTTTTTCATTTGGAAACCTTTGTTATAAATAAAAACTTGGGCGATTCTAAAACCCGAATCTATTGAGTGCAAATTCATTTCCTTGTTTTTATTAGAGTTCCGACCAGTTAGCGGGAACTTTTTACATTTAATGGGCTATTTTGTTCAATTTTTGTCATTTATGGAGAAAAAGAAAAATGATAAAATGCGAAAAAATATTCATATAAGGAAAAGAAAATGACCGTAAAATGCAAAGCAGAAGAATCCTTAACTTGTAGCTGTGTTGATGTAGGCACGATTATTGATGGCTCTGACTGTAGCGTAGAAGTGCATCAAGTTTATAGCACAGAAGCTGATGCCAATGCAGCGCTTGAACGATTAACGAAGAAAGCACGCGATACAGAAAGTGATCCTTGCGAAATTAAAAGCGAAATCGTGGCAGTTGAAAACGGTGTTCAACTAAATGCCTCTTTCACTTTTAGTTGCCAAGCAGAAGCAATGATTTTTGAACTGGCGAATCGTTAAAAACAATGTCAAACTCGACCGCACTTTTTCTAAAGTGCGGTCTTTTTTTATCTCAAAATTTAAATCGCAAACGTTTGCCTAAACTGTTAAAATAAACGCCGATTTATTTTTCAATACTTATCGACATAGGAAAACACTGTGAGCAAACAATCATTAAGCTATAAAGATGCCGGAGTTGACATTAATGCTGGCAATGCCTTGGTTGAACGAATTAAACCTGAAGTGAAACGTACCACTCGTGCGGAAGTTATCGGGGGATTAGGTGGATTTGGCGCCTTATGCGCGATACCAAGCAAATATAAAGAGCCTGTTTTAGTATCTGGCACCGATGGCGTCGGCACTAAATTACGCTTAGCCATTGATTTAAAAAAACACGACACCATTGGCATTGATTTGGTCGCTATGTGCGTAAATGATTTAGTCGTTCAAGGTGCTGAACCTCTGTTTTTCTTAGATTATTATGCAACAGGAAAACTAGATGTTGATGTAGCTGCTGACGTTGTAAAAGGAATTGCTGATGGTTGTGTGCAATCAGGTTGTGCATTAGTGGGGGGCGAAACAGCAGAAATGCCAGGCATGTATCATGCAGGCGATTATGATTTAGCTGGATTTTGTGTAGGCGTTGTAGAGAAATCTGAAATTATTGATGGTAGCCGTGTAAAAAATGGCGATGCATTAATTGCCTTAGGTTCCAGTGGCCCACATTCAAACGGTTATTCTTTAGTTCGTAAAGTGATTGATGTCGCGGGCGTTAATCCTGCAACAGAACTGCTTGATAATAAACCATTAAGCGAACATATACTTGCGCCAACAAAAATCTATGTCAAATCCGTGTTAGCACTTATTAAGCAAGCCGATGTACATGCGATTGCGCATTTAACAGGCGGCGGTTTCTGGGAAAACATTCCGCGCGTATTGCCTAAAAACACCAAAGCAGTAATTGATGAAAAAAGCTGGAAATGGCCTTCCGTATTTAATTGGTTACAAGAAAAAGGCAATATTGACACCTATGAAATGTACCGAACCTTCAATTGTGGTGTGGGCATGGTAATTGCACTTCCTCAGGAGCAAGTCGAAACTGCATTAGCGATCTTAAAACAAGCGGGTGAGAATGCATGGTTAATCGGGCATATTGAACATGCTGAAGACGATGCAGAACAAGTTGTGATTGCGTAATAAAATCATAAAAAATGGTACACATTTACTAATGCGTACCATTTCTAACTAGAAAAAAGTGCGGTGAATTTTCACCGCACTTTAGTTTGATTAATACCCTTCTTCTTGCATATTCGGCAAAAATTCCTCTTGCTGAATGCGCTTTACTTCCGTACGAATTGAACCATCTGAATGTAGCTCAATTTCACGCCAACCGGGCTGTAACGTATCAAGAGAAAAATACTGGCAATCAGGTTTAAATTGAATACAAGTCGCTGGTGTTGCCATCACTTGATAGCCATTCCATTCACTGTTTACTTCTTGATGAATATGCCCATACAAAATAGCCTTCACATTGGAAAAAGGCGCAAGCACTTCTGCCAATTCGTGAGAATTACGAAGGTTATGTTGATCAAGCCATGCAGAATTAGTTGGTAATAAATGATGGTGTAATACAACCAACGTATAGCGTTCAGGATTTTTTTCTAAGGTTTCTTTTAATAAATCGAGTTGATGCTGGCTTAGTTGTCCATGTGGTACACCATAAACTTGGCTATCTAACAATAAAGCTTGCCAATGTTCGCCTAATAGAAGATGTTTTGCCCCATCCATTGGCGACTGATTTAAGAATTCCGCCATTTTAGGCTGAAAATCGTGATTTCCCGGAATCCAAAACACAGGTTTATTTAAAGGTTTCATCATTTCTACAAAACGAGTGTAACCTTCATCACTACTATCCTGCACAAGATCACCTGTTGCAAGAATCACATCAAATTCGTTATTTTCTTGCTGAATTTCCTTTAATACTTGAGCAAAACTTGCTTGTGTATTTACCCCCAATAATTCCGCACGTTCATCTTTAAATAAATGGGGATCCGTAATTTGTAATAATTTAATAACAGGCTTTTTCGCCTGATAAACAAACGTATTTTTCATTAATGCCCCCTAACTACATTTCCAACTTTGTTGTAACTGAGCATAATTTAATTGAAGCCACTGCAGCCCGATCACTGCAATACCATTATCAATTTTCCCTTCGCACATCCATTGATACGCCTGTTCACGTTTTACTACGTGTACTCGAATGTCTTCATTTTCTTCAGCCAAACCGTGAATACCTTTTGCTTTTGAACTATCAACCTCACCGGCAAATAAATGAATTCGCTCCACCGTTCCACCTGGGCTATCCCATACACTTAAGCAATGCGTTAAATTTTTTACTTGAATTCCCGCTTCTTCTTCACTCTCACGCAAAGCAACCTCTTCCGGCTTTTCACCTTTTTCCACCATGCCTGCAATTAATTCGAGTAACCAAGGCGAACGATGAGATTCTGGATGATAAGCTGCGCCAATACGAACTTGCTCAACTAAAATCACAGAATCTTCTTTTGGATCATAAGCAATAACGGCAGAAGCAGCACCTTTAATAAGTAATTCACGCGTTACCACACCGCTTTCACCGCCAGCAAAAAGCTTATGTTTAAATTGAATTCGTTTGAGTGTGAAAAACCCTTCATACAAAGTCTGTTCACCCAATATTTCTATATCTTGTTGGCTAAAGTGTTGAATTTCTGACATCTTTTTCTCCAAAACTGCGCGCAAAATCATACGCTTAAAAGACTACAAAAAAAATAGAAGGTTTCCACTTTTTGTTGAAAGTTTGAAGTGAGTCACAAAAAAACAAAATGCCATGATTATTTATTCAACAATCACAGCATTCTTTTTTAGAAGTAAGTGAAACAGTATTTCACTCCATTTTTACAAAATAAGCATCCTACAAAACCTTACTCACAATTTTTCCATCAACCACTTGAGTTGTAATTAAGTCCCCTTGATTTACATCTTTCAGGCTAACAATAGCTTTACCTTGCGGGTTCTCTGCAATGGAATAGCCTCTCGCCAATACCTTCAACGGGCTTAAACCATCCAATTTTCCACATAACGTTGCCAGTTTATTTTGACGTTCCGTCACTTGGCGATTTACGCAAAAATTTAACCGTACTTGCAACTGCTCTAAGCGTTGTTGGTGACGTTGTACTCGATATGGCAATGGATTTTGTTTCAAACGAGAAGAAAGTGCGGTGAATTTTTGTTGTGTATTTTCAAACTGACGCAACATAGCAAGTTGCAAGCGATGCGTAAGCTGTTCATTTTTCGCCTGTTGAGCGCGTAACTGATTCTGTGGATGTTGATTTTGCAATCGTAAAATTAGCTGTTTCAAACGCTGGCTTTTTCGCGTAAATAAGCGATCAAATGCCATATCTAAACGTTGCTGTTGATGGCGCAGTTGTTGCAATAATTCATCTTGATTACGACTAACTAGCTCAGCCGCAGCAGAAGGAGTCGGTGCACGAAGATCAGCAACAAAATCGGCAATCGTCACATCTGTTTCATGTCCCACCGCACTGATAATGGGTAAAATTGAACGAAAAATCGCTCGCGCCACTTCTTCTTCATTAAAACACCAAAGATCTTCTAATGAACCACCACCACGACCCACAATTAATACATCCACCTCTTGTCGTGCATTGGCAAGTTCGATCATTTGCACAATTTCTGCGGTCGCCTCTTTACCCTGAACCGCAGTGGGATAAATAACAACTTTTAAACTTGGATCACGGCGTGCCAAAATATGCAAAATATCTTGTAAGGCCGCACCTGTAGAAGAAGTAATAATCCCAACTGCTTTACTAAAGTGCGGTAGATTTTTCTTAAGATTTTGAGCAAATAATCCTTCCGCAGCCAACTTCATTTTTAACGCTTCAAATTGCTGTTGCAACAAGCCCTCGCCAGCTGGGTGCATAGAATCAATAATAAGCTGATAATCACCACGAGGCTCATATAAACTCACATTGGCACGCACAAGCACTTGCATCCCATTTTGCGGACGAAAAGCAACACGCAAATTCTTCATGCGAAACATTGCACAACGCACCTGTGCATTTTCATCTTTCAGCGTTAAATACCAATGCCCAGACACAGGTTGGGTAAAATTGGAAATTTCACCCGTTAACCAAATTTGTGAAAAATTCCCTTCTAGCATCTGGCGAGCAGCCGAATTCAGTTGAGAGACGGAATAAATATTGTCGGACATATTATTCAATTAATGCCCAACCATCATCAACCCAGTTACAAATAGAATCCAACAACAAATCCATCGAAGTTTCAGGATCTTCGGTTTCATTCACTAAATTAGATAAAAATGCCCAATCTAAACTTTCACCATCAGATAAGCGTTTCAACACTTCAGTCTCAATCACATTAAGCTCATCTAACCACTCGCCATTAGCATAAATTCTCAACGGATTTTCAGTGTAAAGCAATTTACAATTGTTGTCTTGAGAAAGGAATGCGCCATCCTCTTCTAAAATTGACCGCACTTCATCAGGATCACACATTTCATCAGAGACTAATAACTCGTAACGACGAGAACTCACCGCACTTGCTACGGCTTGCTTAAACAACGCATCAAAAGCTTCTGAATGAGACAATTTATCTAATAAAAGCTGTTTCATTGCTTGAATATTTTCATCCGCAAGTTTACCTGTACGTTGTTCAGACTGGCTTAAACGTAGCGGCAAATCAAACTCGCTTAAATTCAAATCAGGATCTTGATGACAAAAGCCTTTGCTTATCCCATCAATCAAATTGCTTAAATTTGGATAACGTAAGCCAAAAGAAAAGGTTAAACAATCATCTTCAGCTACGCCATAATGTGCCATACGGGCTGGAATATAGAGAATATCACCCGGATTCATCACTTCATCAATCACCAATTCGCCCATATCATCAAAAATTCGGATTGGCTGATTTGGTTTAAATTCGGTACTTGGATCACACCATTTACCTAATTGCCAACGGCGATGGCCATATCCTTGCACCAAGAATACATCATACTCATCATAATGCTTACCAACAGAGCCACCTTTCGGCGCATAAGACACCATAATATCGTCACGTTGCCATTGAGGAATAAAGCCAAATTTGTTCCAAAGTTGTCCTAATTCAGGCGACCATTGCTCTAAATTTTGAACTAACACCGACCATTTCTCTGGCAATTTTTGGAAATCCTTTTCGCTCAAAGGGCTAAAAAAAACTTTCCAATCATCATCAGAAAATGTCTTCACTAAACGAGCGGTGACATCTTCATTTTGAGCGAGCGCAATAATATCTTGTGGCTCAAACTGCCCAACAATTTCAGGCAAACCGTTACGAATCACTAGTGGCTTTTTCTGCCAATAATCGCGTAGAAAAGTTTCTGGCGTGATATGTTCAGGTAAACAAAAATCAACAGATGAAAGTGCGGTCATTTTTAAGCTCCTTTTTCTTTGTCTTTGGCTGCAGCTTGCTCTGCTGCACGTTTACGGCGAATTTCTTTCGGATCAGCAAGTAATGGACGATAAATTTCAATACGGTCGCCCTCTTTTAATACATCAGTCAATTTTATTGGACGACTGAAAATCCCAATTTTATTTGTCTGCAAATCAATCTCTGGAAATTGGCTTAAAATCCCTGATTGCGTAATCGCAGTTTGCACGGTGACTCCTTCATCAACTTGAAAAGATTTCAAATAATAACGTTCGGGCAAAGCATAAGCGATTTCAATGTTAATCTGACTCATCTTTATTTCTTCATCAAAAAATTTTGGGCTATTATAACGGATATAGCGAAAAAGTGCGGTCAGTTTTAACCATAAATAAGGAAACAAAATGAATTGGGTATTTTTTGCCGTTGGCTCGGCATTTTTTGCAGGCTTAACGGCAATTTTAGGCAAACTCGGGGTGGAGGGGATGAATAGCAATCTCGCCACGTTTATTCGCACCATCGTGATTTTACTGGTCACCGCCGGTATTATTTCCGTCCGCAATGAATGGCAACTGCCACAACATATCGCCGCCAAACCTTTCACCTTTTTGGTGCTATCCGGCATTGCCACAGGGCTTTCTTGGCTTTGTTATTATCGCGCCCTTCAACTTGCCCCAGCATCTTGGGTCGCTCCCATTGATAAATTAAGCGTGGTCATCGCGATTATTTTAGGCGTGTTTATCTTAGGCGAACCGTTGAGCTTGAAATTAGTCGTAGGCAGTATTTTGATTTTATCGGGCGTGCTTGTTTTAGCCTTATAATATTTATATTACATTGAGCACATTTCTATAATGCTTTCAATATTTAAGGAGATATTATGATACTTACAGTAAGATTACCTAAAGAACTTCAGCATTGTCTTATCATCTTGCATTACAAACCAGCAGAGCAAAATCCTATTATGTAAAAGTAGCACTTGAAGCTTATATGAAGGATTTGGAAGATATTTTGTTGGCAAATGCAGTTATTGAACGTGTTCGATCTGGAAAGGAAAAAGTGAATTCACTTGAGGATGTAGAACGTGAACTCTATTTGGATAATTCTTCTCTCCGAAACAGGTAAAAAGCAATTAAGTGATGATTACTACAGAATTAGAGTTGGGATATTGCTTAAAGATTCATTATTAGTAGATTAGTTTAAGTGGGCGTGTAAACATTATTGTTTACACGCTAATGTCTTAAAAGAAACCTATAGTATTCTTTATAGGTTTGTTTTTAGGCTTTTTATTTAAAAACTTCTCTTGTACTTTTTCATATTCCTTTAGTTCATCTAAGGATAATGAAAGTGATGTATTAGAAATCGTTTTAATTAGAATAGACTGAGATATTTTACTATTATTTTTTAGAGCTTTTCTTGAAGTTTCATCACAGAGAAATTTTATATCACTTGAAACAAAATTTTCCGTTAAACTGGCTAATTCATCATAATCAATAGAATTATCAATAGATCGTGATTTTAAATAAAGCTCGAACTATTTTAGAGCAAAAAGAGAAAGAAATTACACTTCTAAATGCTTTATTAGAAGCTGTGAAAGCAAAATAAGTGATGTAGATTGAGACTTTGGGGCTTTTTCGCTACAATACGCCACTATTTTTTTACATCATCAAATAAAAATGTCAGAAATAAAACTCATTGTTGGTTTAGGCAATCCTGGCGATAAATATACCGATACACGCCACAATGCGGGCGAATGGCTTATTGAACGTCTAGCACGTCATTTTAACGTTTTTCTAAATCCAGAAAGTAAATTCTTCGGAAAAACTGCCCGCACTTTAGTGAATGGAAAAGAAGTTCGCCTTTTAGTACCGACAACTTTTATGAATTTAAGCGGTAAAGCAGTTGGGGCATTGGCAAGTTTTTATCGTATTAAACCTGAAGAAATTTTAGTTATTCATGATGAATTAGATTTACCGCCAGGCACAGCAAAACTCAAACAAGGCGGTGGGCACGGCGGACATAACGGCTTAAAAGATATTGTGGCTCAATTAGGCAATAACAATAATTTCTACCGCTTACGTATTGGCATTGGACATCCTGGCCATCGTGATTTAGTGGCGGGTTATGTTTTAAATAAACCATCACCGGCAGATCGCGATGCACTTGAAAAAGTGCTAGATGAAGCAACTGATTGTGTAGAAATGATTTTCAAAGATGGAATGGTCAAAGCGACCAACCGTTTAAACAGTTTCAAAATTTAAAAGTGCGGTTAGTTTTACAACCGTTTTACTCAAAATAAGGAAAAATTATGGGATTCAAATGTGGTATTGTGGGATTGCCAAATGTCGGCAAATCTACTCTTTTTAACGCGCTCACTAAAGCTGGTATTGAAGCCGCAAACTATCCATTCTGTACTATCGAACCAAATACCGGTGTCGTGCCAATGCCAGATCCGCGTTTAGATGCATTGGCAGAAATCGTTAAACCTGAACGCGTATTACCTACAACTATGGAATTCGTGGACATCGCAGGCTTAGTTGCGGGAGCAAGTAAAGGAGAGGGCTTGGGTAATAAATTCTTAGCAAACATCCGCGAAACAGACGCAATTGGTCACGTCGTTCGTTGCTTTGAAAATGACGATATCGTGCACGTTGCTGGGAAAATTGACCCACAAGATGACATTGATACCATCAATACCGAATTATCCTTATCCGACTTAGACAGCTGTGAACGAGCGATTCAACGCTTACAAAAACGTGCCAAAGGTGGAGACAAAGAGGCTAAATTTTAACTTTCCGTTATGGAAAAAATTCTTCCTGTACTTGAAAATGCGGGGATGATTCGCTCTGTTGGATTAGACAAAGAAGAATTGCAAGCAATCAAGAGTTACAACTTCTTAACTTTAAAACCAACAATGTATATCGCAAACGTAAATGAAGATGGCTTTGAAAATAATCCATACTTAGATCGCGTGCGTGAAATTGCAGCAAAAGAAGGGGCGGTAGTTGTTCCAGTATGTGCAGCGATTGAATCTGAAATTGCAGAACTTGATGATGAAGAAAAAGTCGAGTTTTTACAAGATTTAGGCATTGAAGAACCTGGATTGAACCGCGTAATTCGTGCTGGTTACGCACTTTTAAATCTTCAAACTTATTTCACTGCTGGCGTAAAAGAAGTACGAGCTTGGACAATTTCAGTCGGCGCAACCGCACCAAAAGCAGCAGCTGTAATCCACACCGACTTTGAAAAAGGCTTTATCCGAGCAGAAGTTATAGCTTATGAAGACTTTACCCAATTCAACGGAGAAAACGGCGCAAAAGAAGCGGGTAAATGGCGTTTAGAAGGCAAAGATTACGTCGTACAAGATGGGGATGTAATGCACTTCCGATTCAACGTGTAAAAATATACAAAAAAATAACCGCACTTTTGACTCATATAACAAAGTGCGGTTTATATTTTTATTAAAGGAATATTATGTCATCTATTAAATATCGCCCAGAAATTGATGGACTACGCGCAATTGCTGTTATTTCAGTCATTATCTATCATCTTAATGAAAACTGGTTACCAGGCGGTTTTCTTGGGGTAGATATTTTCTTTGTTATTTCTGGTTTTCTGATTACTGGTATTATTATCACAGAAATTCAACAGAATTCTTTTTCGTTTAAGCAATTTTATACTCGACGAATTAAACGAATTTATCCCGCTTTTATTACAGTGATCGCATTAGTGTCTTTCGTTGCATCTGCTATTTTTATTTATAATGATTTTAACCAATTAAGAAAAACAATAGAATTAGCCACTATTTTCTTATCTAATTTCTATTTAGGTTTAACACAAGGTTATTTTGACTTAAGTGCAAATGAAAACCCTGTACTACATATTTGGTCATTAGCTGTAGAAGAGCAATACTATCTTATTTTTCCACTAATCCTAATTTTAGCTTATAAAAAATTTAGAGAAATTAAAGCATTATTTGCGATAACGCTAGCTTTGTTTTTTATTTTACTTGCCACCTCTTTTATTCCAGCTAATATTTACAAACAGGTATTTCATCAACCTAATATTTATTATCTATCTAACCTAAGATTTCCAGAATTACTTGTAGGTTCATTACTCGCCATTTATCATAATTTTTCAAATAACATTCAATTGAGTAAGCTAGCAAATAATACTCTGGCTATTTTAAGTACATTACTATTATTTTCCTGTTTATTTTTAATGAATAATGATATTGCATATATTCCGGGAGTTACTTTAATTCTTCCTTGTATTTTTACAGCATTAATTATTCATACCACATCACAAAATAACATTATTAAATTATGTTTATCTAATAAAGTAATGGTATTTATTGGAAAAATTTCTTATTCACTCTATTTATATCATTGGATTTTTATTGCGCTCGCTTATTACATTACTGGCAGCAAGCAGATTCAAGGCATTACAGTTTTAATTGTTGTTATATTAACTATTATTTCCTCTATCACAAGTTATTATTTAATTGAGCAACCTATAAGAAAATCAAAATTAAACTTTAAACAGGCATTTATCTATCTTTATCTAATTCCATCTCTTTTTATTATTGGTTATAACACTTATGAAAGAAAACAGATTAGAAAAGAAAAAGAACATATTGAACAAGATGTTTTATCTGTTAATTTAGAGAATAACTTACCAACTACAGTTTTAACAATAGGGGATTCTCATGCTGGTCATCTTACTTATTTTTTAAAATATCTTGGTAAGCAAGAAGGATGGAAGTCAACTATTTTAAGCATAACTGATGGGAAGGATTGTTTTGTTTTAGTGGATAAAAACAATAAAATAACACCTGAGTGTCAAGGGTTACTTAATGAGATTAATTCACCTAAATATAAAGCTATTTTTATTTCTGGATTTTATGATTTAAGAATGGGAGGACAACCTGTTCCCCGATTTAACGCTCAGGCTTACTTTATTGATAACTTCAAAACTCGCTTTGTTGAAACTGTAAAATTACTGGCTAAATCAAAATCAGTTTATATCTTTGCAAATAACAGCTCTATTAGTAGATCTCCTGTTCGAGGATATTTACTAGAGAAATATGGCCTTGAAAAATATTTGGAACCAATTCGTAGAATGGGCGATATTGATGCGAGTAACAAAATTATTCATGATTTAGTCAAAGATATTCCTAATGTTTATTGGGTAGATGCTCAACAGTATTTACCAAAAGATAGCGTTATGGCAGAAGGAAAATACTTGTACGGGGATCAAGATCACTTAACAAATTTTGGTGCTTACTATATGGCAAAAGAATTTAGCAAATACCAACGAGTAATGACATCTGAACAAGTGAAAAAACTCTACGAGTAAAAACTAAAAGCGTTGAGCTATTTGCCCAACGCTTTTTTATATCTACTTAAGTACATCAACTAACTTTTCACCAATAGGTTTTCGCCATCCAATCAGCAACTCTGGTAGTTTGTCTTGAGAACAATTATATTTCCAAACCCATTTAATCAATTCTTCCAAAGTGCGTTTACTCGCAACGATTTCAGGGGTCAAACCTTCTGGCATTAAACTATTCACTTTTTCTTGTAATAACCGAATCGTTTTTTTATAACGAGGATCTTCAGAAATACGTTCAATAGGTTTTGGATAGTCATTAGAAGAAACACGTCTTACTTGAGAAAGTAATTGTAGAATTTTCTTACCACGTACACGCACTTCATTTTCAGTTAATCCCATTTCTAACATTTCAGATGTATTACGTGGATTATTCTTTGCCACTTTCCAAAGATTATCTGATTTCACAATATAAGACAGGGCTAAATCACGTTCTATTGCGACGTTTTGTCGCCACTGCGCCAAAATTCTTAAACGAGACAATTCTAATGGATTTAATTTCCAAGCATTTGGAATATCTAAATAAGCTTTTTCTGAATCTCGTTCTTGTAATTTATGCGTTTTAGCAAGAGCCAATTCACAATCATCTCTTACTGCTTGTTCCCAAGGTGTTTTCGCTAACTCTTTTTCAAGAATATGATAAAGCGGCAATAAATACCAAACATCACCTGCGGCATACTTAAGTTGAATATCAGAAAGGGGGCGTTTGATCCAATTGGTGCGAGTTGCACCTTTATCGATTTCTACATTTAAGTATTGGTGTGCTAATTTTGCCAATCCTGCTGATGTGCCAAGCCCAAGAAATCGCGCCATAATTTGCGTATCAATCATTGAGTGTGGAAGCTGATCAAATTCTTGTAAGAAAACCAATAAATCCTCACTACAAGAATGTAAGACTTTTAATACTTTAGGATTGGATAACAATGCAACAAAAGGCGAAAAATCCGTAATCGCTAAAGGATCAATTAAAGAGACGCGCTCACCATCATAAAGTTGGATTAATCCCAGCTTAGGAAAATAAGTGGAAACACGCATAAATTCTGTATCTAAGGCGACCGCACTTTGCTGCTGAGCCAAATTGCAAATTTCCAATAGCGAAGTATTATCCGTAATAACCGTAAAGTGCGGTAGATTTTGACATTCTTTTATCATAGTGATTTTTTATTTAAAAAGAACAAAAATGGGATATTGCTATCCCATTTTGACATTAATGTTTTGAACGTTTTGCGATCTCTTCATCGCGTAGAACCCGACGTAAAATCTTTCCAACATTAGTTTTTGGCAGTTCGTCTCGGAACTCAATTTCTTTTGGTACTTTATAGCCTGTGAGATATTGGCGACAATGGTTTCGAAGTTCATCACGAGTTAAAGTATCATCCTTTTTCACCACAAATACTTTAATCGTTTCACCAGAAACTTCATGAGGAACACCGATTGCCACAGCCTCAGCCACTTTGTAATTCAGCATAACGACATCTTCAATTTCATTTGGATAGACATTAAAGCCAGAAACCAAAATCATATCTTTTTTACGATCTACAATGCGTAAACTATATGATTCATCCATAATAACAATATCGCCTGTTGCCATCCAACCATCTTTTAAAACTTCGCTAGTTGCTTCTGGTCGTTGCCAATAGCCTCGCATGACTTGGTCACCTTTCACCCATAATTCACCAGGTTCGCCAATTTTTGCTTCTGAACCATCATCTTTAATGATTTTTATATCAGTATTTGGCACTGGTACACCAATAGTGCCATTATGTTTCACAACATTAATCGGACAAGCTGCGATTAATGGTGAACATTCTGTCATTCCATAACCCTCAATGATATTACAGCCCGTCAATTCATGCCAACGTCTTGCCACTGATTGTTGAATAGCCATTCCGCCTCCAACTGAAAGTTTCAAAGCAGAAAAATCAACTTCTTTAAAGTTTTCATTATTTAACAACGCATTAAATAAGGTATTTACACCAGTAATCGCCTCAAAACGGTATTTTTTCAACTCTTTCACAAATCCCTCAATATCTCTCGGATTGGTGATTAAGATCGCCGTTACACCTAACTCTAAAAATAATAAGCAGTTTACGGTTAAGGCAAATACGTGATAAAGAGGCAAGGCTAAAATAGCTGAGCGAGTGCGAGAATGATCGCCAATAAATGGCTCTGCAATCCATTTTGCTTGGAAAACATTGGTAATGATATTTCCGTGCGTCAGCATCGCACCTTTCGCTACACCTGTTGTGCCGCCTGTGTATTGTAAAAAGGCTAAATCCTCACGCGACATTTCTGGACGAACGTATTGGCGATATTTACCAATACTCAATACTTCACGGAATGTTACTGCGTGCGGTAATTTATATTTCGGCACGAGTTTTTTCACATATTTCACGACAAAATTGACTAAAGTACGTTTACCAAATGAAAGTTGATCGCCCATTCGGGTAAGAATAACGTGTTTGACATTGGTATTAAAAACGACTTTTTCCAAGGTAGAAGCAAAATTAGATACCACAACAATCGCTACCGCACCACTATCTTGCAACTGGTGCTCTAATTCTCTCGGTGTGTAAAGAGGATTCACATTTACTGCAATTAAGCCCGCACGCAAAATACCAAAAAGTGCGATAGGATATTGCAATAAATTTGGCATCATTAATGCCACGCGATCACCACGCTGAAGTTTAAATTCATTTTGCAAATACGCGGCAAATGCACGACTGCGCTCTTCTAATTTACGAAAAGTAAGTACTTGCCCCATATTAATGTAAGCGGGGCGATCTGGATGTTCGCGCACAGCTTTGTCGAACATATCCACAATAGATTCATATTTTGAGGTATCCAGAAATTTTTCAGAACCTTCTGGATAATTTTGAAACCAAATTTTTTCCATTTTTTATCCTAATTTGTTGGAAAATCTTTAAGATTTTATCATTTAATTCAAATAATAGCGAATTTCAGGCTGGACATACCAAGGGCGATGTCTCCATCTAAAAAATCCCCAATCATCATCTTCATCCCAATCATCTGTTGGATAATCATAGGTGGTACTAAGTGTCCAAATACGGTATTTATCAGGTTGAATAACAGGATAAGTATAATCAGCTTGTTCGATCTTGCCTTTCTCTGTTCCAACTAATCGCCCGCCCACAGTAATATAACGTTCTTTTAAATTTTCAGGGTCCACAAAGCCGTTGAAATACACAATAAAACGGCCATCTGATTGAAATTCAACGAATGGTTTACCTGAAATTGATGATACCGGTAAACTTAACACTTCAATTTTTGTTTGATTTGGTAAAACAGTCGCCTGAACAATTTTCCCGCCAAGCCGAACAGTTTTACAATGACAGGTTAAATCTTGAGGGGAAATCCCGCGATAGGAATTAATAGAGAACCGCTCTTCTTCTAACCCTTTCGGCGGTGCCATACAGCCAGTTAATCCCAAGCAAAGTGCGGTAAAAAATAAGGTGATTTTGCCTTTCATTTTCTATCCTCCAGTTATTTAAACTCATTCACGTCCTGGTAATTTTTTCCAAGTAACCTCGTTTCGCAAATAAATCGGTTCAATCTCTAAAGCTGAAATTGTGCGTTTTTGCAAGTATTCTACTCGTGCGAGCTCCAGCATATATAAGGCATTAGGTAACACAATATCTGAACTCGTTAGATTTTTTTCAGTAAATTGAGAATACGCTGCCCAACCTGTTCCGACTCTAAATGCATTATCATCTCGAAGCTGTTTAATTGCTTGTTCAGGGGAACATACTTGTTCAGTTATGATTTCTCGCCATTGAAAAAACTCTCCAAAATCAGACCGCACTTTTTCTCTCACTAATTGAGAAAAATAAACTTCGTTCATTCTCGCATCAATTGCTGCAACGACATTTTCTGCTTGATGTAATTCAAATGCCGCCTGTGCCATTGCGGTTAAATTTGAAACAGGAATGACAGGCAAATCCGCACCAAACGCTAAACCTTGTGCAATCCCAGCACCAACACGAACGCCGGTAAAACTCCCCGGACCTCGCCCAAAGGCAAGCGCATCAACTTGATTTAAACCTACCCCCGAATTTGCCAAAATTTCATCGATCATAGGTAAAATTCGTTTGGTGTGAGTGCGTTGAGCAAGTTCATTAATATGTGTTTTCTCACCACGATACAATAAAGCGACAGAACAAGCTTCAGTTGAAGTATCTAGCACCAATAAAGTTAAATTTTGCATTATTATTCTCGTTTATTTATTTTGTAAGAATTGTATCACTTTGTTGAGATCACGGGTACGACTTGAGTTAGGTAAACTTTTCAAAAATGTTTCGCCATAATTGCGCATTACTAATCGATTATCACAAATAATCACAACGCCACGATCTGTAACATCGCGAATTAAACGCCCAACGCCTTGTTTCAACGTAATCACCGCTTCAGGAATTTGAATGTCATTGAATGGATCGCCACCTTGTAAACGGCAATCCTCAATACGTGCTTTTAACAAAGGCTCATCTGGCGCAGTAAAGGGAAGCTTATCAATGATGACTAAAGAAAGTGCATCGCCGCGCACATCTACACCTTCCCAAAAACTAGAGGTGGCCACCAAAACGCTATGCGTTTCTTTTATAAATTGCTCGAGTAATTTTCCTTTTGAGGTTTCGCCTTGTAATAAAATAGAAAGGTTACTTTTTTCACGGAAGTATTCTGCTAAACCGCGCATCATTGAATAAGAGGTACACAGAACAAAACAACGCCCCTTATTTGCTTCGATTACAGGTAATAGCATTTCTCCTAAAGCGCTTAACGTATTCGCTTGATTGGTATTCGGCAAATATCTAGGCACACAAAGCAAAGATTGTTCAGGATAATTAAAGGGACTATATAAAATTTTTTGTGTCGCATTTTCAATACCTAAACGTTGGCAGAAATGATTAAAAGTTCCCCCCACTTCTAATGTCGCAGATGTGAATATCCAAGCGGCTTCTTTAGCTTCGATCTGAGCACCAAATTTATCGGCTACTGTCAATGGCGTAATATGTAAACCAAACTGGCGACCATTTCCTTCATACCAATAACAATAACCCACAATATTTGTTTCAGATAAACGCTTAAGCTGAATTTTAATAGATTCAACACGCTCAAAAATAGTATCCAAAGTTTGGGAGCGACCAAGCGCTAATTTAATTACCTCAGCTAAAAAATCTATTTTCTCCTGTAATAATTCAAAGGATTTTTTCACCGCACTTTGCGTGTAAAGCTCACGCCAATTTCCTCGAACATTACTCCCATTACCCAGTAATAAACGAAAATCTTGTACAACATTCAGTAAGGTATCAGATGTTGTGCCAAGCTGCTGCATATCTTTGAGTTCAGTGCGATAAACAATATTAATATCCTTACACAAATCAAAAAGCTGGCGTGATGTTAAAGATTGACCAAAATATTGACTGGCAATATCTGGTAACTGATGAGCTTCGTCAAAAATAATCACTTCTGCATTCGGAATGAGTTCTCCAAAACCACTTTCTTTCACGGCCATATCTGCAAAAAATAAGTGATGATTAACTACAACCAAATCAGCATTTAATGCTTTTTTACGCGCACTTGCTACATAACATTCTGAATAATTAGGGCAATCTGTACCTAAACAGCTTTCTGCAGTACTAGTCAGTTGAGGAATAATTGGGCTATCTTCTGCAAGATCGATACATTCTGTAAAATCACCTGTCTTAGTACTATTATTCCATTTGCGTACTTTAGTTAATTCGGATAAAACAGATTTATCTCCAAGCACACCTTGAGCAATCACTTGATCTAAACGCTCTAAACAAAGATAGTTTGCCCGACCTTTTAGCAACGCAATTTTTCCCGTGAAATTAAGGGCTTTTTTAATAGCAGGAAGATCTCGATTAAAAAGCTGATCTTGAAGATTTTTAGATCCTGTAGAAATAATTGTTTTTTTACCAAATACTAGGGCAGGGGCCAGATATGCGAAGGTCTTTCCTGTACCCGTTCCAGCTTCAATGATAAGGGAAGATTTATTTTGGATTGACTCGCCAACAGCATGCGCCATTTCAATCTGCTCAGTTCGAGGTCTAAAACCTTTGATACTTTGACTTAATTCGCCATTAACAGAGAAAATATTAGAAATGCGATCTTTATAATTCATTAAATTAGAAAAATATAAATTTTTATTAGTTTAACAAACTTATAAAAAATCGTATATGAAGATAATAGTTTTGTTAAAACTAAAATTAGACTCTTATTTGATTAAATAATGAGTAAATTCCAAAAACAAAAACCCCAGCTT
>NZ_LYCK01000015.1 GCF_001679045.1 Haemophilus haemolyticus
ACCCTTGCAAGTACTTTTTGCAAAAAATTATTTGAATGAACAAATTTTATTCGTCATCTAATTTTCTATAGCCTTTCAAACCATTCTTTCTCAAAATTTCGTTTAATTTCTTTAATAAACGCTCTTTTTCCGATTGACTTAAAAATTGACTATTTTTATTTTGCAAAGCACATACTAACTTCCAATAAAAATCTAAAGTTGCTCCGCTACCGCTTTTCTTTAATTCTACCAATGCATTTTCTGCACCAATTTCTCTTAGCATAGCAACATCAGTAATGCCAACTTTTATTAGCGCTCTTTCGTGCTTGATAGTTAAATTGGGTAAATCCTTTAATCTATTTAGCTTTCTTAAAGTACGATCTAACTTCTGATTGCGAATTTGCTGAATAGAAAGAATAATCAACTTTCTACACAACATATTATTACGCATCACCTGATCTGAAAGTGCATAATATTGAGAAAGTACAAATCTCTTATTCAACTCATTTGTTGTAAACGGTTCACAGCCTAATTTACTTAATTGAATTGCAAGTTCATCCTCACCACGTAGATAAAGTTTTTTATTCTGCCAAATGGCAAACATTGTCTCTTCCTTGTGAAACAAACCGTAACCTGTAAAAAGATTTTTAAAGGTAACATTTCCTACCAACTGATTTAATAGAAGGCAAACATTATTTATATGCTCGTCTTTTATGTTCATATTAACCTCATATGGATAAGTAGTTTAAAGGAATTAGTAGAAGTACTTCTGATTTGATTTATATCATGAAGTTTTTCATCTGACTAAGGATAAATTTCAGATTTGTGAAGTTGATCGTAAATTTGAAATTTATTTTTATGTAAACAATTGGTTTATATATAAATATACTATATTTAAAAATTTTCTTACCATTATATTTTGTATATAAATTAACCTAAAAATTCAATTAACAAGCTTTTATCATAACCCCCTCATTTTAAGGTTTAGATCTGCTTTTTTTGGAATACAGATCCCATATTTTTCCAAATATGAATATTTTTCTTGACCTGTACATCAATACAGATATAATCACAAAAAACTTGAACATTCAAACAGGAATTCACTTATGGCGACTAAAGAAGAAAAACAAAAAGCACTAGCTGCAGCATTGGGACAAATCGAAAAACAATTTGGTAAAGGCTCAATTATGAAGTTAGGTGATACTAAAACGTTAGATGTAGAATCTATTTCTACCGGATCACTTGGCTTAGATGTTGCACTAGGAATTGGTGGTTTACCTATGGGACGAATTGTAGAAATTTTCGGGCCTGAATCATCTGGCAAAACCACATTAACTCTTTCCGTCATTGCTCAAGCGCAAAAAGCGGGAAAAACCTGTGCATTTATTGATGCAGAACACGCCCTTGATCCTATTTATGCAGCAAAACTTGGGGTAGATGTAAAAGAACTTTTTGTTTCTCAACCAGATAATGGTGAACAAGCACTTGAAATCTGCGATGCATTAGTTCGCTCTGGCGCAATTGATGTAATCATTGTGGACTCCGTTGCCGCACTGACACCAAAAGCTGAAATTGAAGGGGATATGGGTGATTCCCATATGGGACTACAAGCTCGTTTAATGTCTCAAGCTTTGCGTAAACTTACTGGCCAAATTAAAAATGCAAACTGTTTAGTTGTATTTATTAACCAAATCCGAATGAAAATAGGTGTGATGTTTGGTAACCCTGAAACCACCACTGGCGGTAATGCATTAAAATTCTATTCTTCTGTTCGCTTAGATATTCGTCGCACAGGTTCTGTAAAAGATGGTGAAAATATCATTGGGAATGAAACCCGCGTAAAAGTAGTGAAAAACAAATTAGCGGCACCATTCCGTCAAGTAGATTTCCAAATTCTTTATGGTGAAGGTATTTCAAAAGCGGGTGAGTTATTAGAACTTGGTGTAAAACACAAGCTTGTAGAGAAATCAGGTGCATGGTATGCCTATAATGGAGAAAAAATTGGCCAAGGTAAAACTAACTCAATGAAATGGCTCAATGAAAATCCAGAAAAAGCAGATGAATTAGAAGCTCGTTTACGCGCAGAATTAGTGGCTAATCCAGAACAAGCTTTAATGGCTGACATTGAACAATCTGAAAATAGTTCAGAATCAGAAAGTGATTTTGAATAAATCAAATCATCAACGCCAAAAGTGCGGTCATTTTTAACCGCACTTTATATCAACTCAATAAAAATAAAGGAATCATTCCTTGTCATCCCTTGCTTTTAATTACATAGTTAATCTTCTTTCTCGCAGAGAATATAGTGAATTCGAGCTCCGCAATAAAATGCAGGAAAAGAACTTTTCGGAAGAAGAAATTGATGATGCATTATCTTTATGCCAGGCAAAAAATTGGCAAAGTGATCGTCGTTTTTCAGAAAATTATATAAATTCACGCGCACAAAAAGGTTATGGTGTGGGAAGAATTCGAAAAGAATTACTCCAATTAAAAGGTGTGTCTTCTGATATTATTGATGAAGTTTTAATGGAATCAGAAATTGATTGGTATGAAATGGCTGAGAACTTGTTACGTAAAAAATTCCCAAATTACAACGAGCAGCAAACGCCTAAAATGAAACAAAAAATTTGGCAATACATGCTATCACATGGATTTCGTAGCGATGAATTTGCTGATTTAATTGGGAAAAACCAAAGTGAATGGGATTAATGTAAAAGTTGAGAACAAATTTTATATATCCAAATGCCCAACACAGTCATAGCTAAACATCCGAATAAATGCATCATCAATACACAAAATCCATTTAACCACTTGTCATTAAAAAATAATTCCACAACTTCGGAAGAAAAAGAAGAAAATGTGGTTAGCGATCCTAAAAAACCGGTAATTAAAAATAACCGCCATTCAGTACTAATTTGTGGGAATTGCCAAAAAAGCCCAAGTAATACGCCAATAATTAAACAACCAAGCAAATTAGCGATTAAAGTCCCAAAAGCAAACGAAGAAAATAAAGGATTAAATAGCAATCCTATAGCCCAACGCAATGACGCACCTAATATTGCACCACAACTTATGAATAATAATGCCTGCATTAATTAATCTAATCCAAATTGGGTTCGCAAATAACGAGCGACTGATTCTTCTTTATTTGAGCCAATAACCTCTAACTCTGGACAAGCTTTTTTTAAACGAGCATCTGCATCTTGCATGATGCAGCCTTTACCAGACCAAGAAAGCATTTCTACATCATTCATTCCATCACCAAAAGCAATACAGTCTTTTAACTCATACTCGCGTGATTCGAGTAAATGTTTTAATGCATCCCCTTTTGAAACATTCTTATTCATTACTTCCAAACAAGCTAATGCTGAATAAACAATTGTCGTTACGTCACCAAACTTATCTCGTAAATAAGTTTCTACTTCAACTAAATCCTCAGGAGTTTTACCAATAAAAAAGACTTTTTCTGTTCCACGCCCATGATGTTTGGAAAAATCAACTACGTTATAATCGAATCCAGATTCTTTGTGGAACTGACGCATTGCAGGGATATCTTTATTAGTAAACCAACCTTCATCTTGATAGCTATTCATGCATACTTTAGAAGTATCAAATGGCGTTTTGTAAAGCTCGAGAACTAATTCTTCAGGCAAGCTATTGCTATAAAGCAAATTACCCTGTAAATCCCGTACACGAGCACCATTTGATGTAATCATAACCGCACGTTCCGCACCAATTTTTCCAAGAATGGATGACACATCGGTATGGTTACGCCCCGTTGCTAAAATTATATCCACACCGTTTTGCTCTAATGCTGTCAGCGTATCAATGGTAAGATCACCGACTAAATGTTCAGGAGTTAAAAGGGTGCCATCTAAATCAGACACCATTGCTCGAAAAGGTAAATTCATAAAAACCTCTAAAAATAATTTGCGGTTATCATATCACTAAATATACAAATAGCCCTTGTCTAAGATCAATGTATAAAAACCGTAATAAAAATAACCGCACTTTATTAAGGATTAAGGCATTAAATCAACTGACATATTTCCTTTCATTTGACAGCAGCACGCTAAAACATAACCTTGTTTAATTTCATCTTCTGTCAGCGGTCCGTTTGAGCTCACTTCATAATCACCACTCACCACTAAAGTTTTACAAGAACCACAAATACCTTCTCTACAGGCGGCAATAATCGGTGCTTTATGTTCTTCCAAAGCAGCTAACAAGGTTTTTCCAACAGGTACAGAAAAAGTTTGAGGTACAGGATTAGTAATAGAAAGCGTCACTTGTTTACTATTATCTAACATACAATTTTCTGCTGAAGAATGAAATTGCTCCAAAAAGAAACGCTCAGATGGGATACCAAGGGATTCTGTCATCGCACGTAAATCACTCATATAACTTTCAGGGCCACAAGTCAACACCGTATAATCAGCTATATTGGGTACAAAGTCAGATAACATTTGACTATTTAAACGTCCAGCTATAAAGCCATCATTCGCATCAACAGAAGCATTAATAAATAGTTTTAACTGTGGAAATTGTTCTTTTAGTAATGCCCATTCTCGTTTAAAAATAACATCTTTAGGCGAATGGACACTATAGAATACAACCACATCTACACCAGGTTTATTTTTTAATAACCAGCGAGTCATAGACATGATTGGCGTAACGCCACATCCACCAGCCACAAGCAAATATCGATCACTTACGATGCGGGTACAGGTAAATTTACCCATTGGATCAGATAGCCAAATTTGATCACCTTCTTTAATTTCGGATGTAATCCAATTAGAACCAACTCCATTTTTAATACGACGAACGGTTAAAGTAACAAAACGGCTCATTCCTGGCGTAGACGATAGCGTATAAGCTCGTACAATATTTGGTGTATTACGAATACTGACTAAAGCATACTGGCCAGGCTCATAAGGGTAAAAATCTTGTGCTATTAATTCAATTGTATAGACATCATCAGTTTCCTGATGAATAGAATGCACCTGCATTTCGTTATAACACAACGGATTCTGATTATTTGACATAGAATTTTCTCTTTGAAGATAGAAAAAAGTGCGGTGAATTTTTAAAATGTTTATAAAACTAATACTACAAATTAAAAAATCGACCGCACTTTTCTATGAAATGTTATTTAGCTAAAGCTTCTGCCATATCTTGTTCAGGCGTAGTCAAACCGCGCAAACCAAATTTTTCATTTAATAATGCCATCACATTATCATTTAAAAATGCGGGAGCTGTCGGCCCTGTATAGATATTTTTAACACCTAACGCCAATAAGGTAAGCAAAATAACAATAGCTTTTTGCTCAAACCAAGAAAGCACAAGTGTTAATGGCAATTCGTTAACGCCAATACCCAGTTTTTGTGAAAGATTTACAGCAAGCATTATCGCAGAATACGCATCATTACATTGCCCAACATCTAACAAGCGAGGTAACCCATCAATAGCGCCAAAATCCAATTTATTAAAACGATATTTACCACAACCTAAAGTTAAAATCGCACAATCTTCTGGTACTTGACGAGCGAAATCAGTGTAATAGCTACGTTCACCTTTGCTACCATCACAACCGCCCACTAAGAAAACATGGCGTAATTTTCCACCTGCAACAAGATTAATCACTGCATCTGAAGCATCTAATAAAGTTTGACGACCAAACCCAACGGTAATTTTGTGTTCTAATTCATCATAAGGGAATCCTGCCATTTCTTGTGCTTTCGCGATAACTTGACTGAAATCACGATCTTCAATGTGCGTTACACCAGGCCAGCCCACAATACTACGGGTATAAATACGATCTGCGTAATTACCAACATTAGGATCAATAATACAGTTAGAGGTCATGATTACAGGACCTGGGAATTTAGCAAATTCTTTCTGCTGATTTTGCCAGCCACTTCCATAGTTACCAACTAAATGGTTATATTTTTTCAATTCTGGGTAACCATGCGCAGGTAACATTTCACCATGAGTGTAAATATTTATCCCTGTACCTTCCGTTTGTTCTAAAAGTGCTTTTAAATCTTTTAAATCATGACCAGAAATTAAAATACATTTTCCTGCTACAGGCTTCACATTTACCGTTGCGGGAACAGGATGACCAAATGCTTCTGTTTCACCCGCATCTAATAAACTCATTACTTGAAAATTCATATTACCGATGCCAAGCGCCTTTTCTAACAATTCATTTAGATCGCTTGGATTTGTTCCTAACCACGCCATAAACTCATGGAATTGACGATATACCTCATTATCAAATTTACCTAAAACATGGGCATGTTCCATATAAGCAGCCGCACCTTTTAAACCGTATAAACAAAGCATACGCACGCCATGTACTTCTTCCCCAATTAAAGTGCGGTCAGAATTTAGGGCAAAATTCGCAGCTTGTTTTGTTAAATCAGAAATCGTTGCACCTTCAAGCTGTAAATGAGCTAATGGATGGTTTATATCAATACTTGGATTTAGTGCGCGGCAACGTTTTATTAAATTATCACGATAAGTGATGGCTTGTTGCGCATATTCAACTATACGTTGAGAATCAAAGTTTACATTAGTCAAGGTAGAGAAAAATGCTTGTGCCGTAAAAGCATCAATTTCATTATCGATAATAGCTAAATCTCTCGCTTGAATAGCCCAAGCAGATAAGCTTTGCAGAGTTGCAACAAGAAGGTCTTGTAAATCAGAAGTTTCCGCAGTTTTACCACACATTCCTTGAGAGTAACTACAACCGTTACCCACGGGTGTGCGCATTGTTTGTTCGCATTGTACGCAGTACATAATTAAGTCCTTTTGATTAGAATAGAAAGTTTCGTTATAAACCCGATAAAATCACTCAGATTTATAAAAGAATGATAAAACCTTTTTTCTAGCAGATACAAAAGGAAATTTTGATTAATTAGAATTTGTTTGATCTAGATTAAGTTAATACCAATAACGAATTAATCTATTTTTATTTGAAAGAACACAAATTCTAACAATACTAAAAACTACGCAATAAAATTTCATATATTGGCATTACCAGTTGAAAAACGATAACAAATTTCATTTTATTTCTCTTATAATGCAACTGTTCGAACAACAAGCAGTATCTCGAATGATGTATGTTTATTCCCCAATGGATAGTCAAAACACAAGGAGATTATTATGGCTTTCAATATGAAAAACAGACATTTACTTAGTCTTGTTCATCACACAGAACGTGAAATTAAATATCTCTTAGATCTCTCCCGAGATTTGAAACGAGCCAAATATGCAGGCACAGAACAACAAAAATTAAAAGGCAAAAATATCGCGCTCATCTTTGAAAAAACCTCCACCCGCACACGCTGTGCATTTGAAGTCGCCGCTTATGACCAAGGCGCACAAGTCACCTACATCGACCCTAACTCCTCCCAAATTGGCCACAAAGAAAGTATGAAAGATACCGCCCGCGTATTAGGCAGAATGTATGATGGTATTGAATATCGTGGCTTTAAACAAAGTATCGTTCAAGAACTTGCTGATTATGCTGGTGTGCCAGTATTCAATGGTTTAACCGATGAATTCCACCCAACACAAATGCTTGCCGACGTACTTACCATGATTGAACATTGCGACAAACCATTAAGCGAAATTAGCTATGTATATATTGGAGATGCACGCAATAACATGGGTAATTCACTTTTATTAATTGGTGCAAAATTAGGTATGGATGTTCGTATTTGTGGACCTAAAGCTTTATTACCAGAAGCAGGCCTTGTTGAAATGTGCGAAAAATTTGCTAAAGAAAGTGGTGCTCGTATTACCGTAACTGAAGATATCGACAAAGCGGTGAAAGGTGTAGATTTTGTCCATACTGATGTGTGGGTTTCAATGGGTGAACCATTAGAAACTTGGGGCGAACGCATTAAATTATTACTTCCTTATCAAGTCACACCTGAATTAATGAAACGCACTGGTAATCCAAAAGTGAAATTTATGCACTGCTTACCTGCCTTCCATAACAGTGAAACCAAAGTTGGTCGTCAAATTGCTGAAAAATATCCTGAATTAGCGAATGGTATTGAAGTAACTGAAGACGTATTTGAATCTCCAATGAACATTGCATTTGAACAAGCAGAAAACCGTATGCACACAATTAAAGCGGTAATGGTAGCAAGTTTGGCATAAGGAGAACGTATGAGAATAGTGATTGCATTAGGCGGTAATGCGTTATTACGACGCGGAGAGCCGCTAACAGCCGAAAATCAACGACAAAATGTTCGCATTGCTTGTGAGCAAATTGCTAAAATTTGGCCAAATAATGAATTAGTGATAGCACATGGTAATGGCCCACAAGTGGGTTTGCTCGCCTTACAAGGCGCTGCCTATACTGATGTGCCAACCTATCCTTTAGATGTATTAGGTGCAGAGTCAGTAGGAATGATTGGTTATATGATTCAACAAGAACTCGGTAATTTAGTTCCATTTGAAGTGCCATTTGCAACTTTATTATCTCAAGTAGAAGTTGATATCAACGACCCAGCTTTTAAAAATCCAACTAAACCAATTGGCCCTGTTTATACGAAAGAAGAAGCTGAACGTTTGGCAAAAGAAAAAAATTGGTCTATCGCACAAGATGGTGATAAATATCGTCGCGTTGTGCCAAGCCCATTACCAAAACGTATTTTTGAAATTCGTCCAGTCAAATGGTTGCTTGAAAAAGGCAGTATCGTAATTTGTGCAGGTGGCGGTGGCATTCCGACCTATTATGATGAACATCATAATTTACAAGGTGTTGAAGCTGTTATCGACAAAGATTTATGTTCAGCTTTACTTGCAGAAAATCTTGACGCTGATTTATTTATCATCGCAACTGACGTTTCTGCAACTTTCGTAGATTGGGGTAAACCAACTCAAAAAGCAATTTCTGTCGCATCACCTGAAGCCATTTCAGAACTTGGTTTTGCTGCAGGTTCCATGGGGCCGAAAGTACAAGCAGCAATTAACTTTGCGAAACAAACTGGAAAAGATGCCGTAATAGGCTCTTTATCTGATATTGTGGACATTGTGAAAGGAAAAGCTGGTACTCGTATTACGAAAAAAGCTGAAGGCATATCCTATTATGCTTAAATAATAAAAGAACTTTGAGAAATCATTCTCAAAGTAAAAAGTGCGGTCGGTTTAACCGATGTTTTTACCAACCGCACTTTAAACGTTAAATATAAGGAGCTCGCTATGGATGCGTCCAAAAAGAAGAAAACGTTTAATTTCCCATCAGCGTTTACCATTTTATTTGCAATATTAATTCTCGCTGTTGGATTAACCTGGGTTATTCCATCCGGTTCATATTCAAAATTAACATATAACTCCACTGATAATGTTTTTGTAGTCAAAGCTTACGGCGTTGATGATAAAACTTATCCCGCCACAACAGACACTCTTGATAATCTCAATATCAAAATTAAACTCTCCAACTTCACCGAAGGCGTGATCAAAAAACCAATCGCTATTCCTGGTACCTATCAACGTGTAGAACAACACCACAAAGGCATTGAAGACATCACAAAAAGTATGGTAGAAGGCACCATTGAAGCTGTTGATGTCATGGTCTTTATCTTCGTATTGGGAGGGATGATTGGTGTCATTAACCGTACTGGTTCTTTTAATGCTGGGTTGATGGCTCTCGCGAAAAAAACCAAAGGTAATGAGTTTTTTATTGTATTCAGCGTATCCGTCTTAATGGTGTTAGGCGGCACAACATGCGGTATTGAAGAGGAAGCGGTAGCATTCTATCCGATTCTGGTGCCAGTATTCTTGGCTCTGGGATACGATGCGATAGTCTGCGTAGGGGCTATATTCCTTGCTTCATCTATGGGAACTGCATTCTCTACAATTAACCCATTCTCCGTTGTTATTGCATCAAATGCGGCTGGTATTCAATTTACTGAAGGTATTGGTTTCCGTGCTCTAGGTTTAGTTTTAGGGGCAACTTGCGTAATCGCATATCTTTATTGGTACTGTAAAAAAATCAAAGCTGACCCAAGTTTTTCTTATACTTACGACGATCGCGAAGAATTCCGTCAACGTTATATGAAAAACTTTGATCCGAACACAACTATCGAATTCTCAGCTCGTCGCAAATTAATCTTAACGCTTTTCTGTATTGCATTCCCTATTATGATTTGGGGTGTAATGGTTGGCGGATGGTGGTTCCCTCAAATGGCTGCATCTTTCCTTGCCATTACTATCATTATTATGTTTATCAGTGGCTTGTCTGAAAAAGATATTGTGGAATCCTTCACAGAAGGTGCATCAGAATTAGTAGGCGTATCGTTAATCATCGGTCTTGCTCGTGGCGTAAACTTAGTGCTCGAACAAGGTATGATTTCTGACACTATCCTTGATTATATGTCTAATGTAGTTAGTGGTATGCCAGGTAGCGTATTCATCTTAGGTCAATTAGTCGTATTTATTTTCCTAGGTTTAATCGTACCGTCTTCTTCTGGTTTAGCTGTACTTTCAATGCCAATTATGGCACCACTTGCTGATTCAGTAGGCATTCCACGCGATATCGTGGTTTCCGCTTACAACTGGGGACAATATGCAATGCTATTCTTAGCACCGACAGGATTAGTATTAGTGACACTCCAAATGTTGCATATTCCATTTGATAGATGGGTTAAATTCGTCATGCCAATGATTGGATGCTTATTGCTAATTGGTTCCATTTTATTAGTAGTACAAGTATCTTTATATAGTGTTTAACTAATTAGTCAAATTGCCGCCTAGATCACAGTTTTTCTAGGCGGTTTCTTTTATAATAAGTTATCTTTTTTGTTAGTATAAAAAGGATTTACTATGCTTAAAAAATGTTTCGATAATATCGATACTCGAATTCTTAAAGCATTACAACGAAATGGTCGATTACAAAATAATGAACTGGCCAACGAAATTGGTCTCTCCAATTCAGCTTGTTTACGTCGAGTGAATCACTTGGAAGAAAGTGGCGTAATTGATAACTATGTAGCCTTATTAAATCCTAAAAAAGTAAACTGTAATCTCATCGTTTATGCATTAGGCTCTTTCTTTGAAGAAGACCCTGAATTAAAAGAGCGGTTTATTTTTGAAGTGAAATTAATCCCTCAAATTACCGAATGCCATTTTATGGCTGGTAGCTTTGATTTCTTATTGAAACTCAATGTATCCGATCTTGATCAATTTAATTACATCAAAAACACCTATCTTAATTCCAGGCTTGGCATTAAAACCTTAAAATCTGAAGTTACACTAAAAACAGTTAAATCAACAACTGAGTTGCCTTTATAAAAATCCAGCTTTTATGCTGGATTTTGTTTTTAGCTTCGGCATAATAGAAATAACTTTTCATCCCTAAAAAGGATTATAAATATGAAAAACATGCTACTGCTCAGTAGCTCAAAATACAAGAACACAGGTTATCTTGAACACACTGTACATTGGTTACAAAATTTCTTGGCTGATTATCATGGTAAAACAATTGCTTTTGTGCCTTATGCTGGGGTACGCCGCACTTTTGATGAATATGAAAAAACTGTGCAAAATGCACTTTCTGATTTAGGGATGAATATTGTTTCCGTTCATCATGGTAAACAGCATCGAGATATCATTGAACAAGCAGATGTCATCGCTATTGGCGGCGGGAATACATTTTGTTTGTTAAAACAGCTTTATGAACACAATTTGATTGATATCATTCGTGAAAAAGTAAATAACGGTACGCCTTATTTTGGTTGGAGTGCTGGGGCCAATGTAGCTGGCGCATCTATTATGACAACTAATGATATGCCGATTACTTATCCTCCTTCATTTCAAGCATTACAACTTTTTCCTCATCAAATTAATCCGCACTTTATTTCAGGTAAAATGCAAGGTCATAATGGTGAAAGCCGAGAAGAACGTTTGGCAGAATTTTTACTCGTTAATCCAACTGCATTTGTATATGCATTACCTGAAGGTTCTGCGCTTCATATACAAAATGAAATGGCAACTGTGTTGGGTGAAAATCCTATTTTGTGCTTCAGTGAAAATATGGAATGTGGCACATTTGACATCAATACAACTTTTTCTTATTAACTTAAAAGGAACATATAATGGAATTATTTAAATCCATCGTTGCTGTGGTTGGCATTATTGCCACAATTTATTTTCTGATAAAAAAAGCCGAAACCCGAACCGTTTTGATTGGTGTCGGCTTAATTATGTCCATTCTGACGCTTAATCCAATGGGCGCATTAGATGATTTTGCCAAAAGCATGACATCTGGCGGATTAATTATGGCCATCTGTTCTAGTATGGGTTTTGCTTATGTAATGAAATACACTCAATGTGATACTCATCTAGTGCATTTACTTACCAAACCATTAAGCGGATTAAAATTCTTCTTAATTCCGATTGCAACAGTCATCACCTTTTTCATCAATATTGCTATTCCTTCTGCTGCTGGTTGTGCAGCTGCAGTTGGCGCAACATTAATTCCTGTATTAAAAAGTGCGGGTGTTCGACCAGCTACTGCTGGCGCCGCTATTTTAGCAGGGACTTTTGGATCAATGATGAGCCCAGGTTCTTCTCATTCTGCAATGATTAGTGAAATGTCAGGCTTAACTATCGCTCAAGTAAACCTTTCTCATGCGCCATATAATATGATTGCGGGAGCAATAGGTGCTGTTGTTTTAACAATTCTTGCGCTTGTTTTTAAAGATTATGGTGAACAACATCGCCAAGCTTATCTTGCAGAACAAAAAGAAAGTGAAATAAAAGTTGTTGAAGGCGTCAATGTACTTTATGCCCTTGCACCATTAATACCATTAGTTATTTTAGTGATTGGTGGAACATCATTACAACAAGTACCGGGTCTTGAATGGACTAAAATGGGTGTGCCTCAAGCGATGCTGATTGGTGCAATTTACGGCATTATCGTCACTCGTATTTCCCCAGTAAAAATCACTGAAGAATTTTTCAATGGTATGGGAAATTCTTATGCAAACGTACTTGGTATCATCATTGCAGCCAGTGTATTTGTGGCAGGATTAAAATCTACGGGCGCAGTGGATGCTGCAATTTCTTTCTTAAAAGAATCCAACGAATTTGTACGTTGGGGTGCAACAATTGGACCATTCTTAATGGGCTTAATTACAGGCTCTGGCGATGCAGCAGCCATTGCCTTTAACAGTGCTGTCACACCACATGCTGTAGAACTCGGCTACACTCACGTAAATCTTGGTATGGCAGCAGCGATTGCCGGTGCAATCGGTCGCACAGCTTCACCAATTGCAGGTGTAACTATTGTTTGTGCAGGACTTGCGATGGTAAGCCCAGTAGAAATGGTAAAACGTACCGCACCAGGCATGATACTTGCTGTTTTATTCTTAGCATTATTTATGTTGTAAAAATAGTAAAAAATTGACCGCACTTTATTTAAGTGCGGTCTGTTTTTATAGACTTTTAGAGGAAAAAAAAATGAACTTAGATTTAAATAAACTTGTTAAATGGCGTCGTGAATTTCATCGTTTTCCAGAAATTGGTTGGAGTGAATTTTGGACAACTTCTCGCATTGCGGATTACTTGGAAGACTTAGGTTGTTTTGAAATTTTTCTTGGCAAACAAATTATAAATCCAGACTTTGTTCGTGGACGAAAACAAGCTGTAGTAGATAAAGGTTTAGCTAATGCAAAAGCCTATGGAGCGAATGAAAAATGGCTCAAAAAAATGGAAGGGTACACTGGTTGTGTGGCATTATTTGATTCAGGCAAACCAGGAAAAACTATTGCATTACGTTTTGACATAGACTGTGTGAATGTAACGGAAACTCGCTCACCAGAGCATATTCCAAATAAAGAAGGTTTTGCCTCAATTAACGATGGATTTATGCATGCTTGTGGACATGATTCACATATTACAATAGGTTTAGGCGTTGCATTATGGATCGCTCAGAACAAAGATAAACTCACTGGAAAAGTAAAAATTGTATTCCAACCAGCAGAAGAAGGTGTTCGGGGTGCAGCAGCCATTGCACAAAGTGGCATAATTGATGATGCAGATTATTTTGCTTCTTCACACATTAGTTTTTGCGCGAATACAGGCACAGTTATTGCTAATCCAAGAAATTTTCTTTCCACTACAAAAATTGATATTCGCTATAAAGGTAAACCTGCACATGCAGGTGCTGCGCCCCATTTAGGTCGTAATGCTTTATTAGCTGCAGCACATACAGTCACTCAACTTCATGGTATTGCACGCCATGGTGAAGGCATGACAAGAATTAATGTTGGGGTGCTAAAAGCGGGTGAAGGACGAAATGTCATTCCATCCTCTGCTGAATTACAATTAGAAGTGCGGGGAGAAAATAAAGCAATTAATGAATACATGACTGAACAAGTCATGCAAATAGCCAAAGGTATCTCCATAAGTTTTGATGTCGCATATGAAACTGAAATTGTAGGTGAAGCCGTGGATATGAATAATGATGTTGAACTTATAAAACTCATCGAAGAAATATCCCTTGAACAACCACAAATAAATAACGTAAATTCAGATTATGCTTTCAATGCAAGTGAAGATGCGACTATTTTAGGTAGACGTGTACAAGAACATGGGGGCAAAGCTATTTACTTCATTCTTGGTGCAGATCGCACAGCAGGTCATCATGAAGCTGAATTCGATTTTGATGAAAATCAATTACTTACTGGGGTTAATATTTATACTTCTTTAGTACAAAGATTATTAGCTTAATTAAATAAAAATATTTTTACTCCTTTCTTTTAAGAATCCTCTATTTTTCTTAGAATAAAGGCAATCTCTACCCACCTTATAAGGAAAACTCAATGATTAACAGACGTCATTTTATTCAAATCGGTGCAAGCAGTATTCTTGCATTAAGTGCAAGCCGTTTTGCAACAGCAAAAGGTAAACATGATGTAGATTTACGTATTGTTGCTACTACTGACGTTCACAGCTTTTTAACAGACTTTGATTATTACAAAGACGCACCAACCGAAAAATTCGGTTTTACTCGTGCAGCCAGCCTTATTCGTCAAGCACGTGCCGAAGTAAAAAATAGCGTATTGGTTGATAACGGGGATTTAATTCAAGGTAACCCTATTGCTGATTATCAAGCTGCACAAGGCTATAAAGAAGGCAAATCTAACCCTGCGGTGGATTGCTTAAATGCAATGCATTATGAAGTAGGAACATTAGGTAACCATGAGTTTAACTATGGCTTAGATTATTTAGCTGACTGTATCAAACAAGCTAAATTCCCAATTGTAAATGCCAACGTAGTAAAAGTCGGAACTGAAGAACCTTATTTCACACCTTATGTCATTCAAGAAAAATCAGTTATTGATAATCAAGGTAAAACACATAAATTAAAAATTGGTTACATCGGTTTTGTGCCACCGCAAATTATGGTTTGGGATAAAGCGAACCTTCAAGGCAAAGTTGAAACCCGTGATATTGTAAAAACAGCACAAAAATATGTACCTGAAATGAAGAAAAAAGGGGCATATATTGTCGTTGCATTAGCTCACACAGGCCCATCAGATGAACCTTATCAAGAAGGTGCCGAAAACTCAGCATTCTATCTAGCTGATGTTCCACATATTGATGCCGTCATTTTTGGTCACTCACACCGTTTATTCCCAAATAAAGAATTTTCGAAATCACCAAATGCAGACATCGTAAATGGTACAGTAAAAGGCGTACCAGAAAGTATGGCTGGTTACTGGGCAAATAATATCAGCGTGGTAGATTTAGGATTAACAGAACACAAAGGTAAATGGATTGTTACCTCTGGAAAAGCAGTTCTTCGTCCAATCTATGATGCAGAAAATAAAAAAGCGCTTGCAGAAAATGACCCAGAAATTACCGCACTTTTAAAACCAGTTCACGAAGCGACACGTAAATTTGTTTCTCAACCTATTGGTAAAGCAACAGATAATATGTACAGCTATCTTGCATTAGTGCAAGATGATCCAACCATTCAAATTGTGAACCAAGCACAAAAAGCCTATGTAGAAAAAGTTGCACCAAGTGTTGCAGCAATGGCTGGCTTACCTATTTTAAGTGCAGGCGCACCATTTAAAGCGGGTGGTCGTAAAAATGACCCAACAGGTTATACCGAAGTAAATAAAGGTGAATTAACTTTCCGTAACGCTGCGGACTTATATCTCTATCCAAATACATTAGTGGTTGTAAAAGCCACGGGCGAACAATTAAAAGAATGGTTAGAATGTAGTGCTGGTATGTTTAAACAAATTGACCCTACAAGTGATAAACCACAATCATTAATCGACTGGGAAGGTTTCCGCACTTATAACTTTGATGTGATTGATGGTGTTAATTATGAATACGATCTAACCAAACCTGCTCGTTACGATGGCGAATGTAAATTAATTAACCCAGAATCGCATCGTGTAGTGAACCTTACTTATCAAGGCAAACCAGTTGATCCAAAAGCAGAATTTTTGATTGCAACGAATAACTATCGTGCTTACGGTAATAAATTCCCAGGCACTGGCGATCAACATATTGTTTACGCATCGCCAGATGAAAACCGTCAAATTTTAGCTGATTACATTAAAGTAACCAGTGAAAAAGAAGGTTCTGTAAACCCTAGCGCGGATAAAAACTGGCGTTTTGTGCCTATCACAGGTAACGATAAATTAGATGTTCGTTTTGAAACCTCACCAAGCGAACAAGCAGCTCAATTCATCAAAGAAAAAGCACAGTATTCAATGAAACAAGTGGGTACAGATGAAGTTGGATTTGCTGTATATCAAATTGATTTATCTAAATAATAATTAGAAAAATAAAATGCCGCCTAAATATCTAAAATTTAGATGGCATTTTTTCTTCTAAAGTGCGGTCAAATTTTTAAGTATTTTCATGAATCTATCTTCTTTCTTTTACAAATTGCATTCGCTTTTCAACCCTTCTATTGCTTTACATTCTTCTTCATTATGTTCATTTTCGGTAACAATAGACTGCAAAAAAGCTTTAATTTCTAATAATTGAGATATTTTATTTTCTACTTGAATAAGCTGATTAAGTACTAATTGATCTGCTTGATAATGATCTTTCGTACTAAATCTAATACGATTGAGTTCCCGAATATTCTCTAAAGAGAAGCCCAACATTCGACATTTTTTAATAAAGTTTAATTGCTCTATACTCTCTTCATCATAAAATCGATAACCATTAGCCAATCGCTTAGGTGGAGGTAATACTCCTTGTTTCTCATAGTAGCGAATAGTTTCAATATTAGTATGTGTAGATTTACTTAATTCATTAATTTTCATTATTTCCTCAAGCAATTTTTTACTTTAATAAGAATGATCATTCGGCAATGAATTGTCATCGCTGCTATATAAGGATTTAATAGCTTGAAAAACTGTAGAAATACCGCTGTGTAATACAAAAATACTTAAGATACCACTAGCAACTACATCAACCCACTGCCAATTTAACCACCAAGCACTTATTCCTGCAATAATAGCAACAACCGAACCAAATAAATCTACTAAAACATGCAAATATGCTGCACGAATATTCAAATTATGGCTATTACTTTTTAGCATTATAAAAGCTACCAACAAATTAATCCCAAACCCTAGTAAAGCTACACCTAACATTGGCAAAGCGGCTATTTCTATCGGAGCCTGCCAACGTGTTACAGCCTCAATAAAAATCCAAATAGCGACCCAAACTAATGAAATTCCATTGATTAAAGCTAACCATTTTTGCCATTTTAGACTTAAAAATAACCCAATCCATGCTAAAAAAATAGATAAACTATCATTTGCCATATGCCCAGCATCAGCCATCAAAGTAAGGCTGTTAAACCAATATCCCCCTAGAAATTCAACAACCATATAAAAGGTAATAATTGCAAAACTGATGCCTAATACCATTTTATTTTTAGAAATTTGACTATGAGGGCAAGATGCATGCTGCTGATATTCTTTAGGAGTATAATTTTTTACTAGAGAAACTTCTTTCATTTTATTTCCTTAACTATTTGATTTGATTTGATTTGAAAGAAGCATAAAACCTGTAGTAACTACAAAGTCAAATCATAAAACTTACATTTAATAAAATTAATTATTTAAAAAAAGCTAAATTATAGAGATTTTAATAAAAATTCATTTTTATCTGTGGATAACTCATAAATAATCTGTCATAAAACTGTTTTTACTCACTTGGTAACTTTGAGAAAAAATAAAGTTGTTAATAACTTTCCATTTTACACACAAGATTTTTAAAGAAAATGATCGCATTTTCACAAGATCTTTAGATCCTATAACACCAGCTTCCGTAAGGATCGAATAAGGTTACTCACAACCGCAAAGGATCTTAATAGTAACAATAATAAGATCTTTATATATAAAAAGAGATCTTATTTACTAATACAAACGTGATCTTTCAAAGGATCAATAGATCCATTCTTTTTTTGTCAGGTGTTTTAAATTTCTGTAAAATAACACCAATTTTTTGATCCGAATAATATAGAGATAGATATGTTTTACACTGAAACTTATGATGTGATTGTGATCGGTGGTGGTCATGCGGGTACAGAAGCCGCGCTTGCACCAGCTCGAATGGGGTTAAAAACCCTTTTATTAACGCATAATGTAGATACTTTAGGACAAATGTCTTGTAACCCTGCAATTGGTGGGATCGGTAAAGGTCATTTAGTAAAAGAAGTAGATGCAATGGGCGGTTTAATGGCTCATGCTGCAGATAAAGCAGGGATTCAATTTCGTACTTTAAATAGCAGTAAAGGCCCAGCAGTGCGTGCTACTCGAGCTCAATCTGACAGAGTTCTATATCGTCAAGCTGTTCGTACAGCATTAGAAAATCAACCCAATTTAGATATTTTCCAACAAGAAGCCACCGATATTCTAATTGAGCAAGATCAAGTTACAGGCGTTAGCACAAAAATGGGATTAATTTTTCGTGCTAAATCAGTGGTATTAACTGCGGGCACTTTCTTAGCTGGTAAAATTCATATTGGTTTGGAAAATTATGAAGGTGGTCGTGCTGGAGATCCTGCTTCTGTAAATCTTTCACATCGATTAAGAGATCTCGGATTACGTGTAGATCGCCTTAAAACAGGTACACCACCACGTATTGATGCGCGTACGATCAATTTTGATATTTTAGCTAAACAACATGGTGATGCAGTTTTACCTGTGTTTTCTTTTATGGGATCTATTTCTGATCACCCTCAACAAATTCCTTGTTATATCACCCACACTAATGAACAAACTCATGAAGTGATCCGTAATAATTTGGATCGCAGTCCAATGTATACCGGTGTGATTGAAGGAATCGGTCCACGTTATTGTCCATCCATTGAAGATAAAGTGATGCGTTTTGCGGATCGTAATTCACATCAAATCTATTTGGAACCAGAAGGCTTAACCAGTAACGAAGTGTATCCAAACGGGATTTCTACCAGTTTGCCGTTTGACGTGCAAATGGGTATTGTTAATTCCATGAAAGGTTTAGAAAATGCACGTATTGTTAAACCAGGCTATGCCATTGAATACGATTATTTTGATCCACGTGATTTAAAACCAACATTAGAAACAAAAGCTATTTCAGGTTTATTCTTTGCGGGTCAAATTAACGGTACTACTGGTTATGAAGAAGCGGCAGCACAAGGCTTATTGGCGGGGATTAATGCTGGCCTTTACGTACAAGAGAAAGATGCATGGTATCCACGTCGTGATCAATCTTATACTGGCGTATTGGTGGATGACCTTTGCACACTTGGTACCAAAGAACCATATCGCGTATTTACTTCTCGTGCAGAATACCGTTTGTTATTACGTGAAGATAATGCCGATATTCGTTTAACGCCAATTGCCCATGAATTAGGTCTAATCGATGAGGCTCGTTGGGCGCGCTTTAATCAAAAAATGGAAAATATTGAGCAAGAACGCCAGCGCTTACGCAGCATTTGGTTACATCCGCGCTCTGAATATTTAGAAGAAGCGAATAAAGTGCTTGGTAGCCCACTTGTGCGTGAAGCTAGCGGTGAAGATTTATTACGCCGTCCAGAAATAACCTACGATATTTTAACTTCTTTAACGCCATACAAACCAGCAATGGAAGACAGAGAAGCCGTAGAACAAGTGGAAATAGCGATTAAATATCAAGGCTATATTGAGCATCAACAAGAAGAAATTGAAAAACAAAAACGCCACGAAAATACGGCAATTCCGCCTAACTTTGATTATAGTAAAGTTTCCGGTTTATCTAATGAAGTACGTGCGAAGTTGGAACAGCATCGTCCTGTTTCCATTGGTCAAGCAAGCCGAATTTCAGGCATCACCCCTGCAGCAATTTCAATTATTCTGGTGAATTTGAAAAAACAAGGGATGTTAAAGCGTGGGGAATAAGATTTTCTGTGTTTGAAAGTAATTTGAAAGTAAAAGTGCGGTGAATTTTCACCGCATTTTTTTATATTACAAATAAAAAAAATGTAATTAGTAGGCTAAATTTTTGCTGAAATAAAAACACTAAGGATTTTAACCGCACTTTCAAGTAGAATGACGACAAACAGACAAGATAGATAGAAAAATGAAAGCAAAACTCGAAAATTTACTCGCTCAAGCAGAAATTCAATTAACAGATCTACAAAAAAATCAACTAATTCAGTTGGTGCAATTACTTCATAAGTGGAATAAAGCTTATAACTTAACCTCTGTACGTGATCCACAAGAAATGTTAGTCAAACATATTTTAGATAGTCTTGTTGTAAGCCCTTATTTACAAGGCGATCGTTTCATCGATGTTGGTACAGGCCCTGGCTTGCCCGGTTTACCTTTGGCAATTATTAATCCTTCCAAACAATTTGTCCTCCTTGATAGTTTAGGTAAACGTATTAGCTTCATTCGAAATGCTATACGTGAGCTTGGACTAACTAATGTAACCCCTGTTTTAAGTCGAGTAGAAGAATACCAACCTGAACAAAAATTCGACGGTGTATTAAGTCGTGCTTTTGCTTCATTAAAAGATATGACAGATTGGTGTCATCATTTACCAAAAGAAAATGGATATTTTTATGCATTAAAAGGTATTTATCAGGAAGATGAAATTAATGAATTGAATGAAAAATATACTATTCAAGAAGTGATTGAATTACATGTTCCTGAACTTATAGGTGAGCGACATTTAATCATTTTGCGTTAAATAGTTACAAATTTGTAAAAAATTTTCTAAAAGTGTGATTTATATAACACTTTTTATGTGTTTTTAAGTTGAATCTAAAGCCAGCAAAGGTATAATCGGCGGGCTAAAATTATTTTGTAAAAGTGATGTCGTACATTTTATCTCACGCTAAAAAAAACTACAGAAAAGCTATTGTTATTGAGAGTCTTTTGCTTGTAGTTTTTTATTTGCTTATTTATGGATGGCAACGCCAAAGTGCGGTAGATTTTGGCTACGGTTTTTTAAGTGCCTTTTTACCTTTTTGTACATTCATATTTATCATTTTTTACAGAAAACAAAATTTTTCAACAAAACTGACAGCACTTTATCGTGCTGAAGCAATAAAGTTTGTTTTAACGATGGTTTTTATCATTATTGCCATTAAATGGTTATTCGTTGTCAATTTTATTGCGTTTTTTGTTGGTTTTTTATTGGCATTAGTGCTGAATAATATTATTCCACTTATTCTCAATAAAATTTAACTTTGGGTTATTCTTCTTCAGAACAAAGGATCGATTATGTCTGGACAAACTTCAATTGAATATATCCAACACCATTTAACTTATCTTACAACGGGCGAAGGTTTTTGGACGTTTAATCTTGATACGTTTTTCTTCTCTGTATTATGCGGTCTCCTTTTCTTAGCTATTTTTCGTAAAGTGGCTAAAAAAGCAACAATAGGCGTACCAGGTAAACTACAATGTGCTGTTGAAATGGCTGTAGAATGGATTGATGGTGTGGTAAAAGAAAATTATCACGGTAAACGAGATGTGGTAGCGCCGTTGGCTTTAACTATTTTCGTATGGGTGATGATTATGAATACTATTGATTTGGTACCTGTGGATTATATTCCTCAGTTGTTTGCTATTATTACAGGTGATCATCATATTCCTGTACGAGCTGTGCCCACTACGGATATGAATATGACATTTGCAATGTCGATTTCAGTATTTGTGCTGATCCTTTTTTATACGATTAAATCTAAGGGTGTTAAAGGTCTCGCCAAAGAATACACTCTACACCCTTTCAATCATTGGGCGTTTATCCCTGTTAATCTTCTTCTTGAATCCGTGACGTTGATCTCAAAGCCCGTTTCATTAGCACTTCGTTTATTCGGAAATATGTATGCTGGTGAGCTGATCTTTATTTTGATTGCCGTGATGTATTCAGCCAATGCGTTTGTGGCTGCACTGGGTGTGCCATTGCAGTTGGTATGGGCTATTTTCCATATTTTGGTCATCGCATTACAAGCCTTCGTCTTTATGATGCTTACTGTGGTTTATCTGAGTATTGCATATAATAAAGCGGAACATTAATTTTTATTTTTTATTTAACAACTCAACTCTCAACAACGGAGAAAATTTATGGAAACTGTAATTAGTGCAACAATCATTGCCTCTGCGATTATGCTTGCTTTTGCTGCGTTAGGTACTGCGATTGGCTTCGGTCTTCTTGGCGGTAAATACCTTGAATCTGCCGCTCGTCAGCCTGAATTAGCTAATTCACTACTTACCAAGATGTTTATTGTTGCAGGTCTTCTTGATGCGATTGCAATGATCGCGGTAGGTATCGGTTTATACTTCGCATTCGCAAATCCATTTGCTGCATTATTAGGTTAATAAACAACAAATTTCCTAATTAACGAAGGAGGTATGTTGTGAATATTAATGCAACATTAATTGGTCAAACCATCGCCTTTATTATTTTTGTATGGTTCTGTGTGAAGTTTGTTTGGCCACCAATTATTAATGCGATTGAAACACGTCAAAGCCAAATTGCGAATGCTTTAGCGTCAGCTGAAGCAGCTAAAAAAGAGCAAGCAGATACGAAAAATCTTGTTGAACAAGAACTTTCAGCTGCAAAAGTACAAGCTCAAGACATTTTAGATGCAGCGAATAAACGTCGCAATGAAGTATTAGACGAAGTGAAGGCAGAGGCCGAAGAACTAAAAGCAAAAATTATTGCTCAAGGTTATGCAGAAGTAGAAGCTGAACGTAAACGTGTTCAAGAAGAATTACGTCTTAAAGTGGCTTCATTGGCAGTGGCTGGTGCTGAGAAAATTGTGGGTCGTTCTATTGATGAAGCGGCAAACAATGACATTATTGATAAATTAGTTGCAGAGTTATAAGAGGCTTAGCTTATGTCAGAATTAACTACAATAGCTCGCCCTTATGCAAAAGCTGCATTCGACTTTGCCATTGAACAAAGTGCGGTCGAAAAATGGACTGAAATGTTAGGTTTTGCTGCAGCCGTAGCTGAAGATGAAACGGTAAAAGCTTACTTAAGTAGTTCTCTTTCTGCACAGAAATTAGCTGATATAGTAATTTCTATTTGTGGCGAACAATTGGATCAATATGGGCAAAATCTTATTCGGTTAATGGCTGAAAATAAGCGTTTGAGTGCTATTCCTGCGGTGTTTGAAGAATTTAAACATCACGTAGAGGAGCACCAAGCTATTGCAGAAGTTGAAGTAACGTCTGCGCAACCATTGAATGCAACACAAATCGAAAAAATTGCAGCTGCAATGGAAAAAAGATTAGCTCGCAAAGTGAAATTAAATTGCAACGTGGATAACGCACTTATTGCTGGTGTGATTGTTCGTACTGAAGACTTTGTGATTGACGGAAGTAGCCGTGGGCAACTTACTCGTCTCGCAAACGAGTTGCAATTATAAGAGGAATACAAGATGCAACTAAATTCAACTGAAATTAGTGAATTGATTAAAAAACGCATCGCTCAATTCGACGTGGTCAGTGAAGCGCGTAATACAGGGACAATTGTTTCTGTAAGCGATGGTATTATTCGCATCCACGGTTTAAGCGATGTGATGCAAGGTGAAATGATCGCCTTACCAGGTAATCGTTATGCGATGGCACTTAACCTTGAACGCGATTCTGTTGGTGCTGTAGTTATGGGACCTTACGCAGATTTAGCGGAAGGTATGGAAGTTCAATGTACAGGTCGTATTCTTGAAGTACCAGTTGGTCGCGGTTTATTAGGTCGTGTAGTTAATACGCTTGGTCAACCAATCGATGGTAAAGGCGAAATTGAAAATGATGGTTTCTCACCAGTAGAAGTGATTGCGCCAGGTGTTATCGATCGTCGTTCTGTTGATCAACCTGTTCAAACCGGTTATAAAGCCGTTGACTCAATGGTGCCAATCGGCCGTGGTCAACGTGAATTAATCATCGGTGACCGCCAAACGGGTAAAACTGCGTTAGCAATTGACGCTATTATTAACCAACGTAATTCTGGTATTAAATGTATCTATGTTGCGATTGGTCAAAAAGCCTCTACTATCGCAAACGTCGTGCGTAAATTAGAAGAACATGGTGCGCTTGCAAATACTATCGTGGTAGCCGCATCTGCATCTGAATCAGCAGCGTTACAATATTTAGCACCTTATGCTGGTTGTGCGATGGGTGAATATTTCCGTGATCGTGGTGAAGATGCGTTAATTGTTTATGATGATTTATCAAAACAAGCTGTAGCTTATCGTCAAATTTCATTATTATTACGTCGTCCACCAGGTCGTGAAGCCTATCCAGGTGATGTGTTCTATTTACATTCTCGTTTACTAGAACGTGCTTCTCGTGTAAACGAAGATTATGTAGAAAAATTCACTAAAGGTGAAGTGAAAGGAAAAACTGGTTCTTTAACCGCACTTCCGATTATTGAAACCCAAGCTGGTGACGTATCTGCGTTTGTTCCAACCAACGTAATTTCTATTACCGATGGTCAGATCTTCTTAGAATCTAACTTGTTTAACTCAGGTATTCGTCCTGCGGTAAACCCAGGTATTTCGGTATCTCGTGTTGGTGGCTCAGCGCAAACTAAAGTTATCAAGAAATTAGCGGGTGGTATTCGTACCGCGCTAGCTCAATATCGTGAATTAGCAGCATTTGCACAGTTTGCATCAGATCTTGATGATGCGACTCGTAAGCAACTTTCTCACGGTGAAAAAGTAACTGAATTATTAAAACAAAAACAATTTGCTCCATTATCTGTTGCAGAACAAGCAGTTGTATTGTTTGCTGTTGAATTTGGTTATTTGGATGACGTGGAATTATCAAAAATTGCAAGTTTTGAGACCGCACTTTTAGATTATTCTAACCGTAATCACGCTGAGTTTATGCAAGAGCTTACTAAAACCGGTAACTATAATGACGAAATCAAAGATACATTAAAAGGTATTTTAGATAGTTTTAAAGCGAATAGTGCTTGGTAGTAACGGAGAGATAAGATGGCAGGTGCAAAAGAGATAAAAACCAAAATTGCCAGTGTACAAAGTACACAAAAAATTACTAAGGCAATGGAAATGGTGGCGACCTCGAAAATGCGTAAAGCGCAGGATCGTATGGCTGCATCTCGTCCGTATTCTGAAACTATCCGTAACGTTATTAGTCATGTGTCTAAAGCAAGTGTCGGTTATAAACATCCGTTCTTAGTTGAGCGTGAAGTGAAGAAAATCGGTATCTTGGTTATTTCAACAGATCGTGGTATGTGTGGTGGTTTAAATGTTAATTTATTCAAAACCACACTTAACCAAATCAAAAATTGGAAAGAACAAAATATCTCTACAGATTTGGGCTTAATAGGTTCAAAAGGGATTAGTTTTTTCCGTTCCTTTGGATTTAATATCAAAGGTCAACTTTCTGGTTTAGGTGATACACCTGCTCTAGAAGAATTAATTGGTGTCGCAAATACAATGTTTGATGCTTATCGTAATGGTGAAATTGATGCAGTTTATATTGCATATAATAAATTTGTTAATACGATGTCGCAAAAACCTGTTGTACAACAATTAGTTCCTTTACCAGAATCTAAAGACGATCATTTAAATGAAAGACAACAGACTTGGGATTATCTTTATGAGCCAGAACCAAAAGTACTATTAGATAGTCTTTTAGTTCGTTATTTAGAATCCCAAATTTATCAAGCGGTTGTAGATAATTTAGCTTCAGAACAAGCGGCTCGAATGGTAGCAATGAAAGCAGCAACTGATAATGCAGGTAATTTAATTAATGATCTGCGGTTGGTGTATAACAAAGCTCGTCAAGCAAGTATCACAAATGAATTGAATGAAATCGTAGCCGGTGCGGCAGCGATTTAAGAAAAGAGGAACGGTAATGTCAGCAGGAAAAATTGTACAAATCATCGGTGCGGTGATTGACGTTGAATTTCCACAAGATGCAGTGCCAAAAGTTTACGATGCATTAAAAGTTGAATCAGGTTTAACACTTGAGGTGCAACAACAATTAGGTGGCGGTGTGGTACGTTGTATCGCATTAGGTGCTTCTGACGGTTTAAAACGTGGTTTAAAAGTAGAAAACACGAATGATCCGATTCAAGTACCGGTAGGCACAAAAACCCTTGGTCGTATCATGAATGTATTGGGTGAACCAATTGACGAACAAGGTCCAATCGGTGAAGAAGAGCGTTGGGCTATCCATCGTTCTGCACCAAGCTATGAAGAACAATCAAACAGTACGGAATTATTAGAGACTGGTATCAAAGTTATCGACTTAATTTGTCCATTCGCAAAAGGTGGTAAAGTTGGTCTATTCGGTGGTGCGGGTGTAGGTAAAACCGTTAACATGATGGAATTAATCCGTAACATCGCGATCGAGCACTCAGGTTACTCCGTATTTGCGGGTGTAGGTGAACGTACTCGTGAAGGTAACGACTTCTATCATGAAATGAAAGATTCTAACGTATTAGATAAAGTATCTTTGGTTTATGGTCAGATGAATGAGCCACCAGGTAACCGTTTACGTGTTGCGTTAACTGGTTTAACCATGGCAGAAAAATTCCGCGATGAAGGTCGTGATGTATTATTCTTCGTGGATAATATCTATCGTTATACCCTTGCTGGTACGGAAGTATCTGCGTTATTAGGTCGTATGCCATCTGCGGTAGGTTACCAACCAACTCTTGCTGAAGAAATGGGTGTGTTACAAGAACGTATCACTTCAACCAAAACAGGTTCTATTACATCTGTACAAGCGGTATATGTACCTGCGGATGACTTAACTGACCCATCTCCAGCAACAACTTTCGCACACTTAGACTCAACAGTTGTATTAAGTCGTCAAATTGCATCTTTAGGTATCTACCCAGCGGTTGATCCATTAGATTCAACTTCACGTCAGTTAGACCCACTTGTTGTTGGCCAAGAACATTATGATATTGCTCGTGGTGTACAAGGTATTTTACAACGTTATAAAGAATTGAAAGATATTATCGCAATTCTTGGTATGGATGAATTATCTGAAGAAGATAAATTAGTGGTAGCACGTGCACGTAAAATTGAACGTTTCTTATCACAACCGTTCTTCGTTGCTGAAGTATTTAATGGTACTCCAGGTAAATATGTTCCATTAAAAGAAACTATTCGCGGCTTTAAAGGTATTTTAAGCGGTGATTACGACCATATCCCAGAACAAGCGTTCTATATGGTAGGTTCAATCGACGAAGCGCTAGAAAAAGCCAAAAATATGTAATCACTTCAAGTCATTTGAAGGAGAACAAAAATGGCGACATTTAATTTAACAATAGTAAGCGCAGAGCGAAAAATCTTTGAAGGTGAAGTAAAACAAATCCAAGCAACAGGTGTTGAGGGGGAATTAGGCATTCTCCCTGGACACACTCCATTGCTAACGGCAATTAAGCCAGGGATTGTTAAATTTACCCTTCAAGATGGAAATGAAGAAGTTATCTATGTTTCCGGTGGTTTTTTAGAGGTTCAACCAAATATTGTTACGGTACTAGCAGATGTTGCTATCCGTGGTAGTGAATTAGATGCTGATCGTATTCGCGAAGCAAAACGTAAAGCTGAAGAAAACATCGTATCTCATGCATCAGATGTAGATCATGATTTACTGGTTGCGAAACTTTCTAAAGAGTTAGCAAAACTTCGAGCTTATGAATTGACTGAAAAACTCTTGAAAACAAGACGGTAATAAAAAAGTGCGGTGAATTTTCACCGCACTTTTTGTTTGTTTCCTTAAAGAAATTTTACATAGTTACTTCGCTTAAATTCTGGTTTAAATAATTCTTCTAGTTGCCCAAAATAGAGCAACAAATCCTGCTCTCCTGCTGCGTAAGGGGCTATTTCATAAACATCATAAATAAAATGTACACCTCTTGAATCTAAGTAAATATTTTTCGATAAATTAAAACTATCGGCTCCAATAACAGGTTCATATTCCTTATTGCTATTATTATATTGCTCCCATAAAAGCGTTTTTACTTTCGGTAAATCTTTTTCATTAAATAAATCATTTAATGTCAAAATATGGCGTGTAGTTAGATCAATCGTGAAATAGCGATTACCTTCTATCCCATGAGCACCACCTTCATAGTCATAAAAACTAATCGCAAAGGTTGCAAGTTTTTCTTTTTGTGCAATAAAATCTGTCCACATGGAATGAGAAATACCAAAAGATGGTGTTTCTTTTACTTCTTTTTTGTCTTCCTCAAAAGCTGTTTGATAACGTGCTACAAATTGTTCGCGAGAAATATTTTTCATTTCTTCGTTTTCAGTCAATTTTTTCCACAATAGATCATTAAGCCAATCAATATTAGTTTTTATTGTTGAAATTGAATACTCAATTTTGGTTTCTTCAGGCTGGTAATCTTCTTTCGATTTAGGATGTTTAATAATTTCAGATTGATTAAATATTTCATCATTTTCCACAAAAATTGCTGGGACTGTTTTTTCTATTTGCTGTTTTAATTTGGTATTTTCAGCACTGAGTTGTTCTACAGTTTGATTTAGTTGTTTTATTTTTGCTTCAGTATCTTTATCTTGGCAGCCTGTGAGTAATATGACAGAACTAATTAATGCAGCAACGAGCGTTTTTTTCATACTCTTTTCCTTTTTAAATCATAAATCAAAAACATTCTTATCGCGTAGAATATGGTCATTGCCTTTGCGACGTAAAAATCCCATTCGGTCGAAATATTCCATCAGTTGAACGGTAAGTTTGCGCCCGAAATTCAATTTATCACGTACTTCATTTACGGATACTTTACCCTTTTCTTCTGCGATTTGTTTGATGAGTCTTGCATAAGCATAGATGGTTTCAGTTAAGAAAAATCTATCTTTTACGATTGGCGTGAGGTAACCAAGTTTCCCCGCTTTATACATAAAATTACGCATAATTGATTCATCAATAGCGAGCGCATTTGCCATATCTCGCACCCAAATTGCTTGACCGTTTGCTTTTTCAAACTCGTTTAATACATCTGTCCAACGTGATTTTTCTTCAGTATTAAACTGAATTTTATGCTCTGGTAGATGAATCCAGCCTCGCGTTTGTTGTAATCGTCCATCATCAAGTATTTCATCGATAAAATGATGAATTAGATTTTCTGGCTGATTCAATGTCGCCATTCGATATAATCTGGCTTTGCTTACACCAAGTTGATCATTATGTTGCTCGTGATAGGTATTAAGTGCGGTTAAAATTTGCTGCGTTTTTTCTTGTACGTAATTAGTATTAAAGCACCAATCTTGATAGCGAACAGCGCTACGTTCGGTAAGTGCATCATCTAGTTGTTTGTTTGTGAGTTGTTCTATCCACATCAGTTTATGAGCTGATATTGCATTATGTTGAAGGATGAATGCAATTCGTTGGGCTGCATTTTCAGCAAGCGCTAAATTTGCCAAGAAGCTTAATCGCCCCTCTGTTCGTTTATGGCGTTTGGGTGAATCAATTTCTAATACGCGCGCACCTGCAATTAACGATTTAGCATCACCACTGCGTAAAATAAGTTTGTCTCCGAAAGCCAAGAATAAAGGTGAATCTAATATGATTTCAGCCAAAGTGCGGTCATTTTTAGCGGCATTTTTTCCTTGTAATAAGGTGAGCTTACCCGTAGTGCGACTCGCGCCGTGATAAATATGCACAGGTTGGCTTTCATTTAATGGTACTTCAGCCAAAATTTGTACACTGATGCGATCTGTTGGTGGGAGAGGTTCATCCTGCAATAACCAATCGCCTCGTTTCATTGGCGTGCGGTCTAAATCAGCATTTAAATTTAACGCTAAACGTTGTCCAGCAATACCTTGTTCGCTTGATGTATTTTGTGCGTGAATCGCTTTTATACGAACTTTCTGTCCTGTGGAAAGGTAAATTTCATCGTTGACTTTCACTGTTCCTGAAAAGGCTGTGCCTGTCACAACGGTACCCGCCCCTTTTACGCTGAATACTCGGTCTATTGCGTAGCGGAAAGGTTTTTGAGTATCAGCTAATTCTGCCAAATTAGCTAAGTAATGACGTAATTCACTGATGCCTTGTCCCGTTTCTGCAGAGGTAGCGAAGTAGTTAGCATCGCGTAAAAAACTATAATCTTGTTTAATTGTTTGGATTAACGATTCAATTTGCTCTGAATTTGTACGATCTGCTTTTGTGATGACAACAATAATTTCGTGGAATTGAAGTTGGCGTAATATCGCTAAATGTTCTTTTGTTTGCGCTGCAACACCTTCATCTGCAGCGACAATTAACATTGCATAATGCACACCACCTAAACCAGCCAGCATATTTGACAAGAATTTTTCGTGCCCCGGTACATCAATAAAGCCAAGCACTTTGTTTTCTAACGGCAGATAGGCATACCCCAAATCAATGGTCATTCCGCGTTTTTTTTCTTCTGGTAAATGCGCGGTACTTGTGCCAGTTAATGCTTTTAATAATGCTGTTTTGCCGTGATCAACGTGACCTGAAGTAACAATAATCATAGTTCATCCAATGTATTTAATAATGTTTCAATATCCGCGAGGCTACGTAAATCTAGCCAAATTTTTCCGTTTTCCATTCGCCCAATAATAGGTTGAGAAAGTTGTTTAAAACGAGCTGAAAGTGCGGAAAGTTTTGCGTTTGTTTTTTCTGCAATAGTGACAGCCACAGAAGGGATTCTTTCCATCGGTTGTGAGCCACTACCGATTTGTGCTTGGCTATCTTCAATTCGAATCTCAAATTGTGAATTTAAGCGAGATTCTAACCGTTCTTTGAGACGCGTAGCATTTATTTTGAGTTGTTCTAATGGCTGCGTGAGTAATCGCAGAGTTGGTAGCTTTTCAGTTAATTTTTCAGGATTTAAATATAAACGTAATGTAGCTTCTAAGCCTGCTAAAATGACTTTATCGCAACGTAATGCACGCTTGATAGGATGGGCTTGTAATTGTTCGATCCATTCTTTTTTACCCACAATAATGCCAGCTTGCACACCACCAAGCAATTTATCGCCAGAGAAAGAGACCAAATCCACACCTTGTGCGACTTTTTCTTGCACAGTTGGTTCTTTTGGTAAGCCATATTGGCTTAAATCAACTAATGCACCGCTGCCTAAATCAGTTACAACAGGCACATTCATTTCTCGGCCTAGTTCCGCAAGCTCTTCTTCTGAAACTGAAGAGGTAAAACCACAAATTTGATAATTGCTGCTATGCACTTTCATTAAAAAAGCCGTATTTTCAGTGATAGCATTACGATAATCTTTCAGGTGAGTACGATTAGTGGTACCCACTTCCACTAAATGGCATCCAGCTTGTTCCATTATATCTGGAATACGAAACGCACCGCCGATTTCAATTAATTCGCCACGAGAAATAATAACTTCTTTACCTTGAGCAAAGGTTGCCAGCATTAACAACACCGCAGCGGCGTTGTTATTCACTATACAGGCTGCTTCAGCACCTGTGAGTTTGCATAATAATTCACTGATGTAATTGTCGCGATGACTACGCTTACCTTCATCTAAATCATATTCAAGCGAAACATTTTTTTGCATCGCAGAAAGCGCAGCCTGTTGTGCTGCTTCAGACCAAAGTGCCCGCCCAAGATTTGTGTGTAAAACTGTACCAGTTAGATTATGCACCGCTTTGATTTGTACTTGGTTTTGTTTTTGTAGGCGAGAATGAATTTCTATAAAAGAGCGGTCAAAATTAGAAAAATATTCAGGAAGTTGATTATTTTTTTGAATAAATTGACGAGCTTGCGTTAATAATTCTCGACACGTTGCCACGACAGCAGTGTGACCAAATTCGGTAATGAGTTGTAGGCCTTGAGGAGTTTTGAGAATTTTGTCAACGGAAGGAAGTTGTTGAAAAAGTGCGGTCATTTTTGAATCCGTTTAAAATAACGTTGAATTACTGATTAATTTACGCTAAAGTAACTGCAATTTCAACCACGGAGGGGCGTCATCTCCGGTGAGGTGGCAGGATTTCAAATCCTGTTGAGGACGCCAGCGTTCTTGGGTGGGTTCGACTCCCATTCCCCTCCGCCAATTCTATATATTTCATTTTTATCATTTCTATTTTTTATAAAAATAAAAGCGGTCAAAACCGTTTTTAATTTTGACCGCTCTTTTCGATTAATACTCGATTACTTTGCCGGAATGTCCGCTAATACTCTTGTCAATAAATCCCAATAGGTTTGTACCGTTGCAATTTCCACTTTCTCATCTGGTGAGTGAGCATTTCGAATTGTTGGCCCGATAGAAATCATTTCTATGTGTGGATAATGTTCCTTTAAAAGACCACATTCTAATCCTGCGTGAATGACCTTCACTACAGGTTGCTCGCCTAGCACTTCAGCATAATGTTTGCGAGTAACGTCTAAGATAGTTGAATCATTTACAGGTTGCCAGCCCGGATAAGGCGCAGAAAACTCAACTTTTGCATTTGCTAAGATTGCAAGTGAGCTAAGCATTTCAGTTACGTAATATTTACCGCTTTCAATTAATGAACGAACTAAAATGGTGTTTTTTACAACATCTCCTTCTGTTTTCAATACGCCAACGCTTAATGAGCTTTCTACAACATTTTTAACTACATCACTATTGCGGATTACACCGTTTGGCAATACGTTGAGTGCGTTAATTACCGTTTGAGTACTTTGTGCGGTGAATACGGCAGGGGCTTTTTCTGCTGATTCTACAAAAAGTGTGAAATTAGGTTCTGCAATTGCTAATTCTTCTTTAAGAACAACCGCTAGATTTTCTACCGCACTTTCTATGGCTTTTACATCACCATTAAAGGCTAATACGGCTACAGCTTCTCGAGGTATTGCATTACGAATTGAGCCACCACGAATTTCAGAGAGAGCAAAGTGCGGTTCATTTTGAGAGAGTTTTGCTAATACTCGTGCTAACACTTTGATTGCATTTGCACGTCCTGTATGGATATCGCCGCCAGAGTGGCCGCCACGTAAACCTTTAAGGGTGATTTGTGCGCTGTGCTCAAATGTATTGGTTTCATATTTAACTGGAATTTCAAAGTTTGCGTTAATCCCGCCCGCACAACCAATGTAAATCTCGCCAATTTCTTCGGTATCTGTATTGATTAAAATCTCCGATTGTAACCAGTTATGACGTAAGCCTTTTGCGCCATCCATACCAGTTTCTTCCGTCATTGTTAAAAGCACTTCAAGAGGTGGATGAGCTAAATCATTGCTTTCTAACACCGCTAAAGTAGAGGCCAAACCGATACCATTGTCAGATCCTAGCGTTGTGCCTCGTGCTTTCACCCATTCCCCGTCAATATAAGGTTGAATAGGATCTTTGGTAAAATCATGTGGATTGCCTTCATTAGCTTGTGGCACCATATCTAAGTGCGCTTGTAGAACAACAGGCGTGTGATTTTCCATTCCTTTTGTTGCGGGTTTACGAATGAGGACATTTCCCACTTCATCGCGTTCAACAAAAAAATGCTTTTCTTTCGCCCAATTTACAATAAAGTTAGCTAACGCATCTTCATGATGAGAAGGGTGAGGGATTGCACAGATTTGATCGAACCATTTCCACAGTAATGCTGGTTTAAGTGTTGTAATTTCAGACATAGTCACTCCTTTTTACTGAAAAATTTCATGAAATAATAGCATAAAACGCCATTTCGGGTTATCCTTACGCAATTTTTATTTATCGATAAATTTCTAAGGTGCAATTATGAGCGAAAAATATGTGGTGACTTGGGATATGTTCCAAATGCATGCCCGCAAATTATCTGAACGTTTACTTCCGGCTTCTCAATGGAAAGGTATTATTGCGGTGAGCCGTGGTGGTTTATTTCCAGCAGCCGTTTTGGCTCGCGAGTTGGGCCTTCGCCATATTGAGACTGTTTGTATCGCAAGTTATCACGATCATAACAATCAAGGTGAATTACAAGTTCTTCATGCTGCTCAAGTGCCAAATGGTGGTGAAGGATTTATCGTGGTAGATGATTTAGTTGATACGGGTAATACAGCGCGTGCGATTCGTCAAATGTACCCTAATGCAAAATTTGTGACTGTATTTGCAAAACCTGCAGGTGCGGAATTAGTGGATGATTACGTGATTGATATTCCACAAAATACTTGGATTGAGCAACCTTGGGATTTAGGTTTAACCTTTGTTCCACCTCTCTCTAGAAAATAATTTTTATACAGATACAGAATAAAAGAGCGGTCAAAATAAAAGAAGTTTTGACCGCTCTTTTTGTATGAGAATTAATTTATAAATTATTCTTCATCTTCTTTTGCCCATTCTAATGAGCGTTTAACTGCTTTTTTCCAACCTTTGTAGCGACGTTCGCGTTTGTCATTGTCACTGTCTGGACTGAATGTGCGTTCTACACGGGCTTTATCGCGAAGCTCGTCTAAATCTTTCCAGAAGCCTGTTGCTAAACCAGCAAGATAAGCGGCACCTAGAGCGGTCACTTCTTTCACAACAGGGCGCTCAACATTTACATCTAAAATATCAGCTTGGAATTGCATTAAGAAGTTATTGTTTGTCGCGCCACCATCTACACGGAGATATTGTAAGCGTTCACCAGAATCTGATTGCATAGCCTCTAAGACATCACGGGTTTGGTAAGCAATAGATTCTAAGGTGGCTCGAACAATATGATTACGGTTTGCGCCGCGAGAAAGACCAAAAATCGCACCGCGCGCATATGGATCCCAATATGGTGCACCTAAACCAGTGAAAGCTGGAACAACATATACGCCATTACTATCAGTCACTTTTTGTGCGAAGTATTCAGAGTCAAAGCTATCGTGAACAATTTTGAGTTCATCACGGAGCCATTGGATTGATGCACCCGCGATAAATACAGAGCCTTCTAAGGCATATTCTGGTTCGCCTTTTGCATTACAAGCTATGGTTGTGAGTAGTCCATTTTTTGATGTAATGGCTTTGTTACCTGTGTGGAGTAACATAAAGCAGCCTGTGCCATAAGTGTTTTTAGCTTGTCCTGCATGTACGCAAAGATGTCCGTAAAGAGCTGCTTGTTGGTCACCAGCAATCCCTGCAACAGGAATACGAACGCCGCCTTTACCACCAATATTGGTTTGACCGTAAATTTCAGAAGAATTACGCACTTCAGGTAACATTGAACGAGGAATATTCAAGATTTCAAGCATCTTGTCGTCCCATTGTTTAGTGTGAATGTTGAATAACATGGTACGAGATGCATTGGTATAATCTGTTACATGCACTCGGCCTTGAGTCAGTTTCCATACAAGCCAAGTATCAACGGTACCAAATAATAATTCGCCTCGTTCTGCTTTTTCTCTAGCACCTTCAACGTTATCCAAAATCCATTTTACTTTTGTTCCAGAGAAGTAAGGGTCAACCACCAAGCCTGTGGTATTACGAATGTATTCTTCATGACCATCGGCTTTTAATTTATCAGTAATGTCTGCTGTACGGCGGCATTGCCATACGATAGCGTTGTAAACAGGCGTACCTGTTGCTTTTTCCCATACAATGGTGGTTTCACGTTGGTTGGTGATACCGATAGCGGCAATTTCATCAGATGTAATGCCTGCTTTTGCAACGACTTCGTTTAAGGTTGAACTTTGAGTTGCCCAAATTTCCATTGGATTATGTTCTACCCAGCCTGCACGAGGGTAGATTTGGGTAAATTCACGTTGTGCAATTTCAACCACATTCGCATTATGATCTAATAATACTGCGCGAGAGCTTGTTGTGCCTTGGTCTAATGCAATGATATATTTTTTGTCTGTCATAGTATTACTCCTTCAAATAATTATTCGCAGCCGCAATTACAAGGTAAATTGCCGCCAATTGCTTTTTTGTATAACCATGCACCAGCTAATGCGCCTAAAACAGGTGCAACCATTGGAACGATAAAATAAGGAATTTCTCGTCCGCCAGTTAGAGCGAGTTCGCCCCAGCCAGCGAGATAAGCAAAGAATTTTGGTCCGAAGTCACGTGCTGGATTCATGGCAAAACCTGTTAAAGGGCCCATAGCACCACCAAGAACTGCGATTAATACACCAATTAATAATGGGGCAAGTGGACCACGAGGTACACCGTTTCCATCGTCAGTTAATGCCATAATTAATGCCATAAGAATTGCAGTAATCACAAATTCCACAGCAAAGGCTCCCCCAATGCTTAAACTTGGATGAGGATAAGTGGAGAATGTACCCGCAAGGCTTAAACTTTCTTGTGTACCACGAACAATGTTGTGGGCTGTTTCATAATCGATAAAAACATTGCGGTATAAGGCATAAACTAATGCTGCAGCAAAGAATGCGCCGAGCATTTGTGAAATGATGTAAGGAATTACTTTTTTGCCATCAAAGCAAGCAAATTTCCAAAGGGCAATGGTTACTGCTGGGTTTAAATGTGCACCAGATAAACCAGCTGTTGCATATACTGCAAGTGCAACGCCCATCCCCCACATAATGCTGATTTCCCACAAGCTAAAACTAGCGCCTGCTACTTTTAGTGCTGCAACGCAGCCCACACCAAAGAAAATCAATAAGGCTGTACCTAAAAACTCGCCAATACAGTTAGCTTTTAATGATTTATCCATAGATCACTCCTTAGAAGTGCGGTTGAAATGAAGAGTGTTCTCCCTAAATAAAGGGAAAGAATTTATTAAAAAAGAATACGGAGTGTTTTGAAATAGCCTCCTTATTTGAATTCTAGGTTAGAACACCTAGATTGATTATGATGTTACTCTGTTAGAGTAGATTTTTAGTTTCTACAATATAGAAACCTAGTTAACCGTGGGTATGTTTACCCACGGTTGTGAGGGATATTATTTTTTCCCTTTTAAGAATTCCACGCCAGTATCTGGGAAGTCAGTAAATACTCCTGTTGCACCTGATTTATTCAATAATGCATCGTACATTTGATTTACATCTGTGAAGAATTCTGGTAATGCGTCTTTACGCACTGTGTATGGATGAAGTTCAACTTTGTATTGAGCAAGCTCTTTTACTAATGGTGTGTATACAATGTTGCCTGGTTTAGATTGTTCTTTATCTACTAACATATACCAACCTGGACCAACACCATCAGCATATTTCACCACTTCTGCCATTGCACCTGGTTTAAACATCCAATCGTAATCGTAGTTTACCCATTTACCTTTCGCATCTTTTTCTTGCGTTTCTTTCCAATCCGTATAAGCCACTAATTGAACTAATTTCAAATCCATGCCCATTTTTGGAAGTAATTCTGTTTTGATACGTTTTAACTCATTAAAGTCGAAAGTTTGTAAGTAAACCATATCAGTTTTCTTATCATAGCCATATTTTTTCAACACTTTGAGCGTTTCAGCAGCAATATCTTTGCCATTTTGATGGTGGAACCAAGGTGCTTTGATTTCTGGATAAATCCCTACTTTTTTGCCAGTAGATTTTTCTAAGCCTTGGATAAATTCAATTTCATCTTCAAAGGTGTGAATTCTGAAGTGTGATTTCCAAAGTGGGAAACGACCAGGATAAACTTGTGCTTGTTTGCCATCTTTGGTTTCAAAGTTTTCTGTCATTTCTAAACTTTGAATTTCTTTTAAGGTAAAGTCGATGACATAGTAACGACCATCTTTACGGTGACGATGTGGGAATTTTTTCGCTACATCAGTCAAGCCATCTAAAAAGTGATCGTGAATAACCACTAAACGACCATCTTTAGTCATTGCTAAATCTTGCTCTAAATAATCTGCGTGTTGTGCAAACGCAAGAGCTTTAGATTCTAAAGTATGCTCTGGTAAATAACCGCTAGCACCACGGTGAGCAATAATAATTTTGTCTGATTTCATTTGGGTGTTTGCCATGCTTGATGAATGGCTGCTGCAACCTGCTAGTACGCCAGCTGCTAATAAAGAAAGCGCTAAAGTTTTAAGTTTCATAAGCATTTTCTCCTTAAGAGTGCGGTAAATTTTTATGGGTTTTTTAGATTTTAGTTACAAAAAAGGCGACTAAGCAATTTGCCCGCCGCCTTTTTTAAGCTAATTATTTAGTACCGTAAGTATCGCCTAATTTCGCTTTGTGTTTTCCTTCTTCAACCATTACGATTAAGAGTAATAACACCGCTAATACGCCACCGCCGATCATTACGTAGAAACCACCGTCCCATCCGTAATGTTGAGCTGCCCAACCGATAACTGCAGATGCAGAAACTGTACCACCTAAGTAACCGAATAAACCGGTGAAACCTGCTGCAGTACCTGCTGCTTTTTTCGGTGCTAACTCAAGAGCATGTAAACCGATTAACATTACAGGACCATAGATTAAGAAACCGATTAAAGTCATTAAAATGAAGTCAGTTAATTGGTATGGGTTTTGATACCATGCGCTGTAGTTTGCTAATTCAGCTTCTGGTGTAGCTGGGTTCATCCAGTACGCAACAACCGCTGCAGTGGTTAAGATCATGAAGATGAAACCAGTTAAACCACGTTTACCTTTGAATACTTTATCTGATACCCAACCACATAATAATGTACCTGGAACCGCTGCTAATTCATAGATTGTATACGCCCATGCGGTACCTTTGATGTTGAAGTGTTTTACTTCACTTAAGTAAACCGGAGACCATTTTAATACGCCGTAGCGGATTAAATATACGAACACGTTAGCAAGTGCAATGTACCATAACAATTTGTTTTTCAATACATAAGTAACGAAGATTTCTTTTGTGCTTAAATCGTTTTCGTAAGTTTTTTCGTTATAGTCATCAGGGTAGTCATTACGCCATTTTTCGATAGATGGTAAACCACAAGATTGTGGGGTATCACGCATCACGAAGTAAACTGGAATTGCACAGATCATTGCTGCAATACCCGGATAGTAGAGGGATTGTTGCCAAATGTCTTTTGCTTGTGCTTCAATGCCGTGAGTGCTGAAGAATACGGCACTTGCTAATAACACCATTGCACCAGGCATCATACCACCAATATTGTGCGCAGTATTCCAAATTGACACGATTGTACCGCGTTCAGATTTAGACCACCAGTGCACCATAGTACGACCACATGGAGGCCATCCCATACCTTGGAACCAACCATTTAAGAAGATCATCGCCCACATGATAGCGATGCCAGAGGTTGCCCATGGGAATAGACCCATTAAGGTCATACATAAACCAGATAGTAATAAACCAAATGGTAGGAACACACGAGGGTTAGAACGGTCAGACATACCAGCCATTACGAATTTTGATAAACCGTAAGCAAGACCAGCTGCAGAACCGATTACACCAAGCTCAGCTTTTGTATAAAGACCTGCTTGAATTAAACCTGGTTGTGCTAAGTCAAAGTTTGCACGCACAAAATAGTATGCGGCATAACCAAAGAAGATCCCTGCGAATACTTGCCAACGTAAGCGTCTATACGTGGAATCAATTTTTTCCGCCGGAAGTTCCGCAATATGCGGAGCGGGTTTGAATGGTCCAAACATAATTTTTTTCTCCAACTTTTAATTATGTGTAAGTTTTATTCACCCTTTATTAGACAGTAAGGGATGGGCGCATGATAAAAGAAAATAAAAAATAAGGAAGTAAAAAAAGTAAAAAATGTGAAGTGTTTCACAAAATTTTTACACCATTTGAGCGAATGCGAAAATTATTGTGATCGGTATCACAAAATTGTTTTCTTTTGCGCTCAAAATGTTGTTAATTTGGCCGCACTTCTCTACAATGCCTGTGATTTTTATATTACTTTTTTGTTAAATTTTGGGAATTGGGGGTAAACATGGGATTATCGCCTAGCATGTACAAAGATGTTGGAGATTTTTCGCCACTCAGTACTGATGTTATTATTATCGGTGGTGGTGCAACGGGTGCTGGTATTGCGCGTGACTGTGCACTTCGTGGCATTGATTGTATTTTATTGGAACGTAGAGACATCGCAACGGGGGCGACTGGACGTAACCACGGATTATTACACAGTGGCGCACGTTATGCCGTGAACGACCAAGAATCTGCTGAAGAATGTATTAAAGAAAACCGTATTTTGCGCAAAATTGCGCGTCATTGCGTAGATGAAACGGAAGGCTTATTTATCACTTTGCCTGAAGATTCTCTCGACTATCAAAAAACCTTCCTTGAGAGTTGTGCAAAATCTGGAATTGATGCGCAAGCCATTGATCCTGACTTAGCTAAAATTATGGAGCCTTCTGTAAATCCAGATTTAGTGGGCGCTGTTGTTGTGCCAGATGGTTCTATTGACCCATTCCGTTTAACTGCCTCTAATATGATGGATGCGACAGAAAACGGCGCAAAAATGTTCACTTATTGCGAAGTAAAAAATTTGATTCGTGAAGGTGGAAAAGTGATTGGTGTGAATGTGTACGATCATAAAAATCGTAGAGAACGCCAATTTTTTGCACCGTTGGTTGTGAATGCTGGTGGTATTTGGGGACAAGGGATTGCGGAATATGCCGATCTCAAAATCAAAATGTTCCCTGCGAAAGGTGCATTGCTCGTAATGGGCCATCGTATTAATAAACTTGTCATTAACCGCTGCCGTAAACCAGCTGATGCGGATATTCTTGTTCCAGGCGACACAATTTGTGTTATTGGTACAACGTCAAGTCGTGTGCCTTATGATCAAATCGATAACATGCAAGTGACGCCAGAGGAAGTGGATATTCTTTTCCGTGAAGGTGAAAAACTTGCACCGAGCTTGCGTCATACTCGCGTATTACGTGCTTATGCTGGGGTGCGTCCATTAGTTGCGAGTGATGATGATCCATCAGGTCGTAATGTGAGCCGTGGTATTGTGCTACTTGACCACGCAGAACGTGATGGCTTAGATGGCTTTATTACTATCACTGGCGGTAAGTTAATGACTTATCGTTTAATGGCTGAATGGGCGACCGACCTTGTTTGTAAAAAACTCAATAAAACGGCTCGTTGTGTCACTGCGGAGCAACCGTTGCCGGGCTCTACTGAAAGCCGTCAAGAAACCAATCAAAAAGTTATTTCATTACCAAGTACCATTCGTTATTCTGCTGTGTATCGTCACGGTTCACGCGCGACTCGTTTGCTTGAAAAAGAACGTTTAGATCGTTCAATGGTTTGTGAATGTGAAGCTGTGACTGCAGGCGAAGTTCGCTACGCGATTGATGAACTCGGTGTAAATAACATTGTAGATTTACGTCGCCGTACACGTGTTGGTATGGGGACTTGCCAAGCTGAACTGTGTGCATGTCGTGCTGCAGGCTTAATGAACCGTTTTGAAGTGGCAACACCAACTCAATCAACCACTCAACTTTCTGCCTTTATGGAAGAACGCTGGCGCGGTATTGAGCCGATTGCTTGGGGTGAAGCTATTCGCGAAGCTGAATTTACATCTTGGATGTATGGCAGCGTATTAGGTTTGAATGATGTGAAACCGCTTGATGAACAAGCACAACAAGGGACGGATAGCAATGAATTTTGATGTAGCCATTATTGGCGGTGGTTTGGCGGGTTTAACCTGTGGCATCGCCCTTCAACAACGCGGCAAACGTTGCGTGATTATCAACAACGGTCAAGCAGCCATTGATTTTGCATCCGGCTCTTTAGATTTATTAAGCCGTATGCCATCGACTCAAAATGGAGAAGGTCGCGCGGTAGAAAATTTAAAAGAAAATATCACCGCACTTCGTAATGAATTACCAGCCCATCCTTATAGTTTATTGGGCGTAGAGAAAGTGCTTGCTAAAGCACAAGATTTTGAACGTTTAGCCAATGAATTAAATCTTGATTTAATTGGTTCTACGGAAAAAAATCACTGGCGTGTAACAGGTTTAGGCAGTTTGCGTGGTGCATGGCTTTCTCCAAATAGCGTGCCAACTGTACAAGGCAATGAATGTTTTCCGCATAAACGTATTGCGGTGCTTGGTATCGAAGGTTATCACGATTTTCAACCGCAACTTTTAGCTGCTAACTTGGTGTTAAACCCACAATTTGAACATTGTGAGGTCACCAGTGGTTTCTTAAATATTCCACAATTAGACGAACTTCGCAAAAATGCTCGTGAGTTCCGTAGTGTAAATATCTCTCAACTTCTAGAGCACAAACTTTCGTTCAATGATCTTGTTAAAGAAATTATTGAATCAGCGCAAGGTGCAGAAGCAGTATTTTTACCGGCTTGTTTTGGTTTAGAAAACCAAGAATTTATGACCGCACTTCGTGATGCAACTAAGCTCGCATTATTTGAATTGCCAACGTTGCCACCATCATTACTCGGTATGCGCCAGCGTATTCAATTACGCCGTAAATTTGAATCCATTGGTGGTTTAATGATTAACGGTGATAGTGCATTGAGTGCAACATTTGAAGGAAATCAAGTACGTTGTATCAACACTCGCTTGCTCGAAGATGAAGAAATTACCGCAGATAATTTCGTACTGGCTTCAGGAAGCTTCTTCAGTAAAGGACTCATTTCTGAATTCGATAAAATTTATGAGCCAGTTTTTGAATCCGATATTATCGGTGTTGAAGGGTTTAACGATAAAGATCGTTTCACTTGGACTGCTCATCGTTTTGCTCATCCACAACCTTATCAATCTGCTGGTGTGGCAATTAATGCTCAATGCCAAGTGCAAAAGGGCGGTCAATATTTAACGAATTTATATGCCGTCGGTAATGTAATTGGTGGGTTTAATGCGCTTGAGCTTGGTTGTGGTTCGGGTGTCGCAGTTGTAACTGCCTTGGCGGTTGCTGATGAAATCTTGGCGAAATAAGGGGGAATAAGATGGATAATAATATTCAACGACTCATTGATAGTGCAAAACAATCCCTTAATTCACCTGAAAGCCATAAATATATCGACGAAAGTTTTGAAAGCTGTATTAAATGTACGGCTTGTACCGCTGTTTGTCCAGTTTCACGCAATAATCCGCTTTATCCTGGCCCAAAACAATCTGGTCCAGATGGTGAGCGTTTACGCTTGAAATCGGCAGAACTTTACGATGAAGCACTTAAATATTGTACCAACTGTAAACGTTGTGAAGTAGCTTGTCCGTCAGATGTGAAAATCGGTGATTTAATTGTGCGTGCGCGTAATAACCACTTAGCGCAGTCTAAAAAACCGTTAATGAATAAATTGCGTGATGCGATTTTAAGTAACACCGATGTAATGGGGAAAATCAATACGCCATTAGCGCCGATTGTAAACACCATCACAAGCCTAAAAGCGACCAAATTTATGTTGGAAAAAACGCTTAAAATTAGTAAAGAACGTACTTTACCTAAATATGCGTTTGGTACGTTCCGTAGCTGGTATATGAAAAATGCGTTACAAGACCAACAAAAATTTGAGCGTAAAGTCGCGTATTATCATGGGTGTTATGTGAACTATAATAATCCGCAGCTTGGTAAAGAATTCCTTAAAGTGTTCAATGCGATGAACATTGGGGTGATGTTACTAGAAAAAGAAAAATGCTGTGGTTTACCATTAATGGTGAACGGTTTCCCAGAACGTGCACGTAATATCGCACAGTTCAATACCGATTACATTGGAAAAATGGTAGATGAAAATGGACTAGACGTGATCAGTGAAGCATCAAGCTGTTCACTTAATCTGCGTGATGAATACCATCATATTTTAGGTATCGACAATGCTAAAGTCCGTCCGCATATTCATATGGTGACGCCATTCTTATACCAGCTTTTTAAAGAAGGTAAAACATTACCGTTGAAACCACTTAAACTTCGAGTGGCTTATCACACCGCTTGTCACGTAGATAAAGCAGGTTGGGCACCTTATACTTTGGAAGTGTTGAAAAAAATTCCTGGTTTAGAAATCATCATGTTACCTAGCCAATGCTGTGGTATTGCAGGGACTTACGGTTTTAAATCAGAAAACTATGAGGTTTCACAATCTATTGGTAAAAACCTATTCGATAATATTAACAAAGGTGGGTTTGATTACGTCATATCGGAATGTCAAACCTGTAAATGGCAAATTGATATGTCATCCAATGTGACCTGTATTCATCCATTAACCTTACTCTGTATGTCGATGGATGCTTAATAATAAGAAAAATGCACTTTGTAATTAAAGTGCATTTTTTATAAATAGAAAAAAGTGCGGTAAATTTTTTTACCGCACTTTTGGTTTTAGATATGATTAGAATTCAAACTGAACTGACATTCTATAGTTTCGTCCAGGTGCATAGAAGCGGTTGATACCTAAGCCAGTATCTTGATTAATCATATTACTTGTACCAAATGGTCTAATTGATCTGGCTGAATCCCAAGTAATGTATTTTCTATTAGTTAAGTTATACACACCAGCTCTTAAAGTAAGATTTTTAATTGGTTTGATATATCCTAACAAATCAATGGTTGTATAAGATTCACTTCTCCATTTGATTGTAGTTTCTTTTTTACCTTCTTCTTTATAGAACATATTATAAGTATCTTCTGCATTTTTAGCTGATGCATGAGAGATATAAAGATCTAGACCATATTTATCATCAGGATGAACATAACTTACTCCATAAACAGCTGTTCTAGGCTGAATTGCATTCATTGGTATATTGCCATTTATTCTGCCTTTTTGATAGGTGTATTTATAGCTTAAACTGAAACCATTGAATAATTTACTAATATTACCTAAGGATATTTGTGAAGCAATTTCAAAACCAGTTACTTTAGCATTTGGTCTATTTACATTTTGATAAAAATAAAATGGTATTAGTTTTGAGTGTCCATGAACATCATGACGCCCTTGATAGGATAAATCGATAAAGTTTTGATATCGAGTATCAAAAACAGAAGTCGTAATATATCCCATATCATTATGCATAGTTAAAGATAGTTCTTTGGTTTTAGCTGTTTCCGGTTGAAGATCTCTATTTGGTCGAATAGAAAAATCAGGATGTTTAAATGTAAAGTAGATTTCATCACTTGTTGGTGCTCTGAATCCCTTACTATATTTTGCCTGTAAACGTAACCAATTTAACGGATCAAGCGTTGTACCAAAAGAGTAGGAACTTGCAGAAAATTTTTTCGGTTGTGCAATTTCTTTAATATTTGCTGCTGCATTGGCTTCTTTTTTTAATAATTCATCAGGATCTGAATCTGCTTGACTTGCATTAAATTCTGGTGTGGTGATATAAAGATTTGTCACCATATCATCAGGGATTTTTGGTGTTTTTCCAGGAATATATTCTGGTTCATATTTCACTCGATCATAACGATAACCTAAATTAAAAGCTACATAGTTATTCACACGGAAATCATTAATAAAATATAACGCGCCTGTTTTCGTTTTCACTGGAATTAGGAAAGAGAACACATTGACATTATTACATAATGTACTCGTCCGTTCTTGATTTAACGTTGGTTTAGCACCTGTTGTAGAAGGAGCTAAAAAGATATCACAATTATGTGGATATTGAGCCCACCATTTTACATTTAGAGGAGCATCTCCAGCTAGATTGGTCATTGATTTTTTCATTTCAGACCACAGACCACCATAAGACAAATCGTGCTGTGTTTTACCTAATTCTAGATGTTTTGTTAAGTCAAGGTTAATTTGTTTGGTTTCACTTGTTAAGTCACGTTGCGACCAAAGATTCGCCTGATAACCCTTTCGATTTGGCATAAATAGGTATGGACCAGATAGCTGATTATTAGCTGTAACTTCTGTTTTGGCATATTTTTTGCCATTTTTTTCAATCACCTCAAAAGGAATATCTACAGTAGTTCCATTTTTGTTAAATCCTTGAATTGTTTTTTTATCGCAATTTAATCCATCACAGCTAAAAAGATAGCTGATGTTAGTCGGCAATCTTTGTTCATCAGAGATAACGTTTTTATCTGCTTCAGATAAAAGATCGTATTTTTTACCATTGATTTCAAAAGTATTTTCTTTTTGAAGAGTTTTTACCTCGTAAGTACACTTATCCATTTCATCATCAATACAATATCCATAGACTGTCTTACCTGGATGTTTTGCTCGAACAGCATCCCAATCTACTTTTTGCCATGCCCATTTTCCTGGTTTAGTTAGTTCTGCTGATCCTGCCACTCCTGTCTCTTTTATCTCTTTATCAATATCTTTATATTTTACAGAATTACCATCCTTCCCAACAAGTTGATTATCCTGATTGTATTTCATTCCAAGCAAATTACTCGATAATGCACATTTATCATTCCCATCGCAATAATCGTCTGTTCTTGCGCTTGTAGTAATTTTTTGGTGGGAATAGGTGATTTTTAACGTATCCCAAAATGGTGTTTCAGTAAAATTCTCATAAACAAAAGCGATATTTTTACGTTCTACTTTATCGTTAGTATGACGTAATTCTTCTTCATCATATGTCATGTACTGTGTATTTGGTTTTAGAGTATAAGAAAAATCATGACCTTTAGAAGTTTGTTTATATAAATCTGCAACAACTGAGAAACGGTGATTTTCTGTTGGTTGGAAACCAATTTTTAAAAGTGCACTATCTTGGGTTCTTCTATAAGGATCTGCTTTTTCTCTAGTTTTTCCTTGAATTTTATCGTTATAATTTTTATAACCATAGTTTTCTAATTCATGGCCTTTACGTGATGTAATTACAGCAATTGCATCAAAATACTTATAACGCCCAGCAAGAGTGAGCGTTTGAAGATTTTGGTTATCTGCTGTGTTATAGCCTCTTTTATAGGAAGCGTAGTAATTTTTGTTAAGTAAATAATCTCTTGCATCTTTTGTATCAAAACTAACAGAACCACCTAATGCGCCACTACCTGATTTTAAAGAATCAGCTCCTTTTCGAACTGTAACTTGTTTTAGTGTTTCTATTTCTGCGCTATTACGCGTATTATTAAAATTTCCATATCCTTCAAATAATTCTTTAAACCCTTGTGAAGAGATGGTTTCTGCTTGATGCAGTCCATCTATTTGAACTGCTACACGGTTTTCTTCCACTCCTCGAACTGCAAAGCCACTATTTCCAAAGCGTCCTGCTTCTACGACAGTAATTCCTGTTTCATAACGCACGAGATCTTTAACATCTTGCGCTTGTTCTTTTTCTAATTTTTTTGATGTTTTTACAGTTTCGGCAATTTTTGGAGGTGTCTTTGGATCGTTATGTTCGGTAGAACCAGATACATTAATTTCTTCAAGTTGCTGTTGAGTTGGTTCATCAGCATAAGCAACACTTGCCGTTAGCCCAAACATAACGGAATACGCAAGCAGATTTAATCTAAAATTGGTCATTTTTTCCTCGTTAAAGATAATATGTAAATTAAATTATGTATTTAAATTAACCGCACATTTACTATCACTACTATTATTATGTGCGGTTTAGATAAGAGTACATCTAAAATTCTAATTGAATAGATGCTCTATAATTTCTACCTGGTGCGTAAAAACGATTTAAGCCTATACCTGTTTCAGTATCTATTCGGTTGATTGTACCGATAGTTCTAATGGATCGGGCAGATTCCCAAGTAAGATATTTTTGATTTGTTAAATTATAAACACCAGCTGTAAATGTAAGGTTTTTAATTGGTTTCCAGTAAGCAATGGCATCTATCACAGTGTAATGCTTATTGCGCCATAATGCTCTTCTATCAATAACTTTTTCGTTACCATTTACTGTTTTTGCTGGCACTGTTTCAATTGCACCAGTATTAATATTTTCTGCTTGACGTTCAATCATGCTATGCCATTGAGGGTTAAAGCTGTCTTTTGCCTTTTTGGCTGAGACGTCGGTAATATAAAAATCTAATCCCCATATTTTATTAGGTGAATCATAACCTAAATTATATACAGATGTGGTTGGTTGCAAAGCGTTCATTGGCTGGTCTTGCAAGGCCATATTCATATATTTAGGGTTATGTTCTAATAAATTTTTATATCCCTCTAATGGTTTACCATCTTTTATTCGACCTTTTTGATAAGTCAATTTATAACCCAAATGGAATCCTTCTAATTTTTCAATAAGGTCTCCTATTTCTAGGTGAGTAGAAATTTCGATTCCGTTTACTTTTGCCTTATCACGATTCAAACTTTGATAGAATGGATAATAAGACGATTTACTTTGATCAATTGGACGTTCACCTAAATATGCCAAATCAATAAAATTCTTATAATTGGTTTGGAATAAATTAGTAGTGAAATAACTACGTTCTCTATAAAAAGTAAAGGCGATTTCTTTTGTTTTAGCTTTTTCTTCTTTTAAATTAGTATTTGGTAAAAGTGAAAATTGAGGATGTTTAAATGTTATATACATTTCATCAGGCGTTGGCGCTCTAAAACCATTAGAATATTTAAACTGTATTCTTAACCAATCTGTTGGATCCAAGTTTAATCCTAAATTATAGGAATGGTGCTTAAATGCTGTTGATTTTTGAATTGCATTTAAATTGTCTTCTACATTTTTTATATAATCGGCATGATTATAATTATACCAGCCATTGCCTCCAGTTAATGCACTATCTGGAATAGGGATCATTGTACCAGCTAATAATCCACGTGGGATTTCAGGATCTTGTCCTAAGCGATAATGCGGTAAATGTCTGACATTGTCATATCTATAATTTAAATCAAAACCAAGCCAATTTGTTACTGTAAAATTATCACCTAAATAAAATGCATGGTTTTTAGTTTTAACAGGGATTAGGTAACTCGTTTTACCTAAATTACTTTCCTTTAATTTTCCCGTACAATCACTGGTAGGATAATATTGAGGAGAGGGTGTTCTTATTCCATTCTCTAATTTATTACAAATAAAGTCATCAGCCCACCATTGAACATTCCCACCTTTATAGCCCTGAGCATTAACCATGCTTTTTTCTGTTTCTGAGTATAATCCACCATATCGTAAAGCATGATCCGTTTTTATTACAGAAAAAGATTTATCAAAATCAAAGTTAAATTGTTTTGTATTTGTATTTAAATCACGATCATTGTAGTCATTTCTACTATATCCTTCAGATTTAGGAAGCAAATAAAAGGCTTCTTCATTTTCTGTCATGCCTGAGATAAAAGGGTGAGGTCTTGAAGCTAATTCAATTTGACCATATTTTTTACCGTTAGGTAGAGTTTTAATATTAATTTTTCTATCTTCAAATGTATAATTATCGGTATAGCCATATGGACCATCTAATTTAGTTGCAGAGAACACTCTAAATTTCTTATTACAATCTAACTTATCACAATCTATTGATAAAGAGTCTAAAGAGCGGTCACTAATACTGACATTTTCACCTTGAGAATTTTTATATGTTCTATACCCCCGATCGGATTCACCAGTGAGTTCTTTGTTATCTTTATCTAAAATCTTATATACACCATTTGAATCATCTAAATGTAATCCTTGCGGATTTAGCACTCCAGTACAATTAGCTGATGCGCAATATTCATCACTACGAGCTTTATTTTTAATTTTTTGAGAGGAATAAGTTAGTTTAAAGTGATCCCAAAATGGAGTTTGTGTGAAGTTTTCATAAGAAAATTGGATATTTTCCCGTTTAGATTTATCGTGAATAAAACGTTCTCCTTGACTGGTTTCAGTATTGACATAAGAACTAGGACGTAATGAATAAGATAAATCTTGTCCATCAGTTTTTAATGTTGATTTATCAACAGCTACACTAAATCGATGGTTTTCTGTTGGTTCAAACCCTAATTTCACCAACGTACTATTACGGGAAATGGAATAAGGATCTGTTTTTTCTCTTTTAATTCCGACAACCTTATCGTCATAACTTTCATAACCATAATTCTTCATTTCATTGCTATTACGCTCAGTATGAACAATTAACGCATCAAACCCTTTATATCGGCCAGCAGCAGTAAGAGACACCGTATCTTGACTATTCATACTTTGAGTAGCACGTTTAATACTAAAGTAATGATCTTTTCCTATTAGATAATCTCTAGCATCTTTTGTATCAAAGATAACCGAACCACCCAATGCCCCACTACCTGATTTTAAAGAGTCAGCACCTTTGGTAATGGTCGCTGTTTTAACATTCTCTATTTCTACATCATTACGAGTATTATTAAAATTTCCATAGCCTTCAAATAGCTCTTTAAATGCTTGTGAACTTAAAGTTTCAGCTTGACGAAGTCCATCAACCATAATACCTACACGGTTTTCATCAACTCCTCGAACAGCATAACCGCTTGATCCTGTTCTTCCTGTTTCAACAACGGTAATACCAGTTTCATAACGTACCAAATCTCGAGAATCTGAAGCCTGTTGTTTAGATAATTTTTTAGCCGTGATTTGGGTTTCACCAACTTTTTTTTCTTTCACATTTACTGTTTCTGTATTACCTGAAACATTAATTTCCTGCAGTTGTTCAAGTTCGTTGGCGTAAACTGCTCCTGTTGTCAGCCCAAGCATAACGGAATACGCAAGCAGATTTAATCTAAAATTGGTCATATTTAACTCCATGGGAAAATAAATAATAATAATTCTCAAACATGTTACAAGGAAAAGTATTCTCTCACAATCAGAAAATCTTGTTTTTGATTAAAATCAAACAATAAAAATTATTCTCATTATGCCCTATATTTAAATGCGCTTGTTCTCTATAATACAAGCCATCGATTGTTCATGTTAGAAAGTATGCGCAATCGTTTTAATTTACACCATTAAATGAAACGTGCGCATTGATTGCGTACTTCTTTTTTAGGAGCAATCATTATGATGATAGATAAACGCCTAATTAACACGGTGGCCGATAGTAAAAAATGGATTGGCGTCACGGTGTTGTGGAATTGGGTGGCGTTAGTTGGCGGGATTATTAGTGCCGTCGTGTTTTCTTATATTTTACAGGCCGCTTATTTTAAAGAGTTGACGATGTCAAGTGCGGTGGGGTTAGGTGTGATTTTAATTGCGGCATTGGCACTGCGTGCTTTTGCGGGTAAAAAATCAGTGCAGGCGTCTTATTTTGCCAGCACAAAAGTGAAGCATGAATTGCGTAGCCTTATCTATCGTAAATTGGCTTCTATGCCGCTTAACCAAGTGAACCAACAATCCACTTCAAGCATTATCCAAGTGGCATCAGAAGGTGTGGAACAGCTTGAAATCTACTTTGGGCGTTATTTGCCTCAGCTTTTTTATAGCTTGCTTGCACCGCTTACCCTCTTTGTTTTCCTGATCTTTTTCAGCTTTAAAACAGCCATTATTTTATTAATTTGCGTGCCACTTATCCCTATGTCGATCATTGCGGTGAATAAAATTGCGAAAAAACTTTTGGCAAAATATTGGTCGATTTATGTGGGATTAGGTAGTAGCTTTTTAGATAATCTACAGGGTTTAATTACGTTAAAAATCTATCAAGATGATGCTTATAAAGCGAAAGAGATGGATAAAGAGGCTGAGCATTTCCGCAAAATTACCATGAAAGTGCTTACCATGCAGCTTAACTCTGTTTCTCTTATGGATTTACTCGCTTATGGTGGCGCGGCAATCGGGATTTTAACCGCACTATTGCAATTCCAAGATGCGCAACTCAGCGTCTTAGGCGTGATTTTATTTATTCTACTTTCCTCCGAGTTCTTTATTCCGCTTCGTTTGCTTGGTTCATTCTTCCATGTGGCGATGAATGGTAAAGCGGCTTCAGATAAGATCTTCACATTACTTGATACACTAGTGGAAACCCAACAAAGTGCGGTGGATTTTGAAGCCAAAAATAACGTTCAAGTGGAAATTAAAGATTTACATTTTGCGTATTCTGCAGAAAAACCGGCAATTCAGGGTTTAACTTTAACGATTCAACCAAATCAACTTTCAGTGTTTGTGGGTAAAAGTGGTTGCGGTAAATCAACCTTGGTTTCGTTGTTGATGGGTTTTAATAAAGCGCAACAAGGTGAGATTTTGTTTAATGGACAAAACGCCTCAGAAATAGACCGCACTTCTTTCTATCAAAAAGTATCGTTGGTGAGCCATAGTAGCTACGTGTTTAAAGGCTCGCTGCGTGAAAATATGACGATGGCGAAAATTGATGCCACAGACGAGCAAATTTATGCGTGTTTAGAACAAGTGAATCTTGCCCACTTTGTACGTGAAAATGGCGGATTAGATATGCAGCTATTAAGCCGTGGCGCAAATTTATCAGGTGGTCAGATTCAACGTTTAGCTTTAGCGCGTGCTTTATTACACAATGCCGAGCTTTATATTTTTGATGAAGCGACCAGTAACATTGATGTGGAAAGCGAAGAAATTATTTTGCAGTTCATTCAACAATTTAAACAACAAAAAACCATTGTGATGATTTCTCACCGCTTAGCAAATGCGGTAAATGCGGACTGTATTAACGTACTTGACCAAGGCAAATTAATTGAGCAAGGCACACATAAAGAGCTAATGGAAAAACAAGGTGCGTATGCTGAAATGTTCCAACAACAAAAAGATTTAGAACAAATTAGAGAGGTGGCAAATGCGTAAAAATGGTTTTGTTGTAATGGGGCATTTGTTGAAATTAGTGACTCCACTCGCACATATTATGGCGTTTACCATTACTATGGGAACGCTCGGTTTCCTTGTTGCCATCTTTATTATGGTGCTGGGGGCGATGGGGTTAGTGAATCTTTTAAACTTTGATACCCATTTAAGTTTCTCCGGAATTTTGACCGCACTTATCGTATTGGCGGTGGCTCGTGGCGCATTGCGTTATTTAGAGCAAATGTCCGGGCACTATATTGCTTTTAAATTATTGGCATTATTGCGTGATAAAGTGTTTTCTTCTTTACGTCGCTTGGCTTTTGTGAAGTTGCAAGATAAACAAGCAGGGCAATTAGTGTCTTTGGTGACTAACGATATCGAATTGCTCGAGGTGTTTTATGCGCACACCATTGCACCAATTATGATCGCTTTCTTTACCTCTGCGATTTTATTGTTGGTCTTTGCGCATCTTTCAGGTTGGTTTGTAGTTGTTGCATTAGCCGCTTATTTAACAGTGGGCGTGATTCTACCAATTATCACCACAAAATTGGCGCGTGAAGATGGCAGACGCTATCGTGAATTAGTGGGCGAAATGAACGACTTCTTCCTCGACAGTGTGCGTGGTATGAAAGAAATTCAGCTTTTTGGCTATGCACAACAACGTTTAGAAGAAATCCAACAACGCAGCCAAAAAATCGATACGGCTTTTGAGCGCATTAAAGACCAAGAAGCAAAAGTCCGTGTTTATACTGAAGTGGCAGTATCCGTTTTCAACATCATTATGCTGTTTACTGGCTTAATTTTATTTAGCTTAGATAAAATTGATTTCTCAGCCTTTTTAGTTGGTGTGATTTTATTGATGTCGAGCTACGGTCCAGTTATTGCGTTAAGTAACCTTTCAAGCAACTTATTACAAACTTTGGCTTCAGGTGAGCGAGTATTGAGCTTGTTAGCGGAAGAGCCCGAGTTAAAAGACGTAGAAAGTGCGGTCGATTTAAAAGATGTTTCTCGCATTGATGTTGAGAATGTAAACTTCGCTTACGGCGAAGAACAGATTTTATCGGATGTCAGCTTATCTGTGAAAAAAGGTGAAATCTTAGGGATTCACGGCAGAAGCGGAAGCGGTAAAAGTACCTTGTTAAAACTGCTTATGCGTTTTTACGATCCAAAATCAGGTAGCATTAAAATTAACGGCGAAACCTTACCGAACATCAACACCCGTAGTTTGCGTGACAATATGGCGTACATTACCCAGCAAACCTATATTTTCAACGAAACCATTGAGGAAAATATTCGCCTTGCTCGCCGTGATGCAACGTTAGAAGAAATTATGGAAGCGGCGAAGAAAGCCTCAATTCATGATTTCATTTTAAGCTTGCCACAAGGTTATCAAACAAAAATGACCGAATTGGGTGGCAATCTCTCTGACGGTGAAAAACAACGTATCGGTATTGCACGAGCATTCTTGCATAATGCACCGATTATCTTGCTTGATGAGCCAACCAGTAATTTGGATAGCTTAAACGAAGCAATGATTTTGAAATCATTACTCGATGTGAAAGCTGAAAAATTGATTATTCTCGTCAGCCACCGCCAATCCACGATGGCAATTTGTGATCAGGTGATTGGCATAGAAAACGGCAGAATGTCCTAAACTAAGACAACAAAAAATCGCACTGTTAAAGGTGCGATTTTTTTGTTAGAGAGAAAAAGTGCGGTGAAAATTCCCTTTAGATTTTATAGTTCAGGTTCATTTAATACGTTAAGCAAAGCTAAACGCTTGCGATAATTTTTCAGTACGCAATCAATATGTGGTTGCGGCATAAACGATTGTGAATAAATCTGCTCCACCTTTTCCTTTTCTTGTGTAATTTCAGGAATTAATTTTTGAATAATCACATTTTTATTTAATCCAATATTTTCCCCAAACTCGACAAAATCATCGCCGATATATTCACCGTATTGAGTATTAAATCCTTTGGCGAGTGTGGCATTACCCTCTTCTCGCGCTAACAATGGCAAGGCAAGTAGTGTTGAATTAAATATTTCAGGATAGGGCGACACCGACACAAAATCATAAATTGGAGCAAGTTTTGGATGACTGTTTTTGGGATAAATAAATGAAAAATTACGTAAGTGAAGATCATTATTTCCTAATAAATAAGCGTAAATAATTCGACGAAAAATTTCTCGTTGCTGAGCTAAATGATTTTCAGTGTGCTGCAAAATAAACTTAGCAATTTGTTCATAACTCACATATTGCTCATTATCAGCACCTATTTTTCCATACTTGTCTCGAATATTCATTGCACCATCAAGTTGTTCTTGGTGCATTGGTTTTTGCTGTTCATCACGATCAAAACGCTTTATAACAAAAGCAAATTCTTTCTGATTTTCTTCACTAGCAAAAGAAACTAAACCATTTTCTGGCACATCAAACCCTAATTCTTTCATAATGCGCATGGTGGCATGTTCATTTTCAGCTAAAAAAGGATACTCTTCTGGAGAGGGCTTTAAAATATAATTTCCTTGTTGATTTACGCTGTCAAAGTGTTCATCTTTGATAATAAGCTGTAATTTTGGTTGAAAACCTGAAATGCTCATTCCTTGCTGTTTTTGGGGTTTTACTGTAATAAATTCTTGGCGAGAAAAGGGTAATTCGGGATTAAAATTTTTATTGCCCGTAAGGTAATGCAAACCTTCAGTTCTGTAACCTGAAAGTGCTTCATTTTTCTTCAATGGCTTTAATAAAATACGACAAAAATTCATTGTTTTTCCTCCTGAATTTGCACTGCGCCTAACATATTTTCACCATTATTAAGTAAAAAGCGAAACATATCACCTTCATCAATTCGTTGATGAAATGCGTATTTGTGTTTTAGCCAGCCTTCTGGGACGAGCGATGCAAAATAAGGGAATAAGGTGTCAGAATGAAAAGGGCTTTGCTCAATAGGAAAGCTGAGAGAGAGCGGTATTCCTTGATAATCGGGATTGTAAGCAAAATGAAAACCACGATGATCTTCTCTAAGTAAGCCAATAAATTCACCGTAGAGAAATACTTTTCCCGAGCGGACTAAATCGCGCATAGTGAAACCCCTAACGTTTGAGCAACAAGAAACACGGTTGTAAATCGAACTTGGCTTGGATCTTGAAATAAGCGATTCAATGTAGAAATAGACACGCCAGTTTGCAGTTCCAACATACTAAGCTCAATACCAAGTGATTTACGCTTGTCATTGAGCATTTTTCCAAATGCTTTGAGATCGGTAATTTTCCCTGTGTAAAGCTGTTGTCTTTGCGCCTGCTCATAGGCAATGACAGCTTGCTGAAGCTTTTTTAATTCATCAATTTGATTTTCTAATTGTGCACTAATGTTGTTCATATTTGATATTTTTCTTGTTAAGGAAATTTTTTTATATCATATATAAATGTTTTTGTTTTTAGAATATCTTTTTTGATTTTTTTTTGTAAAAAATTTAATTTTTTGTTTAAAAATGATATTTTTATTTTTCGTAAATTGGCGTTGAAGACAAAAAAAGTGCGGTGAATTTTCACCGCACTTTTGGGATTTATTCATGATGGGAGAAAATCCCATCATGGACGATTACGCTATTACCATTGGTAACCTACGCCAACTCCGGCACCCACATCACCACTGGTGTTTGCGTTACCTTGAAGTTTTAAGATCACCTTGCCATTGTCGCTTGCACGAGAATAGCCTACAGCTAAAGCATTTTGACCTTTGAAGGTACCTGCTGCTGCGGCAACCATTGATTTACCCGGTGTGTAAACCTGTGGTAATGCTGCCGCTGCATTTGCACCTGCGATACCAGCACGAGCTTCTTTACCTTGTTTATTGATTTTTCTCTCTAAACGATTGAAAGCACCCGCTTGATGATTAATAGCATTATTAATCGCATTAATTGCTTGGGTATTTTTATTCACCTGAGTATTGGTTGCATGTAATTGACTACCATTTACTGCATCCGTTGAAGTTTCAGACACAACACCCGCTGCAACGTTTTGAATTTGAGCTTCGTTGCCTTTGCTACCTAAAGATACCACTCGAGTCGCTGCTGTTGGTGCACCCGCAACATTTACTGAAGGCTCAACACTATAATTACCAGTATGTGCTTTACCCGCTTTTGCGCCAGATCCAATTGCAACAGAGCCTTTAGGGGCATCAGCCTCAACTTTCGCTTCTTCTCCATCAGCGTTTGTTTTGAAGTACTTATTCCCTACAGTAATAGTCGTTTTACCGCCATTTTGAGGAGCTATTGTATTAACAGTGATACCTGTATTTTCTTCTGCTTTATACTCTGCAGCATTAGATAAATCTAATTTGCTTGTATCTACGCCAACAGTGATCGTTGTAGTATCAATACCTTTATCGTCACGTACGGTTTCAACATTTACTTTCGCAATGCCATCCCCTTTAAAGTTAACAACATCATTTGGTGTCACTTTATCTTTAGGAGAAACCACTTTTCCAGTAGAGTCTTTCGTTGCAACATCATTACCTTCATTTTTAACGAAGAAACCAGATTTATTCACTGTTTGATCTAACTGATCTTTATTTACAGCTTGATCAGGTTTTTCAGCCCAGCCTACATTGTTTAATTGAACGCCGTCTTTACCCTTCACAATCGAATCTTTATTCTCAGGTTTTGCTGCATCATAATCTTTTGGTGTAGCTTTTACTTCACCTGTCACAGGATCTGTTGTGTAAGTATAAACATCCTCATTTTTGTATGGGGTAGTAGCGTCTGACTTGCCATCAGCTAAAGTTGCACCAGTTTTTACAGGTGTTTCAGCTTTAGGTGGTTTGTTATCGGTGAGTTTCACTGTTCCGTCAGGATTAACATCAGCCTTTTTATACCAGTTACCATCATTTGCTTGCGTTAAATTATCACCCGCTGCATTTTTTACGTTTGCGTAATTAATAGGCAAATCAGTATCAAATTTCACCACGGTTGTGGTTTGTTTGTCACCTTTAGCATCGATTTTATCAACAGTCGCAGTTTTTACTGTGATGCCTTTGCCGTCGGCAAAACGAACTTCATCATTCGGATTGACTTTTTCATCCTTATTTTCAAATTTGTCGTTTGAAAGAGCATCTTTCGCTTTACCTACAGTCCAACCGGATTCTTGGATTGCTTTGTAAACGGTATTGCCGTTAACGAAGTTGCTGCCGTTATCCACGCCTGCTACTTCTTTCGGTTTTGCCGCATCGGTGTTGTCCATGACTTTGCCGTCTTGTACTACGTAGTTGGACGGTTTCGCATCTTTTTTCGGCTCATTGGTTTTCGGATCGATACTGTCTTTGTCGTAAAGCTTGCCGTCGAAATTGACGTAAGTCTTATCACCGATTTTGTATTCGCCCGCTTTAACTACATCGCTCTTTTCCAACTCGATGTTGATGTTGCGGATGCCGGTAGCCTCATCGGTTTCACCCGTTACTTTAATGCCGTTCTTACCATTAAAACGAACTTCGTTTGCATTGGTTACTTTATCGGCATAATCGTTACCGTTAGCAGAAACCACCCAACCCATTTTCTTCGCATCGGCAACGGTCAGAGCATTGCTGTCTTTGGAGCCTTCCAAATTAGCCAAGCCTGTAGCAGCTTTTTCATACGGGTCTTTTTCGGCATCGGTTGCCGGAGTAGCTTCTTGAGCATCTTTTTTCGGTGTACCGTTTACTACATCGCCTTGAGCATAGTATTTATCCCCGATTTTGACTAACGGGTTGCCGTCTTTATCGAATTCGTAAGTATTCGCACCCGGTGCCACGTTGGTTAAGGTTACGTTATCGCCAGCTTTGCCCGCGGTGTTAGTAGGGTTGTTCATGGAGGCGATAACATTGGTTACAGCTGGCTTGGACGGTTTGCCGTTTGCATCAAAAGTCGTACCTTCAGGGTAGTATTTGCCGTCAGGGTATTTCACGACTTTATTGCCGTCTGCATCGGTATAAACCACAGGGAAGGCATCACGCAAGCCGGAAGCGACTGCATAAAGTTGCGAACCGTTAATTGCATCGGTTGAGGTAGAAGAAATCTCACCCGCTGCAACGTGTTTGATTTGGCGTTCGCCGTAAACGGTAGCGCCGTCTTTATCTGTAGTCGCTGCACCGATAGAAACAAAACGGCCTTGCAATTCATTATCTGCTTTTTCAGCTTCAGAGCCATCTGTTTTGGTTGCGCCCAGGTTGCCTTTGAAACCGCTGTACACCATACCGTTTACATTGGCGGAGTTGACTTTTTTCACGGTCGGGCCGCCGTCGCTGTTGTTACCCAACACTACGGCATTTTCACGTTTTTCTGGTGTGTCGCCTCTGACGCTGACGTTATTACCCAGCACCATTACGTTGTTTGTCCATACGCGGTTGTTATAACCAACAACGAATGAACCTTCGCCACCGTTAGGAGTAGCAGAAGCGGTATTGGCACCTGAAGCATCTAACTTCATTTGACCCACTCTATTTTTAGCACCAAATGCCCCTGCATTTTTGGCTCTTACCATGTTGTCGTAACCAACGGCAGTAGAGTTTTCTAAAGCAGCCAGGCTGCTTGAACCTACGACAGTTGCATTGGGTGCATCGGTCGTGAAGTATCGTTTGGTTCCTCGGGTAATGAAGCCTGATTGACCTGCGCTTGCGCCTTTACCGATTGCCACTGCATTAGGTGAGGTACCGTGTACTTTGGCTTCGTGGCCTATTGCGGTAGAACTGTTAGATGCAGTTTCAGAAGATGCACCGATTGCGATGGCATTGGTTGCATTCTTGCCGGCATAGCTTGTTTCAAACGCTGTTTTAGCAGCATCGTGTGCGGCTTTACCGTCAGAGAATGCTTTGGCTGCTGCTGCAGACTCAGTATTTGCCTTTTCCAACTCGGTAATCTTGTTGCTCAGTTTTTTCGCCAAGGCAACAAGATGGGCCAATTTTTCGTTTTTCCCGCCAACCTGAGTATCAGTGATATTAGCAAATTTCTCAATATCGGCTTTCTTGGCAAGGACTTTTGCAATATTGGCATCTGAGGTGTCTGCGGCTTTTGCAAATTCATTCGTCAGTGCTCCCAGCTGTTCAAAGCTGAGATTTGCCGTTTGCAAGGCAGCTTTGAACTCAGCGGAATGTTTGTATAAAGCGCCAGCATCTGTATAGTTATAATAGAATGTTTTTAGATTGGTCGAAAGGTCGGCAACGATAGTTTTGAGTGCGCCAGCATTGGCTTTTGCATTTTCAGCCGTTTTGTCCAAATTGGCGTATGTCTCGTATGCCGTACGATAATTCGTATAAGCTGTTTTGATGTCGCTGACAGATGCTTGCGCGACACCGGCTGTTGCTCCGGTACCGAATGCGATATTGTTGTTGCCTGTGGCAATAGAGTTTGTGCCTAAAGCAGATGAATTGTTGCCGATGGCCATCGTGCTTTTTTGGTAGGTAGTAGTTCCAGCAGCTGAGTTATTTACGCCGCCACCTGCTTCTGCAGAACCCAAAGCCAATGCTTGCTCGCCATAGCTGACGGCATTTTTACCAATCGCAGTAGAGCGGAAATTACCGGCAAATGCATTATATCCGACGGACAGGCCGTCATCCGTTACAGTATGTGCATTGGCACCAACTGTAACCGCACGGTTTGCACTGTTCCAGCCGGACATTGCGCCATCACCGATGGTTACGGCATTGTTGCCCTTGCTGAAAGCATTAGGGCCTGCCGTAACTGTATTTTGACCGACGGAGCTGGCTTGAAAACCCATTGCCATGCTGTTGTTATTACTTGCATTGGAACCGGAGCCTAAGGCTACTGTGCCGACCTGATTGGCATGAGCAATCGAGCCGATGGCGACACCGCCTTTGCCCTCGCCGCCGGATGCCATGGAATTGGTACCAACCGCTATCCCTTCAGGGGAGACGGTGCTGGAATTTGTGCCGATGGCAATGCTTTTTTCCCAGTCTGCTCTGGCGCTGTTACCGATGGCAATGATATTTTCACCACTTTGATAAGTTGCGGCATTTTGATTGCGCATACCGCTTGCGTCACGGCCGATCACAATGGCATGACTTGCCGTTGCAAGTGCACGCGTACCGATTGCAATCGAATTGTGGAAAGTGTCTGATTCGGCATTGCCGTTAACTTTGGGCTCGATACGCGCCTGCGCACCGATGGCAATACTATTTGAATTGTGCGTTACTCCAGGTTGTTGCAACACTTCGGCGCTCGGACCGATGGCTACCGAGTTATTGGTTTCTGCTTTTGCCTTTCTTCCGGCGGCAATCGCATTTTTACCGAGTGCTTGCGGTTTTTCATTAGCCGGAATGGGGGCTGCAGCCGCATTATCTATGGCGACCAAATCGTCCGCAGCCGTATGTACGGCGGCATATACTCCAGTAGAAAAAAGTGCGGTAGAAATTGCTACTAGTTTTACTGATTTTGATTTGCCTTTGGCTGATGCCAATTCACCTACAGCAGTCCAAGTTTGGGTGGCATGATTCCAAATTACTTTGAAAATGTTGTTCATTCAGTTTTTCTCCTAAAATTGAATAGATAAATGTCAGTCCATTGCTCGACTTGTGAAAAATAATAGATAAATGACTAAATATTATCTATACCTTGTTTAAATTGTCGCCGGCATTTTACAGACTATCAAATTAAATAGAAAGTATCTTTACCAAACTTTACAAAGATTTACATTAAATTTTTAATCTATTTAACCCCATTTTTTCTGAAATATAGATAAAATACCTCAATGATGAAAGTGGGATACAATCTGCTCCGACCAGATCACTATTTAATAAGGAAAAATATGCTATCAAAAGAACGTTTATCCCAACTTGCCGAAATGGAAAGTATTTTAGATGAAGCAAATGGCTTTCTTGCCGAGGCAGAACAGTTTTTGGAAAAATGGCAGGCGTTTTTGCCCAAAATGAAACGCCTAGAACATTATTACTTCGAGGGCGATTGGCGAGAGGATTTCGAGGCTTATGAAAATGGCGAAGTACCCAAAGACCAACCTTGCGGCGTACTTTCAGAAGACTTAGTTTTTAACGCCAGTGTTGCTCAACAGGGCTTGGCGATTGAGTATTTGAAAGTGGTGACGAAAATTCTCGATCAAACTAATGGGCAGTAATTGGCGATGCAGTTTGCTTGAATTCATAAACAAAGTGCGGTGAAAATTCACCGCACTTTTGTTGTTATTCTAATTAACTAAAAATTAATTTTTCGCTGCTGCCGCTGCTTTTACAATTACAGCAAATGCTGGGGCTTTTAATGATGCGCCCCCCACTAATGCACCGTCGATGTCTGGCTGAGCAAATAATTCAGCGGCATTTGCATCATTTACAGAACCGCCGTATTGAATAATCACTTGGTCTGCCACGGCTTGTGATTTTGCTGCGATGTGACCGCGGATAAATGCGTGAACAGCTTGCGCTTGTGCTGGGGTCGCAGATTTTCCAGTACCAATCGCCCAAATTGGTTCGTATGCGATCACTGCACCGTTGAATGCTTCTACACCTAATGCGTTGATCACCGCATCAATTTGACGCGCACACACTTCTTCTGTTTTGCCTGTTTCGTTTTCAGCTTCAGTTTCACCGATACATAATACTGGTACTAAACCAGCTTCTTTTAATGCACCAAATTTTTTCGCTATGAATTCGTCGCTTTCTTTGTGGTAAGTACGACGCTCAGAGTGGCCAATAATGATGTATTTTGCACCGAAATCTTTTAACATTTCGCTAGAAATATCACCAGTAAATGCACCTTTCACATTGATATCTACGTTTTGTGCACCTAATTGAATTACACTTTTACCGCCACAGCTGCAACCACAACCAGAAAGTGCCGCTTCAGCCGTACCTAAATACATAACAGGGGGGGCAATTGCCACATCACAACCTGTTACATCATGTAATTCTGCTTTTAATCCCTCGATTAATTCTTTGGTGAACGCTTTGGAACCGTTTAATTTCCAGTTACCCATAACTAAAGGACGACGTGCCATTTTTGTTTCTCCATAGTTGATAAAATTAACTCGCTTACTATACCAAAATTTCGCCACGATTCTTTGCAGAAGATCATAAAATTAAAAAAATTCTCACAGAAAGATGATTATCTTGTGCTAAAAAGCTACAATTACCTGTATGGAACCAATAAAAAATAACCAATTATGAAACTTTTCAAAGCTGAACAATGGAATATTGACGTACTTCTTCCTCTTTTTGAAGCCTATCGCCAAGCCTATGGACAAGCAGAGAATCCAGAACGCACCTTGGCTTTTTTAACTAATCGCATGCGTTTTAATGAAAGTCTGTTTTTTATTGCGGTGGATGAAAATGAAAAGGCTATCGGCTTTGTGCAACTTTTCCCTCGCCTTTCTTCTTTACAATTACAACGCTATTGGCAAATCACTGATATTTTTGTGTTGGAACATACGCAACAAACAGAAATTTATGCAGCGTTGATTTCTAAAGCAAAAGATTTTGTGCATTTCACGCAATCCAATCGTTTAGTGGCGGAATTGGAGCAAAATCAATATTCAATGTTGGAATCGGAAGGGTTTAAATTAAACCCGAAAGAACGTTTATTTGAATTGAGTTTGTAATGCTAACAGCGTTAAATCGTTATTGGGATTATTTGCGGATTGAACGCCAAATGAGCCCTCACACGCTCACCAATTATCAACATCAACTTGATGCCATCATCAAAATCTTAGCGCAACAAGATATTCACGCTTGGGCACAAGTGACACCCAGCGTAGTGCGCTTTATTTTGGCGGAAAGTAAAAAACAAGGCTTAAAAGAAAAAAGCTTGGCTTTGCGTTTATCGGCACTACGGCGATTTCTCAGTTTTTTGGTGCAACAAGGCGAATTGAAAGTGAATCCCGCCACAGGTATTTCCGCACCGAAACAAGGAAAACATTTACCGAAAAATATGGATGGTGAACAAGTTCAACAGTTGCTTGCTAACGATAGCAAAGAGCCGATTGATATTCGTGATCGTGCTATTTTGGAATTAATGTATAGTTCTGGTTTACGTTTATCTGAATTACAAGGCTTAGATTTAAACAGCATTAATACCCGTGTGCGGGAAGTACGTGTTATTGGGAAAGGCAACAAAGAGCGTGTCGTGCCGTTTGGGCGTTATGCGTCGCATGCCATTCAAGAATGGTTAAAAGTGCGGGCATTATTTAACCCAAAAGATGAGGCGTTATTTGTTAGCCAGCTTGGAAATCGCATTTCTCATCGAGCCATTCAAAAACGTTTGGAAACTTGGGGCATTCGTCAAGGTTTAAACAGCCATCTTAATCCACATAAATTGCGCCATTCTTTTGCGACGCATATGTTGGAAGCCAGTTCTGATTTACGCGCCGTGCAAGAATTGCTTGGGCATAGCAACCTTTCCACCACACAAATTTATACTCACTTAAATTTTCAACATCTGGCGGAAGTGTACGATCAGGCTCATCCAAGAGCGAAACGTAAAAAGTAAAAATGCGGTGAAATTTCACCGCACTTTTGTAAGATGTTACCCCACCATTTTCTTTAACTGATACAAATACGCCAAGGCTTGTTTAGGGCTTAAATCATCGGGATCCAGTCTTTCGATTGCCTCTCTTAGTGCATCCGTTTCTTGTTCAAACAATAATTCACCTTGAGTGTGATTGGCTTCACGCAATGCCTGAATTTGTTGATCAGCTGAATGGCATGATGTTTTTTCTAATTGTGTCAATTTCTGTTTTGCCAGTTTAATAACAGATTGTGGCACGCCAGCCAAAGCTGCAACTGCCAAACCATAACTTTTACTTGCTGCACCATCTTGTACAGCGTGCATAAAGGCGATGGTGTTGTTATGCTCAAGGGCATCTAAATGAATGTTGGCGATGCCTTCTAGCTGTTCTGGTAACGCGGTTAATTCAAAATAATGGGTGGCAAATAATGTAAGCGAGCGGATTTTTTTGGCTAACCATTCTGCACAAGCCCAAGCTAAGGATAAGCCATCATAAGTGGATGTTCCACGTCCAATTTCATCAATAAGCACAAGACTTTGCGCAGTCGCTTGATGAAGAATATTTGCCATTTCAGTCATTTCCACCATAAAGGTTGAACGCCCTGAAGCTAAATCATCAGACGCACCAATTCGAGTAAAAATACGATCAATCGGCCCAATTCGCGCGCTGTCTGCCGGCACAAAGCTGCCGATATACGCCAGCAATGTAATTAATGCGGTTTGGCGCATATAAGTACTTTTACCACCCATATTTGGCCCAGTGATAACTAACAAATGACGGTTGTGATTTAACTCCACTGGGTTGGCGATGAAAGGATCTTTCAATACTTGTTCCACGACAGGATGGCGACCATTTTCAATTTTTACGCTCACTTCATCACAGAATGTTGGCATCACGTAATTGAGGGTGTCTGCGCGCTCGGCAAGATTGACCAATACATCCAATTCAGAAAGTGCAAGGCTCGCCAGTTGTAATGAACCTAAGTGCGGTAATAATAAATCAAATAATTCATCGTAAAGTTGCTTTTCTAATGCTAACGCTGCACCTTTTGATTTCAGCACTTTGTCTTCATATTCTTTGAGTTCAGGAATAATGTAACGCTCTGCATTTTTCAGGGTTTGGCGGCGAACATAATGAATCGGCGCTTTATGCGCTTGGCCTTGACTAATTTGAATGTAATAACCATGCACTGCATTAAAACCGATTTTTAAGGTGTCAATGCCCGTGCTTTCACGCTCATGTTTTTCTAGGTTTTCCAAATATTGCGTTGCACCATCAGACAGCATACGCCATTCGTCCAACTCGGCATGGTAACCTTCAGCAATTACGCCACCATCCCGAATTAAAAGCGGAGGCATTTCAATCAATGCACGTTGCAATAAATCGCATTGCTCGCTGAAATCGGCAATTTGGCTGAAAAGTGCGGTTAAAAATGGCGGTGTTTTTTGTTGCACAATCGAGCGTAATGCAGGAATTTGTTCTAATGCCGTGCGCAAGCGGGTGAGATCGCGTGGACGCGCTGAACGTAGCGCCACACGCGCTAAAATACGCTCCATATCGCCAACTAATTGCAAATAAGGCTGAAGTTCATCGACCAAATCAAAATTCAGAATTTCTGCAATCGCTTGTTGGCGTTGTTTTAATTTTTCCACATCACGAATAGGCTGATGAATCCAACGTTTCAATAAGCGGCTGCCCATTGGCGTAACGCATTTATCCAATACAGACGCTAGCGTATTTTCTGTGCCACCCGCAAGATTTTGTGTCAATTCAAGATTTCTGCGAGTGGCTGCATCTAACTGAATGCAGTCTTGGTTTTGAATTAAGCTAATGCTTTGAATATGGGGTAATGCAGTACGTTGCGTTTCTTTTGCATATTGCAATAAACAACCTGCTGCACTTAAGCCTAGAGGGGATTTTTCCACACCAAAGGCGCGTAAATCTTTTGTGCCAAATTGGCGATTCAGTAACGTAATGGCGGTGCTGAGTTCAAACTCCCAAATCGGGCGACGGCGTAATCCCTTGAAATGTTCAATCGCAGCCATTTCATTAAATTCTTCACAATACAGCAATTCTACGGGGGCAATACGTTGCAATTCAGCACGCAATGTTTCTTTATCTGCAGGTTCACAAAGCTGAAAACGGCCAGAGGTCATATCTAAAGTGGCTAATCCAAATTTTTCTTTTTCTTGATATACCGCAGCAATCAGATTGTCTTGGCGCTCAGGCAAAAGTGCTTCATCACTTACCGTACCTGGTGTGACAATTCGCACAATTTGGCGCTCCACAGGCCCTTTGCTTGTAGCAGGATCGCCAATCTGTTCACAAATCGCCACAGGCTCACCCAACTGAACCAATTTTGCTAAATAACCTTCCACCGCATGATAAGGCACCCCTGCCATTGGAATTGGTTGCCCTGCAGATTGACCTCGTTTCGTCAAAGAAATATCCAACAATGCCGCCGCTTTTTTCGCATCGTCATAAAACAACTCGTAAAAATCCCCCATGCGATAAAACAACAAAATATCTGGATTCTCTGCTTTGAGTTTTAGATATTGTTGCATCATTGGCGTATGTTGTTGGAAATTTTCTTCGGAAATCATCTAATTACCTGCTTTGAAACTGAATAAAGATAGGTTTTGTGGCGGCTATTTTAGGTGCCGAAAGGGGAAAAAGCTAGATAAAAAAGAGCGGTGAAAATTTGTTGAGATTTTTCACCGCTCTTTTTAGAGGAAAATTAACGTCTTGGAAGGTAACGTACAGGATCCACTGATTTACCTTTATAGCGAATTTCAAAGTGGAGTTTCACGGTATTTGTACCGGAGCTACCCATTTTTGCGATTTCTTGACCAGCTTTGACTTCTTGTTGATCGGTTACAAGAATTTTGTCGTTATGCGCATAAGCACTTAAGAAATCATCATTATGTTTGATGATGATTAAATTACCGTAACCACGTAAAGCATTGCCAGCATACACGACGCGACCTGATGCAGCCGCTTTAACAGCCTGTCCACGAGAACCACTAATATCAATCCCTTTATTTCCGCCATCAGTATTGGAGAAACCTTGAATGATATTACCTGAAGTCGGCCACTGCCATGCCACATTCGATGCGATTGGTGCAACAACATTGGCATTAATCGGTGTGCTATTGGTGTTATCTACTGGTGTTGTTGGTACTGATGGTGTTGTTGGTACTGATGGTGTTGTCGCAGGGGCAACAGGTGTTGTTGCAACCGGTACCATTGCTGGTGCGCCATTCGCTACACCTGCACCAGATTTAATTGGTCCAATGATTGTGCCATCAGAGCCCATTTGCGTACCATTTGCACCTGGCGTATAGGTGACGGCTGGTTCTGCAGGTGCTGTCGGTGCAGCCGCCGTAGTTGTTGTCGTTGCTACTGCAGGTTGTTTTACAGGAACCGTTGTTGTCACTGTTTTTGTGCCACAATTAGAGATTTTTAAAGTTTGACCTAGGCTCAAACTATAAGGCTCTGTCATGTTGTTCAATGCTGCTAATTCTTTTACATCAATCCCCGCCAAGTAAGCGATTAAGAACATGGTATCGCCTTTGTTTACTTTATAGGTATTGCCTTTGTAAGAGCCTTTTTCAATTTGGCTATAATCTGGTGCATTGGTATTTGGGTTGCGCGGAACATTAATATGTTGCGAACCTACGCAATCAGAAACTGTTTTAGTGATGGTTTTTGTTTGCACAGCTGGCGCGGGAGCTGGTGTTGGCGCTACTGGTTTTGGCGCAGGCTGAAAAGCTGGCTGCGCAGGTTTGAATGCCGGTTGAGCTGGCGCTGCTGGCATGGCAGGCTGTTGATAGGTTGGTTGGAAATTTGGCTGTGGAGTTTGCACGCCTGTTGGTACACTGCCCATCGCTGGTACTGTGTTTTTTTGAATTTCAGGTTGCCAAGAACCACCCGCACTTTCTCCATTTACGGGTTGCATGATGCCAGGGGAAAGATTGCCATCAGCATTGCTGATTGGAGCGGGAGAATTAGAGGTACAAGCCGATAATACAACAAGACTCAAAGGGAGTAAGAGAAATGATTTTTTCATAGTAATTCCTTATTGTTCCTTTATTATTTCGTTTGCGCTGGCATTGTATTTTTTTGAATTTCTGGCATAAAGCTACCGCCAGCAACAGCGCCAGTGCCTTCTACTGGTTGCATGATGCCGTTTGGCAACGCATCTGGATCTTTTACTTGTTCTGATGCACATCCAACTAATACGAATCCAGTCATTAAAATAAGACCTAATTTATTCATTTTTTATCCTAGTTTTTCAATATAAAGTAAGCAATAACAGCCAGTGCCACCACTGACCAACCAATAATTTCAATAGATTTCCGCAATTTTGCTGCGAATTTTTCACCGCCCCATGCGGCTAATTTTGCCACTAGCAAGAAGCGCGCTAAACGTGAAACAAATGCGGTGATAACAAAAGGGAAAAACGCCATTTGCATTACGCCAGAGCAGAGTGTGAAAACCTTGTAAGGAATTGGGCTAAAACCTGCCACAAACACAACTAATACGCCCCATTGCTCAAACCAATTTATGGCTTTTGCCCAATGCGCACCATATCCCCATTGTTGCACAATGTTTTCTACCCAATCCGTTGCATAATAACCAATTGCATAACCAATAACTCCACCGATGACAGAAGCAATTGCCGTATAAAATGCAAATTTCACCGCACTTTTGGGCTTTGACATAGACATTGGGATCAACATCACATCAGGTGGAATAGGAAAAAATATCGCCTCGATAAAACTAACAAAAGAGAGCCAGAAAGTCGCAAAGCGGTGCGTTGACCATTGCATAGTTTTATCGTACATCGTACCGAAAATTTTCATATTTCTTCTCTATTTAATAAAACGCGCCATTATTCCTGCTCTAACCAATCTTGTAAAGCCGAAAGTGAATGATGTGCAGTAAGATCTGCCTGAATTGGCGTGATAGACACATAACCATTTTTCACTGCATGGAAATCTGTTCCTTCGCTTTCATCCTCAGGTAATGCTGAAGGGCCAATCCAATAAATGGTTTCATCACGAGGATCCCTTTGTTTAATGACTTCTGCAGACGAAGCACGGTAACCCAAACGACATACCTTGTAACCCTTTAATTCTTCAAAAGGTAAATCTGGCACATTAATATTAATAATTTCACGAGGATTTAATAATTGATGATGTAATTTTGGAATGAGATCACACACGACTCGCGCTGCTGTTTCATAATGTTGACGACCATCTAAGGAAACCGCAATAGCAGGTAACCCTAAATGGCGACCTTCAAGGGCTGCTGCTAATGTGCCAGAATAAATCGTATCATCGCCCATATTACAACCCGCATTAATGCCTGATACCACTAAATCCACTTGGCCAGATAAAAATCCATTTAACGCTAAATGTACACAATCTGCTGGTGTACCATTCACACAATAATCGCCATTGTCTAAATGGCGTGGGCGTAGTGGCTCCACTAATGTGAGCGAGCTTGATGCTGCACTTCGATTACGATCGGGTGCAACAACAATGACTTCTGCAATTTTTCTTAATTCTGTTGCTAAAACTTGAATGCCTTCCGCGTGAAAACCGTCATCATTACTGACTAAAATTCGCATTGTATTTCCTTATGCTTCTGTATAATTTACTAACTCACGAACCAATGCCGTGGCATAACTGCCCGCAGGCAAATAAAATTTCAAACGTAAGCCTTCTGGCTCAAATGCCCAAGAAAAGGCTTTTGCTTTCATCAATAATGGGCGACGTGCTGCCTTCATTCTTTCTTGTTTCATTAAAGGATCGAAAACTGAATGTTGATTTACGATTTCATTTTCAATATCGCTTGCGGCCAACACATCTTCGCCAATTAAAGGGGCGGTGAGTAAAATATCTTGATTTTCTAACCGCACTTGCAAGGCATTTAAGTCTTCTTTTTCATCCGCTTTGAACCAACTGTGCGAACCGGCTAATTGCACAATATCGTTTGGCAAAACTTGATTTGTTGCGCCCTTTTCGATACGTGCAGCCACAACTAGATTAAAAATTTCACTGCGCGCAGCGGAAAGATAAAAACTGCGTTTTTTGCGATCTTTTACCTTGATTTCCCCTTGCGCCCAACGCAATGCTTGCGTGAGGTTATGACCATCCCGACCAAAACGTTGTTCCGTAAAATAATTGGGGAAACCAAAATTTGCCACAAAATCTAACCGCGCTTTAAGCCCATCAGATTCTTCTGCTCCGCGTAATAAAATATCGAAATAATTTCCCTCAAGGCTACCCGTGCGAATTTTTCGATTATGTCGAGTAACCGTTAAAATCTCTACGCCATCTAATTCAAATTGACTGAAATCGGGCGTTTCCATTCCAGGCATTTGTAAACAAAACCATTGTTCTGTCACTGCTCGACGATCTTTCAACCCAGCATATCCCATATTGCGTTCAGAAACACCAGCAAATTTAGCTAATTTTTCGCCAACAAATAAGGTGTTGCAATCTGTTTTGCGTACATACAACGCAACAAATTCCCCTTGGCCTGACATTTCATAGCCTAAATGCTCTTTTACAATAAAATCCGCACATTCAGCCTTTAAAAGTGCGGTGGTTTTTGGCGGTGTTTTTAATGCCAAATAAGGGAGTTGTTCGAGCATGGTTAAGGTTTTTTTTATAGAAAATAATTGCGCGAAATTTTATGCGACTTTTGGTGATTTATCCACTAAAATAACCGCAATTTTGTTCTTGTTGAAGGATTTTATTATGTCAAAATTGGCTGAATTACAAGCAGAAACCCGTGAAATTATCACTGATTTACTTAACGATGGTAGTGACCCGGACGCGCTTTATATTATTGAGCATCACATTGCTCATCACGATTTTGATTTGTTAGAAAAAATCGCGGTAGATGCATTTAAAGCCGGTTATGAAGTTTCCGAAGCAGAAGAATTTGAAGATGATGATGGCAAACCAATTTTCTGTTTTGACATTATCAGTGAAGTAGAATTAAAAGCGGAAATTATTGATGCGCAACAAAAAGAAATCCTTCCGTTATTAGAAAAACATAAAGGCATTTATGATGGTTGGGGCACCTATTTTGAAGATCCGAATGCCGATGACGATGAATACGGCGATGATGGGGAATTTTTTGATGATGAAGATGTCGAAGAGCCTCGTGTGCATTAATCATTCTTTTTAACCGCACTTGATAAGTGCGGTTATTTTTTTAGGAGTTTCAATATGAAATTAAAATCTCTTTCTTTAGCGTTATTGGTGTTGCCTTTTGCTGTGCCTGCCTTGGCGGATAATCCTCAAAGTGCAGTGCAAAATAATATTGTTTCTTTCAATGCTGAAGTCGAAAAAGAAGTTTCACGAGATTTGTTACAGGTTACGCTTTTTTATCAAGCGGAAGGCACTTCACTTTCAACCTTAAATAAAACGATTAATGAGAAATTAAGCAAAGCGCTTTCTATCGCGAAAAACGAAAGTGCGGTAGAAATTAAAGATCATTTTCGTCATACCAGTGTGCGTTATAACAATCAAGGCAAGCAATCTGGCTGGATTGACCGTGTAGAACTTGTATTAGAAAGCAAAGATTTCCAAGCCATCTCCAAAGTGATCAGCGAGCTTGATGGCATTATGGCGGTGGAAAGTACGAATGCACTTATTTCATCAGAAAAATTAATGAGTTTAGAAAATGAATTAACTCAAGCCGCATTGGATAAATTTAAAAACAAAGCCACATTAATTCAAAATTCATTGAATATGAAAGGCTATCAAATTTTAGATTTAGATGTATCTTCCGTGAATGAACAAACCATTAGCCTACGACCTTATATGATGGCGATGGCAAAATCTGCCGATATGAGTGCGGCGGATTCTTCTGGCGATGCTTATCTGGAAAATGGTAAAGAGAAAATAAAAGCACGCATTAGTGCGCGAATTGCATTGCGCGCGGAATAATTTTCGCTACAATGGTACGACTTTTTTTAACCGATTTTTTTATAAGGAAAACATAATGAAAGTAGCAAAAAATGTAGTGGTGAGCATTGCTTACCAAGTTCGCACACAAGATGGCGTATTGGTAGATGAAGCTCCAGCGAATCAACCACTAGAATATTTACAGGGCCACAATAATTTAGTGATCGGTCTTGAAAAAGCGCTTGAAGGCAAAGAAGTAGGCGACAAATTTGAAGTACGTGTACAACCTGAAGAAGGTTACGGTGCGTACAGCGAAAATATGGTTCAACGTGTACCAAAAGATGTATTCCAAGGTGTTGATGAACTTGAAGTCGGCATGCGTTTCTTAGCGGATACTGACATTGGTCCTGTTCCAGTGGTGATTACTGAAATCGATGGCGATGAAGTTGTAGTTGATGGAAATCACATGTTAGCTGGTCAAGAATTACACTTTACCGTTGAAGTTGTCGCAACTCGTGAAGCAACGTTAGAAGAAATTGCACACGGCCACGTTCATGGTGCGCATAGCCACCACCACGATGATGACGAAGAAGGTCACGGTTGTGGCTGTGGCGGTCATCACCACCATCACGACCATGATCACGAGCACAGCGGATGTTGTGGCGGTGGTCACGGGCACGGACATGGTCACGGCAGCTGTGGCTGCGGCGGTCATTAATTAAAAACAGCCGAAAACATTACCGCACTTTAGCAATGAAGTGCGGTATTTTTTTATGAAAAAACCGACAAAATGCGCTGAAAATATTGGATCCTAACGAACTTCTCGGTAGACTATAGCGCAATTTACTTAAAAAATTTTAGCCCCTTAAAATGAAGAAAAAATCGCTAAAACTCACCGCACTTTTTTTAGCATTAAGTTGCTTTTCCGCATTTGCTGAACAAACCGTTGATATTGAAGTTCAAGGCATCCGTGGTTTCCGTGCTGTTCGTAATACGGATCTCAATGTTCATCTGATTAACAAAGAAGAAATGGATGGCTCCGAACGCTATCAACATTTAGTCACTCAAGCTGTGGATCGTGGTTTGCGTGTGTTTGGTTATTATGAATCTTCCGTGCGTTTTGAACGAAAACAGCGTCAAGGCAAACGCGATTTATTAATTGCTCATGTTACACCTGGCGAGCCAACAAAAATTGCGGGTACTGATGTGCAAATTGAAGGGGAAGCCGCACAAGATGAAAATTTTGATGCGTTACGTAAAAACTTGCCGAAAGAAGGCGTTTTGGTTGAACACCAAAGTTACGATGATTACAAAACAGCGATCTCACGTTTAGCATTAAATCGTGGATATTTTGATGGGGAATTTAAAATTTCACGTTTAGAAATCAGCCCTGAAACCCATCAAGCATGGTGGCGAATGTTATTTGATAGCGGTGTTCGTTATCATTATGGCAATATTACTTTTAGCCATTCACAAATTCGTGATGATTACTTAAATAATATTCTTAACATCAAACCTGGTGATCCGTATTTAATGAATAACTTATCGGATTTAACCAGCAATTTTTCATCTTCAAATTGGTTTAGCTCAGTATTAGTTCAGCCTAATGTTAATCATAAAAGCAAAACTGTGGATGTGGAGATTATTCTTTATCCACGTAAAAAAAATGCGATGGAACTAGGTGTGGGCTTTGCAACTGATGGTGGCGTGCACACTCAAATTGGTTGGACAAAGCCGTGGATTAATAGCCGTGGACATAGTTTCCGCACCAATCTTTATCTCTCTGCACCAAAACAAACTCTAGAGGCAACTTATCGAATGCCTTTACTTAAAAATCCATTAAATTATTACTATGATTACTCTGTCGGTTGGGAAGGTGAAAAAGAGAATGATACCAATACAAGAGCGCTTACGTTGTCCGCGTTACGTTATTGGAACAACGCGCATGGCTGGCAATATTTTGGCGGACTTCGTGCGCGATACGACAGTTTTACACAAGCCGATATAACCGATAAAACATTCCTCCTTTATCCAACAGTCGGATTTACTCGCACCCGATTACGTGGCGGTTCTTTTGCAACTTGGGGCGACGTACAAAAAATCACTTTTGATGTGGGTAACAAAGTTTGGTTATCGGAAGCGTCTTTCGTAAAAGTGCAAGCCTCTAGCGCATGGATTCGTACTTATGCAGAAAATCACCGTATTGTTGCTCGTGCAGAAGTTGGGTATTTACATACAAAAGATATTGAAAAAATTCCACCCGCACTTCGTTTCTTTGCTGGTGGCGATCGCAGTGTGCGTGGTTACGGCTATAAAAAAATTGCGCCTAAAAATAAAAACGGAAAATTGGTTGGTGGCTCGCGATTACTTGCAGGTTCTTTAGAATATCAATATCAAGTTTATCCGAATTGGTGGGCAGCGACCTTCGCAGATAGCGGATTAGCAGCCAATGATTACACCACTAAAGAATTGCGTTATGGCGCAGGCGTTGGTGTCCGTTGGGCATCACCAGTAGGCGCAATAAAATTTGATATTGCCACCCCGATTCGTGATAAAGATAACAGCAAAAATATTCAATTTTACATCGGACTTGGTACAGAAATTTAAGGTGAATTTATGACAGAACAACTACAACCATCAGAAACTTCACCAAAATCACCTGAGCAACCTAATAAAAAACACTGGGTACGCAAGGCTGTTTGTATCGGAAGTGCGGTCATTTTGGTGCCCGTTTTAGGTGTTGTCGGTGCACTTTCTTTCGATGCGGGGCAAAGAGGTTTAATTCAACTTGCCGATAAAATGCTCGATAGTTTTTCCGTTGAGCAAATTGAAGGCGGATTACAAAATGGCTTAGTGCTGAGTAATGTTCGTTATCAAACCGCAGGGATTGATACTCATATAGCACAAGCACGTTTACAGCTTGATTTCGGTTGTTTGCTTTCACGTGAGGTTTGTTTACGCGATTTCACCCTAAATAAACCGACGATTGCGATTAATACAGCATTACTGCCTCCATCTACGTCTGATGATTCAAAGTCTGGCCCGATGAAACGCATTTCCTTGCCAATTGATATCAATGCAGAAAATTTGGTAGTGCAAGATTTATCCGTAAATGTTGATCAGACTCATCTTACTCTCAGTCATTTTAAAAGTGCGGTAAGTTTAAATAATGAAAAAGGCTTAACTCTTGCGCCGACTGAAATTAACGATATTTCAGTTATTTCAAAAAAATTGCCTGAAGTTAAATCAGAGCCGCAAGCCAAGCAGCCGAATAAGCCAGTAGATTGGGATGCGGTTGAGCAATCTTTAACGCCTGCTTTTTTAGGCAATGTATCAGAAATAATTCTTCCTTTTGATTTACACATTCCCGCGATTAAAGGCAAAAACTGGCGTTATCAAGCGGTGAATGAAAGAGGTGAAACACTTCAATCTATTGAAATCCCAAGCCTGATTGCACAGGCGGATACCGTCGATAACCAACTTCAATTACAAAAATTAGCGGTAGAAAGCTCGTTGGGTAATCTTTATTCGCAAGGTAAATTACAACTTGATGGCGATATGCCACTAGATTTAACTTTAGAATCCCATTTGGAGCCGTTGAAATCCGATGGAAAAGAAATTCTGCCAGCGAGCGATGTCGATCTTACACTTTCGGGATCATTGAAAAAATCCACCGCACTTTCTTTAAAAACAAAAGGCGTATTAGATGCTGAACTGAATGGCGAAGTGCAATTAGCACAAGACAAAATGCCCTTAAACCTCACATTAAATGTGGTAAAAGGACAATACGCTTTTGTAAACACAATGGCGCCACTTAAAATTAATGATGTGACTCTTAAGCTCACGGGGGATTTACTGAATTACCATGCTGAACTTAAGGGTGGCGTAGATGGAATGGATTATATTCCCGCATCTAAAGTGGACCTTAATGCCGATGGCAAACTTTATGAAGTAACTGTCAATAAATTGGGGATAACTTCGTTAGACGGTAAAAGTGAATTTGCGGGGGCTGTAAGCTGGAAAGAGGGTGCAAACTGGGATGTACAAGCCGATTTAGAAAAAATGAATATCGGTTTTTATGTACCTGTTATGCCTGCAACACTATCTGGTAAATTGTATTCGCGTGGTTTTGCCGGCTCTCAAGGCTGGCAAGTTGAAGTGCCAGTAGCCGATTTAAATGGAACACTGTCTTCAAACCCCATCAGTTTAAAAGGCTCCGCAACACTTAATCAAAATGTACTTCTAACAGTACCTGATTTGCAGGTGAGATATGGTGAAAATCATCTTAACGCAAGAGGGGTATTAGATGACCATTCTGATTTTGTATTAGATGTCGATGCACCGAATTTGCGTGGTTTATGGTCTGATTTAAGTGGCAATGTGAAAGGGCATGCGGCTATTTCTGGTCAGTTTACCACTCCAAACCTTGATCTTGATTTAACCTCGTCTAATTTACACTTGCAAGGTTTCCAATTATCTAAAGCGAGCGCGAAAGGGAATATCAAAAGCGATCCTTTAGCTAAAGGGCAATTCAATATTAAGGCTGAGCAACTTCATTATGGTGAAAGTGTTAAACTCCGTTTACTTGATCTCGCCTTATCTGGCGATGAACAAAATCATCTGTTAACGCTTAAATCCCAAGGTGAGCCTGTTGCTGCAAATTTACAAATTAACGGTCATTTTGACCGCACTTTGGAGATGTGGAAAGGCACACTTTCCCAAGTAAAATTCGATACACCTATTGGCGATGTAAAATCCAACCAAGCTATTGCGGTGTCTTACGATCACAAACAAACACAAGCCAATATTGCCGCACATTGTTGGCAAAATACAGATGTAGAGTTATGTTTTCCACAATCTTTCAATGTGGGCAAGCAAGGGAATATTCCTTTCCAATTTAAACGTGTTAATTTGGATTTAGTGAATAAACTTATTGAACAAGATAGCCTCAAAGGAAACTTGCAGGCACAAGGTAATGTTGCTTGGTTTACGGATAAACCATTCCAATTTAGCGCAAAAGTAGATGGCAATCACTTAGCTTTCTCTCAAAAATTGGATTACCGTACGTTTAAATTGGATATTCCAAAATTAACCCTTAACGCCGACATTCAAAATAACAATTTGGTTTTAAAAACAGACATTAATGTGCATAACCAAGGCAGAATTGTTGGCGATATTCATTTAAATGACCTGGCTAAAAATCGTCAACTTGGCGGAACTCTTGCGATAGAACGATTAAACTTGTCGATCGCAAATCAGCTACTTACTAGCGGTGAATCAGTGAATGGTGAGGTAGTCTCGAAGTTGAGTTTCGGCGGGAATTTAGAGAAACCATTATTAAATGGCGACTTCAATATTCGTAATATTCGTACCAAATTAAAATCTATGCCAGTCAATATTACTGATGGCGATATTGCCGTACATTTCCACGGTAATAATTCCACCTTACAGGGAAAAATTGAAACTAGCGATAGTCGTTTAAATTTAACTGGCCGAGCAAACTGGGCGAATATTGAACATTGGACAACAGAATTAAACGCTCAGGCAAATAATTTCAACGTGGATATTCCTTCTATGGCGAAACTACGTTTCAGTCCAAATATCACAGTAAAAGCGAATCCTAAAGAATTGAATTTAAGCGGAACGGTGGATATTCCTTGGGCTCGAATTAGAATTGATAGCTTACCAGACACTGCTGAGCCAGTGAGCGAAGATGAAGTTATTTTAAATGGCCCTCATAAGAGCAAAGAAGAACTGATTAGACGTGAATTTGCGGCAAAAACAAAATCAGGCATGGATATTCGCTCTGATTTACGTATCAATATTGGTAAAGACGTTAGCCTTGATGCCTATGGCTTGAAAACCAATCTTGACGGTTTACTTTCTGTGAAACAAGATAAAGGCAATTTAGGTTTATTCGGGCAAATTAATTTAACCAAAGGTCGCTATGCATCTTTTGGACAAGATTTATTAATTCGAAAAGGACAAATTAACTTTTCAGGCCAACCGTCACAACCGATGTTAAACATTGAAGCGATTCGCAATCCAGAAGCAATGGAAGACAGCAAAATTACTGCTGGTGTTAGAGTAATAGGTACAGCTGATAGACCTGATGTCACCATCTTTAGCGAACCAAGCAAACCACAAGATCAAGCACTTTCCTATTTATTAACAGGTCGTTCATTAGAAAATAGTGGTGAGGCTGGATCTAGTGGATCCGTGGGGGCTGCATTACTTGGCCTAGGGCTTTCAAAGAGCGGTAAATTAGTGGGAAGTATCGGCGAGGCTTTTGGTATCCAAGATTTAAATCTTGGCACATCGGGTGTGGGTGATAAATCCAAAGTGACCGTCAGTGGAAATCTCACCAACCGCTTACAAATAAAATATGGTGTAGGTTTATTTGATGGCTTGGCAGAAGTAACCTTACGTTACCGCTTAATGCCACAACTTTATTTTCAATCCATTTCTAGTACAAACCAGGTGTTTGACTTACTTTATCAATTTGAATTTTAGGAATTTTATGAATCACCCTATTTTAGAACCCCAGCACCGCAGCGATGTACGTGAAATTGCGGCGATTGATCTCGGGTCAAACAGCTTCCACATGATTGTGGCACGCATTGTGAACGGCTCAATCCAAGTACTTTCTCGCTTAAAACAAAAAGTTAAACTCGCGGAAGGCTTAGATGAAAATGCGGTGCTTAATCAAGAGGCCATTACGCGTGGTGTAAATTGCTTAGCCTTATTTGCCGAACGTTTACAAGGATTTCCTATTGAAAATGTCAATGTAGTTGGCACTTATACGTTACGAAGAGCGGTGAATAATGACGAATTTTTACGTCAAGCAGCCAAAGTTTTCCCCTATCCCATTAATATTATTAGTGGGCAAACGGAAGCTAAAACCATCTACGCAGGCGTATGCCATACGCAACCAGAAAAAGGTCGTAAGCTCGTTGTGGATATTGGTGGTGGCTCGACAGAAATGATTATCGGTGATGATTTCACGCCGCTTGTGGCTGAAAGCCGTCACATGGGGTGTGTAAGTTTTGCGACTCAATTTTTTACCGATGGTGTCATTTCTCCAGAAAACTTTCAACGAGCGAGCCAAAGTGCGGTCAATAAAATCGAAGATTTAGGATTTGAATATCGCAAATTAGGTTGGCAATCTGTGCTCGGCTCATCAGGTACGATTAAAACTGTAGCGCAAGTCATTGCGACTAATCTTGATCCAAATGGAACCATTACAGCCGAGCGATTAAATGCTTTAATTGAGCAAACGCTACAAGCTAAACATTTTACCGAGCTAAATATTAATGGGTTAAACCAAGACCGTGTGGATGTTTTTGTACCCGGTTTAGCAATTTTAAGTGCGGTGTTTGAAGTTTTTCATATTCAACAAATGCGCTATTCTGACGGAGCATTGCGCGAAGGCGTCATTTATAGCCTAGAGAAAAATTTCCAAGTAGCAGATATTCGAGCGCGCACAGCTTGGGGGTTAAGCGAACAATTTAATATTGACCAAGCCCAAGCTCACCGCGTTGCCGATAGTGCTAATTTACTCAGTGCACAATATAAAGATTGGCAATCGACAGAATTTATTGAAGAAATGCGCGAAATCCTGCTTTGGGCAGCGCGCTTGCATGAAGTAGGCATTGTGATTAATCACAAAGGTTTACAAAAACATTCGGCGTATATTTTACAAAATATGGAACTACCAGGGTTTGATCGTGAACAGCAACGTTTGCTTACCGCGTTAGTGCGTTGGCATATTGGCACAATTAAACCTGCTGAATTTTTTAAATTTGCACGTTATAGCGAGCAAGATGTGATGGCTTTAATGCGATTGCTTCGTCTTGCAGTTATTCTCAATAAATCCCGTCAAGCAACAGAAACAGCAAAAAATTTCACCCTTGAAATGCACCGCACTTTGAATGATTGGACATTGAATTTTGAAAGCGGATACTTAGACCGTAACCCGTTAATTTGGAATGAATTGCGAGCAGAAAGTAATCTTCTGAAAGAGTTTGAAAGCAGTTTAGTTTTTTATTAATCATCTTTCTGCTCAATGTTTGTGAGCGAAAAATTTAGGGCAAGCTAAATACTTGCCCTATTTTTATAATTTAACGGTCTGAAATAACGCTTTTATTTCATCCAATGATAATAATCTAAATGAGCCATTTGCTAATCCATTAATAGATAATGAGCCCATACTTACTCTCACCAATCGTAAGGTGGGGAAACCAATATGCGCAGTCATTCTTCGCACTTGACGGTTACGTCCTTCACTAATCTTAATTTCTAACCAGCTTGTGGGAATATTTTTCCGTTCTCGGATAGGTGGATTGCGTTGCCATAAATTTGGCTCTGAAATTAACCGCACTTTAGCGGGTTTAGTCATGCCATCTTTGAGTTCTACACCTTTTCTGAGTTGTACTAAATCGCTTTCTTCAGGGATGCTTTCCACTTGCACCCAATAGGTTTTTTCTGTTTTAAATTTGGGATCGGCCAAACGATGTTGTAATTCACCATTATTGGTTAAAATCAGTAATCCTTCACTGTCCCTATCTAATCGACCTGCTGCATAAACATTTGGAATTGAGATAAAATCTTTTAAGGTAGCACGCCCTTGTTCGTCGGTAAATTGCGTGAGTACATCAAAAGGTTTATTGAATAACATAACCTTGGTTTCATCCAACGACAGCGTTTTAGGTTTTGATTTAGGCTTAAAAGTGCGGTGAAAATTAACTGCACTTTTTCCTTTAGACGGCAATTTTCCTGCCGAAAAATTTTTCTTCATTGAATTTGATTTCTACTTTGAACGATTTGCAACATCATAGCAAAACTTCAAGCTGTAGTAATGATGATTACTTGAGTTAATCTAAAAAACTAAAAAGGCTAAGCCAGTAAAAACTGAGCTTAGCCCCCAAACTAAATTTTTAGAATCGATATTTAAATCGATTTTTTAATGGAAAATTATTTACCATCCCAAGCTTGTACCGCATCTAAACGAGCTTTGATTTTGCCTTGTGTATCTTTTTTGAAATATCCATCAGCTAAGCCGCCTTCCCAGCCACCGTAGTTTGCGTTAGGTAACATGATGAAAGTTTTACCAAATTTGCCTTGGTTTTGATCAACGAATGCACGGCGGTCTGCGTTTAATTTGCCATATACGGTATCGCCGAAGTCATCTAAGTTATCGCCTACATAAAGTACGATTTCATAGCCTTGTTTTTCAATTTCTGCAAAACGAGCTGCTTTAGCTGATTTGTCTTTTTTCAAATAAAATGCAGATTCTTCCACGCCATTGAAACCTAAGCGTTTCATATCATCAATAGTGCCTGCTTTTTCAGAGCTATCTTTGCGGTTTGTTACGTAGAACATTTTACCTTTGTGGCTGTTTACGTAATTGTTAAATTCTACCGCCCCTGGAACTGCACGAGATTGACGCGCGTCTACCCAACGAGTCCAATCTTTACCATCAAATGGTTTGTTATTTTGAACTTGCCAGCCAGCATAAGGGCTGTTATCTAACATGGTTTCATCTAAATCAACCACAACCGCTTTTTTCTTACCTTTTGCTACTTTTGCGTGATCAAATGCTACTTTTGCCGCATTGTATGCTTGATAAGCTAATGCTTTATATTCACCGGAATCTTGCATCCAGTTTAAGCCAAGAACAGCTTGTTGTTGTAATTGCATATTTGCGTGTTCTTCTGACTTCATTTTGTGTACGCCACAGCCAGATAAAACAAGAGCAGAAAGTGCTGCAAGTGTGGTCATTTTTAAAGTTGTTTTCATGTTATATTCCTTTTAACTTTAGGGTTAGTAAAAACGGGGAGAGTATAGCAAGCCTTTTTATTTTTTGGGGCGTTTTCTTGGTAATTCTATTAAATTTGTGATGTTCGTCACATTTTTAACGCGAGATTTAGATGTAAAACTTACCGCACTTTCTTTTTTTATCCTATCGCCTTTCCCCCCTTTTCACGGTAAACTAACCGCAATTTTATTCATCACCAACATTTTTATGCGACTTCTTATTCTCATTCTTTTTGCCGTATTAGCTTTGTTTCAATATGACTTATGGTTTGGCCGTAATGGTTTCTTCGATTACCGCGACACTGCCGCAAAGATTGTAGAAAACCAAGCGGAAAATGAAAAACTGTCTCAGCGCAACCAGCGTATTAATGCGGAGATTCAAGGTCTAACTAAAGGCTTTGAGGCCATTGAAGAACGTGCGCGAATGCAGCATGGCATGGTAAAAGAAAACGAAGTGTTTTATCACATTGTGAAAGAGAATAAATAATGGCTCGTTCAATTATTGCGGTATTGCCAGCAGCTGGTGTGGGCTCTCGAATGCAAGCAGATAAACCGAAACAATATTTAACGCTACTTGGCAAAACACTGCTCGAACACACACTTGATGTTATGCTTTCTCATCCTGCCGTATCTAAGATTATTTTGTCGGTGAGCAAAGATGATCCTTATATTGATAAGCTATCACTCGCCCCTAAAATTCAGTTAGTAGAAGGTGGCGCAACACGAGCTGAATCCGTATTAAATGGTTTAAACGCAATTGAGGAAAAAAATGCGTGGGTGCTTGTTCATGATGCTGCTCGTCCTTTTTTACAACACACCGACATTGATAAATTGCTAGCCATTGAAGATGAACATGGTGCTATTTTGGCAATTCCAGCGACGGATACGATTAAACGGGCGGATAATCGGCAATGCATTGTGAAAACAGAAGATCGTCGTCAACTTTGGCAAGCGATGACACCACAGTTTTTCCCAGTAGATATATTAAGAAATGCGCTTTCCACAGGGATTCAACAAGGTGCGAATATAACGGATGAGGCATCGGCAATGGAACTCGCAGGATTTCGACCGCACTTGGTGGCTGGGCGTAGCGATAATTTAAAAGTGACTCGTCCAGAAGATTTAGCTTTAGCAGAATTTTATTTAACAAGGAATAAATTATGATCAGAATTGGACACGGTTTTGATGTTCATGCGTTTGGTGAAAATCGCCCATTAATTATTGGTGGCGTAGACGTGCCTTATCATACCGGGTTTATTGCGCACTCTGATGGTGATGTGGCATTACATGCCTTAACCGATGCAATCTTGGGCGCCGCGGCTCTAGGTGATATTGGAAAGCTTTTCCCTGATACCGATATGCAATATAAAAATGCTGATAGTCGTGGGCTATTGCGTGAAGCATTTCGTCAAGTGCAAGAAAAGGGATATAAAATTGGTAATGTCGATGTCACTATCATTGCACAAGCACCTAAAATGCGTCCACATATTGATGCCATGCGTGCCAAAATAGCTGAAGACCTACAATGCGATATTGAGCAAGTCAATGTGAAAGCAACGACTACTGAAAAACTAGGCTTTACAGGAAGACAAGAAGGAATTGCTTGTGAAGCCGTTGCCCTTTTAATCCGACAATAATTGTTTATTCTTAAAAGTGCGGTGAAATTTTTAAAAGAATTTCACTGCATTTTTATTTTTGTGATCTAGATCACAGTTTTAACCTATGAAAAGGCATACCATATTCTTGTACAGTGAGTTTGTAGCTGATAACACAGACTATAAATGAAAAGATTTAGGCGCAAGAATGGATGTTTGTGCCATTTGGCATTGCGCTGTGCACTTTGCCTATTGGGTTTGGCGGGCTGTTGTCTGACATTCCCGATTGTCCCTAATCAGTGATAATGGCAGTGGGTGATAATTCACCTTTGTTATTAAAGTGGCCATTGGTGAGAGGAAACGTCCATTTATGGACGAGGGAGCAATGGAGGGCTTCAGTTCGCCTTTTTGCTCACCAACCTTGTTGTTAGGTACTATGTTGTTAGTTGACGTTGACTAATGGAATATGTACGTTTAACGCAGATATTCCATTAGTTAAGCTATTTAGCGTTCTTAATTTTCTAAAAGTCTTAAGAATCTTATTACTAAATCAACCGTTATATTTATACATTCAACCAAAATGTAACAGGGCCATCGTTTGTTAAGCTCACTTGCATATCCGCTGCAAATTGCCCAGTTGAAACAGGTAATTTCTCACCGCACTTTTGAATAAAGTATTCATATAATTCATTAGCCAATGCTGGGGGCGCACCTTTTGAAAAGCTTGGACGCAAACCTTTTTGTGTATCTGCCGCTAATGTAAATTGTGAAACAATAAGTAATTCCCCTTTTGCTTGTTGAACATTTAAGTTCATTTTGTCATTTTCATCACTGAAAATTCGATAATTAAGCACTTTTTCAGCAAGTTTATCCGCTTTCTCTTGATTATCTGCTTTTTCTACACCAAGCAAAACCAGTAAACCTTTGCCAATTTTCCCGATTGTTTCACCGTTTACATCAACTTTTGCTTGGGTGACACGCTGGATTAAGGCGATCATTTTAATCCCTCAACAAAATTCGGTAACCATACTTCGGCATAGCCTTCTTGATCATCCACGTTTAGCACGTCAATTTTTAAAGTCTCGCAAATTTTTACCGCACTTTTTTCTTCAAGCGCTTGTTCCACTTTATCCGCAGCATAGCAAAAAGTATCATAATCAGAATTACCTAATCCAACGACCGCAAAGCGAACATCTGAAAAATCGCTTTGATTTTTAGCTAATTCATCAAATAGAGGTTTTAAATTATCTGGCAACTCACCTGCACCATGAGTTGAAGTCACAACAAGCCAAATTTTTTCATTTTCGATGTCGGATAAACTTGGTCCGTGAAAAAGAGCGGCGGAAAAACCTTGAGTTTCTAAAACATCGTTTAAATGTTCGGCAATATATTCTGCACCACCTAAAGTGCTGCCAGAGAGAATGCAAATGTGCATTTGATTATCCTGTATTTATTTTTATTCCCTAACATAGGGAAAAGTAAAAAATATTTTTGAAATGATGAAAATAAAAAGGCTTAGATTTTCTAAGCCTTTTATTATGATTAAACGTTATCGAATTTGCCAAGCAATGAACGGATATGTTCTTGCCAGTTGCGGTGTTCGTTTTTCAGTTGTTCATTTTCAGTTTGTAAACTTTCGATATTTCTGTGAGATTCTGCGTTTTTCTCTTTTAATTCTTCAACTTCTAATTGAAGTAATTGGATAGTTTCTACCGCCTGTTTAATTTTTTCTTCAAGCTGGTTTAAAATTTCTAAAGACATAATGATTTCCTTTTAAATATGGGTAAGTTTGAGAGTATTTTACCCAGTAAATTTGCCTTTTTAAAGCGTTGTAGAAAAAATTATTATGCAAACGATTACGCAGTGATAAAATAACGTCATTTTGCCATGATCTAGAAAAGTAAGCAGAAGGAGAATAATGATGAATCGTGCATTGGCTATTGAATTTTCACGAGTGACTGAGGCAGCTGCGTTAGCGGCTCATATGTGGCTGGGTCGAGGGGATAAAAATGCAGCTGACGATGCAGCAGTGAAAGCCATGCGTTATATGCTGAACTTAATTCATATGGATGCTGAAATCGTGATTGGTGAAGGGGAAATTGATGAAGCGCCGATGCTTTATATTGGTGAAAAAGTCGGTTCTGGCATGGGAGAATTGGTCTCTATCGCTGTTGATCCTATTGATGGCACGCGTATGACTGCTATGGGTCAGTCTAATGCTATTTCTGTCTTGGCTGCTGGCGGCAGAAATACCTTTTTAAAAGCACCAGATATGTATATGGAAAAATTGGTGGTTGGTCCCGATGTTAAAGGCATGATTGATTTAACTTTACCACTAGAACAAAATCTTCGCCGTGTCGCATCTAAGCTAGGAAAATCCCTTTCTGATCTCACCGTAATGGTATTAGCAAAACCACGCCATGATGCGGTAATTAAACAAATGCATAACTTGGGCGTGAGAGTGATGGCGATCCCTGATGGTGATGTGGCAGGTTCCGTATTGTGCTGTTTACCTGATGCCGAAGTCGATCTTCTTTACGGAATCGGTGGCGCACCAGAAGGTGTGGCTGCTGCAGCGGCAATTCGTGCATTAGGTGGCGATATGCAAGCTCGTTTGCTTCCTCGTAACGAAGTAAAAGGTGATACGGAAGAAAATAAAAAAATTGCTGCCGATGAAATTCAGCGTTGTGAAGCATTAGGCGTAAAAATCAATGAAGTGTTAAAACTTGAAGATCTTGTGCGTGATGACAACCTTGTATTTACCGCAACAGGTATCACAAATGGCGATTTGCTTAAAGGTATCTCTAGAAAGGGCAATTTAGCCAGCACTGAAACAATTTTAATTCGTGGAAAATCTCGCACAATTCGTAAAATCCAATCCATCCATTATCTAGATCGTAAAGATTCTGAAATTTATAAGATTTTGAATATTTAGTTGGAACAAACAAAAATACGGAAAAATTTTACCGCACTTTTGGTTTAAAAATTGATTAAAAATAAAAAAACCGACTTTGCATTCACAAAGTCGGTTTTTAATTTTGCTTAATTCAGTATTAACCCGCAACTGCGATACGTTTCATATCCGTCATATAGCCACGTAATTCTTGACCGATTAATTCAACAGGGTGGTTACGAATTGCATCGTTTACATCGCGCAAGGTGATGTTATCGATTTCCACTGCTGGAGTTGGCTCGCCCAAGTCACCTTTTTGAAGGTTAGGGATAATTTCTTTTGCAAGAATTGGGGTCGCTACGTTAGAGAATAAGTAGTTACCATATTCTGCAGTATCAGAAATTACCACGTTCATTTCGTATAAGCGTTTACGTGCGATGGTGTTCGCAATTAATGGTAATTCGTGAAGTGATTCGTAGTAAGCTGATTCTTCATAAATACCGCTTGAAACCATTGCTTCAAAAGCTAATTCTACGCCAGCTTTCACCATTGCGATCATTAATACGCCGTTATCAAAGTATTCTTGTTCGCTAATTTTGCCATCATATTTTGGTGCATTTTCAAAGGCGGTTTTACCTGTTGCTTCACGCCATGCGAATAAGTCTTTATCACCATTTGCCCAGTCAGCCATCATTGTTGCAGAGAAGTGACCGCTGATGATGTCATCCATGTGTTTGTAATATAAGAAACCAAGGCTTTCTTTGATTTGTTCAGCTAGTTCAAATGCACGTAATTTTGCACTGTTTGATAGGCGATCCATCATTAATGTGATACCACCTTGTTTTAATGCTTCGGTAATCGTTTCCCAACCGTATTGGATTAATTTACCTGCGTATGCTGGATCTTTACCATCTGCCACTAATTTGTCATAACACACGATAGAACCTGCTTGTAACATACCGCAAAGGATAGTTTGCTCACCCATTAAGTCAGATTTTACTTCTGCAACGAATGAAGACTCTAAAACACCCGCTTTATGACCGCCTGTTGCAGCAGCCCATGCTTTTGCAATCGCCATGCCTTCGCCTTTCGGGTCATTTTCAGGGTGAACCGCGATTAATGTTGGCACACCGAAACCACGTTTGTATTCTTCACGTACTTCAGTACCAGGACATTTTGGCGCAACCATCACAACCGTAATGTCTTTACGAATTTCTTCGCCAACTTCAACAATGTTGAAACCGTGTGAATAACCAAATGCAGAGTCTTTTTTCATTAAAGGCATCACATCAGCAACGACTTTAGAGTGTTGTTTGTCTGGTGTTAAGTTTACGACTAAATCTGCAGTTGGAATTAATTCTTCATAAGTACCTACTTTAAAACCATTTTCAGTTGCGCGTTGGAATGATGCACGTTTTTCTGCAATCGCTTCAGGGCGCAAGGCATAGCTAATATCTAAGCCAGAATCACGCATATTCAAACCTTGGTTTAAACCTTGTGCACCACAGCCCACGATAACGATTTTTTTGCCTTTTAAGAAGTTTGCTTCATCTGCAAATTCCTCGCGATCCATAAAACGACAACGACCTAATTGGTCTAATTTTTGACGTAAATTTAATGTGTTGAAATAGTTAGCCATTTTGTTGTCCTTAATTGTGTAAGGTGAATAATTGTATGATGTTGTGTTTGCATATTTTTTTGTTGTGGTTTGATTATAGGATTTTTTGTTATTGCGTAAAGTGATATTATGGGAATGTAATGTTGCGATTTGTGCAATAATTGGAGCTTTTATTAATGAGTTTCTTCGTTTTTTGTACTGCCAAATCTCCCCTACCCCTCTTTGCTAAAGAGGGGATTGTTCTTTACAGAACACAAAGATCAGCGTTTTATCTTTACAGTAATTAACATTAAATATGCTAATGACGGTGATAAATAATATAACGGAATCAGTTATCATCAATTGACTAAAGTTCCCTTTAGATTAAAAACTTGATTCTTTGTTTGATTTTTACGGTAATCCAAATGAAATATGTAGATAAGTAATTATGATATAAAAATATAAATGAGCCAGTTTCTAGTAATTGATTAAATAATTCCCCTCTTTAGCAAAGAGGGGTAGGGGAGATTTGGCAGTACAAAAAAACGAAGAAATTAATTTTTACTATAGATAAAAAAGTTATGGAATTTACCGACCTACAAATATTCATCCACCTTAGTGACACAAAAAACTTCGCCAAAACCGCCACCCAAAACCACATGTCCCCCTCTACGCTTTCCCGTCAAATTCAACGGTTGGAAGACGAGTTAGGGAAGACACTTTTTATCCGTGACAATCGTCAAGTCAAACTTACTGAATATGGTGAGAAATTTTTGCAATTTGCTAAAACAGAATGGCAAAGCTGGCAACAATTTAAACAACAGCTCAAGGATGAATCAGATGAACTTTGCGGTGAAATTAAACTTTTTTGCTCTGTAACCGCATCTTATAGTCATCTTCCGCAGGTACTCAAACAATTTCGCCAGCGTTATCCTAAAGTGGAAATTCAGCTGACGACGGGTGATCCGGCGCTTGCATTAGAGTTAATTCAAACGCAACAAGTCGACCTCGCTATTGCGGGTAAGCCGAATAATCTGCCATCCAGTGTGGCATTCCATAAAATTGATGATATCAGTTTGTCTTTAATTGCTCCGCGCGTGGCTTGTTTGGCGACACAATTACTGCAAGAAAAACCCATTAATTGGCAGCAAATGCCTTTTATTTTCCCTGTTGAAGGGCATGCTCGGCAACGGATTGAACAATGGCTACGGGAGAAACATATTAAACATCCGAAAATTTATGCTACCGTTGCGGGGCATGAAGGGATTGTTCCCATGGTGGGATTGGGGTTCGGATTAGCGATGTTGCCTGATGCGGTGATTGACAATAGCCCAATGAATAATCAAATTTCCAGACTTAATCTCGATAAGCCTATTGAACCTTTTGAATTGGTTATTTGTACCCAAAAAAGGAATCTCGAACAGCCCTTAATCCGTGCATTTTGGGCGATGTTAGAATAGAATGATTAGCTGTTTAGAATAAGGATTTCTTATGTTTAAAGGTGTTCTCGTTTCATTACTTGCCTCATTTCTATTTGGTTATATGTATTATTTTTCTACGTTGTTGAAACCTTTGAGTGGCACGGATATTTTCGGTTATCGGATGATTTTTACGTTTCCCTTTGTTGTCCTTTCCGTGTTTATGTTTAAGCAGAAAAATGCGTTGATTCATCGCTTAAAACTCATCAAAAAACAACCGCACTTGGCATTGCCCTATCTTTTTTGCGGCTTATTGATGGGTTTTCAAATGTGGCTTTTTCTTTGGGCGCCGAATAATGGCAGTTCGTTGAGCGTGTCTTTTGGTTATTTGCTTTTGCCAATTGTGATGGTGGCAGCTGGTCACTTAATTTTTAAAGAACGCATTTCAACGTTCAAATTTATTGCAGTCGTGATTGCCGCATTGGGTGTGATTTCTAATATCGTGCTAAAAGGTGGGCTTTCTTGGGAAGCTATTGTGATTTGTGTCGGTTATACCACCTATTTTTCCGTTCGAAAAGCATTAAAAAATAGTGATCTCGCCTCTTTTTGTTTAGAGATGTTGAGTCTAATCCCAATTAGCATTTATTTTGCGTTACAAACAGATTTCGCTGTGGTCGAACAAAGTAATCCTAATATTTGGGGGCTGCTTGTGTTGCTTGGATTAATTAGTGGCACGGCATTGATAGCTTATGTGATTGCCAGCAACATGTTACCAATGAATTTACTTGGACTACTTGGCTATGTGGAAACCATTATGATGATTTTCGTATCGTTTTTTATCGGTGAACAAATTGACGCCGAAAGTTACCCGCTTTTTATTTGTTTAGTGCTCGCTATGATTCTTGTTGTGATTGATGGTGTGTACAAACAGCACGCAAAAGGAAGTTTATAAATGTCATTTAAAGAAATTACGCCACAACAAGCGTGGGAAATGGTTCAGCAAGGGGCGGTGTTAGCCGATATTCGCGATGATGTCCGCTTTACCAATTCACATCCTAAAGGTGCTTTTCATTTAACGAATCAAAGTTTTTTGCAATTTGAAGAGTTAGTAGATTTTGATTCCCCTATCATTGTGAGTTGCTATCATGGCGTGAGCAGTAAAAATGTAGCGACCTTTCTAGTGGAGCAAGGCTATGAAAATGTGTTTAGTATTATTGGTGGATTTGATGGCTGGTGTCGAGCAGAATTACCAATTGATACGGCTTATTAAGGTGTTTTAAATAAAGTTGATTTGATAAAAAAAGTGCGGTGAAATTTCACCGCACTTGTTGTTTCTTAGCTTACCATTCGTAGCCTACGCCAACGGAGCTCACCACATCGCCTTGTGTATTTGTGCTTCCGCTTAAACGGAATAACACTTTACCGTTGTCACTTGAGCGGCTATATCCCACTGCGATAGCATTTTGTCCTTTGAAGTTTCCTGCGCCCGCAGAGACCATCGATTTACCATTACCTCGCACTTGTGGTAATCCAGCTATTGCAGCAGAACCAGCAATCCCAGCTTTCAGCATTTTATTATGTTGGGTAACTTTTTGATTAATAGCCTCGACAACAGAATAAAGTTGAGAGCCGTTAATCGCATCCGTTGATGTACTGGTAATACGACCTGCTGCAACGTGCGTAATTTGACGCTCTTTACCTTCTGCACCTACGCTGACAGTTGATGTTGGATTTGTACCAGCAAATTTATAAGTTGTGCCTTGAATAGTGATGCTTTCTACTGGCATTGGCTTACTTGGCGCAGATTCGTTACCTAATACTACAGCACCATCAAACCCTGCATCAACAGTGACATTATTGCCTAATACCATCACATTATGTGATGCAACTTTATTCTCCGCACCAATCGCTACAGAATTATTACCCGTCACCTCATTTTTGGTGCCGATAGCAATTGAGTTTGTACCACTCGCAAAGGATTCTTTCCCTGCAGCAATTGAGTTTTCACCAGTCTTACCTAAGAGACTAGTGAGTTTTTCCTCCAATTTTTTTAATTCTTTTTCTTTTTCTGCTCGCTCTTTTTCAAGCTTTTCTTTTTCTGCTTGTTTTTCTGTAAGTTCTTCTTGTGTTTGTCTTAACTCCTCTGAATTATTTGAATCAGACGATTCTAATTCTTTAATTTTATCTGTGAGATCAGCTATTTCTTGTTTTTTCTTCTCAAATTTTATTTTAGCTTCATCTGAGGCTTTTTGGGCGTCTTCATATTCTTTTGTTACCCCTTCAACGACTTCATTATAAGGACCATAAAGTTTTAACTTTTTAGCCCAGTCAGTTAATTCTGTTGCTGTTTTTTTAGCATATTTATTCCATAAATCTTTAGTGGATTCTTTAAATTTAAATTCAATATTTTCGTAATAATTTTCACGCTTGTGTATCTCTTTAGCTATTTCACGAGCAAGAAGTTCTCTTTTTTTAGAATTTTCTGTAGTTGGGGATTTGATTTCTTTATTTCGAGCATCAAGAAAATCTGATATTTTTTTTGCAAACCCTTCAACAACGTCAAGTTGTTTAAGAAAATCATCTTTATCAAAAAGCCACTTATCCTCAGGTGCATTGCGATCGATTAGGTTATAGAAGTGATTGTAAAATCTATTTACCCATTTATTTAATCTCTCTGCCTGCTCCTCTTTAATGGCAGCGCCTTCTCCGCTATTGAAGATATCATCGAAAAATTTTGACGTTTTATAATAATAGAATAAAGGTTTGGTTGTATCTTCAACCTTATGGGGTGTACGTATATTTCCTTCACCCGTATGCTCGAAGATAGAATCTTTATCTTGCTCTTTATCTTTATCCTCAACCTCGTATCCACTAGCACCGATATTATAATTATAGGCACCATATACATGGTCAGTTAACAAAAAATCACTGTGATTTACTTGATCCTTATTATCTTGATTATTTTTTAATGGTGGAAGATAAAATACTAGGTTTGCCACATTATTAGGTTTATCAAAATTATTATCTGATTTTTTTAGGTTATAACTTTTATTTAAGTCGCTTACTATATTCTCCTCATCTATTATTTTTAGTAAAGTAGAATATTGTACATAACGTTTTTGTTTGTCAGATGAAAAGAAACTGTTTGTCATTTTATTTGGTATTGTTTCTTCTTTTGGGAGAGTGGTAGGAACTACCGAATTTACTTTTTCTAGTAAATCTGGAACAATTCCCACATCGGGATTAGCGTATATACCTAGATCCCTTGCTGTACCAAAGTTAAGTAAATATTTTTGATTTCTAGATTCAATAATTTTTTGTATCTTTGTTTTGTTAGCATCAAATAATGTCCCAGCATTTATATATCCATTAATAACGCCTTCATATTTATCTATACCCCATTTTTTAAGCGTTTCAGAGTAATTAGGGTAAGCCTTTTCAACTTCTTTTTTTAAATCTTCTGCTAGTTTTTGACGTCCAGTTGTTCCCTCTGAAGAATCTGTAAGTTTAGTGAAATCAAGTTTTTTAATTTGTTCTCTAAAAGTTATCCAGACCAACTTGTCGCCTGAATTGATTGATGTCAAGATGGAACCTAGTTTGTTTTGGGCTTCATCAAACTCTTTTTTTAAATCATCTAATTCTTTATTTTTGTTATTTAAATCTTTATTTAGTGAATCTATTTTGTTTGTTTTATCATTATTATGCTTTGAGATTAACTCTTCTAATTTTTTGATTTTTTTGCTTAGTTCTGTTTCAGTTTTATTGTTAGCTTCAATTTTTATATTTATTTTGGAAAGATCATCGTTCGCCATACCCTTATCGGCAAACGTTTGCTTTTCTTTTTCAAGAATAGCCTTAAATTCTTCACGAGAAATATTGCCACCAGTTGCAACAGAATCATTACCTTGTGCTAAACCATATTTAGCGGTTACAGCATTGTTATAGCCAGTTGCAACGCCATGATCTCCGGTGACAATATTCCCTTCACCCGTTGTGGATGGGGCAGAATAGGCAAGGTTAGAAGATAAAGGCAATGTAAAGAGTAATAAGGCTACTGAACTTTTTGCAGTAGTCAAAGCAGTACGTTTTTTCAAAATATCCCCCAGGATGATAATGTTAGGTTACATGTATAATTGGTTCGAGATTATATATTTTTTTTAAATTAAAATATCGATAGAATTATCTGTTTTGTGATCTTGCTTGTGTTTTTTTTTATATTTTGAGTAGAATGTAACCAAATAGATGTAAATTAAGATGTATTTAAACAATGATTGTATTTAGTAATCTGTCCTTAAAACGAGGGCAAACGGAACTGCTCGAAAATGCTTCTGCTACGATTAATCCCAAGCAAAAAGTCGGCTTGGTGGGGAAGAATGGTTGTGGAAAATCTTCGCTTTTTGCCTTATTAAAAAAAGAATTAACGCCAGAGGGCGGAGAGGTAAATTACCCATCAAATTGGCGGGTATCTTGGGTGAATCAAGAAACGCCCGCATTGGATATTTCTGCTATTGATTATGTAATTCAAGGGGATCGTGAATATTGCCGTTTGCAACAAGAGCTTGATCATGCAAATGAACGCAATGACGGTAACGCTATTGCGCGTATTCATGGGCAATTAGAAATGTTGGATGCGTGGACAATTCAATCTCGTGCTGCTTCTTTATTGCATGGTTTAGGATTTAGCCAAGAAGAAATAACTCAGCCAGTGAAAGCCTTTTCGGGTGGTTGGCGGATGCGTTTGAATTTGGCGCAAGCTCTGCTTTGTCCATCGGATTTATTATTACTGGATGAACCGACCAACCATTTGGATTTGGATGCGGTTATTTGGTTGGAACGTTGGCTAGTGCAATATCAAGGCACCTTGGTATTAATTTCTCACGACCGTGATTTTCTCGATCCGATTGTGACAAAAATCCTTCATATCGAAAATCAAAAGCTCAACGAATACACGGGCGATTATTCTTCCTTTGAAGTGCAACGGGCAACCAAGCTGGCACAACAAACAGCCATGTATCGTCAGCAACAACAAAAGATTTCCCATTTACAAAAATATATTGATCGTTTTAAAGCTAAAGCGACCAAATCTAAACAGGCGCAAAGCCGTATGAAAGCCTTAGAGCGCATGGAACTGATCGCACCTGCTTACGTGGATAATCCTTTTACCTTTGAATTTCGTCCGCCACAATCTTTGCCGAATCCGTTAGTAATGATTGAGCAGGCGAGTGCGGGCTATGGTAGTGGAGAAAGTGCGGTAGAAATTTTAGGTAAAATTAAACTGAATTTGGTGCCAGGTTCGAGCATTGGTTTACTCGGTAAAAATGGTGCGGGAAAATCAACTTTGATTAAACTTTTAGCGGGAGAACTGACCGCACTTTCAGGCATAGTGCAGTTGGCAAAAGGTGTTCAACTTGGCTATTTTGCCCAGCATCAATTAGATACTTTGCGCGCAGACGAATCTGCCCTGTGGCATATGCAAAAACTCGCTCCCGAGCAAACAGAGCAACAGGTTCGAGATTATTTGGGCAGTTTTGCGTTCCACGGCGATAAAGTAAATCAAGCAGTGAAATCTTTTTCTGGTGGTGAAAAAGCTCGTTTAGTGTTGGCTTTGATTGTTTGGCAACGCCCGAATTTGTTACTACTTGATGAGCCGACTAACCATTTGGATTTGGATATGCGTCAAGCATTAACCGAAGCGCTGGTGGATTACGAAGGTTCTTTGGTGGTGGTGTCTCATGATCGTCATTTATTACGCAATACCGTAGAAGAATTTTATTTAGTTCACGATAAAAAAGTGGAAGAATTCAAAGGCGATTTAGAAGACTATCAAAAATGGCTGAGTGAACAAAACAGCACGCCTGAAAATAAAGTCTCAGAAAAAGTTGGCGATAATGAAAATTCGGTTCAAAATCGTAAGGAACAAAAACGCCGTGAAGCAGAGTTACGCCAACAAACTGCGCCATTACGTAAAAAAATCATGCAATTAGAAGAAAAAATGAATAAATTTTCTTCTGAGCTTACGAGCATAGAAAATCACCTGGCAGATGCTGAATTATATAATGCCGAAAATAAAGAAAAATTGACCGCACTTTTGACACAACAAGTGGATGTGAAGAAAGCATTGGATGATGTAGAAATGGAATGGATGACTGCTCAGGAAGAATTGGAAGAAATGCTTCAAGCATAAGGACAGATTATGAATCAAAGCCTTTTTCATCATAGCAAACAACAGGAGTATTGCCCTCAATGTGGTGCGCCTTTGCAAATTAAACAAGGCAAAAAAGGACTGTTTTTAGGTTGCTCAGCTTATCCTGAATGTGATTATTTGCGTCCTTTGCAACGGGCGGAACATAAAGTATTAAAAACACTTGATGAAATTTGCCCGAAGTGCGGTAATTTATTGCAGTTGAAACAAGGCAGTTTTGGGATGTTTATTGGTTGTAGCCATTATCCTGAATGCGATTTTGTGGTGCGGGAAGAATCTGAATCTGAGGAAAAAATTACGTGTCCTGAATGTAAAACGGGGCATTTGATTTCTCGTCGGGGTCGTCAAGGAAAAATTTTTTACGGCTGTGATAATTTCCCTAAATGTAAATTTTCTTTGCCTGCTAAGCCTTATGCCGTGTCTTGCCCAACGTGCCATTTCCCACTTTCTTTATTAAAAAGTGAAGATGGGGAAAAACAAATTTTTCAGTGTGCAAATAAAACTTGTCGTCATATTTTTGAGCAATAAAAGTAAAAGAGTGAAATGAATAGAGAACAAATTGCCGAGGCCCTTCGACAAAATCAAGTGGTTGCGTATCCCACTGAAGCTGTATTTGGCTTGGGCTGTAATCCGCAAAGTGAAAGTGCGGTAAAAAAATTACTCGATTTAAAGCAACGTCCAGTGGAAAAAGGATTGATTTTAGTGGCACCTAGCTTGGATTTTTTCCGTCCTTTTGTTGATTTTGAGCAGATTAATGATGAGCAGCTTTCTCGCCTGCAAGGTAAATATGAACGCCCAACTACTTGGATTGTTCCCGCAAAATCAACAACCCCGCATTTTCTCACAGGAAAATTTGATAGCATCGCGGTACGTTTGTGCGATCACCCTTCCGTAAAAGCCTTATGTGAACTCACGGGTTTTGCATTAACTTCGACCAGCGCCAATCTGACTGGTGAGCCACCTTGTCGCACCGCCGATGAAGTGCGGTCACAATTCGGTGCAGATTTTCCTGTATTGGATGAAATGGTAGGCGGGGCGCATAATCCATCCGAAATTCGAGACTTGCGTACAAATCAACTTTTTAGACAGGGATAATTTATGGATCTTTATGCTGTGTGGGGCAATCCGATTGAGCAAAGTAAATCGCCATTAATTCAAAGTCAGTTAGCTGCGCAAACGCATCAAACCATAGAGTACATCGCCAAATTAGGCGATCTTGATGCTTTTGAACAACAGCTTTTGGCATTTTTCGAGGATGGTGCGAAAGGTTGCAATATTACTTCGCCTTTTAAAGAACGAGCTTATCAGCTGGCAGACGAATATAGCCAACGAGCAAAATTGGCGGAAGCCTGTAATACTCTCAAAAAACTTGATGATGGAAAACTTTATGCGGATAACACTGATGGGATTGGCTTAGTGACGGATTTAGCTCGTTTAAATTGGCTTCGTCCAAATCAGCGCGTATTAATCTTGGGGGCGGGCGGAGCAACAAAAGGCGTATTATTGCCACTTTTACAAGCTCAACAAAATATTGTCCTTGCCAACCGCACTTTTTCGAAAGCAAAAGAATTATCTGAAAGATTTCAGCCTTACGGTAATATTCAAGCTGTCTCTATGGATTCGATTCCACTACAAACTTATGATGTAGTGATTAATGCAACTTCCGCTGGATTAAGTGGTGGAACGGCTCCAGTTGATGCTGAAACTTTAAAATTGGGTTCAGCTTTTTATGATATGCAATATGCGAAAGGCGCAGACACGCCATTTATCGCATTATGCAAAAGTTTAGGTTTAACCAATGTCAGCGATGGTTTTGGTATGTTGGTCGCGCAAGCGGCTCATTCATTCCATTTGTGGCGTGGGGTGATGCCAGATTTTGTCGCGGTTTATGAGCAATTAAAATAAGGTAATTGACAATGAAAAGTAAATACAGCGACTTTATGGTGTATGTCGATGAAAGTGGAGACCATAGTTTACAGTCAATCGACAAAAACTACCCTGTGTTTGTGCTTGCATTCTGTATTTTTTATAAAAATCATTATAGAAATAATATTGTTCCACAGATACAGAAGCTAAAATTTGATTATTTTGGTCATGATATGGTGATATTGCATGAGCATGAAATCCGTAAAGAAAAAGGCGATTTTAATATTTTTACTTCTCGTGAACAGCGTGAAGGTTTTATGGAACGTATTTCATCTATTATTGAAAATACTAATTTTATTCTTGCTGCCTGTGCGATTGATAAGCGAAAAATGCCACAAAATGAAACAACACACCCTTATCATTTTTCACTCAAACATTGCTTAGAAACCCTATACGAATTTGTTTGTGAAAAGCATCAAGAAGATAAAATCACTTTTGTTGCCGTGGAAAGCCGTGGACGTAATGAGGATAGAGAGTTAGAGCTGGAATTTTTACGTATTTGTGACGGACAAAATAAATTCAAAAAGCCTTTGCCTTTTCAAGTAAAGATTGTGCCAAAGCAGATTAATTCTGTAGGACTACAGGTGGCTGATTTGGTAGCAAGACCTATCGGAAGATATATTTTAGATAGTAACCAGCCAAATCGAGCCTTTGAGATTCTTAAAAAGAAATTTTATTGTGAAGGTGGAAGAAAAATACTGGGGGAAAATTTTGATCAAAAAGGGCTTAAACATTTTCCTTAGTCCTAAAAAGCGAAAAGCCTCAATGAAACTCACTGAAGCTATGACGCCGACCAAGCACCCTCGATCCACTTGGCTCGGAATATATCAAAACATTTTATTTTGTCAAGTTTTAATATGCAACAAATAACCAGATGCCCTTGGGTTGGCGAACAACCTATTTATATTGATTATCATGACAAGGAATGGGGAAAGCCTGAATTCGACAGCCAAAAGCTATTTGAAAAAATTTGTTTGGAAGGGCAGCAAGCGGGGCTTTCGTGGATTACGGTTTTGAAAAAACGTGAATCTTACCGTGAGGCTTTTCATCAATTTGATCCGAAAAAAATCGCAAAAATGACCGCACTTGATATTGATGCTTGTATGAAAAATGCAGGATTAATTCGCCATCGAGCCAAGTTAGAGGCCATTGTCAAAAATGCGAAAGCTTATTTGGAGATGGAAAAGTGCGGTGAAAATTTCAGTGATTTTGTTTGGTCATTTGTAAATCATAAACCGATCGTCAATGATGTGCCTGATTTGCGATATGTGCCGGCTAAACCGGAAATATCTAGAGCTCTTTCTAAAGCCTTAAAAAAACGTGGTTTCGTCTTTGTTGGCGAAACCACGTGCTATGCGTTTATGCAGTCTATGGGGCTGGTGGACGATCATTTAAATGATTGTCCTTGCAAAACTCGCTAGTATTTATGCTGATCGCGCTCCCATAAATCGGCGTATTTTACAAAGGTTGAATGTGCCGATAACACCGCTAATAAAAATCCTTGTTTGCCATCTAAAAAACCCGCTTTTAACAAATACATCTTCACAAAACAACCGAGCGCATGCGTGATTCCTTGCCAAAGTGTGGCTTTTTTTCCTTTAGCTTGGCGTTGGTCTGCCCATGCTTTGGCATAATCTGCGGATTTCACTAGATAATGATGAATGCTTTTATAAGTGAAATGCTCTAAATCACCTGTCAATTTTTCTACTTTTGTGCCAGCAGGAAATTCCACTTTTTCATGCACAAGTGAATCGTTATATTGCGCATAGTTTGTGCGATAGAGACGAACCACATAATCGGGATACCAGCCTGAATGGCGAATTTCACGTCCAAAGACTTCACTCACTCGTGGAATTTCATAAACGGTATTTTCTCGAGCATTTTTAACCGCACTTAAGATAGCCTGTTGTAGCTTGGGTGTAACGCGTTCGTCTGCATCTAACCAGAGTACATAATCACTGGTTACATATTGTTGGGTTAATTGGCGTTGTTTACCAAAGCCCGGCCACTGGCTATTTTCATAGAATTTCGCTCCATAACTGAGCGCAATTTCTTTGGTGTTATCTGTGCTACCGGAATCTAGAATGATAATTTCATCCACCCAATCTTTTACGGTGTCTAAGCAATTGGCGAGGTCTTGTGCTTCATTTTTTACAATCATCGCAACGCTAATTGTAGGCATATTTTCAATCCTTTTTTTGCTATACTAGCCGAAATTTTTTCAAGTATAACCGAATTTCATTTATGTGGCGTTTTTTTTATACGAGCTTGATGTATCTGATTCAACCGTTGGTGCTACTCTTTATGTGGCTACGCGGATTTAAGGCACCGAATTACCGAAAAAGGCTTGGTGAGCGTTATGGTTTTTATGCTTCACTGACACCGCCTAAAACTGGTGGTATTGTTATTCATGCGGCATCAGTGGGCGAGGTTATTGCAGCTACGCCACTCGTGCAGAAACTCAAACAAAATTACCCGCACTTACCTATTACTTTCACTACGGTTACCCCTACGGGGTCTGATCGTGTCAAAGCGGCTTTTGGCGATAGCGTTTTCCATTGTTATTTGCCTTACGATATACCTTACGCCATTAATCGTTTTATCGACTTTGTTCAGCCAAAACTTTGTATTGTGATTGAAACAGAACTTTGGCCAAATTTAATCCAACAATTTTCTCGCCGTGGCATCCCTTTTGTGGTGGCAAATGCACGCTTATCTGCCCGTTCAGCGCGCCGTTATGGCAAAATTAAACCGCGTTTGCAAAATATGTTTTCACAAATTGATTTAATTGCACCTCAAGACAAAATTAGTAGCAATCGTTATTTGGATTTAGGTTATCGCAAAGATAAATTGAAGGTGACGGGCAATATTAAATATGATCTTGCCATCACGGATGAGTTACGCGAAAAGATTGATGCTTTACGAGCACTTTGGGTAAAAAATCGTCCTATTTGGATTGCTGCGAGTACCCATGAAGGCGAAGAGCAAATTATCTTACAAGCACATCGCCAATTATTGGAAAAGTACCCAAATTTATTGTTATTGCTCGTTCCACGCCATCCAGAGCGTTTTAATATGGTGGCTGATTTACTTAAAAAGGAAAAATTTCAATTTATTCGTCGTTCCACAAATGAAGTACCAAATGAAAATACCCAAGTGATTTTGGGAGACAGTATGGGCGAACTGATGTTGATGTATGGCGTTTCCGATATTGCTTTTGTGGGTGGAAGCCTTGTGAAACACGGGGGGCATAATCCTTTAGAACCTCTTGCGTTTAAAATGCCAGTGATTACCGGCAAGCATACTTTTAATTTCCCTGAGATATTTAGAATGTTGGTGGAAGTGCAAGGTGTGTTGGAAGTTAATTCAACCGCAGATGCCTTGGAACGCGCGGTAGAAGCCTTATTAAATTCAAAAGAGGCGAGCGAACGTTTAGGCAATGCTGGCTATGAAGTACTGATGGAAAACCGAGGGGCATTACAGCGTTTGTTAGATTTATTAAAACCTTATTTGGAGCGCAATGTATGACGAGCGTGATTTATCCCGGTACTTTTGATCCGATTACGAACGGTCATTTAGACATTATTGAAAGAAGTGCGGTAATTTTTCCTCGTGTTTTAGTGGCGGTGGCGAATAGCCCAAGCAAGAAACCGCTATTTTCGTTGGATGAACGAGTAGAACTTGTGCGTCAATCTGTTGCACATTTATCCAATGTGGAGGTTTTTGGCTTCTCTGATTTGTTGGCCAATGTGATTAAGCAGCACAATATTTCCGCTATTATTCGCGGCGTACGCACGACAACAGATTTTGAATATGAACTTCAATTAGCTGCCCTTAATCGTTTACTCACAAAAGGCGTAGATAGTTTGTTTTTCCCACCCGCAGAAAAATGGGCGTTTGTTTCTTCCACCATTGTGCGTGAAATTTATTTGCATGGCGGTGATGTCGCTGAGCTAGTTCCTGTGCCAGTGTTGAATGCGTTAAAAGCACGATGATAAAAACCTTTATTTTTTTGACCGCACTTATCGCTTTATCTGGTTGTGGTTCCGTGGTCAAACTTATCGATCCAACAGAAAAATATACCGCCTATGCAGGGGCTGCTTATGATCTTGAAATGGCCCAACAATGGGGATTGCCAATCTTAGATTTGCCTCTCTCATTTTTATTAGACACCGTATTACTGCCCTATGCGTGGGCCCAATAATTCTTATGAAACTCAATCCTCAACAACAACAAGCCGTTGAATATGTGACAGGCCCTTGCCTTGTACTTGCTGGTGCTGGCTCAGGCAAAACTCGCGTAATCATTAATAAAATTGCCCATTTAATTGGAAAGTGCGGTTATTCTCCGAAACAAATTGCCGCAGTGACTTTTACTAACAAAGCCGCACGCGAGATGAAAGAGCGTGTGGCACATTCCATTGGCAAAGCACAATCTAAAGGCTTGCTTGTATCTACTTTTCATACGCTCGGTTTTGACATTATTAAGCGTGAATATAAAGCGTTGGGTTTTAAATCAAATATGACCTTGTTTGATGAACATGATCAATTTGCGTTGTTAAAAGAGCTAACCGCTGATATGTTAAAAGAAGATAAGGATTTATTGCGTGAGTTAATTTCAGTGATTTCTAACTGGAAGAACGATTTGATTTCACCAAAACAGGCATTTGCATTGGCGCATGATGCTAAATATCAAACTTTCGCAAAATGTTATGAGCGTTACGCCACACAAATTCGAGCCTACAATGCCCTTGATTTTGATGATTTAATTATGTTGCCGACATTGTTGTTCAAGCAAAATGAAGAAGTGCGGTCAAAATGGCAGGCAAAAATTTGTTATTTGTTGGTGGATGAATATCAAGACACCAACACCAGTCAATATGAACTGATTAAACTTTTAGTGGGTGATCGTGCTTGTTTCACTGTGGTGGGCGATGATGACCAGTCTATTTATTCATGGCGTGGCGCACGACCAGAAAATATGGTGCGTTTACGCGATGATTTCCCTCGTTTGAACGTGATTAAACTAGAGCAAAATTACCGTTCAACCCAGCGGATTTTGCATTGCGCCAATATTTTGATTGATAACAATGAGCACGTGTTTGATAAGAAACTCTTTTCAACCATTGGTGAAGGGGAGAAATTGCTTGTTATCGAAGCAAAAAATGAAGAACACGAAGCCGAGCGGATTGTCGCCGAGCTAATCGCCCATCGTTTTAGCCGGAAAACCAAATATAAAGATTATGCGATTTTGTATCGAGGTAATCATCAATCCCGATTACTCGAGAAAGTACTGATGCAAAACCGTATTCCTTACAAAATTTCGGGCGGTACTTCTTTTTTCTCCCGAGCAGAAATCAAAGATATGATGGCGTATTTGCGCTTGGTGGTGAATCAAGATGATGACGCAGCATTTCTGCGTATTGTAAATACACCGAAGCGTGAAATTGGCACCTCAACCTTACAAAAACTTGGAGAGTTGGCTCAAGAAAAACACATCAGTTTGTTTAATGCTATTTTTGAGTTTGAACTTATTCAACGCATCACGCCCAAAGCCTATGATTCATTGCAAAAATTTGGCCGTTGGATTGTAGAACTTAATGATGAAATTCAACGTTCTGAACCAGAACGAGCGGTACGTTCAATGTTATCCGCGATTCATTATGAAGAATATTTGTACGAATACGCGACAAGCCCTAAAGCGGCAGAAATGCAAAGTAAGAATGTCGCCACGCTATTTGATTGGGTTGCGGATATGTTAAAAGGAGATGAAACCAATGAACCGATGAACCTTAATCAAGTGGTAACCCGCCTGACATTACGGGATATGTTAGAGCGAGGCGAAGACGATGACGAGAGCGATCAAGTTCAACTGATGACATTACACGCATCTAAAGGATTGGAATTTCCTTATGTTTATTTGATTGGTATGGAAGAGGGCATTTTGCCCCACCAAACAAGTATTGATGAAGATAACGTGGAAGAAGAGCGTCGCTTGGCTTATGTGGGTATCACAAGAGCGCAAAAAGAACTTACTTTTTCCTTATGCCGTGAGCGCCGTCAATATGGTGAATTAGTTCGTCCTGAACCGAGCCGATTTTTAGCTGAATTACCCAATGACGATGTGTTATGGGAACGTGATAAACCAAAACTCACCACCGAGCAAAAACAAGAAAAAACACAAAACCAACTTGATAGATTGAGGGCGATTTTGAAAGGAGGCTAGAAAATCTGGCTTTGAATTACAAAATAAGAAATAAAAAAGTGCGGTTAGATTTTCAGGTGTTTTGCCAATTGACAGCACTTTAGAACATAAAAGACCGTCTGAAAAACATATTTAGTTTTAAAAAGTGTATTAATTCACCATTTTTCATTCAAAAAAATGTTAATTCGTTCCTGTCTATTGTTAGAAAAAATGTATAATTACTCTACATCCCTTGTTTTAGAGAAACATTATGCAGCGTAAAATCATACAATCATTAGAAAATTGGAAACACAAAACAAACCGCAAACCGTTGATTATTCAAGGAGCAAGACAGGTAGGAAAAACCTGGGTGATGAAACACTTTGGCGATCAATCCTTTGAAAAAGTGGCGTATATCAACTTTGATAATAACCCTCGGATGAAAACGCTATTTTCTGGCGACTATGATATTGATCGCTTGATACTTGGTTTGAAAATTGAAAGCGGTGTCGATATTCAAGTAGAAAACACCTTGATTATTTTTGATGAAGTACAAGAAGTCCCGCAAGCATTATCTTCACTCAAATATTTTTACGAAAATGCACCTCAATTTTATATCGTCGCAGCAGGCTCATTGCTTGGGGTATCGCTACATCATCAAGTCTCTTTTCCTGTCGGCAAAGTGGACTTTCTACCACTTTATCCTATGGATTTTCATGAATTTTTAACCGCACTTGGCAAACAAGATTTGGTGAAATTGCTTGAGCTGAAAGACTGGTCGCTAATTTCAGCCATGAAAACCACCTATATTGATTTACTCCGCCTATATTATTTTGTCGGTGGCATGCCTGAAGCGGTAAAAGTATTTATCGAAACACAAAATGTTGATGAAGTGCGTCAAATACAGCGTAATTTATTGATGGCGTATGAACAGGATTTTTCCAAACATATTCACGATGGTCAAACTGTGCAAAAAGTGCGGTCAATTTGGGCTTCCATTCCTGAGCAACTTGCCAAAGAAAATAAAAAATTTATCTATGCTCAGCTACAAAAAGGGGCGAGAAGCAAAGACTACGAAATTGCATTGCAATGGCTAAAAGACAGCGGCTTAGTGCATAGCGTGCCTCGTGTGAAGAAACCATATTTGCCACTTTCCGCTTATCAAGGTAATACCTTTAAATTGTATGGCTTAGATGTGGGATTGCTTGCTGCACAAAGCAATTTGGATGCCTGCATACTTCTAGAAGGTAGTCGTATTTTTACCGAATTTAAAGGCGCTTTAACCGAACAATATGTCTTGCAACAATTGATTACCACTCAAGAAAATCCCATTTTTTATTGGGCAACTGAAAAAGGCACGGCAGAGGTCGATTTTGTTCTGCAACGTAAGCAAGCAGTGATTCCAATTGAAGTCAAAGCAGAAGAAAATTTAAAAGCAAAAAGTTTGAAAGTGTATGTAGAACAATTTCAGCCGGAGCAAGCAATTCGCTTTACAATGGCGGATTATCGGGAACAGGATTGGCTGGTGAATGTGCCGTTGTATGCTTTTTAATATGTTAATTAATAAGGAACTAAATTATGGAATTTCCATTATCTATTACTGCTAATATCAATAGCCATGAAGGTAATTTCTCTAGAGAAATTGAATTAAGATCACCATTAACATTTATTGTTGGTCCGAATGGTTCGGGAAAAACTCATTTATTAAAAGGGTTAAAAGAAAGTTTTAATATTCCCGCGGATAAAAAAGTTCGTTTTATTTCTGCTGGACGGTTAGCCCCATTAGAACAATATCGTTCAAAAATAAACCGATATTATTATGATATTGATGATGCTAAATTTGGTGATAAATCTGAAGCTAATGAGCGACATGAAATAGAATCAATTTCTGGAGATCTCTATACTCTCTATAAACGCCCTGACATACTTATTAAAGTTCAAGAGAGATTACGAAAATTATTCAAAAGAGATATTAAGATAGAATGGGATTCTGGTTATCTAAAAGTCTTCTTTTCAAGGGGAGGAGATAGTAATACTTATTACTCATCTGCTCGTGAAGCATCCGGTTTATTACATCTTGTTGGAATTTTATCTGCACTATATGATGATGAAGTTGGGGTTTTACTTATTGATGAGCCTGAAGTTTCATTACACCCACAATTACAAGCATTTCTACTTAAAGAAATTACACGTGTTGCAGGAATTCCTGGTGAAGATGGCTATAAAAAAATAATTGTGATGGCAACACACTCAACGGAGATGATCAAGATTTCTAAAACAGATGATTTGTTATCTTTCATTTTTTGTAATGATTCAAAAGAAAAACCTATTCAGATTCCTAAAGATGCAGGAGAGTTACAAAATAAACAAGTAAAAGGTCTTGTTGCTCGATTGGGGCAAGAACACAAATTAGCCTTATTTTCTAGAACACCACTTTTAGTTGAGGGCCCATCTGACGTTATTATCTGCAATACACTTTCAGATAAATTATATTTAAATCTTGAAGCAGCAGGTTCACAGATATTGCCGATTAATGGAAAAGAAGCTATGCCTGAAACAGTTAAATTATTTAGACTAATGGGTAAAACGCCAACTGTTTTAGTTGATTCAGATGCTTTTGCAGATAGTTTGGATCTAGTTCGTGCTTATTTTCATGATGATCAAATGCGGAAAGATGCGGATGGATTGTCTAGTGAAATAGGCCATTCAGGTATTTTAGATTTTGCAAAGAATATTTATGACGACTTCTGTTCTTTAGTCCAAAATAACTGGGATAGTATTGCTGATATTGCTCAGAACTATTTATATTGTACGTCATCAGAAAATGAATTATTGAATAAAAAACGTTTAGCCTTATGTATTGTATTAAATGAACAAAATTTAAATGATGATTGGAATAATCTAAAAAGTAGACTCTCTTCATTATTTGATATTCTTGAAAAGACAGGGTTATTTATTTTAAGAAAAGGAGCTATTGAATCCTATTATGATGATAATGTAATTGAAGATAAAGTTAATGCTTCTGTTGTTGAAAGTGAAAAAATTTTATCTTTATCAGAAGATAATCTTGAAAGCAGATACCAAGACATTATAAAGTGCTTGAAATATGCTTCAAATAGTGAATCCATTGATGAATCAAGAGCGATTCGAGATGAATTTTTATCCTTTATTTCTCCAATTCATGCCCATTATGCTGAAGGGGCAGAAAATTTGAATTCATTAGGTAGACAATCATCAATATTTCATCATCGAATTGATGAGGGAGGGAAACTAGAAGTATCTATAACTAGCAAGGTATTAGATGTAACAGGATTTCCTATTATCTTGAATAAAGATGATGATGTACGAAGAATTATTAATCAGAAATTAGGAATTGAATAAGTTGAATGGGCTTAAACACTAATATTTTCTTTAATAGGTAGTTTAGACGGGTTAAGACTTCAAGCGGTCAAATTTTTAAGATGATTTGAAAAAACACCTAAGAAACTGCCCCACTTTGTTATGAAAAAGGCCGTCTGAAATCTCAGACGGCTTTTACTTTTAACGCATCCACAATCAGCTTAAACACATTGGAATGCCCGCGGCGGCTGGGGTAATAGAGGTAAAGCGGTTCGTAAGTCATAGCATACTCAGGCAACAGCTCGACTAGGTGCCCCGAATTGAGTGCATCCGCTACGCTCATATGTGCTATCCACGCAATGCCAAGGCCGTCTGAAACAGCTTGCAGGCGCAGATGATTGTTGATGGAAAACTGCGATTTGGGCGTGAACGTAATCAGCTCTTTTTTGTATTTGAATTCCCACTGCATCTCCGAGCCGTGTTCGGCGGAGAGCTTCGCGCCGATAAGACGGTGCTGCTGCAAATCATCAATATTTCTCGGCGATCCATGTTGCGCCAAATAATCGGGCGAGGCAACCAATACCATTTTGAGCGGCGCAGAAATTGGCACCGCAATCATCTCTTTCGCTATCTTGTTACCTAACCGAACGCCCATATCAAACCCTTCTTTCACAATATCTGCCCAACGATCGTCCACCACGATTTCCAAGCGGATTTTCGGGTATTGGTTCAAAATCGGCTTTAATTTTGGATACAACACGGCTTCCGCTGCCATCGCCGAGGCGTTGATGCGAATCAATCCCGATGGCGTATTCAAAAAATCATTTAATGCATCGACTTCTTGGTTTATGGCTTGATAAAGTGGGAAAAGTTGGCCGAAAAGCTGCTTCCCGGCTTCGGTCAGCGACACATTGTGTGTAGTGCGGTTGAACAGACGCAAATTTAGCCGCGTTTCTAAATTTTTCATGCTATGGCTCAACGCCGAAGAAGAAATCCCCAAAAGTTGCCCCGCTTTCACAAAACTCTGCGTTTGCGCCAACGTCAAAAAATAATTCAGTTCGTTAAAGTTCTGCATTTTCTCTTTAAACTCTCTTTTATTAGTGAATTTAATTCATTACATAATAAAGCTAAACCATATTTATCTCAATAAAAACAAATCATAAAATGACTGCACTTTCATGAGAGTAAACAGAAGACAATATCCGTAAACATCACATCCTTTTTTTATAAATTATTTATTCTAGGAGTTAAAAATGAACATTTTATTATTAAACGGTGGTAAAGATTTCGGCCATTCGCATGGTGAGTTAAACCACACGCTTCACAAAAAAGCAAAAGAAGTTTTGACCGAACTTGGACACAATGTAAAAGAAACTGTGATTGATGCTGGCTATGATGTTGAGGCAGAAATCGAAAAATTCTTGTGGATGGATGCTGTGATTTGGCAAATGCCCAGTTGGTGGATGCATGAACCTTGGACAGTGAAAAAATACATAGATGAAGTATTTATCGCCGGACATGGCAAGCTTTACCACAGTGATGGCCGCCATCGTGTCAGCCCGACCGAAGGATTTGGCACAGGTGGTTTGCTGCATGGCAAAAAACACATGCTTTCGGTTACTTGGAATGCGCCGATTGAAGCATTCACCCGTGAAGGCGACTTCTTCGAAGGCAAAGGCGTGGATGCGTTGTATATGCACTTCCACAAACTCAACGAGTTCATCGGCTTGACCCGTCTGCCGACATTCTTATGTAACGATGTGATTAAAAATCCACAAGTAGAACAATACTTAGCATACTACCAAGCACACTTGGAAAAAGTGTTTGGTTAATAAAAAATCCATCTTCAATACGAAGATGGATTTTTTGTTTATTTCGTTGAGGTTATTGTTATTTAACAACTTCCCCACAAATCATATTCGTCAGAATTTGTGATGGTTACTTTAATCACGTCGCCGACTTTGACATTGATTCCGCTTAAGTTATCTGCATAAACTAACCCGTCAACTTCAGGGGCATCAGCTTTTGAGCGGCCAATAATGCCTTCTTCGTCAATTTCATCCACTAATACATCAAGAATTTTGCCGATTTTTTGTTTTAAACGATTTGCAGAAATTTCCTGTTGTAATTGCATGAAACGATGGAAACGTTCTTCTTTCACATCTTCTGGTACTTGGTCGGCCATCTCTGTTGCAGGTGCGCCTTCAACAGGGCTGAATTTGAAACAGCCTACGCGATCAAGTTGGGCTTCTTTTAAGAAATCGAGCAATAATTGGAAATCTTCTTCTGTTTCACCTGGGAAACCTACAATAAAGGTGGAGCGTAATGTTAAATCTGGGCAAATTTCACGCCATTGTTTAATGCGTTCTAAAGTGCGGTCAATACTGCCCGGTCTTTTCATTGCTTTTAAGATTTTCGGGCTGGCGTGTTGTAATGGAATGTCTAAATACGGCAAGAGCGTGCCGTCAGCCATTAATGGAATTAAATCATCCACATGCGGATAGGGATACACATAATGTAAGCGAACCCAAATGCCAAGTTTGCCAAGCTGTTTACAAAGCGTCATTAAATCATTTTTAATTGGCATGCCATTCCAGAACGCCGTTTTTACACCGCCCTCTTGGCGTTTTAAATCCATGGAATAAGCGGAAGTGTCTTGCGATACCACAAGTAATTCTTTTACGCCTGCTTCGGCTAAACGTTTTGCTTCGTCCAAGACTTGCGTAATAGAACGGCTTTCTAAATCACCACGCATAGATGGAATAATACAGAACGTACAACGGTGATCACAGCCTTCAGAGATTTTCAAATAGGCATAATGTTTTGGTGTGAGTTTCACGCCTTGTTTTGGTACCAAACTCGTGTAAGGGTTATGTGTCGGTTTTGGCACGTATTTGTGAACTTGCGCCATCACTGTTTCATAACTATGTGGGCCGCTGACTTCCAAAACTTTAGGATGCACTTCACGAATTTGGTCTTCTTTTGCCCCCAAACAGCCAGTTACAATGACGCGTCCATTTTCTTCTAATGCTTCACCGATCGCTTCCAGTGATTCCTGCACGGCACTATCAATAAAGCCACAAGTGTTCACAATCACTAAATCGACATTTTCATAGCTTGGCACAATGTTGTAACCATCGGTGCGTAGTTCCGTTAAGATTCGTTCAGAATCTACTAAGTTTTTTGGGCAACCAAGGCTTACAAAGCCAATGCTTGGGGTTGAATTTTGCATAAAATAACCGTTCTTTCGCTCTATAAAATTTCAAACGCAAGATTTTACTCAATTTTCGTAAGAAAGGCGATAAATTAAAGGCTTGGAAAGGTAAAGATTTTAAGCTAAGTGATGTAGAATAGATGATTATGTCGGACTCATTTTTATCATTATGGAAAATTCATCTTTACTTTTAACCGTACTTTTCGATCCTTATCATTTGATTATTTTTAGCAAAATGCTATTGGCGATGGTACTTGGTAGTGTTATTGGCTTAGAGCGTGAGCTTAAGCGCAAACCTGTGGGCGTGAAAACTTGCGCCATTATTGCCGTCACCACTTGTGTGCTAACGATTGTTTCGATTCAAGCCGCAGAGCATTATGCGCAAGTTTCAGAAAATATTCGTACGGATCCCATGCGTCTTGCGGCTCAAGTGATTAGTGGCATCGGTTTTTTAGGTGCAGGTGTGATTTTGCATAAGAAAAATGATGCGATTTCAGGTTTAACCACTGCGGCGATTATTTGGGCTTCTGCGGGGATCGGTATTGCTGCTGGGGCTGGTTTCGTATTCGATGCGGTCATCGCCACTGTGATGATTTTGGTGTCTATTCGATTAAGTCCGTTGGTACAACGTTGGGTACATCGTAAATCACAACGTCGTCGCACAAAATTCAATATTCTTGTCAATGGTGCAGAAAGCATTGGAAAAGTCACTCAATTGTTAGTAAACAATCAGTATCGTATTGAACATATACAGGTGAAAGATCAAAGTAGTGGTGAAGTGCGGTTACAAATTCGCTGTTTTTCCATTGATTCCACAATGTTGAAAGATGCGTATGCATTGTTGAAAGCGGAAGAAGGCGTGATAAGTGTTGAAGTGGATAACTAGAAAAAGAGCGGTCAAGTTAAATTTTCTTTTAAATTGACCGCTCTTTTTTATTTCTTATTTAATTTCTTTTGCAAAATGTAAATTTCCATGAAAAATACTTGATTTTGCTAACGCTATCTTGTAATTAATAATTCTATTCAAACACAACAAGCTAAGGAAACAACAATGAAAAATGTAGGCTTTATCGGCTGGCGCGGAATGGTAGGTTCCGTATTAATGGATCGTATGTCGCAGGAAAATGATTTTGCGAATCTTAATCCCGTATTTTTTACAACTTCACAAGCGGGTCAAAAAGCTCCTGTATTTGGTGGCAAGGATGCAGGCGAACTTAAAAATGCATTCGATATTGAAGAACTCAAAAAATTAGACATTATCGTGACTTGCCAAGGTGGCGATTACACCAATGAAGTTTATCCAAAATTAAAAGCAACAGGCTGGGATGGTTATTGGGTTGATGCCGCATCTGCATTACGTATGAAAGATGATGCAATTATTGTGCTTGATCCAGTAAACCAACACGTGATTTCTGAAGGTTTGAAAAAAGGCATTAAAACCTTCGTGGGCGGTAACTGTACGGTAAGCTTAATGTTAATGGCTATCGGTGGTTTATTTGAAAAAGATTTAGTGGAATGGGTATCTGTCGCAACTTATCAAGCTGCTTCAGGTGCAGGCGCAAAAAATATGCGTGAATTGCTTTCACAAATGGGCTTATTAGAACAAGCGGTTTCAAGTGAATTAAAAGACCCTGCTTCATCTATTTTAGATATTGAACGTAAAGTGACTGCAGAAATGCGTTCTGATAGTTACCCAACCGATAACTTCGGCGCAGCATTAGGTGGTAGCTTAATCCCTTGGATTGACAAACTTCTTCCTGAAACCGGACAAACTAAAGAAGAATGGAAAGGTTATGCAGAAACCAACAAAATCTTAGGTTTAAGCGACAATCCAATTCCTGTTGATGGTTTATGCGTACGTATCGGTGCATTACGTTGCCATAGCCAAGCATTTACCATCAAACTGAAAAAAGACTTACCGTTAGAAGAAATTGAACAAATTTTAGCGTCTCACAACGAATGGGTGAAAGTGATTCCAAATGACAAAGAAACCACATTACGTGAATTAACCCCTGCTAAAGTAACAGGTACATTAAGCGTACCGGTTGGTCGTTTACGTAAATTGGCAATGGGGCCTGAATATTTGGCAGCCTTTACTGTGGGTGACCAATTATTATGGGGCGCGGCAGAGCCAGTTCGCCGTATCTTAAAACAATTGGTAGCATAATTGGCAGAGTGCGTGAGGTAAAATCTCACGCACTTTTTCTTTCTTTTGTATGTGTTGATGTATCCCATCTAAAAACTTATGAATCGAGAATCCAACTTTACTCAATTTGTCTTTACCGAACTGTTACCTTTTTTCAATCAATTTCCAACGCAATATTTCACTGGTAAAAATGACGTTCAAATCGCTTATCGTCATTTAATCCACTCAAAAAGTGCGGATAGAAAATTGATGATTTTAGTGAATGGTCGTGCTGAAAATATGTTGAAATGGACTGAGTTGGCTTACGATTTTTACCAACAAGGTTATGATGTATTACTTTTCGATCACCGAGGGCAAGGCTATTCACAGCGTATTATTCCTCAAAAAGGGCATTTAGATGAGTTTCGTTTTTATACCGATGATATGGCAAAAATCATCGAAAAAGTGACAGAACTTTTTAACTATTCGACGCAGCATTTGCTTGCTCATTCAATGGGCGCATTGATTGCAACCTATTATTTGGCAAATTGTGATCATGGTATTAATAAAGCAGTGCTTTCTTCACCTTTTTACGGTATTCCTTTAAAGCATCCTATTAGAGATGAACTGATTATTGCCCTGATGAATATGTTAGGGCAGGGCGAGCGTTATGTTTTTGGTAAAGGGCCTTATCAACAAGCCCATTTGGAATACAATGAACTAAGTTTCTGTAAAACCAGAATGAAATGGATGAATCGTGTCAATCGTAAAAATCCAGCAATTCATCTTGGCGGACCAACGTTCCGTTGGGTGCATTTGTGTTTGAATGCCATTAAACGTTTGCCGAAAGTTATTCCTAAGGTTGAAATTCCAATCTTAATTTTACAAGCTGAAAAAGAAAAAATCGTAGATAACAAAAATCTTGAAAAATTAACCGCACTTTTTCCGAATGCTCAATGTAAAGTTGTATTGAACGCTAAACATGAGGTGTTATTTGAGCAAGATGAATTAAGACGGGAAACAATATCTAAGATTTTAGTATTTTTGAATGATGAGTAGATTTTTATTCAATAATATATTTATATGTGTAGATAAAATATTCAAACAGGTATGTTTTTCAAAAAATGGTTTGACATATTTTCTAAAAAACGTATTATACCGATCACACCGATTGTGGTGAGATGGCCGAGCAGGCTGAAGGCGCTCCCCTGCTAAGGGAGTATGGGGTTAAAAAGCTCCATCGAGGGTTCGAATCCCTCTCTCACCGCCATTGTTTGTTTTATTTATTCTGCACCCGTAGCTCAGCTGGATAGAGTACTCGGCTACGAACCGAGCGGTCAGAGGTTCGAATCCTCTCGGGTGCGCCATTTTAAAACGGCTCTATCTTCTAAAAATGGTCATGAATAATTAAAGCATCATCTACGCACCCGTAGCTCAGCTGGATAGAGTACTCGGCTACGAACCGAGCGGTCAAAGGTTCGAATCCTTTCGGGTGCGCCATTTTATTTTATTCAAGTCTATTGATTTCCACTTACTTTCTAATAATCACACTATTTGCTATATTGTAATTATCTTTTATTTGTAAAATTTTTAAATTATGACAAGACAATCTTTGCCTCGTGGTTTTAGTTTATTTTCTTGGGGATTAGCTATTTTTTGTGCTCCTGTATTGTTATGTCCGATGGCTCTGTTGCTTTCCACTACATTTGAGAAAAATTCAAACTTAGAAACTTGGCAAGTTAATTTATTCTCAATATTTTTTTGGATTTATCCTATTATTCTTGCGGTGGTAGCTCGAATGTTATATCGCCTACATCAGAGAAAGCCAAAATTGGCTTTTAAATTATTGGTATTAAGTGCGGTCATTTTTTATGTAGTTTTGATGACGATTTGTAAAATCGGTTTATAAAAAAATCCTACGATAAAACGTAGGATTTTTTTATGCTATTTTATTTTTTCTTTGTTGGTCGTTGCCAATCTTGAATATGGCGTTGAGGAACTCGTGTAATCACTAATTCATTTTCGCCAACATCACGTGTAATTGTTGTTCCAGCACCAATAGTTGCGCCATTTGCGACTTTTACTGGCGCGACTAATTGTGTATCAGATCCCACAAACACATCATCACCGATGATCGTTTTAAATTTATTTGCGCCATCGTAGTTACAGGTGATGACACCCGCACCAATATTACAATTTGAGCCGATTTCTGAATCGCCAACATAGGTTAGATGATTTACTTTAGAACCTTTACCAACGGTGGATTTTTTAATTTCTACAAAGTTACCGACATGCGTTTCAGCTGCAAGTTCTGCACCTGGGCGTAAACGAGAAAATGGACCAATTGTGGCTTTTTCTCCCACTACAGCATCCTCTAGCACTGAATAGGGTTTTATTTCTACATCATTGCCAATAACAACATTTTTCAATACGCAACCTGCGCCAATTTTTACGCGATCGCCGAGTTTAACACTACCTTCGATAATAACATTAACGTCGATTTCCACATCTTTTCCATGCTCTAATGTTCCACGCAGGTCAAAACGAGCGGGATCGTAGATCATCACGCCTTCAAGTAATAATTTGGAGGCTTGTTTATTTTGGAAATAACGTTCAAGTGCGGCTAATTGTAAGCGATTATTTGCACCTTCAACTTCCATGACATCTGTTGCTTGTACCGCAACAACTTGGCAATTATCTTGGTTCGCGAGAGCAATAAGATCCGTTAAGTAATATTCGCCTTGAGCATTATTATTGCCTACACGAGCTAGCCATTTTTTGAAACTTGCACCATCAGATACCATAACGCCAGTATTTACTTCTTTAATATTTAGTTGATCTGCATTTGCATCTTTTTGTTCTACAATTGCCACAATATTTCCATTTTCACGGATAATTCGTCCATAGCCTGTTGGGTTATCTAAATTTACGGTAAGCAATGCAATGCCATTTTCTGGTTTCGCTTCAATTAATTTTTCTAATGTTTCTTTAGTTATTAATGGTGCATCGCCGTAAAGTACAACAATATTTTCGTTATCCTTAAAGAACGGAGCTGCTTGTTGAACTGCATGTGCTGTGCCAAGTTGTTCTTTTTGTAATACCCAATTTACTTGTTCATTTGCAAGATGGGAACGCATTAAGTCCCCACCGTGACCATAGATTAAATGAATATTTTCTGCGCCTAATTGATGAGCAGTATCAATTACATGTTTTACCATTGGTTTACCAGCTATTGTATGTAGAACTTTAGGTAAATCCGAATACATACGCGTTCCTTTTCCAGCTGCTAAAATTACCGCACTTAATGCTTTTGTAGTCATAGATTTTCTCTTTATTTATCAATAATAGGAGACATTTTATCGTAGAAAGGAGAAGATGATAAGTTTTTAAATTAAGGAAGTTATGGCTTTTTAGATAGGAAAAAACCGATGGTTTCCCATCGGTTTTCTGAATTTTAAAGTGGTTAAAATAGAAATTATTTAACTTCTACTTGTGCACCAGCTTCTTCTAATTCTTTCTTAAGTGCTTCAGCTTCTTCTTTAGAAACACCTTCTTTTAATGCTGCTGGAGCAGATTCAACTAAATCTTTAGCTTCTTTTAAGCCTAAACCAGTTGCACCACGTACTGCTTTGATTACTGCTACTTTGTTAGCACCAGCTGCTGCAAGAATTACGTCGAATTCAGTTTTTTCTTCTGCTGCCGCTGCGCCGCCTGCTGTTGGAGCTGCTGCTACTGCTGCCGCTGCTGAAACACCGAATTTTTCTTCCATCGCTGCGATTAATTCAACGATTTCAGTTACAGTTTTTGAAGCAATCGCTTCAATGATTTGTTCGTTAGTTAATGACATAACAATCAATTCCTAAAATAAATAAAGTTAGATGAAGTAAGAAACGCTTAATGATTAAGCTGCTTCTTGTAATTTGTCGCGTAATGCCGCGAAGGTGCGAGCAAGTTTGCCTGCTGCAGCTTCTTTCATTGTGCCCATTAAACGTGCAATCGCTTCTTCGTAAGTTGGTAATGTTGCCAAGAATTCAACATCTTGGATTTTACCTTCAAAGGCTGCACCTTTAATTTCAAACTTATCGTTTGCTTTAGCAAACTCTTTGAACAAACGAGCAGCTGCGCCCGGGTGTTCGTTAGAGAACGCGATAAGTGTTGGACCTACAAACGTATCTTTTAAGCATTCGTAATCTGTGCCTTCAACTGCGCGACGTAATAAAGTATTACGAACTACACGCATTGTAACGCCAGCCTCACGTGCTGATTTACGTAATTCAGTCATTTTCTCAACAGTTACACCGCGAGAATCCGCGATTACTGCTGAAAGTGCACCTTTGGCTGCTTCATTTACTTCAGCAACAATTGCTTGTTTGTCTTGAAGATTTAATGCCATTGGCTTTTAGCTCCTGAATACACTCCGATTACTCGGAATTAATTTACCTAATCCTAAGACTAGGATGACTTCGGCGCCCAGAAGCAAGAAAAATTCTTATTCTGTTCACCATCTACGTAGGATAATTAAGATTACTCCCCTACGGTCTTGGATGGGGCTTGAATAGGTCAAGCACCAACCAGAAATTTGTTAGATTGACTAACACAGGCGTAGGATTATAGAGAAAAGCTATGTTCTTGTAAAGAATATTGTTGGAAAAAGAGCCAAATTCCTATGATAGCTTCTCTACTAATTCCACTGCAGCTCCAATATAAGTAGCGGGTGTTAATTTTTGTAAACGTAATTTTTCTTCTTGTGGAATAGCCAACTTATCAATAAATTCACGCATAGCCTGTTCTGTCACTCGTTTACCTCGCGTTAATTCTTTTAATTTTTCGTAAGGTTTTTCTATTCCGTAGCGACGCATTACGGTTTGAATAGGTTCAGCCAAAACTTCCCAGTTTTGATTGAGTTCTTCTAATAAGTGCGGTTGATTTACTTCAAGTTTACTAATGCCTTTGCGCGTTGAAGCATAAGCGATCAAACAATAACCTAATCCTACGCCTAAATTACGTAATACGGTTGAATCCGTTAAGTCACGCTGCCAGCGAGAAATTGGTAACTTTTGACCTAAATGGGTCATCACTGCATTCGCTAAGCCTAGATTGCCCTCTGAGTTTTCAAAATCAATTGGATTGACTTTATGTGGCATGGTGGAAGAACCAATTTCGCCTGCAATAGTTCGTTGTTTAAAGTGATTTAATGCAATGTATCCCCATAAATCCCGATCAAAATCAATGATAATAGTATTAAAGCGTACTACAGCATCAAAAAATTCAGCGATGTAATCGTGCGGCTCAATTTGCGTGGTATAAGGATTCCATTGAATACCTAATGAAGTGACAAATTCCTCGCTGAATTTATGCCAATCAACATTAGGATATGCCGATAAATGCGCATTGTAGTTACCTACCGCGCCATTGATTTTACCTAAGATTTCCGCGTTCTGAAGTTGTTTAAATTGACGTTTTAGGCGGTAAACGACATTCGCCATTTCTTTGCCCACGGTGCTTGGTGAAGCTGGCTGGCCATGTGTGCGAGAAAGTAATGGAATCGTTTTATATTCTTCTGCAAGACGAGTAATTTCATCAATGAGTTTTTGCCATTCTGGTAAAATCACTTCGTCACGAGCAGTGCTTAACATTAATGCGTGAGAGAGGTTGTTAATATCTTCAGAGGTGCAAGCGAAGTGAATAAATTCGGAAACATTCATTAGTTCCACTTCATTTTGAATTTTCTCTTTCAGAAAATACTCAACGGCTTTCACATCGTGATTGGTTGTGCGTTCAATTTCTTTAATACGCGCAGCATCGGTCTCATTAAAATTAGCCACAATTCCATCCAAAAAAGTATTTGTTTGCGTAGAAAATGGCGGTACTTCGGTAATGTCTGCCGTTGAAGCTAATTTTTGTAACCAACGAACTTCCACAGCTACACGGAATTTCATTAACCCGAATTCGCTAAAAATAGCGCGTAATGGAGTTACTTTATCTTGATAACGACCATCAAGAGGGGAAAGTGCGGTCAGTGTAGAGAGTTGCATAAATGTTTGCTCCAGAATTGTATTAATAAATAGAAGAATAAATCTGTTTTGCGGTGGCAAGTAGTTTTCTGCGGAAAAATAAAATTTGCCATTTTGTTCCGCCCATTTGTTTCCACAGCACGGCAGAGCGAATGCCTGCAAGTAAAATTGCACGAATTTTATTTTGCACGAGTTCTTGTCGCAAATAATCAGGTGAGCCTAGTATGTGAATTTTTTTGCCCAATGGGCTAATAACGTCGCTGTAAATATTTGCCATAATAGATAGCATTGTTTCACTATCGCGAGCGTAATGAATTTCCTGTTCTTTTAGGCGAGAAATTCGATTGCCCAATGTTTGTTTGGCATCGGGATTTTTCGATAATTTTCCTTCTAATGCTAAAAGGCTTAGCCAATAGCGAGTTAAATTTTGATCGCCTTGTGCGTTGAGCTGATGAATTAAGGTTTCTAGACCTAATTTTAAATGACGAACTTCGCCACCAAAAACATCTTCGATTCGTTGTGGTTGGGTAATGAAAAGGCTATTAAGTGCGGTTAAAAATGTATCCGAATCTGCTCGACTTTCTGTTGCAAGTTGATGAACCAATTTTGCTGATTGGCACACTCCAGCTAGGGCAATAACAATATCGTGGTAGTTTTTCATTAGAAAATATTAGGAAAACGTTTTCGTTAAATATAGCATTTTTAACCTAGCTTTTGAACTCGAACATTAAAAAAGCCTAGAGTTTCTGGTATGATGTGCGAACAGTTTTAAGGTATTAAGGATTGATTATGGCAAAACCAATTGTTTTTAGTGGCGTGCAGCCTTCTGGTGAATTAACTATCGGAAATTATTTGGGCGCGTTGCGCAACTGGGTAAAAATGCAAGAAGATTATGAATGTATTTTCTGCGTAGTTGATTTACATGCGATCACTGTGCGTCAAGATCCTGTTGCCCTTCGCAAAGCAACGCTTGATGTGCTTGCACTTTATTTAGCGTGTGGAATTGATCCAAATAAAAGTACTATTTTTGTTCAATCTCATGTTCCAGAACACACGCAATTAAGCTGGGTGTTAAACTGCTACACCTATTTCGGTGAAATGAGCCGAATGACGCAATTCAAAGATAAATCAGCACGTTATGCAGAAAATATTAACGTAGGTTTGTTTGATTACCCTGTGTTAATGGCGGCGGATATTTTACTTTATCAAGCAAAAAGCGTGCCTGTTGGTGATGACCAAAAACAACACTTAGAAATTACGCGTGATATTGCAAACCGCTTTAATGCGCTTTATGGCAATATTTTCACCATTCCTGAAATTTTCATTGGAAAAGCAGGCGCGCGTATTATGTCATTGCAAGATCCTGAAAAGAAAATGTCAAAATCAGATGATAACCGCAACAATGTAGTGACACTTTTGGAAGATCCAAAATCTGTGGCGAAGAAAATTAAACGTGCCGTAACAGATTCAGATGAGCCACCTGTTGTTCGCTATGATGTGCAAAATAAAGCGGGGGTATCCAATCTTTTAGATATTCTTTCTGCGGTTACAGATAAGCCAATAGCTGATCTTGAAAAAGAATTTGAAGGTAAAATGTACGGACATTTAAAAACAGCAGTGGCGGATGAAGTATCAACTTTACTTGCTGGTTTACAAGAACGTTTCCATCAATATCGTAATGATGAAGCTTTATTAGATAATATCTTACGACAAGGTGCGGAAAAAGCTCGTGCAAAAGCGCAAGAAACCTTGGCTAAAGTGTATGAAGCAGTAGGTTTTGTTGCTGCAAAATAATCTGAATAAAAGGGATAATATTATGGCAATTCAAACTGAAAAACCGATTGAATGTGTGGGTTGTAACACATTTGATATGAAATCACTTTTCGATAATCGTGATTGTAGTCAGGTTATTGAATATGTTTATGACAGTGAGGAACAAGCGCAAGAAGCGCTCGCATTTTTTACCCAGAAAGCGCGTGATGTAGAAAGTGAACCTTGTGAAATTCAATCTGAAATTACAAAAGTGGATGGTGGCTATTTATTAAAGGCAGATTTCACTTTTTGTTGCCAAGCTGAATTGGTGATTTTTCAAATGCGTATTGCATAAGAAAAACAGCTGAAAAATAAGCCGCATTTTTGCGGCTTATTTTGTTTTTTAGGATTCGTTTTCTACAAAGCTTAGGGCGGTTTCAACCACTTCAATTCCCGCGCCTTGTTTAAATGCATTTTCGCTTAAATAGCGTCGCCATTGACGAGCACCTTTGCAATTTTGGAATGCGCCTAACATATGGCGGACGATATGATTAAGGTGTATGCCTTGGCTAAGTTGTTGTTCGATATAAGGAAGCATTGACTGTACCGCTTCATGAGCAGTAACAATTGCAGCGTTAGGAGCAAATAAGGCTTGGTCAATTTGCCCAAGTAAACTTGGATTTTGATAGGCCTCTCTCCCAACCATCACGCCGTCCACATATTGCAAATGTTGCTTTATTTCTTCAATGGTTTTAATCCCACCGTTAATTGCAATAGTTAGTTGTGGAAAATCACGTTTTAGTTGATATACCCGAGCATAATCTAATGGTGGAATTTCTCGATTTTCTTTGGGACTTAACCCTGAAAGCCAAGCTTTTCGTGCATGGATAATAAATTCTTGGCAACCTTTTCCTTGAACTTTTTCAATAAAATCACATAAAAATTCATAGCTGTCTAATTCATCAATACCAATACGTGTTTTCACAGTGACTGGAATTTTGACCGCACTTTGCATTTGTTCTACGCAGTCTGCCACCAAATCTGCTTTCGCCATTAAGCAAGCGCCAAACATTCCATTTTGTACGCGATCAGAAGGGCATCCTACATTGAGATTAATTTCGTGATAACCTCGTTCTTCAGCAAGTTTTGCACAATGTTTGAGTTGTTCAGGATCACTTCCTCCCAGCTGTAACGCAACGGGATTTTCTTGTAAATCAAAATCCAAGTGGTCATATTTTGCGTGGATAATCGCAGGTGCTGTGACCATTTCAGTGTAAAGTAACGCATGCTTTGAAAATTGGCGATGAAAATAACGACAATGGCGTGTTGTCCAATCTAACATTGGCGCAACAGAAAAACGGCCGCGGTAAAAGTGCGGTAGATTTTGAGGCATTTTTATTTCTCTTGTTCGGTTTTGCTGCGTAATTCTTCGGCTTGGCGAGCTTGCATTTGCTGGCGAAAACGGCCTGCAGCAAAGTGGTAAAATGGTTTTGGGCTAAATTGGCGCGAGATTATGGATGCAATAATGCTGGAAATCAAGAGCCAAATGAGAACGGGTTGTGCGCCAGTCATTTCCATCACAACAACGCTGGCAGTAACTGGCGATTGTGTGCCGCCAGCTAAAAATGCCGCCATGCATAAAATCACCAAAAAACGTTGATCGATCATACCGCCACTGAGATCCCAAAGCATTGCACCAATGCCTGCGCCTGTTGTTAGTGATGGTGTAAAGATACCACCGGCAATACCATTCCAATAAGTGGTCACCGTTGCTAAAAGTTTAAGGATGCCAATTTCAGGATCTATGGCTTGCCCTTCTAGAGCGTGCGCAACAACTTCATAGCCAGTACCATAAGTTTTCCCATGAGTGTAACTGCCAAGTGCGGCAAGCACTAAACCCAATGATAAAGCAATATAAATAGGATGTTGGCGAACCCAGCCACGCCATTTTTCAGGTGATAATCCTGCGAGACCTTTTGCTAATAATCGTCCGAATATGCCACCTAGAATGCCACAAACCACCCCACAAATTGCGAGCCAAAGATAGAGATAAGAAACAGATGTTGCCCCTTGATAACGTGGAAAATAAGGGCTGTTTCCTTGAATCGCGACAAGAATGAAACCTGCAGCTAATACGCCCATCAATACGCGTCGTTCCCAACGTAACATCACTCCACGCCCAAGTTCTTCAATCGCAAATATCACTCCAGCCAAAGGTGCATTAAAGGCTGCTGCAAGCCCACCTGCTGCACCTGTGGCAAGTAATTCATTGGTGCTTAATCCTCTAAACGCTAAATTATGTTTTCTACAATAATTTCCCCATGCAAGCATGACAGCTGCGCCAACTTGTACTGATGGACCTTCACGCCCAACCGATGCACCGATAAGCATAGCCAGAAAGGTAAGAGGAATTTTCCAAATAGTTTGGCTGAATTCAACTAATTTGGTTTTATAGCTACTATGAGGAAGATTAATTGATGCAATGACTTGCGGAATACCGCTTCCTCCTACATAGGGAGTATATTTTTTCGTAAACCAAGTTAGGCAAGCCATGCCTAGGGGTAACACAAACCAAACTGCAATAGGATATTGAGATGACCAGTGAGCGTTTAGTTCTAGACCAAGATCGGACAATTTAGCAAAGCCAAATGAAAAGACTGAGACAAATGTCGCCCCTATAATTAGGCAGATAAATTCTAAACTTTTGTGGGAAATTCTGTGTGTTTGGCGTAGCTTTTTATGGAAGAAATAGCGTAAGTGAAATTTGAGCGAGCGTAACATAATCATTGTAATTTAATACTAATTAAGTAGAAATTATAAAACTGTCATTTCGCTGGGGCAATTGGTTTGGCATTTTGAATAAAAAGTGCGGTGAATTTTGGAAGTGTTTTTTGTGCGTAACCAAAGATCCTTTCACGGATCTTTGGCGCTGTTTAATTATTGACAATAAACCTCAGAACGATTAAAATTCGCCGTCTATTTCTGTATGGAAGTAGATTTTTTGAACAACATTCTATTATTGAATAACATTTAAACTGGAGCTTTTTTAATGGCAACTATCAACCAGCTAGTACGCAAACCGCGTGTGAAAAAGGTTGTAAAAAGCAACGTTCCTGCATTAGAGGCTTGCCCGCAGAAACGTGGTGTATGTACTCGTGTATATACTACAACTCCTAAAAAACCAAACTCAGCGCTACGTAAAGTATGTCGTATCCGCTTAACTAACGGTTTTGAAGTAACTTCTTATATCGGTGGTGAAGGTCACAACCTTCAAGAGCACAGTGTTGTATTAATCCGTGGTGGTCGTGTTAAAGACTTACCAGGTGTGCGTTACCACACAGTACGCGGTGCATTAGACTGCGCAGGCGTTAAAGATCGTAAACAAGGTCGTTCTAAATACGGCGTTAAACGTCCTAAAGCTTAATGGTTCTCCGTTAAGTAAGGCCAAACGTCTAAATTAGCAAAACAATTTAAACCATAAACTCCAGTCAAAAAGCGCTTTGCGCTGCAAATTTTCTCAAAGAGAAATATTGCTGATGGGTTTTGGATATCCTGAAGATTAAAATACGGAGAAATTCGCAATGCCACGTCGTCGTAGTGTTGAAGCACGCAAGATTCTTCCAGATCCGAAGTTCGGTTCAGAATTACTTGCAAAATTTATTAATGTAATCATGGTAGACGGTAAAAAATCCGTTGCTGAATCAATCGTTTATGGTGCTTTAGAAACTTTAGCACAACGCACAGGTAAAGAGCCTTTAGAAGCGTTTGAAGTTGCACTTGAAAACGTACGTCCAACTGTTGAGGTTAAATCTCGTCGTGTTGGTGGTTCTACTTACCAAGTACCAGTTGAAGTGCGCCCTGTACGTCGTAACGCATTAGGTATGCGTTGGATCGTTGAAGCAGCACGTAAACGTGGTGATAAATCAATGGCTTTACGCCTTGCAAACGAATTATCTGATGCTTCAGATAATAAAGGTGCAGCAGTGAAAAAACGTGAAGACGTTCACCGCATGGCTGAAGCTAACAAAGCATTTGCTCACTACCGTTGGTAATAAGTTTTTGAATTTAAAGGGCTTCATCGTTGATGAAGCCTTACCCTTATATAAACTGATATTAAATAAACAAGGTTATAATAATGGCTCGTACAACCCCTATTGAAAGATATCGTAATATCGGTATCAGTGCGCATATTGATGCGGGTAAAACTACTACTACTGAGCGTATCTTATTCTATACTGGTGTTAGCCACAAAATCGGTGAAGTGCACGATGGTGCAGCAACGATGGACTGGATGGAACAAGAACAAGAGCGTGGTATCACCATTACCTCTGCGGCAACAACTGCATTCTGGTCTGGTATGTCACAACAATTCCCACAACATCGTATCAATGTTATTGATACTCCGGGACACGTGGACTTTACTGTTGAAGTAGAGCGTTCTATGCGTGTTCTTGATGGTGCGGTAATGGTTTACTGTGCGGTTGGTGGTGTTCAACCACAATCTGAAACTGTATGGCGTCAAGCTAATAAATATGAAGTTCCGCGTATTGCGTTCGTAAACAAAATGGACCGTACTGGTGCAAACTTCTTGCGCGTAGTTGAACAATTAAAAACTCGCTTAGGTGCTAATGCGGTTCCACTTCAACTTCCAGTTGGTGCAGAAGAAAACTTCACAGGTGTCGTTGACCTAATCAAAATGAAAGCGATTAACTGGAATGAAGCAGACCAAGGTATGACTTTCACTTATGAAGATGTGCCTGCAAATATGCAAGCGGACTGTGAAGAATGGCGTCAAAACCTTGTAGAAGCAGCAGCTGAAGCATCTGAGGAGTTAATGGAGAAATACTTAGGCGGTGAAGACTTAACTGAAGAAGAAATTAAGTCTGCATTACGTCAGCGTGTATTAGCAAGTGAAATTATCTTAGTAACCTGTGGTTCTGCGTTCAAAAACAAAGGTGTTCAAGCTATGCTAGATGCCGTTGTTGAATATTTACCAGCGCCAACAGATATTCCAGCTATTAAAGGTATCAATCCAGATGAAACTGAAGGCGAACGTCATGCAAGTGATGAAGAACCATTCTCTTCATTAGCATTCAAAATTGCAACTGACCCGTTCGTAGGTAACTTAACCTTCTTCCGTGTATATTCTGGTGTTATTAATTCTGGTGATACAGTATTAAACTCTGTACGTCAAAAACGTGAACGTTTTGGTCGTATCGTACAGATGCACGCTAACAAACGTGAAGAAATTAAAGAAGTTCGTGCAGGTGACATCGCAGCTGCTATCGGCTTAAAAGATGTAACTACTGGTGATACATTATGTGCAATTGAAGCACCAATCATCCTTGAGCGTATGGAATTCCCAGAGCCAGTAATCTCTGTTGCGGTAGAACCAAAAACTAAAGCTGACCAAGAAAAAATGGGTTTAGCATTAGGTCGTCTTGCTCAAGAAGACCCTTCATTCCGTGTACACACTGATGAAGAATCTGGCGAAACCATAATTTCTGGTATGGGTGAATTACACTTAGATATCATCGTTGACCGTATGAAACGTGAGTTTAAAGTGGAAGCTAATATTGGTAAACCACAAGTATCTTACCGTGAAACTATTCGCACTCGTGTTAACGATGTTGAAGGTAAACACGCAAAACAATCTGGTGGTCGCGGTCAATATGGTCACGTTGTTATCGACTTATATCCATTAGACCCAGAAGGTCCTGGTTATGAATTTGTAAACGAAATCAAAGGTGGTGTAATTCCTGGTGAATATATTCCAGCGGTTGATAAAGGTATTCAAGAACAACTTAAATCTGGTCCATTAGCGGGCTACCCTGTAGTTGATCTTGGTGTACGTTTACACTTCGGTTCATACCATGATGTGGACTCATCTGAGTTAGCGTTTAAACTTGCTGCATCTTTAGCATTTAAAGCAGCATTCGCAAAAGCAAACCCAGTATTACTTGAGCCAATTATGAAAGTTGAAGTTGAAACTCCACCTGAGTATGTTGGTGATGTAATCGGTGACTTAAGCCGTCGTCGTGCTATGGTTAACGGTCAAGAAGCGAACGAATTCGTTGTTAAAATCGATGCAGAAGTTCCACTTTCTGAGATGTTCGGTTATGCAACAGACTTACGTTCACAAACTCAAGGTCGTGCATCATACTCAATGGAACCGTTAAAATATGCTGAAGCGCCAACAAGTGTTGCTGCTGCAGTAATTGAAGCGCGTAAAAAATAATTTTTTGTAACAATCCGCTCTATAAGTCGAATGGCTTATAGAGCATTTTCTAGGAAACTAAACAAATGTCTAAAGAAAAATTTGAACGTACAAAACCGCACGTAAACGTGGGTACAATCGGCCACGTTGACCACGGTAAAACAACTTTAACAGCAGCAATTACAACCGTATTATCTAAACA
>NZ_LYCK01000016.1 GCF_001679045.1 Haemophilus haemolyticus
CTCACACAGATTGGCTGATAGTTGTAGACAAGATTGAAAACGAAGCGAAAAGCAACGTTGAAAGATAAGAATAAGATAGAGTATCTTTAATTGATGTCCCCATCGTCTAGAGGCCTAGGACATCGCCCTTTCACGGCGGTAACCGGGGTTCGAATCCCCGTGGGGACGCCAATTAAAGATAACTTTGTTAGATTATCTTACTGTTCTTTAAAAAATTGGAAACAAGCTGAAAACAAGAGATTTTCGAGAGAAAGTCTGAGTAGGCAAAATAGGGCAGTGAAAAGAGGGAACTGAAAAGGGAGCTCTGAAAGCAAACCTGTTTTGCATAAAATCTTGATTGAACAAAAGCAATCAAGTGTTTAGTTGAATGAAAATACGCATCAAATTGACCGCACTTTAAAGTGAAAACTTAAAGTGATTGAAAACATTTGAGGTTGTATAGTTAAGTGACTAAGCGTACAAGGTGGATGCCTTGGCAATCAGAGGCGAAGAAGGACGTGCTAATCTGCGAAAAGCTTGGATGAGTCGATAAGAGGCGTTTAATCCAAGATATCCGAATGGGGAAACCCAGTAGATGAAGAATCTACTATCACTTACTGAATTCATAGGTAAGTGAGGCAAACCGGGAGAACTGAAACATCTAAGTACCCCGAGGAAAAGAAATCAACCGAGATTTCGTCAGTAGCGGCGAGCGAAAGCGAAAGAGCCTGTTAATGATAGCAGCAGAGATAGAGGAATAAGCTGGGAAGCTTAGCGACACAGGGTGATAGCCCCGTACTCAAAATCCAGGCTGTGGTACTAAG
>NZ_LYCK01000017.1 GCF_001679045.1 Haemophilus haemolyticus
ACTGTTCTTTAAAAAATTGGAAACAAGCTGAAAACAAGAGATTTTCGAGAGAAAGTCTGAGTAGGCAAGGCAGGAAAGTGAAAGAGGGAACTGAGAAGGAAACTCTGAAAGCAAACCTGTTTTGCATAAAATCTTGATTGAACAAAAGCAATCAAGTGTTTAGTTGAATTAATGACGCTGAAAGTGCTCAGAACGTAATATCTTTTTATATTGAGTTTTGAAAACATTTGAGGTTGTATAGTTAAGTGACTAAGCGTACAAGGTGGATGCCTTGGCAATCAGAGGCGAAGAAGGACGTGCTAATCTGCGAAAAGCTTGGATGAGTCGATAAGAGGCGTTTAATCCAAGATATCCGAATGGGGAAACCCAGTAGATGAAGAATCTACTATCACTTACTGAATCCATAGGTAAGTGAGGCAAACCGGGAGAACTGAAACATCTAAGTACCCCGAGGAAAAGAAATCAACCGAGATTTCGTCAGTAGCGGCGAGCGAAAGCGAAAGAGCCTGTTAATGATAGCAGCAGAGATAGAGGAATAAGCTGGGAAGCTTAGCGACACAGGGTGATAGCCCCGTACTCGACATCCAGGCTGTGGTACTAAG
>NZ_LYCK01000018.1 GCF_001679045.1 Haemophilus haemolyticus
TTTTCCAAAAACACTTGAGCGTTGTATAGTTAAGCCTCTCGGGCAATTAGTACAGGTTAGCTCAATGACTCACATCACTTACACACCCTGCCTATCTACGTCTTAGTCTTAAACAACCCTTACACACTTGATGTGTGGGAGAACTCATCTCTTGGCAAGTTTCGTGCTTAGATGCTTTCAGCACTTATCTCTTCCGCACTTAGCTACCCGGCAATGCGTCTGGCGACACAACCGGAACACCAGTGGTGCGTCCACTCCGGTCCTCTCGTACTAGGAGCAGCCCCAACCAATTCTCCAACGCCCACGGCAGATAGGGACCGAACTGTCTCACGACGTTCTAAACCCAGCTCGCGTACCACTTTAAATGGCGAACAGCCATACCCTTGGGACCTACTTCAGCCCCAGGATGTGATGAGCCGACATCGAGGTGCCAAACACCGCCGTCGATATGAACTCTTGGGCGGTATCAGCCTGTTATCCCCGGAGTACCTTTTATCCGTTGAGCGATGGCCCTTCCATTCAGAACCACCGGATCACTATGACCTACTTTCGTACCTGCTCGACTTGTCTGTCTCGCAGTTAAGCTTGCTTATACCATTGCACTAACCTCACGATGTCCGACCGTGATTAGCAAACCTTCGTGCTCCTCCGTTACTCTTTGGGAGGAGACCGCCCCAGTCAAACTACCCACCAGACACTGTCCGAGACCGCGTTCCGCAATCTTCGTTAGAACATCAAACGTTAAAGGGTGGTATTTCAAGGTCGACTCCATAATCACTGGCGTGACTACTTCTAAGTCTCCCACCTATCCTACACATCAAAATTCAATGTTCAGTGTCAAGCTATAGTAAAGGTTCACGGGGTCTTTCCGTCTAGCCGCGGGTACACCGCATCTTCACGGCGATTTCAATTTCACTGAGTCTCGGGTGGAGACAGCCTGGCCATCATTATGCCATTCGTGCAGGTCGGAACTTACCCGACAAGGAATTTCGCTACCTTAGGACCGTTATAGTTACGGCCGCCGTTTACTGGGGCTTCGATCAGGAGCTTCTCTTTCGATTACACCATCAATTAACCTTCCAGCACCGGGCAGGCATCACACCCTATACGTCCACTTTCGTGTTTGCAGAGTGCTGTGTTTTTAATAAACAGTTGCAGCCAGCTGGTATCTTCGACCGGTTCAACCTTCATCCGCAAGGGACTACAATCTACGCCGGCGCACCTTCTCCCGAAGTTACGGTGCTATTTTGCCTAGTTCCTTCACCCGAGTTCTCTCAAGCGCCTGAGTATTCTCTACCTGACCACCTGTGTCGGTTTTCAGTACGGTTTAGTAAAGCCTTTCGCTTAGTGGCTTTTCCTGGAAGTGTGGTATCAGTTACTTCAGCTCCGTAGAGCCTCGTCATCATCTCTCAGTGTTAAGGAAGTCCGGATTTGCCTAAACTTCCCACCTACCAACTTAAACGCACATATCCAACAGTGCGATAACCTAACCTACTCCGTCCCCACATCGCAGCTTTACCAAGTACAGGAATATTAACCTGTTTCCCATCGACTACGCTCTTCAGCCTCGCCTTAGGGGCCGACTCACCCTGCCCCGATTAACGTTGGACAGGAACCCTTGGTCTTCCGGCGAACGGGTTTTTCACCCGTTTTATCGTTACTTATGTCAGCATTCGCACTTGTGATACGTCCAGCATGCTTCTCAACACACCTTCATCCGCTTACACAACGCTCCCCTACCCAACAGACTTACGTCTGATGCCGCAGCTTCGGTGCTATATTTGAGCCCCGTTACATCTTCCGCGCAGGCCGACTCGACTAGTGAGCTATTACGCTTTCTTTAAATGATGGCTGCTTCTAAGCCAACATCCTAGCTGTCTAAGCCTTCCCACTTCGTTTCCCACTTAATATAGACTTTGGGACCTTAGCTGGCGGTCTGGGTTGTTTCCCTCTCCACGACGGACGTTAGCACCCGCCGTGTGTCTCCTGAGTATCACTCTTTGGTATTCGTAGTTTGCATCGGGTTGGTAATCCGGGATGGACCCCTAGCCGAAACAGTGCTCTACCCCCAAAGGTGTCCGCTCAAGGCTCTACCTAAATAGATTTCGGGGAGAACCAGCTATCTCCCGGTTTGATTGGCCTTTCACCCCCAGCCACAAGTCATCCGCTAATTTTTCAACATTAGTCGGTTCGGTCCTCCAGTTAGTGTTACCCAACCTTCAACCTGCCCATGGCTAGATCACCGGGTTTCGGGTCTATACCTTGCAACTAGACGCCCAGTTAAGACTCGGTTTCCCTTCGGCTCCCCTATTCGGTTAACCTCGCTACAAAATATAAGTCGCTGACCCATTATACAAAAGGTACGCAGTCACCCTTTCGGGCTCCCACTGCTTGTACGTACAAGGTTTCAGGTTCTATTTCACTCCCCTCACCGGGGTTCTTTTCGCCTTTCCTTCACAGTACTGGTTCACTATCGGTCAATCAGGAGTATTTAGCCTTGGAGGATGGTCCCCCCATCTTCAAACAGGATATCACGTGTCCCGCCCTACTTCTCGTTAACTTAGTACCACAGCCTGGATGTCGAGTACGGGGCTATCACCCTGTGTCGCTAAGCTTCCCAGCTTATTCCTCTATCTCTGC